>CAYSCW010000033.1:0-30911 GCA_964429795.1 uncultured Eubacteriales bacterium
GCTGTCCGGTGACTACGAATCAGAAGGTCGCAGGTTCTTGTGCAAGTCTTAAATAAACAGCAAAAGTCAATGGATCATGTGGAAGCCACTCCGGAACAGTTATTATAGCCTTAATTGGCCTATTAAGAATTCGGTTTCTTAAAACGGTATCTATTTCGACTGTACTAAGTCCTGGTTCAAGAAAATTTATACGCCTTACTTCTCTATCGCCGTTATCCAACGTAATTACAAAAGTAGCCTTTTGTCGCTCGCATCTAAAATTTTCCATAGGAATTTTGAATTCTATATCTAGATCTCCTTCAGGCGGAATCTTAAAGATTTCTTGTGCATTATTATTCATCCTCACAAATCTATCTTTAGGTCTAATAACAGGCCTGCCTGGTCGACCTGACTTTGTTATGGCGACATATATGTGTTGAGGATTAATTCGAACCTCACTTTCCAGTTGACAGCCCCGAGGTCAAGGGCCAGATAATAGAGCCATAGCTCACATCATCCCAGCTGCAGCTTAGAATACATTATTTGCTCTTCCTAAGAACTTATATACAAGTGATCCTGATACCAGATATGCCTGCAGAGTCGTTTAACGCCTTAGTGTTATAAATGGATGGGTAAGTCCTTTACATGTGCTCCGGTGATATCAGCCAATAGATTTTCCACTCTTCAGCATAATCCAGACATACCACTCCTGAATTCTTAAATGCAATAATATTACTTTCTTCCGAACCTGTGAGTAGGCGATCAGCCAGTTTTTGCAGGAAAGGCAAGTGCCCTATTATCGCAATATATTTTTCATTTTAAACTAAAAAGAGGTCCTGTGAAAAGGAGAGTATTTAATCCATTTAAGTAATGAAAATGGAAATAACAGGTTAACATAGCATAGATAGCGAGAAATACAGAAGATCTTTAGCTTTCTTCTTCGCCTTTCAGATATTTGTTGAGGAAATCCAATATGGCTTTGTATCCTTTGATTTCGTTATCTTTATTCACGAAACCGTGACCCTCGTCATCAAACACGATGTACTCTACAGGAACGCCGTTTTTCTTGACTGCTTCCACGATCTCGTCCGATTCAACCTTGAGGACTCTGGGATCGTTTGCCCCCTGGAGAACCATTAGAGGCTTGATGATGTTTGTGGCGTGGAAGAGTGGAGATTTAGCGCGCAGTTTATCCAGGTCTGTCTCAGGATTTCCCATTTCTGCGTAAAGCGCTTCTTTAAAAGATTCCCACCAGGGAGGGATACTCTCCAATGTCCTCACCCAGTTGGAGATTCCGAAAAGATCCACTCCCAGGGCGAATTCATCAGGCCTGAAGGTCAGGGCTGCAAGAACCATGTATCCTCCGTAGCTGCCCCCGATGATGCCGATCTTGTTTTCATCGACATAACCTGCAGAGATCAAATACTTCTTTGCCCATACACAATCATCAAGGTCCACGTCTCCGTGCTTTTGATCATCCATCTTAAAGAAGGTCTTTCCATATCCTGAACTGCCTCGGTTGTTCACATCGATCACAACATACCCGTGGTTGACAAGGTATTGAGTGAGTGGACGGTAGCCAACTCTGGCTTGACCGCCAGGGCCTCCGTGGACTCTGACCAAAGCAGGGACTTTTTCTTTCGGCTTGATGTGGGGTTTGTAATAAACGGCTGGGATTTCCAGGCCATCAAAGGAGGGATACCTGACAACTTCGGCTTCAACCAGATCTTCCGGATTGATTTCTGGATTCATCGTGTCGGTCAGTTCTGTATAATCTCTGGTATTAAAATTATACACAAACAAATTATTAGGAGATCTTGAGCCGTTGAAATAGAAGGACATCAGATTTTCGTTCTTTGATATGTTGACAGATGAGATGTTACCGCCGGGCAGCTCAGGGAGCTGAATGGGCTTGTTTGTTGCCGTATCATAGACTCTGATAACGGTCTGCGCTTCTTCGTTTATTCCTAGGACCCTGTATTTTCCGTTTCGAGAGAAATAGGTGTACCAGATATCCCAGTTGGCCTGTTCTGTGGTTTCACTCTGGTCTGATTTGATGTTGTATCGTTTGAGATAGGTAAATTCGCTGTTTTCATCAGTCAGATAATAGAGGCTTTTTGAGTCCGGGCTGAATGTTTGAGGATTGTAAACGACATCTCCTTGATGCGGGCTCAGATATTTCATTTCCTGTGTTTGTGTATCATACAGATACATATCTGAATTGCTGGTTGTGATGGGCTTTGCAAAGGCGAAATATCGTTTATCTCTCGAGATGGCACCCAACTCGTATCCCTTATCATTTTGAAAAACCATTTGAGGAGTTAGAGTCTTTATCTCCATTTCATATATATCCATGAACCGCGCATCTCTTTTGTTTGAGCCGAAGAAAAAGCTCTTTTCATCAAAACTCCAGCCGTAGAATACTGATTTTGCTTTTTCTTCTGGGGTTAAGTCTTGGACCGTGCCGTCTTCGCTTCTGAGATAGATGTGGGTGATTTCATTCCCGCCTTTGTCAGAGCTGTAAAGAATGCGGTTGTCCTTAGGGAAAAAGGAAAGGGCGAAGATAGCATCATCTGTGGAATTGGTGATCTGTGTTGGTTCACCTCCTGTGACAGGAAGGGCATAGGCGTTATAGATTCCGGATTCATTACTTGAAAATAGAATGGTTTGTTCATCAGATGAGAAGGAGCTGCCTCCGATGGAAACTGTGTTCATAAACTGCTCGATAGTGTACTTTGGAACCTCACGATACTCAGCCTTTTGACAGGCGAAAAGAATAATTGAGAAGATGAAGAGTAAACTTAAGATTTTTTTACACATGGTGCTTCCTCCAATTTTTATGTTCCTTTATTTTAACAACAGCATGATATGGATTGTCAAATTTTCAGAGTCAGATTGACTGGCTGATCTAATACTGGAACAGAAATGGAGATGCTCCAAGAGAAGGGATAATTCTACTCAAGAAAAAAAAGATTATTTAGAGAGGAATCAAGTCTCAGATATATCTCTCATGCAAATACTATTACAGAATTTTCGTCCTTAAAAAAGGACATAGAGGAGAGCATTGTATGATCTTTTTACATTAGTAATAGTAAAGGAGCCATAGGGCAATTAGCCTGCATTTATCATTCATAGGAGACAGAGAAGAGTCTAATGAATGAAAAGAGCGCTGACATTTGAATTGGCATGTTTGTTGCAAAATAATTTATGTTGGATCAGTAAGAAAGGAGAGCAAGATTAGAAAAGAAGGAGGAATAGAGTGAAAAAAACAGTTTTACTTTTCATTGCAATATTTGTTCTTGACTTTTTTGTTTTTGCCTTGAATCCTGTTTCAGCTTCCAGTGGAACGAAAAAGTCTTCCAAGGGCTCAATGTATGTGACCGGTCAGATTGGCCTTAATTCTTATACCGCAACTGCCGATCCCTTTGATTCCATGCCCTTTCCCGTAGGTGCTAGCTATGAGTTTTTTTTAACAGATAATATTGGATTGGGCGGCACGGTTATGTTTGATAAATGGTGTGACTACCTGGGATGCTTTTGTGGGAAGTTCACTTTTCGAGTAGTCAAACCGTCATTGGATATCACATACCACTTTAAAACGGAGGAAATAAAAGGCTTGGACTTCTTTACTGGAGCAAATCTTGGGTATAGCATTTTATCTGTCAGTAATGAATTAGGTAATGATTATACAGGCGATCTGCAGAGCGAACCTCACGTTGCTCCTTTTTTAGGGACACATCTTTATTTTTGGGAGGATGTTTCAGGTTTTCTTGATAAAATTTTGGTTACCTTAAAAGTGTATTGGTCTGTAACTGGCGATTTTTCCGGCATATACGGTACAGTAGGCATTACCTATAAGATTAAATAAGCGATCCGTAAGTGCAGCTCTCATAAGCTGTAGTTTCTTATCATTATTACCTCTTATATCCCAGATAAAGGTCAATTGATGGGCCGCTGCTCTGGCCTTTTTGTCAACACCCACAGAAGCGAGAAAAAAAGTCATAAAATTGGACAATTAAAACGGTTGTCGGCAAGGATGAAATTGCATTTTTGGATCGGAAAAAGTATTTTATTCGTAAACCTGATTGAGGAGAATAAAAATGAAAAAAAGGATTGTCTCTATCGCTCTTCTTATTTCGGCTTTAGTTCTCAGTGTGACGTTTTCCAGGGCAGAGAGTGTCATATCCAAGCCTGATTACAAAGTTCGTCTGGACTTAGGGGGAATGATTCCGATGAGAGATGGAGTAAAGCTCTCTTCAGATTTTTATTTTCCTGATGCAGAGGGAAAGTTTGCTACCATACTCATAAGAACACCTTATAATAACAGCATCCCCGTATACGACAGGTATGGTAAGTTTTATACCAGCCGGGGCTATGTGGTAGTCATCCAGGACTGCCGGGGCCGTTATGATTCAGAAGGGGAGTGGTATCCCTTTGTCGGCGAAGAGTATGATGGCTACGATACGGTTGAATGGATTGCCAAACAACCCTGGAGCAACGGGAAAATAGGTATGACAGGAGTCAGCTATGTTGGATTTGTGCAGTGGATGGCAACAGCAGAGCAGCCGCCTCATCTAACCTGTATTTTCACTTACGGCTCTCCGAGCAGCATATATGGTGACACCTGGTTTTCCTGCGGAACACTCTACTTGATGGATGCGATGACATGGGCGTTTTTGATGCATGGACGCACAAACCAGAACTTGGGTGTGAACGAATGGCTTAACCTCAAAGACCATCTTCCGCTCATAACCCTGGATGAGTTTTTAGGGAGAAAGATCGAATTCTGGAAAGAGTGGCTCTCCCACCCCGATTATGATGAATACTGGGCTAAACAGGGAATGAAAGATAGGTATCACAGGATAAACATTCCCTCTGTGACTGTTACTGGCTGGTATGATGACGGGCAGCACGGAGCCTTAGAGAATTACTATGGCCTTATGAGGGAAGGCACTGAGTTTGCCAAAAAAAATGCCAAGCTCATCATTGGATACTGGCGGCATGGAGGCCCTTATCCACATGCCGAGAATAATTACACAAAACTGGGAGCTTTTGATTTTGGGCCTGATGCTCTGCTGGATTTGGAAACCTACGAGCTTCGATGGTTTGATTACTGGCTCAAGGGCTTCAAGAACAATATCATGAATGAAGCCAAGGTGAAGCTATTCATTGTGGGGAAAGACGAGTGGAGGGATGAGAAAGAGTGGCCCCTGCCTGATACAGAATACACAGAATTTTATTTTCACAGCAACGGCAAAGCCAATACGCTCTTCGGTGACGGCCGTCTGAGCATGGAAGCGCCCGGTCAGGAACCGCCGGATGAATATGTCTACGATCCGGCTGATCCTGTGCCTTCTGTAAGAGGGGGAACTGGAGCCAGGGGCGGGATTTCCTCTGATCCAATAGATCAGAGAGTCAACGAAAAGAGAATGGATGTTCTGTGCTACACATCCGATGTATTGAAGGATGATATCGAAATCGTCGGAACTGTGAAGATTGTGCTTTTCGCTTCCTCTTCTGCCAGGGATACAGATTTTTGTGGGAAACTGGTAGATGTTCATCCCAACGGCGCAGCTTACAATGTCTGCTACGCAGCATCCGGTTTGATTTCAGCTAGATTCAGGGAATCTATGGAGAAGTCTTCGCTTATTGAGCCTGGGAAAGTATACAGATATGAGATAGAGCTCAGGCCGACAGGCACAATTTTAAAGAAAGGACATAGAGTCAGAGTGGAAGTTTCAAGCAGCGATTTCCCGATCTTTAACCGCAATCTCAACACCGGCAAGGATCCTTATACGACCACTGACATGGTGACGGCAGAGCAAGCAATTTTTCATGATGCAGAATATCCCTCTCATATTATTCTGCCCGTTATTGAAAGAGAAAAGTAAGAAGAGGTGAGAGGATGAAATTTGTCGAAGACTCAAGAATTAAAATAAGCCGAAAGGTTTTAGCTCTTGCCTGGCTCTTCTTTGCCCTTTATCTTTTATTCATCATGGGGTTGTCTTATCTCCTGGGCATAAGACCTCTTATCTGGGGTTTACCTCGCTGGGTGGCAATTGGAAATATTGTGGTTCCTGCTGTCTTTGTTCTCCTGTTGATATTGGTAGCAGAGCGGTTCATACCTGATATTCCTCTGACAGAAGACGAGGATTCAGAGCAGGAAGAATGAATCTGGCCGTTGTTTCTTTTCTGGCTTATACAGCGCTGTTAATAGCCATCGGCCTGTGGTCATACCGCATTGTCGAGAAAGTTCCTATCTCCAAATACGAAAAAGAGTTCTATGCAGCAGGAAGAGGCCTGGGAGGAATTGTCGTCGCTTTAGTCATTGCCGGGGGATTGGCCAGTGCAGGAACTTTCATAGCCGGTCCGGGAATGTGCTATGAATACGGCTATTCCTGGGTACTGATAAATAATTTCCAGATTTTTATGAATCTTCTGCTGTTGGCCCCGATAGGGATAGTTGTCGGCATCGTGGCCAGGAGAGTTAACGCCCTGACATATTTAGACTTGTTTAAAGCCAGGTATCAAAGCAGGGCAATCATCGTGATGCTGGCTGCTTTAGTCACAATCTTTTTATTACCCTATATGGCAACGCAGTTTGTCGGAGCCGCAAGAGTCATCGCTCAGATGACGGGAATGGGATATCTTGCTTCTCTTGCTCTCGGATCCCTGGTTGTATTGATTTATTGTGTATTAGGGGGAATGCGCGGAACCTCTCTGGCAACCTTTGCCCAGGGCATAATCATAACAATTGGATGCCTGATGCTCTTCATTGGCACGGTAAAATACGCTGGCGGATTTCAGAGAGCTACAGAGATAATCGCTGCCCAGGACATAAATTTTCTCTCTCCGACTATGGGCGGGCAATTTTCCCCTGTGTTTGCTTTTTCGATTGCCTGTATGACTGGATTTTTTGTCGTCGGGATGCCCCATGCCATGCTCGGGGCTCTGACTTACAGGAACACAAGAGCGCTTAAAAAAGGAATCTGGATGGGAGGCATATTGGTCTTCCTATGGACTTTTCTGTTGTGCATGGCTGGTGTTATCGGCCGTTCAATAAAGCCTGATCTGGCCGTCTCAGATGAAATCAGCCCCTGGCTAGCAATGAATGTGATGCCGGAAGCTATGAGCGGGATTGTTCTGGCTGGAATTGTGGCCGGTATCCAGACTACGGTTGCTGCCATGGCGATTATAATCACATCGAGTATCGCTAAGAATCTTTTGAAAGAACTCAAGCCCGGAGTATCAGGCCAGCAAATGAAACTGGCTTCCAGGTGGACCATGGGAGCTTGTCTGACGATCGCCATCGGCTTAGCTCTTTTTCAGCCAAAATTGATCCAATGGATAATCTTTTTTTCCATAGGAGGTTTGGAGGCAGCGACTTTCGGCCCGATCCTGTTGGGTATGTTTTGGAAGAGAGGAAATCAGTGGGGAGCAATATCCTCGATAGTGTGGGGCATGATAGTCTATGCGCTGGCCAATACCGCAGTCCCTCAGCTAAGACTTTGGGGCAGTCATCCCTCTTTTGTATCAGTCTGCAGTGCTGCTGTCGTTTATGTGGTGGTCAGCTCATTCACAGCCCGCCCCTCGGATGAGACAGCCCGGACATTCTGGGGACAGGCAAGGGAAGCGTATAAATGAATCTCATTGTCTTGTGATATGAGAGATTATGAGAGGAGAATAGAGCATGAAGAAGAAATTAAAAATCACAAACATTGAAATTTACAAATCCGATATACCGCTCAAAGAACCTTTCAGGATAGCCATCATGGAGATTACAGATGCCCAGAGCGTCATCATAAAGATTAACACAGATGAAGGGCTCTACGGTCTTGGTGAGGCAAATCCAACCTGGCGAATTACGGGCGAGACACAATCAATCAATCTGGCCGGAGCCGTGGACCTTGGCAGACTGCTACTCAATAAAGATCCTCTCAACATTGAAGAACGGATGAGAGAGATAGATGGATTTTTAGTCCATAACAGCACGCTGCGGAGTGCCTTTGATATGGCATTATACGATCTTTTGGGGAAAGTCGCAGAACTTCCCCTCTATGCTGTTCTCGGTGGAGGAAAGCGCTCTTTCTGGACCGATAACACAATCGGACTGGCTGAACCTGAGCATATGGCTGAGAAGGCTGTTCAATACAAGAACGAAGGCTTTCAGGCGATAAAAGTCAAACTCGGCACCACTCAGAAAGAAGACATCAAAAGAGTAAAAAGAATCAGAGAAGCCATCGGAGAGGATTTGCCAATCCGAATTGATGCCAACCAGGGCTGGGATTATAAAACCGCTGTAAATGTGCTCCAGGCCCTTGAATCAGAGGGAATCGAGTACTGTGAACAGCCCGTGGCGTACTGGGATTATGAGAATATGCGGCGGATTAGAGAGAAGAGCTCGATCGGGATCATGGCTGATGAATCCCTGTTTGACCATCACGATGCCTTTAAGCTGGTAGCGATGGGATGCTGTGATTATTTTAACATTAAATTGGCCAAGTCAGGGGGCATTCATACGGCTCTGAAAATTAACGCTGTTGCTGAAAGTACGGGTATAATCTGCATGGTCGGGTGCATGTTAGAGACAAGGCTGGGCTTGACAGCGGCGGCGCATCTGGTGTCTGCTAGGCCCAATATTCGTTTTGCAGACCTGGATGGATATTTGTTCTTGAAGGAGGATCCTGTGATTGGAGGTGCCCGATACGATGTCGGACAGATCACTCTGCCAGATGCTCCAGGACATGGTGCGGATATTGATCCGGATTTCTTAAGGCATTGTGAGTGTATAACTGTTTAGCCATTCCTAATAAAAAATCAATTACGCAAGAAAAGAAGGTGTTTTATGCGCTCATTTCCTTAGCTGCTGTCTGTGACTTGGTAATACTTGATTGGCTCATTATCAGTAAAATTACACCAAGATTCGTCATTATTCCTGGAACAGAGGTGAGGGACTACAAAGATTTTTCACACCACTATAAGGGACATGCGAAAGCAGCAATTTTGGTGATTCCTCTGTGTCTTATCATTGCTGCAGTAGTAGTGTACATTTGAATCAAGTCAGTCGTAGGGGCTCACAACTGCTTGCTGTCAGGTAAATTCGGAATAACTCTACTGCCGCCGAAATCAGAGAGACGGTGCCGGAGAGATCTGGCTCGCCCTTGAATGGATCCCAGGATACATTATGCTCGGTGGTCTGATTAGCATTTTTGCGAATAAGTTTGCAAGGAAAAGTCAGGGGAAAGTGGGGCTGATTTATCAGGGTAATTGAGGTAGCGGAAGCCTTGCGGCCTCCAAAGGAGGGATATATGAATTATCCGAAGAAATCTGCCTCTTAAAGAGATATGGATAAAAATATAAAAAGATTCAATATGAATTCTATTTTTTTTGAAAAAGAATGGTGAATGTTGTATATTGAGCAAAAGCACCTGTAGGATCATATTCAGAATAATGAAAATATAGCCTCTGAATTTTCCCCCCTTATTTTCCTTATTTTATTAAATATAAAAATGAGAAAGGAGATACTATGCATTTTGAAAAGAAAAATTTTTACCATGTACGGGAGTTCAGGAGTTCTGATTTAGACTCAATAAAACGGTTGATCCAAGATCTTCATCCAGAGTGGTTCACTGAGGAAGCCCTTGAGAACATCCCGCGTGATATACAATTCGCCAGATGTTATGTAGTTGAAAGAGCTGAAATAATTGTTGGTTTTATATCAGTTCATAGCCATGATGGGAAGCCTATGATAGGCTGGCTTGGTGTCGATAAAAAATTAAGAGGTGTGGGGATAGGCAGGCTGCTTCTTAAGAAAGTAGAAAATGAGTTGAAAAAGCTTGGCTATAAAGATCTTAGCGTTGAGACTGTTGGTGAGTGTACTCCTCTATATAAGCCGTATGCAGAAACCTTGAAGTTCTATATATCTATGGGATTTGAAGTTGTGAAGAAGGGCAGGCTGAGAAATAATAGGGGTTACAAATGGAGGTATTCCTCCCTGAGGAAAAAGCTTACAAGTTAGCGGATCAACTTAAAAAAAACAAATTCTCAGTGCGAAAGTTCGTGGTTGTTTAACATTGCTTGACTAGTATTTTATAAGAAAAAAAGCGACAAAAAGGGGCAAAAAAGGACATTTACTTAAAAAAGTTTGACAAGTGCTGATCGTCCTTTCATTTTATAGATGGAAAATCTCTAAGCTATTCTGCATAAGGAGGGATAAAATAATGGAAAAAAATGTCAAGACAACGCTGGGTAAGTTAGTGAAGGCCAAATCCGGCCAGGAGGAAATGCCTTCAATTCCTGTTTTGGTGGATGATGTCAAAGAATTCAAAAACTTCCGAATGACCCGCTGCACCTATTTTTCCATTGAATGCGACACGCCATCGGCAGAATGGTTAATGGAGTTAAAAGACCGGGAGGTGCCCTTTTATCTTTTCGGTCTTTCCGGGATCATCCGGGAGCCAATCGGCACCAAGACGGCATTCGATTCGCCTCAGGCGATCGACGAGCTGTTTGAGACCATTGAAAAAACCCCAGAGCTGTTTGTGGATATAAACGACATATGGCTTCCTAATTTCCTGTTTGAGAATACGCCCACTGAAAGGGGAACTGTTTACCGCATCAAAGAAAGGCTTTTTCTTGAAGCCGACCGTTTCCGTGATGATAGGATTTCGGCGGATCGCTTCCTGAAGATTTGCAAGGAGTTGAGGGATTATATTTCTTATTCAGACACAGAAACAAAATCATTCAAGGAATGGGCCAGCAGCCAGATTGAGATGGCCAAGAAAGTTTTTCCCAAGAATCCTGATCTGGAATTGAAATACCGCACAGAGTAGTCCGTTTAAAAAAAAAGAGGTTAGCTATGTCAAATTTAAATGTCACATTGATAGATGTGGGATGGGGGGACTCTATTTTTATCGAGTCACAGGATGAAAACGCACAAAGCCATTATGCGCTGGTGGATTCCAACGACACCAAGTATCTGCGTTCTTCCTATATTTTTCTCAAGCGTTTATTCGAGAGAAAAGACATTAAGCTCCCGGATGATAAACCCGTCTTTGAGTTTGCACTTCTTTCGCATGCCCATTCCGACCACGGTCAGGGACTCAAGAGAATCCTCAGGGATTTTGGCGCGAAATATTTCTGGTATCCCAAATCGCTGGAGTGGAGCAGCCTGGCAGAGCTCATCCGCTACAGCCACCGGTCCGGCAATGTGGATCACCCTCAGTCTGTGGATGAGACAAAGATTGGGTTGAAAATCGGAGATGTAGACATTGAGATTTTATGGCCGCCTTATGACATCAACAGAATCTCAAGGACAAATGAGAACAACAACTCTGTGGTCATCATCCTGCGCCTGGGTGAAGTGGCCTTTGTGCTCACAGGAGATGCAGAAAAGGATGTCTGGAATCTGATTGCCAGAAAAATTCCTGCAGATACCCGCTTTTTTAAAGTCCCCCATCATGGTTCAGTAAACGGGACATTCGACCAGGATCAAACACCCTGGTTCAGCAACTGCCCCAGCCGGGCCCTTTTGGGCATAAGCAGCCATGTCAAGCCGTTCAGTCATCCCGATCAGGAAGTCATTGATCTTTTTGAAAGACACTACCGCACATACTTCAGGACCGATCTCCACTACCATGTCACATTCCAGACAGACGGCACTGACGTTAAAGTGAAGTATTCCCATATTTGAAGAAGGGCGAGAAGCTGAAGGGATAGAAGAATCAGGATTAGCTTACCTACTATTTTATCATCAGCTATTTACTTTAATAACCCGGGGGAACTCCAGAAAATAATCTCAATTGATTTTTTTTTGATTCAATTATTATAATTAACCTGTACTATTCATAAATATACGAAATTTGTCGTGGAACATTCTGCAGATAACCAAGGAAATTAGGGAGATTTCCGTGAATGATGCAGGTTAAGTGTAAGAATGAGTTATTTTAATCTGATGAAAAGATGGTAGAATCCAAAGAAAAGCCAAAAATTTTGTTTGTGGAAGATGATTTGAGCCTTCAGAAAAGCATTGCTTATATCCTTGAAAAAGAAGGCTTTGATGTCATTTGCGCCAGGACTGGAGAGGAAGCTATAGAGCTGGCAAGGAAAATGAATCCTGACCTTATCCTGTTGGATTTAATCCTTCCTGGAATGAATGGATTCGGCGTATGCGAAGTACTTAAGAAAGACCGCCAAACTGAGAAAATATTCATCATAATGCTCACTGGAAGAGGAATGGTTGATGAAATTGTCAAAGGCCTGGAGCTTTATGCCGATGACTATATCACAAAACCCTTTGAGCCAATAATTCTTATTGCGCGGATCCGGGCTGTGCTCAGGAGGAAAATGAAATCCATACAGAAAGAGCGGAATTTATTGGAATTTAAAGACCTGACCATTGACTTAAAAGGGTATGTGATTCGCGTTGCCGGAGAAAATATTGAACTCACCAAGACAGAGTTTGACATCATCGCTTTGTTAGCCGGAAGGCCAAGTCAGGTCTTTACAAGGGCAAGAATTCTCGAGCACGTGAGAGATGATAATTATCCTATAACAGAACGCGTTGTTGATTATCAGATAACTGGTATCCGGAAGAAACTGGGCAGAGTCGGAGATTATATAAAGACTGTTCGGGGAGTCGGTTACAAGTTTGAAACTTGAAAGATTTACCTGTACCATACTGGAATCTAAAAATTAATAGCGAAAGAAGTGCAAGTACTGCAGGGATTAATGGATTCTGTCAGGTGATCTCGTGATTCGTAAAATTCCAATAAAATTCCTCCTGATTGTTGGATTGTTGATATCCGGGCTTATTCCCACATTGGTTGTTTCTTTTATAAGTTACAGCACTACTCGAGCAGAGATGAAAGGCCAGGTTTTCAGACAGCTCGAGTCAGTCAGAAACATAAAAAAAGAACAAATTTGCAATTTTTTTTACGAACGAATTGCAGATATATCCGCATTTTCCGAGAATCCGACGGTCATTAAAGCCTGCAAAGAATTAGAGGCTGTGTTTAAACAGGGAGGAGACAGATTCAAAGGTTATTCTGGAGAGAAATTTGTGGCCCCCCAGTCTTACATGACTATTCATGAGCGTTACTTTCCTTTTTTTAAAAATCTGATATCCCATTACGGATACTATGATCTCTTTCTATTGGATCCCATCTATGGAGATACCTTGTTCACGGTCAGAAAAGAGGCGGATTTCGGCATCCGGATAGGCGAAGTCTCTTCCTCGCTTCGGGATGTATGGATCGCAGCGGTGAGAGAAAAGAGAATTGGTTTATCAGATACCCGCCAGTACCCACCTTCAAATAACATTCCTGCACAATTTATGGCTGCTCCCATTCTTGAGAATGATGAAGTGAGAGGTGTGATTGCGGTTCAGATCTCTATCGATTCTATAGACAATATCATGAAAGAACGGTCAGGGATGTGGAGGACAGGAGAAACATACCTCGTAGGACAGGATAAAAAGATGAGATCCGATTCTTATCTGGACAGCCTCAATCACTCTGTTTTAGCCTCCTTTAGAGGAACTGTAGAAAAAAATGGTGTGGATACAGTTGCTTCCCAGGAAGCGCTTCAGGGCATCGAAGATAAAAAGATTACAGTGGATTACAGAGGGAAGCAGGCCCTTTCTGCTTATACCCCCATCAATATTAAAGATGTGCGATGGGCTTTGATTGCTGAAGTCGATGAAGATGAGATCAACAAGCAGATAGCCGGGGCATTGAATACAAAGATATTGATTTTGACCGGTCTTTCTGTTTCAGTGCTTATTCTTTTAGCCCTGACAATATCTACCTTTATTAACAAAGGAATCAGAAATATTATCTTCCAATTGGAGAAGATGATAGATGGCATTTTGCAAGGAGAGCTCCATGCCAGGGCAAAGCCTAGTTCTGTGGGTGTAGATTTTCAAGGAGTGATGGCCCGTACGAATGAACTTATAGATGCTTTTGTTAAACAGATGGAGGAAAAAAGAAAGCTGGAGGACCAGATTCAGGGCACGCAAAGGCTGGAAGCGATAGGCACTCTAGCCGGAGGAATCGCACATGATTTTAATAATATCCTGACATCCATGCATGCCTATGCCCTCATTGTTAAGACAAACATTCCAAAAAACAGTGTGGCGGAAGAAAATATAAATGAGCTGATATTGTCTATTCGACGCGCATCGGAACTAGTCGAGCAGATTCTCACATTTAGCCGCCAAGTTAAAACAGAAGAAAAGTTCTTAGACATTTCTGAAGAGATCAGAGAGAGCATAAAATTATTTAAAGCAGCTCTTCCACGGAACATTCTTGTTGAAAGCTATCTCAGCTCAGAGCAATTACTGATTAAGGCGAATCCCTCTCAGATCCAACAGATTATAATGAATCTTTACACCAACGCCTATCAGGCTATGCGGGGGAACGGAGGAACATTAGCAATCTCCACAGAAAAGGTTAAGCTGGGAGACAACGTTGCTTTGAATCTTAAAAATGGCACCTACTGTAAAATTAGTGTAAAAGACACGGGTCACGGAATGGACCGAGAAACCCAAAAACGCATCTTTGAGCCCTTTTTCACCACCAAACCCGTGGGAGAGGGGACAGGTATGGGATTGTCTGTTGTTCACGGCATTGTGCGGAGGTGTGGCGGAGCCATAAAGGTGGAGAGCTCGCCTGGTAAAGGATCATACTTCGATGTCTACCTTCCTTTAGCACAGAAGGCTGGTTTCAAAGAAAGAAAAGAAGAACATGAAATATCTTCTATAAAAGGCGAGGGACACATCCTTTTAGTTGATGATGATGCTCAGATCTGTGATTCACAGAAGAAAGCGTTGGAACGATTAGGCTGCACCGTCACAGCCATCCAGGACAGTCGTGTGGCAGAGGAAGTCTTCTCCAAAAATCCCAAGCAATTTGATTTGCTGATAGTGGATTTGAACATGCCGCATTTAAATGGTTTTGAACTTACCGAAAGAATTTGCAAAACCCGTGCGGATATTCCAGTAATTCTGACTACTGGCTACGCTGAGTTGATTGATAACCAAAAAATTGAAAAGTTGGGATTCCGCTCCCTTCTTATGAAGCCTTATGCAATAAACGAAATCTCTCGACTCATCGCAGAAATTTTGAATCCCAAAAAAAAGAGCAGACATTGACCATTTGTTTTTTTGCTTCAGACCTGCATGGAAGTACAGATCGATATCAAAAACTTTTCCAGACTATTGCAAATGAGCGTCCTGACGCTGTGTTTCTGGGAGGGGACATTCTGCCTTCAGCGAGCTTTCTGTTTGGCTCGCTGAATTTTGAGCATATAGACTTCATTAATGACTACATCGCAAAAGAATTGAATCAGATGCGTAAAGAATTAGAAGATGAGTTTCCCAGGATATTTCTTATCCTAGGGAATGATGATGGTCGGTTTGCTGAGGCCTCGGTGTTGGATGCTGCTGCCAGAGGAGTATGGGAATATGTTCATGATAGAAAAGTCCTTTTCAAGGACTATCCTGTCTTTGGCTATTCTTATATACCTCCAACTCCTTTTCTCCTGAAAGACTGGGAAAAGTACGATGTTTCGCGGCATGTGGATCCAGGATGTGTCTCTCCAGAAGAGGGTATACGGTCTTTTCCTGTTACAGATCATGAGCGCAAGTACTCCACGATAAAAAAAGACCTCGATGATTTGACTTGGGATGAGAACCTAAAGAAAGCTATTTTTCTGTTCCATGCTCCGCCGTATAAAACCAATATCGACCATGCGGCGCTAGAAGGAAAAATGATTGATTACGTTCCAATGGATGTGAATGTAGGCAGCATTGCTATTAAGCGTTTTATCAAAGCTCGACAGCCCCTTCTCACTCTCCACGGGCATGTCCACGAATCGTCAAGGTTTACGCACTCCTGGCGGGACCGCATCGGGAGAACCCATGTGTTTACGGCCGCACACGATGGCCCTGAGTTGGCTCTGGTCCGATTTGATCCTGAAGACCTGGATAGAGCCAGGCGTGAGCTTCTTTAGGATTTTTTTCTCTTCAACATCATCGGCAAAGGACGGGCAGCATCTGTGACTGCGCCTATCTTCATGGCGTTGCTGGTTTTCTTAGCTATATCCGCATCGGTTACAAAGTGGACATCCAGGATTCCACCGGTTTGATATCCTGTGCGAAGCCTGTTTGTTTCATCTAGACATAAACTCCAGCCTTCCAGCCAATGTTCGAGATCTTTTTGCTGTTTTTTTGTCCCCTGAAAATGAATCAGGAGATCGATATCACTTTTAGGGCCGGCAGTTGCATTCTTTGTGCTTCCAAACACATATAATCCTTTTACACCAAAGCGGTCAGGATCGAGCTGGGAGGCAATATGTTCAGCCATTCTCAGCCGCCAGGCCCAATGATTCTCTGCCTTTCTTCCAGTGAAGTCTAAGGGAGCAAGAGAAGGCTGACTGTCTACGGATGGCTCGCTCAGGATTCCCACTGCCTCATCAAGCCCGGCGTTCATTAGGATTCGAAGCAGAAGACCTCCCGTGGTTTCTTTTACATCGATCACTTTGAGCGTGTCAGAAAGAAAGGCATATTCAGGTAAGGCATTGGAAAGCATGTTTTCTGCATTATTGAAAAAACTTTCGTTGAAAACTGTTCCAGAATCGTCAGGATAAAGGGGAAGATATCTGATTTCAGACTCCACTAAATCCTGAAAAAAGTGGGTGCCGAAAGAAGGCTCGGGTAGATAGTCTCCTTTTTTCCTGGCGATTTCAATGAGTGCAGCAGTGTTGCTGATATCTGAATAGGTTACCTTCACTCCCATCTTAATGTCGCCCCGGCTTCCCCAGCGGCCAGGCCCCATGAGGACAAACCGCTTGCGGGGTAAAAGTTTATTGAGGCTTCCTACAGCTCGACCGACAGCAATAAACGAGGAATGTTCTGCAAGCTCGTCGTACTTCTGAGGATTTACATATACGATATGAGAAATGTCAGGGATTTTTCCGTTAGAAATGTAACGGTTGGCGGAAAACACGATTCTGTCTTTTGGAATATTTTTTGGGATTCGTGCTGGTTCTGCTCCTTCGGTATAGCTTTGAGAGCGGCATTGAAGCAGGTAGAAATCCTTTCCATCACAAGCAAACTCGATGTCCACGGGTGTGCTGAGTTTCTCTTCAAGGAAAGTGATTAAGTTATTAAGCTTTTCAATGAATTTTGTTTTTGTCAGGAGCCCTTCGAAAGTAACCACCAGGTTATCCTTCTCAAAATCAGCCTCATTGCCTAAGGGCGTACGGATGACTTGTCCATCATAGATTGAAATGACCTTGTTGATGTTCGGAATATTGCTTCCAAGTTTTTTTATTAATTCCCTTGCTTCAACGGTCTCAAAGCTGTTGGTTTTGAGATTGATGATGTCCATATTTTTCGGAGCATACTTTACAACTTCGTCAACCGTGGCATTCACGCGGAGACCTATCTGGCCTGGTGCAACCAAAACAGGGTAATCGTTGCTTAGCCTGTCAACAGCACGTGTTCCCAGCCCTGGCACTAGACGGAGCAAGCCATCCTCTTGTTTGATCCGCGGGGACCACCTGAATTCGTTTCGACTGAAGGCGACACCAGCATAAGCTGGGAAATAATAATTACCGATTTTTGTGCCCACAACCTCTTGAATCATGATACCCATTTCTTCAACGAAATCGAGTAACCCCCGTTCGGCACGATAATCGATCGGATCAGGCCCATACACGGAGGCATAAACTTCGGCAATGGCCTCTGTCAGCGCTGCCAGGCGTTCTTGTTTGCTGCCTTGATTGGCAAGAAATAGACTCTTGTACTTTCCTGAAAATGCTGCGCCTGCCCTATCCTCCAGCAAGCTTGAGCTTCTTACGATAATAGGTTTATCCTTAAAATCATCCAGAATCATGGAAAGTGCTTGAACAATCTCAGTGGGGAAGTTACAGTTCTTGAATGTCTGGATGATATGAGGATACTCCAGACGCACCTGGCTGATGTCCTTGTATTTTTGCTCCACGACCTCATTGAGATTGTTATGGCTTAGAAAATTAAAAAGGACATCCGAGGTTAGGTACCAGGTATTCGGTACCTTAATATCGTCAAGGGTATCATCAGGATGCCTTGATTTTTTTATGATCTGATGAGCAAGGAACAATCCCGTGCTCTTGCCTCCCAACCTGCCATGGCTTCCAGGAGGAAAGACAATACGGTCCAGTATGTTATAAAAATCATCGATTTCGATATAATCCTTGGCAATATGGATGAATTCAGGTTGGTCGGATAGAAAGCGCCTGATAAGAGAGACCTGCACACCTCTCTTGCTGGCCGGCGGCAATTCAATGCCCTCCGGTACAATATGGTGATACCGCCGGATAGCATCAACAACTTCCGCCAGAGGCAAATTGCGGTTGGCTACCTGAATAAGGAAGCTCAATCTGGCCTCCTGAATCCATTTCTGGATATTGGAAAGAATCTGCTCACTGGTGAGATATTTGGATGCGATTTTGAAGGTTTGGTCGCTCAGCTTTTCAGAAAAAGACAAAACTCTTTTATGGTAGGGGCGGTTTTCATCGTCTGCAAGTTCAATCTCTTCTTTCCTCCAGCCCGGTGCCGAATCCTGGAGGAGATGTTCCGCCTCGTCGATGCCGCTCCAACAAAGATGATTCAACATCCGCCTGGAAATGTTGAAAAAAAGGTTTTTATCAGTCTGACGGAGAAAATTTAAAGCAACCTGCCATTCACTCGCCCTATGTTCAATGATATCTTTTTTACCAGATCTATATTCCTGAAAGACCATCTTCATCCTGTTATACATGATAAAGTGACTGAGCCTGTCCACGATGGTTTCAAGGAGTTTGGTTTCTTCTTTCAAGAAAGGGCCATCGTCTGCTCTCGGCATCTCTTTGGTATAGTATACATTGATTTCTCCCACTTTCTTGTCTTGAACAACGATGGACGCGCTTTGGACCCAGGGCGTCGGCTTAAAACCCGGAGAATAATATGATTCCCCTTCAAGTTTGACTTTGGCAATACAGATATCCGGATACTGCCATCCAGGGGGAATGGCTTCGATTATTCGTTGACACACTTCATCAATATGAGAGTCCGGCTTGTTCATCAGCTCTTCGATCTTGTACAGGCAATTGAGTTCCTTGGCTCTTTCTTGAAGTCCCCATATGAGTCTATCGATTGATTGTTTTTCTTTATTCATGACTGATGACTCCCCGACCTTTCCTCCCGTCGACCTTTATTATTAAGGGAGCAGAAGATCTCACATGTCGAATGAATTGAGTCTCATTTATGACTTTTTGCTGGCTCAACCAGTCCCAGTCAATCTTGTAGTTGTCCCAATGAGCAACAGAAAAATAACAGACCTGAAAACTGGTTATATTATGAAAAAAATGGGATCCTTGACTAAGCATAAAATTCATGTTGGGCAAAGTGGCCTCCACAATGACCTTGGCTCCTGAGATTTGTCCAAACTTCAGGGGGATGCCTCCCGAAGGGTCGGATGAACCCCAGCGTCCGAAACCGATGAGTACATAAGGATGTCTGGTCTGCACCATCTGATGATTGAGTTTTTCCAATTCTTTAGCGATTATGGCGGTTTTATTGGCTTCGAATTTTTCCGGCTTGATAAAAACAATATCTTGAATGGTATAGATAGCTCCGTTCCCGAGCACAGATTCAGAAGCCACAACTACATTATCTCCCGATAGTTCTTCCTTTGAGACCTCGACTTTCTCCTGCGAAACAACCATGGGCCGAACCTGCAGAAAACCGAATCGCACGGGTATTCCGTGGTCCGGATCGAGAGTGACGGCAAATTCTATCTCTACCATGTTCTCCAGTCTTTTTTCACACATTTCAAGCAGTTTCTTTATTATCTCGTTAAGAGGGATCTCGTTGAGTTTTAGGATAGGAGCGAAATCCAATATTCTCGCGCCCCTATTGCCGATCCCAATTTTAATTCTATCATCTTCAGGCACATACGTCGATGCGATGAATTTCAGATTTCTATCCTTCTCGGCATCAGTTATGCTGTATTTAAGCATGTATTCTGTTTCTTTAATCGGGTTATAAGAAAGAGGTTCACCCATATGGATCGCCCAGAATTCTGTCTGGCTTCGTTTTAAAAGATCTTGGAGGGAGTTATAGGGCGGGTTGACTTGAGGATAGGCTGGAGAAAATGACCAGCCTATCCCTTCATCGACGATGGTTTTACCAAGTCCTAACGCCAGTTCGACAACGCCTTCTTCTGGTTTGGCGTGTCCCACGGGATAGAAATTATATGAGCGCGCCACACCCGATATCTGAGGATAGAACCGGTTGTTGTATTGGTTACCAACGACCTCCTGAATAATCACGGCCATCTTCTCATCGGCTATGGTATGTTTGGTGACACCTATGTAATCTTTGGCGCTTTTTAAAAAAGTAGACGCATAAACATATTTTATGGCTTCGATAAGCTTTCTGAATCGAATATCTGGATCAAACTGGTTGTTGGGAATCATTTTGGTGGCATAAACGCTGGCAAAGGGCTCAAACATTGCGTCCTCGAGCATACTTGAAGACCTAATAGCCAGGGGGGAGTGGACCTGGGAGATCAAAGCACGAAGATCTCCCACAAGTTGCGGAGGCAGCTGCCCTCTCTGGAAAGCATGAGCTATCTGGTCATCTCGCATATCGGAATAGGAAATGTCATGCAAATTATTGTTTTCTAGGAAGAGATCAAAAAAATTTGTGGCGATGACTGTTGATGTAGGTATGTGGATCTCGATATCTGTTGAAAATTGGGATTTTAAATCAGCTAAAGCATTTTTGATGTCAGCCAGACCCTGAGCTTTCCCGCCGACCGAACCCTGTCCGATATATGTAAATTTTTCCTTACCTGTGAAAAAATGTCGATCGAACAGTGTTAAGCTTTCTTGATAAAATCTTTTCATCTATCTTGGCGTATCATGATTTCTAAAAAACCGGGATGCATTTGTCTCTCCTGTAAATCACTTCTGAAAAGTGAATGAAGTGGCGGCCCAAAGTTTGAAACCTGATTGCGACCAAGCCCTTTCTCACAATGGATATTCACAAATTGAAGTTTTCTGAATGAATTTCTAGGTATAAATGATTAAACCCAACCTCTGTCTTTACAGGCCTGTGCTACACGAATGACAGCAATATAATAGATGGCGTCACGCATGTTCAGCTTTTTTTTCTTTGCTAATTCTAAAACAGACATAAAAGCGTTGGTCATTTTAACATCCAGCTTGCCCAGGATTTCATCTCTTTCCCAATAGTAGTTCATGTTGCTCTGCACCTGCTCGAAATAACTGCAGGTTACACCTCCGGCATTTGCCAGGAGGTCGGGAATCATGAACATATTTCGCTCGACAATGATTTTGTCTGCTTCGGGAGTTGTAGGGCCGTTGGCTCCTTCAGCGATGATTTTGACTTTATTGCTGATTTTCCTCACATTATCAAGGGTGATCTGATTCTCTACGGCGGCCGGGATCAAGATATCCACATCTTGCTCTAACCAGGCTTCTCCGGGAAGAACCTCATAACCTAATTCGGCGGCCTTGTCCTTATTGATTCCTCCGAAGATGTCTGTGATACTGAACAGCTCATCAAAATTTATACCCGATTCTTTTCTGTAACAGTAGGAAGCCTGATTCTTCTGATCCCAGCATGAAATACTGATAACTTTTCCACCAATCTGTTGGAAAAGCTTGACCGCATGCTGTCCCACGTTGCCGAATCCCTGAACACTGGCGGCAGTGTCCTCAGGGCGTATTCCCAGTTCTTTAAGAGCTTCACGTACAGTAAAAATAAGCCCAAATCCAGTGGACTCTTTCCGACCTTGAGAACCTCCCATCCCAATGGGCTTTCCTGTGATAAATCCCGGATACTTCTCGCCTCTGATAGTCTCGAACTCATCCAGCATCCATAACATATGCTGTGCGCTGGTCATGATATCCGGAGCTGGTACATCCATCAAAGGGCCCAGGTCTTTTGCCAACTGGCGCACCCATCCCCGGCAGATCTGTTCTTGCTCTCTCATGCTGAGATTGTGAGGATCGCAGGTAACTCCTCCATAGCTTCCCCCCAGGGGAATATCGACGACAGCACACTTCCACGTCATCCACATGGCCAAAGCCCTTATAGTATCGATTGTTTCCAAAGGGTGAAAGCGAATTCCTCCTTTTCCAGGACCACGGACATCGTTATGAACTACTCTGAAGCCACGAAATATCTGGACATTTCCATCGTCCATCCGCACAGGTATGGTGAACTGGTGCTCCCTGATCGGATATTGTAAAAATTCTCTCGTAGCTTTATCCAAGTCAAGTAGGTCAGCAATGTGATCAAATTGAGCCTGGGCCATCTTGAAAGGATTAAAGGGTTGAGCGCTCATCGCATGTTTCCTTTCATAAAACTGTCACTGAATATTTTGTTATCGAAGTGACGCTTTATAATTATCCACACTCTTTATGAATGTCAAGGGAGCGGCGAACTTGTTGAAGAAGCGGACTGAGACATGCTGAAATGCTGTGTTTTCAATAATACATTATAGCACAAAGGGAGTGACAGCATGTCTTTTTTCCAAATTCTCCCCCCTGAATATTTATTAGAATTATAACAGAAAACAAACAGATTTATAACAATCCTGTGGTAATTGAATTTTGTGAAGTCAATACATCTCGGATTATTGATCTCAAGGCTACAACATCATCACACGATTTTAAACAACAGACTGAAGAAAATACGGCAATATTTTTTAAAATTAAAAAATTAATAAGAGAGGAGAGTCTTAATGTCTAATTATGTATCCGATTTTATGGGTGAATTAAAGACAAAAAATCCGGGTGAATCCGAATTTCATCAGGCTGCTGAGGAAGTGGCCAAGTCACTTGCGCCGGTTTTCGAAATGCATCCAGAGTACAGGAAAGCCAAGCTCCTGGAACGGATTGCAGAGCCAGAGCGTGTTATAATGTTTCGTGTCCCCTGGATGGATGATAAGGGAGAAATTCATGTCAACCGGGGATACAGGATTGAGATGAACAGCGCAATCGGGCCTTACAAAGGAGGGCTTCGATTCCATCCTACCGTGAATCTGGGAATCTTGAAGTTTCTCGCCTTCGAGCAGGTCTTTAAAAACAGCCTGACTACACTTCCAATGGGAGGAGGAAAAGGAGGTTCCGATTTTGATCCCAAGGGCAAGAGCGACAACGAGGTCATGCGGTTCTGTCAGGCTTTCATGAGTGAGCTTTTCAGGCATATCGGTCCCAACACGGACGTTCCTGCTGGAGATATCGGTGTGGGAGGCCGAGAAATCGGATTTCTGTTCGGGCAGTACAGGAAGCTGAGAAATGAATTCACTGGAGTCCTAACCGGAAAAGGGCTGGATTGGGGAGGATCGCTCATCCGTCCCGAGGCCACTGGCTACGGTGCCGTTTATTTTGCTGCTGAAATGCTCAACACCAAAAACGACACCATGGAAGGCAAGGTGTGTCTCGTATCCGGAGCTGGCAATGTTGCCCAGTATACAGTGGAGAAAATCAGTCATCTTGGCGGAAAAGTTGTCACTTTATCCGACTCTAGTGGATTCATCTACGATCCTGAAGGTATCGATGCGGATAAGCTTGCCTTTGTTATGGAGCTGAAGAACGTGCGCAGAGGGCGAATCAAGGAATATGCGGAGAAATACAAGAATGTTACTTATATTCCGGTTGATCCTAATCTGGATTATAATCCATTGTGGAATCAAAAGGCTGACTGCGCTTTTCCCAGTGCTACTCAGAACGAAATCAATGGCAAGGATGCTCAAAACCTTCTGAACAATGGAGTCTTCGTTGTCTCCGAGGGTGCGAACATGCCCACCACCGCAGAGGGAGTTGACCTTTTCCTCGATAATAAGATACTCTTCGGTCCAGGAAAAGCCGCGAATGCCGGGGGTGTCGCTGTTTCAGGGCTTGAAATGACCCAAAACAACCTGAGGCTCAACTGGTCAAAAGAGGAGGTCGACAACCGCCTTCACAACATCATAAAGAGCATCCATCAAACAGCCAAAGAGGCCGCCGAAGCTTATGAAACGCCTGGGAACTATGTCAATGGGGCTAACATAGGAGGATTCCTCAAAGTCGCCAATGCGATGATAGAGCAGGGATTGGTTTAAAAGAATTATTAATCCATGAAAGAGGGGACTGTCTGATAAATTAAATATACACAATTCCCATCGAGGATTGTTTTACCTTGGAAAAAATATTCGAAAAAACTGGAGATGTCAATATCTTTGGCACTGGCTCTCTGGGAGGAAAAGGGAATGGTTTAGTCCAGATAAACGAATGCAACATTCCTCAATGCAGGAAATTAAAAACACGTATACTCACCACCGTCTTTTTTGACAAGTTTCGAGAAAAAGGGGGAGCGTTTGAAACTGAAGAACTGAATCTGCTTGGCGCAATCTTGAAAGAGCTGGGAGATGTTCCCCTTGGAGTGCGTTCCTCAGCGACCAACGAGGCTTGTCTCTCACCAAAGAAAATAGGTCCTGTTCATGCCGGAGAAAACATCTCGTTCATGATTCCAAATAATCATCCCGATGACAGGACTCGGTTCGACCAGTTGAAACTGGCCATCTATCATATATACAATGACTTCATCCAGAAACAGTCGTCAGAGAGTGTAGAAAAAATGGCCATTGTCATCAACCCTATTCCTGGAATTTTTGATGATACCCTTGCCGGACCCTTTTATTACCCTTACATCTCAGGAGTGGCAAACTCCTTTTTTCCTTACGCACTGAAGACACAGGACACAAATGAAGGCTTTGCCCGAATCGCTTTTGGACACGGATATGCCACGGTTTTGGATGAATTTCCGGTCATTTCCATGGCCACGATAAAAAAACCGATTCCTCTGAGATTCTTGAGGATGGGGAGAGGGCAGCAGTATTTTTATGCACTGGATATGACAAAAAACAAAGGACTGAGCGGAGAAGAGCTGGAGACCATGAAAACACTCCATGTCCGCTTTGCCAACTATCATAAAATCAAAAAATTGGGCATAAAACAAAATTTGATCACTATAGAAGAATTGATCCAAAACAACCATTTCGGCTTCAAAAGCGGTCTGAACAAAATAATGGAATTAATTTCTGATAATATATCTTCTCATTTCCAGATAGAGTTTGTGTTTAATATCGATTTCGAAAAAAAAGATAGAGAAGTGGGCTATTTTCACATTGTTCAGCTAACAGTATTGCCCGAATTGAAATTCGAGACAATACAGATCCCCCAGGATGTGCAACACACCTACCTGTCTATCAATAGCCTTCAAGGACATGGTATTAAGGCAGGTATTAAGTATGCGGTTGTTATCTCTCCTTTCATATACACAAAAGATAAGTATGATGAAGTCAGGAAGAAAATCTCAGATGTTAACCGCTCCATGCGTGAACAGAAAGAGAACTACATCATGATCGTCCCAGGGAGACTAGGGAGCACAAACAGAGATTGGGGAATACTGGTCAATTACAGTGATGTGGACAGGGCTGTTGCCATCTTTGAGTATGGGGTTGACATTGCCGGTCGAGCGGAACCTCTTCCAGAAGATGATAGCCTTTCCGGTGGTATTTATGGTAGCCATTTCCTGTATATGATTCAGGGAGGCTACGATGAGGAGCAGAAGAAGCTCCAGACAAGAATGTACGGCACACAAGGCACACATTTTCTCACCAATCTGGTAAGCAACAATGTCATTTATGGTTTTATCGCTCCCTTAGAAGATAAGGTTGATCCCTGGTTTTTTACCCAGTCGGATAAAGGTGATGCTTTATACGTGCTGGCTTTTCCTAAAAGTGTTACAATCTATGCAGACTCCATAAATCAACGCTGTGCGGTCATTACCTAAGTCCTGACAGATCAATGCAGGGGAGAGGAAAAAAATCAAAAAACAGTTTTAAAGAATTTCCTTTCCTGCCCAGAATCATAGACCCTGTAAAAATCAAAGATGCAGTCTTTTTTTCTGCTGATGAATGTGTACGAAATTCAAAAAAGACCCTCGAGGAAAACATGCCATGGATAGTCGTAGAAGTCTTTTCTGACCCCATATCAGTATCGAATTATCGACCAGACAATGCATCAACATTTATCTTCGATGATACAGCCCTGAATATCGTTGATGCCAAAAAAATCCGTCAAAACAACAAAAATACAGTTTTGATCCTTCTTTCTTCGAATGAATTCCTCCACTGCTCCCCGCCTTCTGTGGCACAAGAAAAATTCCCTTATGCTGCCAAGGCGGATCTCGTGTTTGCCTATAACAATACAGACTGTACTCCGAACGATATTATTGTAGCAGTGGTGAGAGCTGCGGAGGATCTCCTGAATATCACAAAATATTCGAAGGCTCGCCGTTTCATCTTCTTAATCGTGGATGATGAGCCGCGCTGGTTCTCCCAGTTTCTACCCGTCCTTTATAACATCATAGGACAGAGAGCCGGTGTCATGCTGGTGCGAACTTTTGAGGAATCGCTAAAGTTCCTCTTTGGGGTAGAGATAGAATCCGAAATTGATGATGAAACCTATCGTTCCCACGGCTATGGAGATGATGTAGTCTGTTTGATTACTGATATATTTTTTCCTAAAGGTAATGACATGAACAGTACTGCAGGAAAAGACCTCATCAGGCTCACGCGCAAATACTACCCACGTATCCCCATCATCGTCGCTTCCAAGACAAAAGAAGCCGATGCATTTAGAAATATGGCCTTCGTTTTGCCTAAAGGAGACCCTGGAAGCCTAAAATCCTTGAAAAAACATATTCAAGACTCTACAGGGATCGGAGAATTCATCATTTTCGACAAACGGGGTAAGGAACTGTTTCGGGTTAAAAATATAAAAGAGATGATGAAAGTCTTGGACCAGGCCGGAAAAGCCACTAAAGAAGCCAGGGAATTGAGAGAAATACTGGAAAACTACGGTGATAAGGATAATTTCTCTACCTGGTTATATATGCACAGTTACAGGGAGCTAGCAGACGAATTAAGGCCTATGCGTGTACACGGCCACCGTTTGATTACTGTTTTGAAGAGATGTTTGTATAGAGAAATCCTTCGTATGGACTGCACTCCCTTAATCATAGACGATGTTAAAATTTTCAATCTGCAGTGGCTGCTTGACCTGCTCAGATCTGTTAATCCCTTTAAAATACAAGAATATTCTGACAACGACATCTTCTCCTCCTGGTTAGATCGTAAAGGATATACAGAGCTGGCGGATGAGCTGCGGCCCATTCACGGCAGCGGTCTAAAATTGGCACAGACTCTGGCCGATATTGTGGAAAGATGGATGAAAAAATACTGAACGAACGAGCAAGCCGAAGAAGAAATCAGGGACATGTACCGATTTTCTAAAATCTGTAACGTGTCCCTTGATTTCCCATAAGTGTTGTAGGGAATTTATAAATAGATAAATGTCACGGAGTGAGTGGGTAGTACAAAGACCGCAGTTGTGATTTATTTCTTCAGACATAATAGCTTCTAAAATAAAAGAAAATCAGTCGAGAGATCTCTACTTTTTACGAGATGGGTCAGCAAGTGTACTGTAAGTATTGTAGAATGCCGAAAGTTTTTGGGCGAAATTTGTGTAATCCATGAAATGATATTTACATCCTCGTCGTGAACAAATTTGAACTGTGCCGCCGTTTTTCAATTCAAGAAAAGCTAGTGGTGCTTTACACTCTTCACATAAGTCCTTCAACAGAAGAGAGGCGTTACATTCGGGGCAAAAGAATAGTACGATTTCCTCTTTAGGTACATATATATCAGATGTTATGTTGAAACTGCCGAATACTGCGCTTAAATACAAAATGCCAGTCTTTTCACGATGTTGAATTTTTGTCTTCACGCCAGGATAGCCATCGATTTGCTTTCCCTCATCCATAAGACTTTTCCTGCAGTAGGGGCATTTTACATTAACTATCAGTTTCTTCATTTTTTACCTCTTTCTTAATATATGATTGACTTTTTTTTACACATTCAATGCATCCATTTCATTCCATATAAATTGTTTTTGATAGATTTATTGTTCGACCTGTTTTCCACTTTTTATGAATTTAACCAAGTGAGCCTGTGCACTTTCATGCAAGACTATATCAGCACGATCGAGGCCTGAAAACGAAATAATCTCCTCGACCTCCGTATGCGTCGATTCGAACATTTAACATAGGATTGTTATAAATCCATTTGTTTTCTGTTATGATTTTAATAAATATACAATGGGAAAATTAGGTGGATACTGACCCTGCCTAAGGTTGAGGATGCCCGAAAAAGGATGACGGGGTTGAAAAGCCGCTTATTACTTGAGACTTTAATAATCCGAAGTGTGAAGTTCCACAGGCTTACCTATAAGTGAATGATTAGGCGGCGATATGGTATGATGGGGAAGTGAATATCGAACGGACTATCACATCATATGAATTCCAGAATATCGCCGCCGTATCCTATATCCTGGAGTGCAGGGATATTTCAGTGTGGGATATTGTGGGTAAAGTGAAAGGCATGACGGCGAGTCGGTTTTATTTCATCTTTAGGAGGGATCTATATGCCAGTAAGCCAAAAGAAAACGGTCATTTGTGAGGTGTGTAAGCAACCGACAAGAATGAGCGAGTTGTTTCCTTTGGAGGTGGTGCATGAACCTGTAATAAGGATTATCCAGGAAGAACATCCAGACTTACCAAAAACAGGTTACATATGTTTAAAGGATCTCAATAAATACCGCATTGAATTCATAAAAAAAGTGCTGGAAGAGGAGAAGGGTGAACTCTCCGCAATCGAAGAAGAGGTTCTCAAAAGCATAAAAGAACAAGAGACGGTATCAAAGGATATCAATGCCGAGTATGAACAACGTGTTACGTTTGGAGAACGGGTATCTGATAGGTTAGCAACGTTTGGCGGGAGCTGGAAATTTATCATAAGTTTTTTTACAACACTCTTGGTATGGATTATTTTAAATTCAGTAGTGATCTTATCTAAAGTATTTGATCCATATCCCTTCATTCTTCTGAACCTTGTTCTGTCATGCCTCGCGGCTATTCAGGCACCAATCATCCTGATGAGCCAGAATCGCCAGGATACAAAGGATAGACTGAGGTCTGATTATGACTACCGTGTGAATTTGAAGGCCGAGCTTGAAATCCGCCATCTTCATCAAAAATTAGATCATTTCCTCAAGAGAGAGTGGCAAACACTACTTGAAATTCAGCAGATACAAGTGGAACTTATGGATGAGCTATCTGAACGTAAAGAAAAAAAGATGTAATTTCTGAAACACGTGAATCCGCTAATAAAACTGGAATTGAGGATTTGCATAATTGTGTTATTTCATTATTTTAGCTTTAATTGTTGAAGTGATTTATTTTGGTGCACAATAACGTGGCTTAAGCAATCATAAGAAGCAAAAAAAGGGAATAAGTGCAAATAGACACTCCATTTTCTTAGATAGCTCCTTATATTGCGGAGCAGCTTGGATATCAAAACGATCGTGGAGTTATTGTGGCTGATGGGATGGCCGGGAGTCCTGGGGAAGAGGCGGGCTTACACTGTTTATTACGCTTTTGAGCCAATAGTGATGTCAACCGACCCACCCACGGGAATTTTTGAATCTGAACCTGGATTTTGATCGATTACCTTATCAACCTTTGCCTGATTTTCAACCGGCTTATGATTGATCTTACCTAAGTTCAGCTTGACTTCCTTCAGCAGAGTCTCCGCCTCGTCTTTAGTTTTGTCTTTCAGATCAGGAACTTTTGTCTCGGAAACCGGGGATATTCTGAATAGCTTGTTGACCTGTTCATCCAGCCATCTGAATACCTTGTGGGATCCATATCCGGCAATTGCGCCAACGGCAAAGGCTGAAAATGCTTGAGTATCGCCTGCCTCTGCTGGGATAGCAAATCCGCCTCCAAAAGCGGCAATGCCTCCTCGTATGATGGCGTAGACTATGGCTGCCAGGACCACACCGAGCAAGGGAAGAGTTATATTCTTCCATACAAATCTCCAGCCGAACGCCCTCCGCTCGCAATGCCAGATGATAACGCTTCGGATTCCATTGATGGTGCCTCCGAGCCCTCCGCCTATGACTGTATATGCAATAAGGCGGAAGAGAGAAGATCCCAGGATTTTAGCATTCTGTGGAATGAGAAATTTCAGCAACGATCTGTTCCCGGTACAGAGGTCAAAAAGCAGCCAGGAAAAGAAGATCAACATGGCAATCGAGTACAGGATGCCGATGGTTGCAGCTATCGTATCCCTGCACTTTTCAGGTTCCAGTTTATAGACTTTCCCGGTTTGTTCGTCTTGAGCGTATTCTGGTCCTTTTGTTTTTTCTTCCTTTTCAATTGATTCCTTTTTTTCCATTTTAATTCCTCCTGAAACGGTTATATCTATTAGGAATCAAAACCTGAATTTTTGTCAAATTTTTCAGGGAAAATGTCGTTTTATGTCGCTTTATGTCTTTTTATGCCGCTTTGTTCCAGCATCGTTACTCCTCGATTAATTCAGTTCATCCTTGGATATTTTACTGTTTGCAGCAAAAGGAGGTTGATGCTAGAAATGGCTTTTATTTGATCCTGATATGAATTTGCTCGCGGAGATTGCCAGCTCTCCAGCCCCTGATGTACGAAAAGGTTTCAATCCTTTTATGGCGGTTTCTTATTGGGTAATTGATAAAGATGACAATATCGTTTATGGCTATCCAAAGGACTATGAGTTACAGATAATCAACCCAGAGGGTGAGATGATTAAGAAAATCACCAGAGAGTATGATCCGGTAGAAATCACAGAAGAGGAAAAAGAGGAACGGACAAAAGATGCCCCGCGCCAGATAAAATTCGAATTTTCCAAGTATCATGCTGCTTTTCGTCAATTTACACACGATGACGAAGGAAG
>CAYSCW010000034.1:0-29920 GCA_964429795.1 uncultured Eubacteriales bacterium
CGAACGATAAAAGCCCAAATCATCCCTAAAATTATGCCTGGAATAAGAATTAGACCAATCCGGATGAGACTCTTCCTGCCCAAGACTGCAAGTATCAGCACTAAAACGACAGCACCTGCATGAAACCAAAGAGGCTTCCGCAGAGGATTGGGGGATGCCAACTCACTGAATTGCTCGAGGATAACCACAAGACTGGCACAAAGAGCTAAGGCGATAAGGACTGTAACAACCCATACTATTGTAGAGAATGTACGGAGATGAGATTTGTTTCTGATTTGGTCACGGAGAGAGATCGAAGAAGCAAATATCCTTCTCACCTGCTCACCGTAAGAAATAAAGGTCAGCGACCCCAAAAATCCAAAGAGAACCGTTCCAAGGCTGAATTGAATGGGAGACTGGAAAGCCCAGTTAAGGCCTTGGAATTTCCCGAGTAGCCCTTGAATGACAGCATTTACTCCTGCCCCCGCCAAAAAACCAAATAAGGCCGGGACCAAGAATTCAGAGAAACGCGTAGAAATCCACACCTCAACAGCCAAGATTCCAAGGACAAAAATCGTGATCAGAAAGAGGGCAACCCAAGGCCAGCTCTCGCCCGCTCTTGCCTTGAAAAAGGCTGCAGCCCAACAGGCAAGCAGGTTAAGGGGAAGGTAAATCATCCTGAATCGAGAAGGACGCAAGAGCATACTGAGTGGACAAGGATATCTTTTTTCGCTATTATTTAAGCTCATTTTTTCTCAAGGAGATACTTACGAAAGTGCGCTCGGATTCGGTCGAGACTGAATGACAACAGGATGAACTGATTAAATAATGGAATATATATCATACTCTTAACAATACAGCGATGTAAAGCTCACGGTAACATTAAAATGAAGTTAATCATTCAAATCCCCTGCTACAACGAGGAAGAATACCTGCCCTTGACCCTGAAGGATCTGCCAAAAGATGTAGAAGGGATAGATGAAGTGGAAGTCCTTGTGGTGGACGATGGAAGCACCGACAATACAGCTGAAGTCGCTAGAAAAAATGGTGTCAATCATATCGTTCGCTTCAAAAAACACCAAGGATTAGCCGCAGCCTTCTCAGCAGGAGTGGAATCTTGTCTGCGTCTTGGAGCAGATATCATTGTCAACACAGATGCAGACAACCAGTACAAAGGCTCAGAAATTTCCAAGCTGGTAAAGCCCATTCTAAGAGGAGAGGCTGATATCGTGGTCGGAGATCGTCAGACTCAGACCATTCCTCATTTTTCCTGGGCAAAGAAGAAACTGCAGAAATTGGGCAGCCTTTTGGTCAGAATTCTATCAAAGATAAAGATTCCTGATGCCACAAGCGGATTCCGGGCAATCAGCCGAGAGGCTGCTTTAAAATTGAATGTCTTATCCCAATTCTCCTATACCTTGGAAACGCTGATCCAAGCCGGGAAGTTGAATCTGGCAGTAAAGAGCATTCCCATCCAGACAAACAAGACACCCAGAAAGTCAAGGCTTTTCAGTAATGTTTTCACTTTCTTGACAAACTCGGGCTCCAACATACTTCGCACTTATGCTATGTATGAACCCCTCAAAATCTTTCTCGTCTTAGCTACTCTGTTCTTTGTCTTAGGATTGATTCCAGGCATCAGATTTTTAATCTTCTTCTTCTCCGGAAAGACTGGGGGGCACATCCAATCACTGCTATTAAGCGCTATTTTATTAATCATCAGTTTTCTGCTGGCAGTCATCGCCATTCTATCAGATCTCATCTCTTCCAATCGAAAACTCATTGAAGAAGCTCTCTGGCGAATCAGAAGGATGGAAAGTGAAAAAGTTGAAAAGAGAGAAAAAGGACAGTCATCATAGGAAAAAAGACTGTTCCTATTTAAAATCTCTTAAGGATTTCTGATGAGCAAAGTTGCGATTTTAGGCGCTGGTCTAGCAGGATTAAGTGCGGCTTATCATTTAAAAGAAGACTATGAAATATTCGAGAAAGAAAAAAAAGTCGGTGGATTATGCCGCTCCATCCATATTGATGATTTTATCTTTGACTATGGTCCCCACATCCTCTTTCCCAAGGGTAAATACGTTGCAAAACTGATCAAAAAACTTTTAAACAATAACTTGCATATTCAATCAAGAGAAGCTTGGATCTATCACAAATTGAGTGATGTCTATACCCGATTTCCATTTCAATCACATCTCTATGGTCTACCTATCTCGATTGTCAAAGATTGTATCTTGGGGTTTTTTAAGACCTTGAAGAAAAAGGACAAAGAACCTCAAAATTATGAAGAGTGGATCATTTGGAATTTTGGTGAAGGTATTGCTAAACATCTGATGATACCCTATGCCAATAAAATTTGGACAATTTCCCCCAAGAAGATGAACTTTGAATGGGTCTGGAACAGGGTCCCTCGGCTTTCCATGGAAGAATTACTCGAAGGTGCGCTCCATGACAATCCGAGGCTCTTTGGATTCAACACAGAATTCTGGTATCCACTTAATGGAGGCATTGAAGGTCTCCCTTTTTCCTTCCTGACCAAAGTTAAAAATATCAAATTGGAAAAGGAAGCGGTCAAGGTCTATTTGAATAAAAAATGTGTTGAATTCAGTGATGGTAAAAAAGTCTTCTACGAAAAGCTCATTTCTACTCTGCCTCTTCCTGAAATCACTAAGTGCATAGAAAATGTTCCGGAAGAAGTGAGGCGAGCCTCCCAAGAGCTTAAACATAACTCTGTCTATTGTGTCAACCTGGGGATCAACAGAGAAAAGATCAGCCCCTACCATTATGTCTATTTCTATGAGCCTGATTTTCTCTTCCATCGGATCAGTTTTCCGATGAATCTTTCATCTTATACAACTCCCAAAGGTAGCAGTTCAGTTACTACCGAAATCTCTTATTCCAAGAGCAAGAAAATCGGTAAGGAGAATATCATAGAAAGAGTCGTTGAGGACCTGATAAAGGCAAAAATCTTATTCCCTGATGATAGAATAGTTGTTTCAGACGCTGCAGATATCCAATGTGCATACGTTATTTACGATCTCGATCATAGAAAAAACGTGGAAAAAATCCATAATTTTTTACGCAAACACCACATCTATCCCTGCGGTCGATTTGGTGAATGGGAATACTTCAACATGGATCACAGCATTGCCAGCGGCAAGAAAATTGCTGAAGAAATAAATAATACTCGCAAAAAATAAGAAAGAAATTTATTCCATTGGAACCGATTTCTATTTTAGGTGCCGGGCCAACGGGCTTGAGTGCCGCCTACCATTTAAAAGCAAATTACGCAGTCTGGGAAAAGAATAATAAGATTGGGGGAGGATGCCGCACAGAAAAAATCGATGGGTTCAGTTTTGATTATGGAGGTCATATTTTTTATACCCGAAATCAAGAAGTAAGATCATTGTTAGATAAACTCTTAAGAAATAAGATGAGATGTCTGCCCAGAGAAGCATGGATATACTCTAAAGGCACTTACACGCGCTATCCCTTCCAGGCAAATTTATACGGACTTCCTGTTGAGGTTGTCAAAGAATGCATTTTGGGTTTAATGAATGCAAAGTTGAGATATGGAGAAAAACCTAATGGGTTTTCCAACTTCGAAGATTTTATTTTAAAGGTTTTCGGAGAGGGAATTGCAAAGCACTTCATGATTCCTTTCAATTTGAAACAATGGACTGCACCCTTGAAGGAAATGACTACGGACTGGATGGGAAAATATATTCCATTACCGACATTAGAAGAGGTCCTGGATGGAAGCTTGAAAAGAGCCCCCCGTTGCCTGGGAATCAATGCCAATTTTATCTATCCTCAGAAAGGCGGAATTCAGGCCATCTTCAACTCTATTGTTCCTCACATCAAGAATCTTCATCTGAATTCTGAAGCCACAAATATCTCTCTAAAGAACAAGTCCTTCGAAATAAATAGCGGGAAAAAATTCTTCTATGAGAAACTTATTTCAACTCTTCCTTTAACTGAATTAATCCAGATTCTCGATTCTCCTCCTCAAGAAATCAAGGCAGCCTCGAAGAAATTGAGATGGACCTCCTTGTATATAGTCAATATAGGAGTGGATCGACCTTCCCTCTCCAAAAAACAACGGGTGTATTATCCCGAGAAAGGCTATATTTTTCACAAATTGGGATTCTATCAAAATCAATCCCCGGAAATGGTCCCCCCCGGGAAAAGTTCAGTAAGTGCTGAAATATCATTTTCCAGAACCAGGCCTATTAATCTAGAAAACCTTGCTGAAAGAACCATTGAAGACCTGATAAAAGCAGAAGTTCTTTTCCCAGACGATAAGATCATATTGACTCATATCTTGACTCTCCCTTATGCTTACGCAATCTATGATCATCAACGAAAAGAGGCCGTCTCATTTATTAGCCATTTTTTAGAGAAAAACGACATCTATCTCTGCGGAAGATATGCTCAATGGGAATATCAAAACATGGAACAAAATATTTTAGCCGGGAAATCCTTGGCCGACAGATTGAATAGCGAATATTGAATAAGAAGCCATATCTCAGAAACGGGTGGTAACACAAAATTCAAGGGTTCTCTTCTCCTGTTAACTTAACCATCATTGAGTGCAATAACAACCTGAATCCGTCTGTTTTAAGATATAAGGCCTGTTTTCAGAAATATTTCATTTTTTCTATTTTATCTGTCTACCGTTCGAACCACATTCAAGAAAACAAGAAGTGAAATTCATTGCAAAGAAAACATAAAATCATAAAGGGAGCGTTCTTCCTTTTATCGGGAAAAATCTTCAACTTCATTATCGAAGCGCTCCAGATTTTTCTAATCCCAAGATTATTAGGTCCAAAAAATATGGGATTCTATTCCTATTGGCTTTCCATCTATTTTATTATTGCCCGAGTTTTGGGGTTGGGAGGCCAGTACATCATCATAAAGTATGTTCCGGAATTGAGAATAAAAAATAAATTTATGATCCCTTCCCTTATCAAAAAAGTCATCTGGATGAAGCTCCCTCTCTTCCTCTTCATCATAGGCATAGGTCTTCTGTTTTGGCCAAACGAACTTCCTTATTTTATGATTATTGCTTTGGCAGCCCTCCTCTTCTCACTGAACCTTGCTGGAGAATCAATCTTCTATTCTTACAACTGGATGGGAACATATGCTTTAATCCCCATAATAAGAATAGCCTCAAGAACAATCCTTGTCATTTCTCTTTTTTATTTTTTCTATGCAACAGGGATTATTCTTGGACTTTTAGGAGCTCCGCTGATAGCTTTTTTACTGACTTTATTCCTTTCCTTTCGTCTGCTGCCAAGAAATCATGTAGCCCTGGATCGACCATTCAGGAAATATTTTTCTTTTGGTTTCTGGATATACATGAGCCAAGCAATTCAAGGTATGCTTGTCTGGCTGATAACCATTTTATCTAAAATGTCTATTGATGACATGGCTGTTGTTGGATATTTTGGCGTCGGAGTCCAAATATGCTTTAGTGTGACTTTACTGGTCTATTTTATCAACGAGAGCATTCTGCCCTCATTAGTGGAATTTCATGTCTTAGATGAAAATAAATTCAAGGATTCTATAAGATTAGCCTGGAAGTACACCAATATTCTGTTATTTCCTGTCATTTTAGGAGGGTATGTCCTTGCCGAGCCGATTATCGCCTTCCTCGTTGGAAGAGATTATGTTCCTGGAACTCTCATCATCAAGCTTTTTCTTCCCTCAGTGATATTTTTTTCCTGGATTAGATTTCACAACCAAGTCTTGTTTGTCTATGAGAAAAAGATCACCATTTTTCTGACTCAACTCATAAATCTCTTCGTTTTTCTCGGAGCCTGGTTTTATATGATACGTCTGCACAAATTTGATCTTGCCCCATTGAGCCTGAGTCTGGGGGCTCTGCTTGCCTATCTATTCATATTGTTCCATTCCAACAAAGTTGAAAAGGTAGAGAATTATTTTGCTCATTTTCTGAAACCCTTTATGGCGGCCTCTCTCATGGCACTGGTGGTGAGGTTTTTCAAAGTCAATTCAGTCACTCAGCTTTTTTTAACGGCTCTGGTAGCTCTTCTCTTATATGGACTGTTTCTTTTCCTTTTTAGAGGGATTGGAAAAGAAGACTTGTCAATTTTGAAAGAATTTCTTAAATCAGTTAAGATTTTTGGAGTGGATAAGAATCGTTTCAAACAGCCATGAAGGAAAAAAAAAGAGAAAATTCAGTCTGTTTTTTCGGCACTTATGACAGTTCATTTCCCCGTTCTATCACCCTAAAAGAGGCATGCCGCCAACTAAAAATTAAGGTTATCGACTGCCATGTTCCTTACTGGGAACTAAAGAGAGAAAAGTCAGAGTTCTTCTCTTTAAAATCAATGATAAAAATTGTCTTTCAATTTATTTTTATTTATACTCGCCTAGCTATGCGGTATATTCAACTGGAAAACCATGATGCCATTGTTGTCGGCTACAACGGTTACTTTGATATGCCACTGGCCAAACTATTAGCTATGCTGAGGAGGAAGCCCATAATTTTTTCACCAGTATTTCCTCTATATGAAACTTCAGTAGAAGACAGAAAATATATAAACAAAGCATCAATAAAATCTAAGATCATTCATCTCGTCGATGAAATGAGCTGTCGTTTGGCAGATCTGGTTATCATAGAAACCGATAATTATAGGAATTATTATTGCCAAGAATTCAAAATCCCCAGAGAAAAATTCTATAAAATTCCTTTAGGAGCTGACGAAACAAATTTCTTTCACCGTCCTCAGGAAGGACAAAGAAGCAATGCAAACCATCTAAGAGTTCTCTTCTATGGGAAATTCATTCCCCTTCAGGGAATCTCTTATATAATAAAAGCGGCTAAATTCTTGGAGATGGACAAAGAAATCGAGTTTGAAATCATAGGTTCAGGACAATTATCCGAAGAGATCAGAAATTTGGCGAACAAATTGAAAATCAAGAATGTCTCTTTTATTGATTGGGTAAATTACAGGGAGCTACCCATTCACATCCAGAATGCAGACATCTGCTTGGGCATTTTTGGTGATACCCATAAAGCCAGAAGAGGAATTCCAATAAAAGTTTATGAAGCATTGGCCATGAAAAAACCTGTCATAACCGGCAATTCTCCCGCGGCAAAAGAGGTTTTCCAGCACAAGATAAATTCCATTTTGTGCGAGATGGCCAACCCCAAAGCTCTGGCAGAATCTATTGTCTTGCTCAAAGAGAACAAAAACCTGAGAAAGGACATAGCAGAGGCGGGCTTTAGAATGTATCAAGACCTTTTTTCATCAAAACGAATAGCTAGAGAATTTCAGAGGGCCTTAAACAAATGCCTCCATTAAAAAAATGGGCAATATTCTGATATCAATAATTATCCCCGCTTATGATGCAAAACCGACAATCATTAAAACCCTCACTTCTTTACACCGCCAAGACTATCGGGGAAAGAAAGAGATCATCGTGGTCAACAGCTCTCAGGATGACACAAAAAAAATTATCCAGCGAAAATTTCCTGAAGTTAAAGTCATTCAATTGAAAAAAAGGGCTTTTACTGGGGATGCCAAAAACATCGGGCTCAGGGAAGCTAAAGGAAACATCATCGCCTTCATTGATTCAGACTGTATTGCTGAAAGAAATTGGCTTTCGACAATAATCAAGAAGAATAATCAAGGATATAAAATCGTGGGGGGATCTATTGGAAACACAAATTTTGCCAACATAGTCAGTAAGGCAGAATACTTTCTTGAGGACATTCAGCTTTCTCCTGGAAGCCGGGCAAGGTATGTCAAGCTCATCTCTACTGCCAATTGTTATATCTCCAGAGACATCTTCGAGAGATACGGGAATTTTCCTCATATCCGTAAAGGTGTGGATATGCTTTTTTCTTATAATCTAGTTCAAAAAGGTGAAAACATCCTTTTTACTCCTGAAATGAAAGTCTCCCATGCTTTTACCACAAATTTTCCATATTATTTGAAGAAACAGGTATTACACGGAGAATATTCCATGCTGACTCGAAAGCGCGCCAAGCTGCCTGGGTCATTCCTGTCCAATCATCTTGTATTCATTCCTTTTTTACCGGTGATAAGAACATTCCTAATCTTAAAACATATCATCTCATTAGAAATTGGCTTGATGAAAGACTTTCTCCTCAGTCTGCCAATCTTTTTCATGGGGAATCTAGCCTGGTCATTCGGATTTGCAAAAAGTCTATTAAAATAATGATACAATGGAGGATTCATTCCTTAAAATGAACAATTCCAGTATAAAAAAAGCAACAAGCGTTCATTTCGAACTTCAAAACAGTGGTCATTCTTCATTCCAGAAGTACAAAAATCTTTCTATCGGGGAGAAAGGGATTTTTTTTCTTTTGCTGTACGAGACTATTACCTCCCTATTCGGAAATTTTCCTGGTGCCTTGGGGTATTACTTGAGAAGAAAATTTTATAAGCTATTGATAAAACGAGTGGGGAGAGGAGTTATCTGGGGCAGGAATGTCACCCTCAGACACCCTGATAAAATTGAGATTGAAGATAATGTCGCGATTAACGATTTTGCTGTCCTCGATGCCTTCGGCGACGAGAAGAGTGGGATAAAGATTGGAGAGGGGGCACTCATCAGTCGAAACACGGTACTCAACAGCAAAGGCGGCTTCATCGAAATCGGGAAGAGAGCGAACCTGGGGATGATGTGTATCATATTTTCCAGAGACTGCAGGGTCCGGGTGGGAAGCGATGTCCTGATGGCCGCCTACTGTTATCTTATGGGAGGAGGGAGTCACTCGATGGAGAGAACGGACATCCCTGTATCTTATCAAGGAGCTGAATGTCTGGGAATAGAAATCGGCGACAACGTCTGGCTTGGATCAGGAGTAAAAGTTTTTGATGGGTGCAAGATCGGAAGAGACAGTGTTATCGGAACAAATTCCTTTGTCAATTCTGATATACCGGAATTTGCTGTCGCCGCAGGCTCTCCCGCTCAAATTGTTAAAATGAGAAAATGAGACGATCGATAAGAGAAGAAACGGCCAAAGTGCGCCACTTCCTATGAGACAGAAGAGACTTTTCTGAGTGAAGCATGAATCTTGTCGGCTTTGTTATGGCAGAAAAACGGGAAATGCCTTTCCAGCCCTCACCTAGCTCTAGGAAAGCGCACCATGATTAATCAACTTAAAGAAATCTACGGGTTCAAAAACTTAATCTATAATCTTGTGGCAAGAGATTTAAAAGTAAAATATAAAGGATCCATTTTAGGATTTTTATGGTCCCTGCTTAATCCCTTAATCATGTTGATCGTATATACTGTTGCTTTCAAGTATATCATTAAAATCAGAGTAGAAAATTTCCCTCTCTTTTTCCTGTGCGGGTTTCTGCCTTGGACCTTTCTGAGTCTCTCCCTATCCATGGCGGTAAGTTCTATCAAGGATAATGCCAATTTGGTGAAAAAGGTTTATTTTCCAAGGGAAATACTCCCCTTATCCATAGTCTTATCCAACCTGGTTCAGTTCCTCTTGACATTCATCATCCTCATTCCTGCTCTTATTCTTTTTAAGATCAAGCTCGGCTTTCCACTTTTATTCCTGCCTCTTATTATCCTCTTTCAACTTGCCTTCACGCTGGGATTAGCCTTTATATTATCTTCCTTGAATGTCTTTTTCAGCGATGTCAGGCATCTGCTGGAGATCCTTTTGCAGATCTGGTTCTGGTTGACCCCAATCATCTATCCAGTCAATTTTGTCCCGGAAAGATTCCAATCACTTTACAGATTGAACCCAGCTGTTCTGTTTGTGGAAAGTTACAGAAATTCACTTTTGTACAACAAGGGACTTTCTTCAGTTGAATTAATCTCTCTCTTTCTGGTAGGAGCTGTTTTTCTTACTTTTGGACATCTGGTTTTTAACCGCTATAACAGAAGGTTTGCTGAGGTAATATGACAGACGGCATAAAAATAAGGAATGTTTCTAAAAAATTCAGGATATACCACGAGAAGACTTTTAACCTAAAATATGCTGTCATTAATTTTTTGACCGGCAAGAAATCCTCCTATTATGATGAATTCTGGGCGTTGAAAGACATCAACATGGATATAAAAAAGGGGGAAACCATCGGGATAATCGGAGAAAACGGCTCAGGAAAAAGCACCTTGTTGAAGCTCATGGCCAGAATATTATTTCCTGATCAAGGATATATCTTCGCCAAAGGGAAGATAGCAGCTCTGATTGAGATCGGAGCCGGCTTTCATTCGGAGTTATCCGGAAGAGAAAATATCTATATAAACGGTTCTATCCTGGGTCTGACAAAAAAAGAAATCAATTCAAACATAGCAAATATCATCGAATTCTCTGGATTGGAAAGGTTTATCGACAACTCGATAAAGACATATTCCTCAGGAATGTATGTCAGATTAGGGTTTTCGATAGCTATCCATGTCGATCCGGATATCCTCCTGATCGACGAAATACTGGCTGTGGGCGATGAAAATTTTCAAAAGAAATGCCTGCAAAAAATTCATGGATTTAAAAATGAGGGGAAAACAATCATTATCGTCTCCCATGATCTGGTGACTATCGAAAAAATTTGTGACCGGGTCTTTCTCCTGGATAACGGCTTAATTGTCTCTGCAGGTAATCCCGTTGATGCCATTTCAAAATATCATAAGATTTTATACAAGAAGGAAGACCGAGCCTTAAGATTAGAAGAGAAGGAAGTCGTTCAAGAAGAAGCAGCTTCCCAGAAAGAAAAATCACCCGTACACGATACAAATCGATGGGGAACCAGGGAAGCAGAAATAACGAATATTGAATTCTACAACGATCAGTATATAAAAAGTGATGTTTTTAAGACCGGAGATTTCATGAAAGTCAAAATCCATTACACCGCACACAAGAGAATCAAAAGGCCTGTCTTTGGAATAGCCTTTTATCGAGAAGAAGGGATTCACCTGACCGGACCGAATACAAAAACAAGCAACTACGATATTGATCATATTGAAGGACAAGGGTTCGTCGAATACACAATCCGTTCCATTCCTTTCCTTCCAGGGGCTTATCTTTTCACAGCATCCATTTACGATTTTTCTTGTTTGCATGCTTATGACCACTGGGAAAGATGTTACAGGTTTAATGTCATAGAAAGCGACAAGGTCAAGGAAAGATATGGAGTCATGTATATTCCCTCTGAATGGAGGCATCATGGTCAATGAGAGACTGTTAGATATGCCTTTTGATCAATACCAGAGGTATAGAGCTTCGGAGGAAATCATAAGGATCATAAAAGAGGAAACCGGGAGAAAAAAACTGAAAATTCTCGATGTGGGGGGTTATTTCAAAAACAGTGAAGGTCAAGACACTCTTCCTCTTACGGAGTTTTTTCCTGAAGATGAAGTCATCGTCGTGGATAAAGTGGATTGTCGATTACCCCGATATATCCAGGGAGATGCAACGGCGATGCCTCTTTGCCAAAAAGCATTCGATGTGCTCGTCTGTCAAGATGTACTAGAGCACATTTCTCCTAGCCAAAGAGAAAAATTCTTGGATAATCTTCTCCAAACGACTAAAGACTTCATCGTTTTAGGAGCACCCTTCAAGACAGAGAACAGCGTTCTGGCTGAGAAAATCCTGTATGAGTTTATAAGGAAGACATTGAAGGCCAAGCATAGAGAACTGGAAGAACACATTGAAAACGGTCTTCCTGATTTAGAAAATATTAAATCTTTTTTTGAGAATAAAAAAATAAGCTACTGCGATTTTCCAAGCGGATATTTGAATAACTGGCTGCTTCTGATGATGGTCAAACACTATATACTCGATCTTCCTGATCCCCAAAAATTGTCGACACTCATCGACAGATTCTACAACCGTAATTACTATGAAAGCGACCAGCGGCCGCCTGCTTATCGACACATGTTTGTCATCAGCAAGTCGAAGAAGAACAGACACGTCCTGGAAAAGATCTCAGAAAAATTCAAAAATTACAGGGAAAAATACAAGCATCTCACTCTGGAAAGGTCAGACTTCTCAAACCTTCAGACACTTCTTGCTCTGGAAACCTTAAGAGACCGTAATGAGATAGAAGGATTAAACTCACAGATAAAGCAATTGGAGAAAATGATTCAAGATCAAAGCATTCACCTTCAAAACTATAAGGATGAAGTCATTCAGAAAAAGATCCATATCCAGACTCTGGAAAGAAAGACAGCCGATCAGAATGTTCATCTTCAGAATTTTGCAAGGGAAGTCAAAGAATTTGAAAGGAAAACCCAAGAAAAAGATAGCCTCATCCAGAACTTAAAAAAAGATATATACGACAAGGAAGTTCACATCCGAAACATCGAAAACAACATGAATATGATACTGAAATCCAAGGTCTGGAAGCTCGCCGATTTCTTCAGGAAAATGTTTTATATGAGACTGCTGAAAGTCTTTCCTCCGCTTCAAAAAGCGATGCTGACCATAACCAGGGAAGGGTTTTCCTCATTCTGGAAAAAAGTAAAAAAAAGAGAGATGCTGAGAGCTAAAGAGCTCTATGACATCTGGATCGAGCAGAACACTTTGAATGAAGAAAAGATCAGGGCAGCCAAGGAGGAAATCGAAAAATTTCCCTTCCAGCCGAAAATCAGCATCATCATGCCTGTCTACAATGTGGAGAAAAATTGGCTGGAGAAAGCCATAGAATCCGTAATCGACCAAATCTATGCCAACTGGGAATTGTGCATCGTGGACGATGCTTCAACCAAAAGCCAGACAAAAGCAACTCTTCTCAAGCATAAGGAAAACAATAAAATTAAAATCAAGTTCTTGGCAAAGAACAAGGGCATCTCAGAAGCAAGCAACGAAGCCTTATCCCTAGCTACAGGAGATTATGTCGGGTTCCTAGACCATGATGATGAGCTCTCAGCGGATGCTCTCTATGAAAATGCAAAGTTGCTCAACAAACACCCAGAGGCAGACCTCATTTACAGTGACGAAGACAAGATAAGCCCTGAAGGGAAAAGGACTGAACCATATTTTAAGCCAGATTGGTCTCCTGATTTATTTCTCTCTTACAACTATATCTGTCACTTCTCCCTCTTTCGAAAAAAGATGATTGATCAAATAAAAAGGCTCCGCAAGGGGTTTGAAGGGAGTCAGGATTATGACTTGCTCCTGAGGTTTACTGAGAAAACAGACAAAATTTTCCACATCCCTAAGGTTCTCTACCATTGGAGACAGATAAAGGGCTCCACAGCCACGGTTCATAAAGAAAAGATCACCCATATTGAAAATTCTATGAAAGCGTTGCAGGAGGCTCTGTACAGGCGAAAAATAGAAGGAGTTGTGGAAAAAGGGATTAATTTTGACCAATTTGAAAGCTACAGAGTGCGAAGAACGCTCCAAAACTCTCCTCTGGTCTCCATCATTATTCCCATGAAAGATATGGCCTCGTTCCTTAAAAGGAATCTCAACAGCATCGAAGAGAAAACAGATTATAAAAATTATGAAATCATCATAGTGGACAACAACAGTCAAGAACAGGAAACACACGATTATTTTGAGATTATCAGGAAGAAGAGCCAGATCAAAATTATCGAATACAAGGATGTATTCAATTTTTCGAAGATCAATAATTTTGCTGTGACCGAGGCGAAGGGCGAGCATCTTCTGTTTTTAAACAACGACATGGAAGTTATCTCCAAGGGTTGGCTGACTTCCATGCTCGAACACTCTTCAAGAAAAGAGGTTGGGGCTGTTGGGGCAAAATTGATATTCCCCAATAACACCATTCAACATGCAGGAACCGTCCTCGGACTGGGAGGAGTGGCCGGACATTCCCACAAGCATTTTCCTGCAGAGAGCAATGGCTATTTTGGAGCGCTGAATACAATAAGAAACTACAGTGCCGTAACAGCAGCCTGCATGATGACCAGAAAAGAGGTATTTGAAGAAGTAGGAAGGTTTGATGAGATCCACCTGTCTGTAGCCTTCAACGATGTCGATCTCTGCCTTAAAATAAGAGAAAAAGGGTATCTGGTTGTTTATACTCCCTTTGCTTCGCTCTGCCACTATGAATCCACGAGCCGAGGTTATGATCTCAATCCAGATGAAATCCTGTACATGAAAAACAGATGGGGTCAAACTCTATTCTCTGATCCTTACTACAACCCAAACCTCACTTTCGACAGCGAAGACTTCCGGATAAAAGTCGACTGAGATGGGCTGTGATTTATCCATCATCATAGTCAACTGGAACACCAAATATTTTCTCTCTCAATCCATCGAATCCATAAAAAAAACCACCAAAAAAGTTTCTTACGAAATCATCGTGGTTGACAATTTCTCATCTGACGGCAGTCCCGAAATGATGGAAAAGGAGTTTCCCGAAGTCACTATTATCAAGAACAGGAAAAATGAAGGTTTTGGACGGGCTAACAACCAGGGATTGGCCAAAGCTCGAGGCAAATATATTCTCTTCTTAAACAGCGATGTCGCTGTCCAAGAAAACTGCCTGGATCGCATGTTTGACTTTATGGAAAAAAACCCAGAAGTTGGTGCTTCGTCCTGCACATTGACTTTTCCAGACGGTAGCCTTCAGCCTTCCTGCAGAAAATTTCCGAGCTTTAAAGTTTTTTTTTCGATGATGATAGGTCTGAGATATTTTTTCCCCAATCTGAAAATCTTCAGAGAATACTTGATGCTGGATTGGGACCACTCTGATGTGAGAGAGGTCGAGCAGATCATGGGAAGTTTCATGTTTGTTAGAAGAGACGTCTTGGATCAAGTGGGAAGTTTTGATGAAAGATACTGGATGTATTTTGAAGAAGTCGATCTCTGCTTGAGGATTAAACGATCAGGCTGGAAAATCGTTCATTATCCTTATGCTCGAGCCGTTCATTTTCTATCAAAGAGCTCAGAGCAATGGGATGAGATGAAGAGAACAAACGAATTTCAAAACAGTCTACTGAAATATTTCAAAAAAAACGGGAAAGTTTATGAATACCATATTCTCTTCGTTTTAAGTAAAATAAAGTATCTACTTCTTAATACATTTACATTTATAAGGAGAGGAATACATGGAAGAAAAAGAAATTAAAAAGAAAAGAAAAGAGATATTCCACCAGATTAGAATGGCCGAGGAGAGATTAGAAAGTGCTTCTCTTCTCATGGAAGGAAAGGAAAGTGCAGATACTATTCCCATTTTATCCAAGGCTATGGATATCATTATCAGAACCCTTCTTTCCTTTAAACAAAAACCTCTCCGGAATTTAGATGAAAATATCAATTCATTGGAGGAAGAATACAGGGAAGAAGAACTATGTGATGAGGAAAGCATTAAGACAATTCTTTCTTTATATGAATTGAATGAAAACTACAGGAATGAAATGGAGTTAAAAATTGACGAAAGAACTGTAAAAAATATTTTTGAAAAAACAGAGAATTTCCTAAATAAAGCTCACAAATTCTTAAAGACCCAACTGACAACCCCTGAAGAGAAAAGAATGAGAAAAAGAGTAAGGCAGATACTTCTTATAGTTGGAATCCTTGTTGGTTCGGCAGCCGTCATATTTTTTCTGGTTAAACTCGGTATAAATAAATTTGGCCCACAACATGGTCTCCTGGCTCGTTATTATAATAATATGAACCTTGCAGAGCCTCCCGAGGTAGAAAAAATCGATAAAAAAATTGATTTTGGTTGGGGAGATGAGAGTCCTCAAAAAAATATAATCGGTGACTTCTCCGTAATATGGGAAGGAAGAATAAAAATAGACAAAAGCGAAGATTACACCTTTTATATTCTGAGTGACGAGGGTGCCCGATTATTCCTGGATGATAAGATTATAATAGATACCTGGTCGGATAAGAAGAGGATGATGGAACATTCTGGTAACACAAAGCTCGAAAAGGGTTTTCATAAAATAAAATTAGACTACTACTTTGATCAACGCCATGCAACTATACAGTTACTCTGGAGTTCTCCATCGTTTAAAAGGAAGATTATTGGAAACAGAGTTCTTTATCCTCCATCTGAACTCAGTAAATCAAAACAGCAAATCTAAAAACTCTAAAATGTTCATCATAATATCAATAATGATGATTTAAGTTCACTCTGGAAAATCATATTTCTATGAGGGAAAACAAAAATCATAAACAAAAAATTATCGTCATTGGATTGGATGGAGCCTCGCCGAAGATATTCTTTGATAAATGGAAAGAAGAATTCCCTAATATAAAAAAAATAAAGGAAAAGGGATGGTATGGAAAACTAAAATCAACAACTCCTCCTGTCACTGGACCCGCCTGGGCTTCCTTTGCCACAGGCTGTAATCCAGGAAAACACGGAATCTTTGACTTCCTTTATCAAGATCCTGCCACGGGTGATTTAAGACCCATAACTTCCAGGAATATTAAAACTCCCACCATATATGAAATACTGAAAGAACATGGAATGAACAGTATATTGATCAATCTTCCTGTGAGTTATCCCCCCAAAACCGATGATATTATCCTAACCAGTTTACTCACCAGAGGAGATGAATTCGTTTTTCCCAAAAAATTAAAATATGAAATACCGGAACTTCAAAAATACAGAATAGTGCCAGACCTGAAATTCTATGTTGACTTTAACAGAAAAAAATTCATTGAAGATATCCACAATCTGGAAAGAGACAAATTTGAAATAGCAAAAAAATTATTTAAAAGGAACTGGAATCTCTTTTTCATACTTTTTAGTGGAACAGACTGGATACAACATAAATTTTACTATGGAATGATAAAAAGAAATAGAAAAAAGAACCAACAGATTATTCATTTCTATAAAGAATTAGACTCCTACATCGGATGGTTTCTGGAAAATAAGGATGAAAATACACACCTCTTTATCATATCTGATCACGGATTCAAAGTGTATGAAGGTACAGTAGGAATCAACAATTTACTGGAAAAATATGATTATTTAAGATTTAAGAAAAGTGAAGAGAAAGAAATACTTCCAACTAGAAGGCGAAAAGAAATATCGCAAAAGCTTGAGAATAAAAGAATGTTATCTATAAATCCAGTCATTTGGAAAATATTATCAAAAAATAAATTGATCATTGAATTATCTAGAGGGATTTATAACCTTTTCTTCCAAAAACGATTCAAATTTCATACGGCGCCTCAAAAAAAAGATGTAGATATTGAATCGTCAAAAGCTTACTGTCGATCTTCAGAATCTTCAGGGATATACATTAAGAATGGACACAAGAATATCAAAGATGAATTGATAAAGAAATTAAACAGGGAAAAAATATTTTCCGATATCAAAGAACGCATAGATATTTACAACGGCCCGTATATAAAATATGCTCCTGATATTATATTATGGTCAGAGAAATACGTCTTAGCAAAAACACAATTTGAATCCATAATAAAAAAGAACACAAATGGACACGATTATTATGGAATATTTCTCCTTGACAGCCTATACATCAAAAACAAAAAGTACATAAACAGGGAATTAACAGACATCGCTCCAACTATTCTGCATATTTTAGGCATTGATTATAAAAAGTATGACTTAGATGGAAAAAGTATTGTGTGATAAAAAAGCCTTAATTATATATAGCCTCCTACAGCTCTTAGAAGTTGTTTTAGACAAGGATTAACTCTCACGAATATTTAAAATATTCTGGAAATAATGACACAATCCTGGAAAACTGCTGGCTGGAGAAAGCTTTCCAAGTTCTCCAAAGAGATGAAGGCGAGAGGGTAGGCAGCGTGGCCACAAAAATCATAAATTACTTTTGCCCCTGAATTTTTCAAGAGCTACACTTTATTGACCTGCTATTATTTAGTCCGTGATATTTCTATTTCAGGATGTCAGCAGGTGAAAAATCGCCAAAAGCGGCTATGAATCGATGCTATCACAAAAAGCTAATTCTTATTCTCTAGACCAAAAAATAGTCTGTCGAAACATACTTGAAGATGATTCTTGTATAATAAGTGGAGATTAGTGTGTATTACTATTTCCTCTGCCTCATCCTGTGGCCGCTGAGTCTTGCGGCAGATCTTTTTTTAAAAATATGGCACCTCTTTTGGCCTGACAATTCAGTCCGCATCCTCAATTACCATAGTATCTCTTCTGATATTAGAAGAAGAAGGATGAGGCATATCTCCGTATCTCCAAAAATTTTTGCTGCCCAAATGAAATTTTTAGCTGATCATAATTTCAACGTGATCGACTTGAACGATTTTTTAGCATGGAAACAAGCCAGTCACCGCATCCCACCCAAAACTGTCATTTTGACATTTGATGATGGTTTTGAAGACAATTATTATAACGCCTTTCCTGTATTGTCTAAATATTCATATAAAGCTGTGCTTTTCGTCATTACTAAGTATATAGATGGAGATACTCCTTTTCCGTGGATCAAGAAATATCTCTCTCCAGAAAGAGCTGGCCAGCTGACAGGGTTGCCTCTTAAAAAACACCAGCTGAAAGCCATGAGTGATAAGGGAATAACGGTTGCTTCTCACACTCGACATCATATCTCCTTCGACCGCTTGGACAAAAAAAGAGTATCGGAAGAAGTCTTCGGATCAAAAAAAGAGCTTGAGGAAATATTAGGAAAAAGGGTAAGATACCTGGCTTATCCCTATGGTTCTTGGGGAGATTTTGATAATTTGGACAAAAAAATCATTCAATCAGCTGGTTATGAAGCTGCTCTCTCTACTAAAGTTGGGAGCAATGACCTAAAGACTGATCTCTATGAGCTGCGCCGGATACCTATTTTCGAGATCGATGGGCTCTCTATCTTCAGAGGAAAAGTCAGAGGGGCCTATGACTTTACCGCCCTTTTTCAATTGCTGGGCTTTAAGATCAGAAAGCTAATCAAAGGAAGAATATAACATGAGCCCAGTTCTGAAAAACAGAGAAAAGCAGAAAAGATATGTAAAAGACTATTTTGATGAGTATTCAAGCCAGTATCACCAAGACCACTACGTCAAAAAGCGGCCACCTAGCATCTATCCTGTCTTGGCTGTTCGATTGAGTTACATGACGGCCATGCTGTCTGATTTTACGACAGGCGGCCACGTCATCGATATCGGCTGTGGCACTGGTGAAATGCTTCAAGTTTTCCAGAAACGCCAATTCCAAGCTTTTGGCCTTGATTATTCATTAAAAATGCTTCAAGCGATATCCAAAAGTATAACTGACCATAGAGTTCCATTGATAAACGGGGAGATAGAAACTCTTCCTTTTAAGGATGAAACCTTTGATGGCTTGATCTGCGCAGGAGTGATTGAGTATTTGAATGAAGACCAACAGGCCCTCAGCGAGATAGCCCGCATCCTGAAGCGAGGAGGATTTGCCATCATTACCCTCTCCAACAGGTTATCACCTGCTCGAGTTTTTGAACCTGTGGCTTGCTCTCTTTTAGGTCAAAAGATCAAAGGATGGCTAAAAAAACTGTTGTTTAAAAAGCAGGCTATGCTTTATCCTCCCTTCCACACCCATATACCATGCTTTTTTGACAAGAAGGCAGAGAAGACTGGCTTGAAGCTGTCTGCATACAATTTTTTCCATTTCTCCCCTCTCCCCTGGCCTCTCAACCGACTGCTACCGCGCTTTTATGTTGCGGCAGGCCTCAAAATGGAAAAGCTGTCGAGGACTAGATTGGGTTTTCTAGGCAGAGGCTATATCGGCAAGTATCAAAAATTGTAATCTATCAAAACAATTTTGCCTAAGGTCATGATTCGCTACTATGGCCTTTACTCCAATGCCCAAAATTGTTATGGAGCTCTCGTTCATTTGACAAGAAAATCGTGGGAACGAAATATTTCTATCCACCATCCGAATAAGATCTCCCTGCTGGATCACTCTTTTTTTCGGATATCCTGTATATTTTTATCACTGGCCCCCTCATATACATTTCCCTATGCTGCAGATAATGAATAAGCTCTTTTGTGGCTCTATAAATAGCTGTTATATCGTTATTCCCAAATTCCATGTTTGCTGGCCAAAATTCCTTTACCAGATTTTCACGTTCGAATAATTTCGTATAGAACTTCACCTCATCTGAATACCTATCTTTTTCAGCCAGAATCCTCTGATAGATTAATGAGGAAACGATCACATATTCAACCCCCTCTTTTTTAAACTCTTCTAAACTCTTTACTGCAACCGAACCGCAACAACCGGGCTTCAGGGGAGTATAGGCGTCAGCGACTATTTTGGCATAAGTTGGTAGATTCAATGATATCCAATCCTTAGAAACCACTCGCGTATCTTTCCAGCTGAAGCTCAGGCTCTGCATTATTCCGCGGAAAAAAAGTGAGGAGAATATAACCGCCAGAAATACGATAAAGAAAAAATCCCATCCAATTTTTCTCTTTTTCAAAAAAGCTGATAGCCAGTCAATTCCAACCGAGGCGATTATGATTGGGATGATATATATCGGAACTGCCCATCTTTCCCAATGAATGGCCAATGTTGAGATTAAGACCCAATAAATAAAGCCAAACAGCGAAACAGTGAAGTAGTGCTTTACTCTCGCATATGTTCTAAATTTCAGGATGAAGAGAACTAGACCCAACAAAAAAAATAGACTGAGCAGCATTCCTGTGTTGTCAACCCATGTTCCGATGTAATACAAAAGATTTCCACCCCATCCTAATCCCGAAGCTCCCAGATGATATGAGGCCTTCTCTTCGGCCAGAGCCTTCAAGACTTCTTTATAATTCAAAAATATAAAAGGGGCAGCGATAAAAAAAGAAGAGAGAAAAATAATAATAGAAAGAGGAAGAAGCTTTAAGATATCTCTTCCCTTTCGTCGATGAGAAAAGACAACGCCAAAAAAAATCATCGTCATCGAAAGAATTCCTGGATATTTCTCAGCTGTCGCTATCCCGCTGAACAGGCACCCCAGGATCAGAAATTTCAGCTTTCTCGTTTTCATATATTTCGAGATCCATAAGGCAACCATTGAAATAAAAAAAGCAAGTGGAATATCAGGGGTAGCGTAGTGGGAATGGCGGATAAAACTAGGAAAGAAGGCCGTAAATGCAGAGGCAAGCAATCCGACTTTCTTCCCGCCCACTTCTTTACCCAAAAAAAACATCGACAATATCATCAGACTCCCAAGGCAAGCTGTAATGATCCGGGAAAGAAAGACATAGGGCGCAGGATGCCTGGAAAACTGAGCCTGTACCCCTTCACAGTCATGTAAAAAGAAACACCTGACCGCTGAAAAAGCCTTGTAAAAAATGGCATTCAAATAGATGGAGACATGATTCGGCCGATTATATATTCTTGGATCCAGATCCCCACTGGCAGCAACAACAACCGCCTTCTCAACAACGGCAACTTCATCGGTATGTAATCTTAAAGGTAACCCAAACCTCAGACCGTTTGCCCGAAAAACCGCTCCGCTAATAACTAGAATAAGTAATATAATAAATGTATTATGGAGGCTCAGCTCCCTCAAGAAAATTTTTTTTGGATTCTTTAGTAGGTTCAAGTTCTTGAATATTTTTTCCTGTCTTTACGCCTTATGACTTCTGATGATAGTTGACAAAAAATAAATATTTATGTCAAGTCGAAAGAGAGAAGTCAAACAGATATAGAAATGCTTACAAAAGCTATTGATTTTTATGATAAATTTTCATAAAAACTTATCTATGCCCATAGGTGATTCATTAAAATTAACTTTCGAATGAAATAATCGCATCTCATGAAAGAACAATACAGCATTTCTGCTTTTTTCCCTTGCTATAATGACGGCGGAACAATCGCCAGCATGGTGGCCCTTACGGATTTAACTTTAAAGGGACTTACCAATGATTATGAAATCCTAGTGGTTGATGATGGCAGCTCTGACCATAGCCGCGCAATATTAAAAGAATTAGAAAAAAAATATGATCGACTCAAAGTAACTTACCATGAAGAAAACAAAGGTTATGGCGGCGCACTGAAGACCGGCTTTTACTCAGCAAGCAAAGAATTCCTGTTTTATACGGATGGGGATTTTCAGTATGATGTCTCAGAAATAACAAAGCTTCTGCCAGAAATGAAGGATGATACAGATATTGTCAACGGGTATAAAGTGGGAAGGTCAGATCGGTTCTATAGAAAAATTATCGGGAGAACTTATCACTGGATCATGAAATTAATGTTTGGCTTCAAAATTAGAGATGTGGACTGTGATTTCAGGCTCATTCGCAGGTCAGTCTTTGATAAGATCCGGTTGGAATACAACACCGGAGTTATCTGCGTTGAAATGGTCAAAAAAATGCAGGACGCCGGTTTTCAATTTGCTGAGGTTCCAGTCAATCACTATTTCAGGGCGTATGGGAAATCTCAGTTTTTCAATTTTAATAGAATATTTAATACCGGAAGAGACATCTTGAAGCTCTGGTGGAAACTGGTCATCAAAAAAGAAGGAGCGCCTCATCATGTCTGATAACATCAGGCTTTTTGAGAATAAAAAGGTCCTTATTACCGGCGGACTCGGTTTTATAGGGAGTAATCTCGCCATAAAGCTGGTCAAAGCTGGAGCTATAGTGACCCTTCTCGATGCAATGATCGAGGGTCACGGTGGAAACCTGTTCAACATCGAGCCCATCAATGACAAAGTCATTGTTAACTACAGCGATGTCAGAAATAAAAACATAATGAATTATATTGTCAGAGACAAAGATTACATCTTCCATCTAGCTGGCCAGAACGACCACATCTTGAGTCTGACAAATCCGTTTCCAGATATCGATATAAACATTAAAGGGTCAGCGGTTCTTCTAGAGGCGTGTAAAAAACATAACAGAGGCGCAACACTGATCTATACGGGAACACGTGGGGAATATGGTCCGGCCGTGAAACTGCCCGTCAGTGAAGGCGCACCCATAAATCCCAAAGGAATCTATGAGCTTTCCAATTTGACGGCACAGAAACTATTTAAAATCTACAATGATAATCATGGCGTTCGGTCTGTCACCCTCAGATTAACAAATATCTATGGCGAACGAGCACAAATGAAGCACCATCGTTTCGGAGTTGCCAACTGGTTTATACGGCAAGCGGTTGACAATGAGACTATAAAAGTCTTTGGAGATGGATCGATTCTCAGAGACTTCCTGTATGTGGATGATACTGTGGATGCCATATGGATGTGTGCCCTATGTGAAAAGGCTTACGGCGAAGTGTTGAATGTCGGACATGATAAGCCATCCAGCTTTCTCGAGTTGGCAAAGGCCATCATTAAAATCGCAGGAACTGGGCGCTGGGAATTCGCTCCCTTCAGCCCTGAACGCGCGGCTCAAGAACCTGGGGACTTCTATTCGGACATCAACAAAATAATAAAAATGGTTGGTTGGAAGCCAAAGGCAAGTCTGGAGGAGGGCCTGAAAAAGACCATAGACTATTACAGGAAATATAAGCCATTTTACTGGGAAGAACTCAGATGATTCCCTTTGTAAATTTATCCAAACAGTATTTCTCCCTAAAGAAAGACATTGACAACGCTATTTCAAGAGTTTTAAACAGGGGCTGGTTCATTTTGGGGAAGGAGCTGACTTCCTTTGAGGAAGAGTTTGCCCACTACTGCAGCACAAAATATGGAGTTGGCGTGGGATCAGGGACAGAGGCACTCCATCTCGCCCTGCTGGCTTGTGGGATCAGGCCGGGTGATGAAGTTATTACAGTCCCCAACACGGCTGTCCCTACAGTTTCTGCCATTGATTTTGCCAACGCCCGGCCAGCTTTTGTGGATATCGATCCAAAAACCTATACCATGGATCCCGATAAACTTGAGGAATACTTGAAAAAGAGATTTAGAAAAAACAATTTGCGATCCACAGAAAAACCAAGGGCTATCATTCCTGTCCATCTCTTTGGACATCCCACGGATATGGATCCGATAGTGGAAGTTGCTCGAAAGTATGATTTGAAAGTGGTAGAGGATGCCTGTCAAGCCCACGGAACAGAATACAAGGGAAAAAAGGTGGGATCGATCGGAGATATGGGATGTTTCAGCTTCTATCCCACGAAAAATCTGGGTGCGTACGGTGATAGCGGGATGATTGTGACAGATGATGAAAAAACAGCTGAGAAACTACGGATGTTAAGAAACTATGGAGAAGAGAGGAAATATTATACTGTCATAAGAGGCTTCAACAGTCGGCTCGATGAAATTCAGGCTGCGATACTCAAAGTAAAATTAGACCATCTTGACAGCTGGAACAAGACCAGGCGAAATCACGCCAGTTTATACAATAATCTTCTGAGAGATTCTTCAGTAATAGCTCCTGTTGAAGAGAACTACGCCAAGCATGTCTTTCATTTATACGTCATCCGCACCAAAGAGCAGAAAAAACTGCAAGAGTGCCTGAAGACGAAGGAAATTGCCACGAGTATCCATTATCCAATACCCATTCATCTCCATCCTGCTTACAGAGATTTAGGCTACAGAAGAGGGGATCTTCCAGTTAGTGAAAAATATGCGACTGAAATTCTTTCCCTTCCGATGTATCCGGAACTGGAAGAGAATCAGATTCAATATATTTGTCAGACAATACGGAATTTTCAAGCTTAAGCCTTTTTGACTGACGAGGAAAACAGTCAACGAAACTTTATGCAAAAACAATTATAAAGTTGAAAAAAACTCTATCTGTCAAATATATGCATTTAGAAATAGATCACGGTAAGAGACAGATGAAATGAAATTTCAAAAAAATAAAATGAACTATTTCCTGAGAGCTTTTTTCTTTTCCTTTTCCTTACTCATCTGCCTCAATCTCCTGTTTATGTTTGTAATGTATTTAGAAACTCAGAATCTAAGAGAAGGCGTTCCCCGCCCCGATTTTAAGACTCTGTTCAGAGTATTTGAGAGAAAGCAGTTAGATTATGCAGATGTTCAAAACCACATCTGGCTTATCGAAAGAGGGTACGAAAAAATTGATACGAAAGCGGGTGGCTTTGATTGGGGAAAAAGGCATATCAATTGGGCTTATCACCCCTTGTCTCCTGCCCTTGGAAGCCTCCTCAATGTTGTCGTCGGGTCTCCCTTTTGGTCTTTATGGATTTTAAACCAGATAGCCCTAATGACGATATTAATCGGATTCTCCTATTGGAGCAGGGCGAATCTGCCGGAGAAAGAGAAAAACCTAACTGCGTGGCTCTTGCTCCTCTTTTTCATCATTCCACCCTTAGTCTATTTTGTAAACTTTGTCATACTGCCCGGATTATTGATTGGGATTGTCTTTTTCTCTTTTCGAAGCTGGTTGAGAAACCCTCAAGAAAAGCGGGCAGCATTCTGGATTCTCGTCATTAGTAGCTTCTTATTGGGTTTTACTCGTTTTCAAGGGCTGTTAGTCAACGCTTCGTGTATCCTTCTCCTCATTATATTGACAGCCTGGCACAGAAAGTTCCTGGGATGGGCGAAAATCGGTATTTTGTTCTTAGCGAATACCAGCCCTTTGCTGATAACCATGGGGATATTCAAATACTATGCCAACGATCCGTTTGCTTGGGCAAAAATACAAGAATCTTGGGGAGTTTCCTTTGTCTTTCCATGGCATCCGATTATAAGGTACTGGAAAAGCGGTATCATCTTTAATCTCCAGGGCGACGACCTGTTTTTCTCTTATTTTCGTGTCTTTGTATTGCTCATTTTTACTTACTTTGCCACAAAAGTCATTTTGACCAAAAAAAACTTCATGAAAGATTTTATCGCCCGCTGCTATCGCGATTCATTTATTAATCTCTATTTTGTCGCTATTTCATTCGGGCTTGTCGTGCTCATTTACTTTACAGACCTTATGGTTGGGAACCACAGATTAGCGTCGTTAGCCTTTCTCAGCGTCCTCGTTTGGCTTGAACAGAGCCGGAGCAGAATGAGTCGATTTGCCCTTCTTTTTTTATTATTCATCAGAATTGCTGAATTCACCTTGTTTTTCCAGGGAGTAAAAGCTTTCATCTGGTAATGTTCACTTCGTTAGAGACTGGTAAGAATGGAGAGAGAGAAAGTAAGCTTTATTGTTGTTAATTGGAATGGCAGGGAGACCATAACCCAATGCCTAGATTCTATTTTGAGCCAGACGTATAAGAACAACGAGATCATTTTTGTCGATAATCATTCTTCTGACTGCTCCTTAGAGTTAGTCAAAGAAAAGTATAGGATCGACAAACTCTTTAGCTTGAGTAGGAATTATGGTTATGCAGAGGCCAATAACATCGGATTTGAGCACGCCAAGGGAAAGTACGTTGCTCTAATAAATAATGACGCGATCCTGGAAAACTGCTGGCTGGAGAAAGCCCTCGAAGTTCTTCAAAGAGATGAAGGCGAGAGGGTAGGCAGCGTGGCCACAAAAATCATAAATTACCATCAAAGACATTTGATTGATACTGCGGGCGTTGAATATTTCGGCTTTGGGGCCGGCTGGGATTATAAGAATCTTCCCTCAGACTCTCCAGAGGTTAATCAAAAAAAAGAAGTGTTTGGAGCATGTGCCACGGCTGCCCTCTACAGAAAAAAAGCAATCGATAAAATCGGCCTTTTCGACCCCAGGTATTTTATTTATTTTGAGGATACAGAATTGGCTTTCAGGCTCAGATTGTTTGGTTATGGATGTATTTATCAGCCAGAAGCCGTTTGCTATCACTATGGGGGCGTAAAAAAAGACAAAAGCAGTAAGCTTTATATAGATTTTGGCAGGAGGAATATCGAATTTCTCTTCTTCAAAAACATGCAAGGAAGTCTATTTTCTAGATATTTCTTGAGTCACATCATCTATGAATCGACTCTTTTTTTGTTCTTCTTGTTTGCTGGAAAAGGAATTTCGTTCTTCAAGGCGAAGATACAATTTCTCAAAAATCTTGGTTATTTGCTCCAGGAGAGGAAAAAGCTGAAATTGGCTTTAATGGAAGCAAATAGGTTTAAAGAAGTGTATAAAGTCGAGCAATATTTTTTCCAGTCTAAGTGGCGGGGTCTGTCCGATAAATTCAGAAAGGCCATCCGACTTTATAAAGCCTATATGAATCTTAATTAGCCCCATGTCTGCTCAAAAAAGACTTCTCTTCTTGAACCGGTCATTCTATCCTGATGTCGAAGCAACTGGTCAGTTGCTGACGGAACTCTGTCAGGAACTCGAGAATGACTTTGAAATCCATGTGATTTGTGGGAATCCTCTCTATAGAAAGGTCACAAAAAGAAGATTAATCACTAAAACGCGATTCGGGAATATTACAATCTGGAGGATAAACAATACAACACTTCCAAAAGAATATCTGCTTGCCCGATTTGTTAATCTTTTTTCCTACTTTTCTCTCTGCTTTCTTTGGACATTTTTCATAAAAAAGATGGACTGCGTTATTGCAGAAACAGACCCTCCGCTATTAGCTTCGATTGCCTATGTCTACAGCCGCATCCGCCATAGCAGCTTCATTTATTACTCTCAGGATATTTGGCCTCATGCGGGCATTGTCAATCGGAGAATGACCAATCCCATAATCACAAAAATATTAAAGGTGGTTAATGGATTTCTCTATCACAAAGCAAACAGAATCATAGTTCCAGGAAGGGATATGAAAAAGAGGCTAGAAGAAGAAAATCTCCTCCCTCCTCACAAGATTGAGGTCGTGGAGAATTGGGCAGATCCGAGTAAGATTTTTCCTGTCAAGCGGGAAGACAATATGTTTGTAAAGAAACATTCATTAGAGAGCAGGTTTGTGGTGATGTATTCTGGAAATATTGGTCTCTCCCAGGATCTTGAAAATATTATTTATCTAGCAGATTTACTCAAAAGCTTCCAAGACATTTTGTTTGTTCTAGTAGGGGAAGGGGCTTCCAAAGGAAAACTCATGAAAATGTCTTCCTCCCTGGGCCTGAAGAACGTAAAGTTCATAACTTTTCAAGAAAAAAAAGATCTGAAATTTTCTCTGAGTGCTGCTCATATTCACCTCATTCTCTTGAAAAAGGGAATGAAAGGAATCATAGTCCCCTCAAAAGTCTATGGAGTTATGGCCTCGGGTAGGCCCTTTATCGCAGCTGTTGATAAAGAGAGTGAAGTAGATAAAATCGTCGAGGAATTTCATTGTGGTATTGTTGCTCAACCTTCACATGTCGATAAGCTGAGAAAGGCCGTCATCTGGGCCTTCAACAACAGAGAGAGAATAAGAAAAATGGGAGAAAAGGGAAGAAAGGCTTTAGAGAGTCATTACGCAAGAAAAATCTGTACCCAAAAATTCAAAAAAATCGTAAAAAATACGATACAGCCTTTTTAATGAATTCACTCGGTTGGATGCGGTTACAGGCTCGACATCGGGCCCTATTTTAAGCTCTACAGGAGAAACCCAAAAAGGAAAGATTTTCTTCTTGCCTCTCGGCAGTGAATAACCTGGATCGCACTTCCAGTCAAGATTAACACCCTCTCTTTTTTCACTTCCCATACCATACGTACAATGAAAAAAATCATAGTCAAAAACAAATGTATCGGCTCTGGAATCATGCATATCGGATGGAGTGGGCGAGGAGGGGTCGACGGAGGCCCGGCAGGAGCGGGCCCGTTGAACAGCCAGGCTCCATCCTGGGATAGCTATGGACAGGAAATCGGGATCAACATGGTAAGAACAGGCTTTTCCATTAGGCATTTTCTCTCTGAGACTGCCAATGGTGAAGCCTCTTTGTCAGAACAGATTAAAAAGGGCTTGGAGAACAGGGAAGTCTCCTGGGCTAAGAGTGAACAGACCAGCTATTCCTATCTGCTTCAGCGATGTTGTGAATTGGGTTGGAAAGTCCTCATCTGCATCAATCCCTCCTACAGAAGTACCTGGAGTCCCTCTCTTCTCACTCAATCTTCTCACCATCTTCGCATCTGGAAAGATTTCTGTTTCTATTTAGTCAAGTCTATAGAAGAAAATTGGCCCCAAATGGCTCAGTATTTCGAGATAACCAACGAGCCGGATTTAGGATATTTTGATGGTGAATCTTTACTCCCCGGTTATCAAGGACCTCGAGGAGGAATAACCCCGCTTCAATACAGCCTTCTTCTTCAAAATGCATACCAAGGGATTAAGAAAGCTGCTCCACATGCTAAAATCATCGGTCCCGCTCTTGCGACTTGGAATCGATCCTGGCTGGAAAAGGTTCTTACTCAGAGCAACGCATATTTGGATGGAGTTTCTTATCATAATGTCAGCGGAAATTTAGAGGATGAAGAAACACTGAGGGAAGCAAAACGATTGTTATCTCAATATGCGCCTCAAATAGCAGATTGTGTCATCAACAGCGAATGGGCCTGGTGGCCAAACCATGATATCACTCAACAGCAAACGGCTCTAAGAATAGCTCTCATCCTCTACTCTCAAACGGTCGGGAATGCCTTGGGCTCTTTCTATCTCGGCCCAGCTCAACCAAAGGAGTTTAAAAAAGGACTGGGAGTGCTTCACTTTCATCTAGACAATCCAAATTCAGTTGAGAGAACAAAGTCTTTCTTTGTCTTTCGATTGATGGTTAGAGGAGTCTTGGGAGAGAAAAAACTGGAGTTGATTAATCCTCTCAAAAAGTTAAAAATACTGGCTATCATGAAGAGCAGGAAAGAGCTTGTGATTACGATTATCAATCCAAGCAAAAAGAAATTTCGGAATATATCCATCGATATTGACCAGACAATCCCCCTTCCAAAAGAACCATCCTTAACACTCTATCAATTTGATGATGACCACTCGGACAGCTGCCAAAAATCAGATTATAATCTATTAAAAAGATTCAATATCAAGCCAGAGAGTATTCTCCAGTTTGTCGTTTCCATTTCTCCTTGAGGCTAAGAGAGGTTTCCTATGATTACGCTCAGGAGTAAAAAAGAAGATATAACGATTCATTTTTTGGTCCTCATCGGTCTATCTATCTTAACTGTCATTCTATTCTATAAATTTTCCACAGAGGATTCTTATATAACATATAGATATGCTCAAAATTTGGTCGATGGGCACGGCTTTGTCTA
>CAYSCW010000035.1:0-28741 GCA_964429795.1 uncultured Eubacteriales bacterium
ATCAGCTTACCTGACTATTACGGCTTAGCGGTTTTGGAGATGCTTCCCAGAGATTGACAGAGAGTTGAGAGGAGTGATATTTTAAGCAAAAAATGAAGGTTTGCTTTCTGGGAGGTTACGATCCCCGTTATCCGCGAAACACGGTCATCAGAAAAGGCTTTAGGGCACACGGGATAGCTGTTTCTGAATGCTGGCTCCCTCCTGGATACAAATCATGGATGCGTTATCCCCTGCTTTTTTTTCGCTCCGGGTCGTGTCTTTCCGGCCATGATGTCTTTTTTGTCCCTGAGTTTTGCCAGAAAGATGTCCCTTTAGCGAAATTTCTCTCCCTTTTTGCAGGCAATAAGGTGGTCTTCGATCCTCTGGCTTCCCGCTTCGAGACTAAGATACTGGACTGGAAGAGGAAACCTCCTCATTCCTGGCAGGCCAGATGGAACTTCAGAATCGACTCTTGGGCTTTCAAACTCTCTGATCTAGTTTTAGCCGATACCCATGTCCACAAGGAATATTACTGTCAGGAATACAGGCTTCCCGACGATAAGGTGGAGGTATTGCCGGTGGGTTATGACAGCGACCTTTTTCAACGCGTCTCAGATGAAAACAGGCAGCGAGGAGAGAAGTTTGAGGTTCTTTTCTTCGGTTCTTTCCTTCCTCTCCATGGGGTCAAGACCATCATCCATTCGGCGAGGATCCTGTCCAGAGAAGATTCCTCTGTCTTTATTAAGCTTATCGGTTCAGGGCAAACAAGGCCTGAGTCCCAGGCACTGGCTTCCCAATGGAGCTTGGATAACGTTCATTTTGAAGGATGGCTCCCCCAAGAATCTCTTCCTCAGCAAATTGCCCAGGCGGACATTTGCTTGGGGATTTTTGGGAAGGGAGAGAAGGCGAGAAGAGTTGTTCCCCACAAGATTTTTCAGGCCATGGCCATGGGAAAGGCAGTTGTTACCCTCCGCACTCCTGCCGTAGAAGAGTTTTTTCACCACAGAGAGGATATATTTCTCTGTTCTTCATCCCATCCGTCAGAGGTGGCCCAGGCTGTCCTTGAGCTAAAGAAAGACTCTGAATTAAGAAGAAAAATAGCAGAAGGAGGGTATGATCTGGTGAGCCAGAAATTTTCGCCTGAGGCCATCGGAGGCATGCTTATAGATATTTTGGAGAGACATCTTCATCTCTCCTCCCAAGGATTTCTCCATTGAAACAAAAATTTGGTCAATCTGTGTGGCTTCCCCCATTCAGGGGGAGAGTGAATTCCAGCTATGATCACCCTCGGTTTCTGGAAGCTGTCACAAATTGTGAGAACCTTCTCAGTGGCCTTGATTGTGAAATTCTGCATGAAGGACGCAATCGAGTGGGTTTTGTTTCCCTTCCCCGTAAAGATGGAACCAGAGCAGATATCGTTATCAAAGAGTTCCGTGCTCGAGGAGCAAACAAACTCAAGAGCATTTTTCTCCCTGGCAAAGCTTCGAAGGCGTGGACTGGTGCATACAGACTCTTGGAAAGGGAGATTGGAACACCTTTTCCTGTGGCTTACCTGGAGGAAAGAAGAAGATTTTCTCTCCGAAGAAGCTACTATTTGAGTGAGAGGATTGAAGGAGTGGAGGAAGTCAGATCCCTGTTCCGAAGCCTTCCCCCCCAGGAGCTTGAATCCTTGCTGTTTGCCCTTGCCAGATGTCTTTCCAATTGCCACCAAAGGTGTATTCTCCACCGAGACCTTTCCGACGGAAACATCCTGGTCAGGAAGAATAACCAGAGTCATTATCAGTTTTTTTTGATCGACACCAATCGGATTCGGGTGAAAAGACACATCAACCTGTTGAGCAGGGTGAAGAATCTTATTCGATTGGGTATTCCGCCCTGGGCTCAGCGCTTTTTCTTGTCCCGTTATTTGGGAAACCACAGCGTAAAGACATTCATCTGGCTCTGGTATCGTCTCCACAAGTTGTGTTACTCATGGTATATTAAGATGAAAAAAAAGCTCAGGCTCAGACAAATAGCCCGAAGATTAAGGATTCAATAAGATGCATTTTTTGTTCGAGTGGAATCCTTATGCTGATCAACCTCATAACATCGCTCCCAGAAAAGAGCGTCTCAAGCATCATTTCAGACACGCCGATACCTATTTCAGCCTAGCCGCTTCTAACCTCCGAAGAGCTGCTCCCGTATTGACCCTTTACAGGAAATACAGAAAAAAGATGTATAAGGGGCAAGTCCAGATAGACGATCCCTTCTCTCTTTCTGTTTCCCCCCTTGGGGGAAGGGAGGATGAGATTGTATCACTTCTCGATGAGATAGATGTTCGAAAGACACTGATCAGGATTTTCTCATGGGAATCATCAGGCCTCGCTCAGTGCCAGAAATTTTCAAAGCTTCTCTTCTCTCGAGATAAAGAAGTGACTCTGGCTTTACTCCAGAACAGAGGGGATGTGATCTCTCCTTCCCGCTGGAGCAGCTTCTTGGAGGATGTTTTTTCCCGGTTCCATTCTCACGTGTCCTTCTTCGAGGTGGGTCATGCCTGGAATCGGACAAAATGGGGAGTTTGGGACTATAAGGAATATTTGAGACTGGCTCGCCCGGCGGCGAATTTGGCCAAAAAATATGGTGTGAAGATCGTGGGACCGGCGGTCATCGATTTTGAGTTCCATCTCTATCCCGCTGTCCTGGCTGAAGTTACCTTTGATAAAATCAGTTCCCTGCTCTATGTGGATAGGATGGGAGCCCCGGAGAAGAAGCAGTTTGGATGGGACACATCCAGAAAAATAGCGCTTTTGAAAGCTGTGGTAGATGGGTCCACAAAAAGGAGTCAGGATTTATGGATCACTGAGGTCAACTGGCCTTTGAAAGGGACAGGAAAATATTCTCCTGCTTCGGGAAAACCCAATGTTTCAGAGGAGGAACAGGCTGATTATCTTGTTCGTTATTATATTCTTTGTGTGTGCAGCGGGTTTGTTCAGAGGGTTTACTGGTGGCAGTTGGTTGCTCCTGGTTATGGGCTCGTCGACAGCAGAGGAGGAGAATGGAGGAAGAGACCGGGCTTCTATGCCATGAAGGCCATGAGTGCTCATCTGAAAGGTAGCACGTTTTTGAAAAAGATAGACCACCCTCAGGCAGAACTTTTTTCCTTTTCCAGAGGAAAAAAGAATTTTGTTGTCTGCTGGTCAAGAAACAGTGCTGTGGCATATCGTTTTCCCAGAAAAATTGTGAGGGTGATCAACCGAGATGGAAAAGAAATCTCCTGTTTTGAAAACAGAGTGGAGATCGATGGAAGCCCGAAATATGTTTTTTTTGATTAGCCTTCATCCTCCTTTCTAGGATTCAGGTGAAAGAAAGATGCTGAGCGAGAAACCTTCGAGCGTCTCTTTTTTGAAACATGAAGTTGAGGACTACGAAAAAAGGAGGTATCGGGGCCTCGACCAGAAGTTGGTTGATCAGAGGGAAAAGAGGATTTTAAGAAGAATCTTGGGAGGGATTCATGAAGATGGGAACATAACCCTCGATATTCCTAGCGGCTATGGCCGTTTCTCAGATCTCTTGCTGGAGAGAGGATCCGCTTTGGTGAGCAGTGACCTTTCTTTCCATATGGTCAGGCGGGCAAAAGAGAGGAGTTCGCTGGGAGCGGTTCATTCTGCGGTTGTCTCTGATGCCAAGAAGGGATTGCCTTTTAAGAGTGAGGCCTTCACTGTCCTTGTTTCCATGCGCTTTTTCCATCATCTTCACAAAAAAGAAGAGCGCGAGTTCATCCTCAAGGAGTTCTCCACTGTCTCCTCGAAATGGGTGATTCTTACCTTCTACAAAAGAAACCTCCTTCATTCTCTCCAGAGAAAACTGCGCAGAAGAATAAAGAAAACCAAGCGGAGAATCAGCATGATCTCGAGGAAGGAATTTCAGCAGGAGGTGAATCGGGCAGGCCTATCAGTGGCTAAGGTTTTTCCTCTCTTCAGAATTTTCCATGCTCAACATATCGTTCTTCTCCGAAAATCCTAAAACCTTATTTTAATCCCCACTTTTAGGCTAAGACCAGAAAAGTCTACCACAGCCTCCTTCACTTCAGAGACATCAGAGCCGGCTGGCTTGTTCTTACGGATAAAGAGAAGAGGATAGGTTGTATCGCCCCCTCCCATTCCCTGATAGAAGTATAGTTTTCCTTCTTCTGTGGAAAGGGAGCCTTCGGAATCTCTGTAGGTGTTCTTTCCTTCAAACCCTGTGATCCGGGCGTAACGCCCCAAGGCTTCAATGACAAAACTCAAAGGAGGGGATATCTTCCATTCAAACCCGAAACCACCAAAGAAACCAAGATCCTGGGCCTTAGCTTGTCCCTGATGTTCTTCCCAGAGTTCCCCTCTCTCCAATCTATACAGATAAACACATTCAGCAAAATAGTACTCCACACCGGTCTTGAGGTAAAATGAGGAGAAGGGGGAGAAGGCAAGAAAAATTCTCAAGGGAAGAGCCTGGATTTTGGGTTGAGTGATGAAACTCTGAGTGGTGGTGTCGTTCATCCTGAAGTCCACTTGACTCTTCTTTTCGCCTTGAAAGAAATCTGCTCCCAGTCCCACAGAAATATCAGAGAAGAGAGAAAAGCTTAATTCTCCTCCAAAGACATAACTCAGTCGCACAGATCGGACCTCTCCGCTTCCTTCTAAGGAAAGAGCACCCCTGTAGAAATCAGCCAGACCCCGGGTTCCTGTGTTTAGGTCTCCACCATTGATGAAACCTATGCCTCCAGAGAGGGAGAGATCAAACCGGTGCTTGATAGGCGGAGAGGGAGGAGGTATTGTCGGATAAACCTTGATTTCGGTCGGTTCTTCTTTTGAGGTTACCTCCTTGACTTCCTGTGCTTTTTCTTTTCCCTTCGGAGGAAGAGGACTGATCACCACAACCAAGCTTTCGTGAACATAGCCAGAGGCAGACTCTTCTTCATCGGTCTCTATTCGGATCTGATACCACTCTCCCTCCTTGCCCGATGAGTTAAGGATGGTTCCCTTGGGCACTTGCTTGATGATGATGCTTCCGATATCAGGTTTAAGCCTTATGTTGGCCTGTTCGGTAACCACCTTCAACTTATAGGGGACTTCCTGGGCGAGGATGTCCATGACTAAGAAGAAGAGGACAAGAAAGGGTAAAATGAGAATTCTTCTCTTCATAGGCGAAAATTCTCTCCAAATTATAGATAAGCTATTTTCCTCTGTCAAGGAATCTGACTTTGCGAGAGTAAGCATCGGCAAATTCTAAACAGTCAGGTAAGCTGATGAGGAAGTCATCCGCAGGCGAGCGGGCATGGTTCCTCTCAATCCTCGCTGGGGAAAATTTGTGGGCTGACGAATCAGCTTACCTGACTGTTCCCAAAATCATCACGGAAACGGAAATGCTATCCTGATTTTGCTGTTTCTTGGAAAAAGTGCTAATATTTATTAAAATTCTGAGGAGGAGACCATGACGGATTCTCAGAGACAAAAAACTGCGATAGCATTCCTTTTTGCTCTTTTTTTCCTTTTGATTTCCACCAGCACGCTTCTCGGAGAGAAAGCTCCAAAGATAAAATTTGAGCATGAGTCCTGGGATTTTGGCAGAGTAAATCAAGGAGAGATGCTGACCCATGTCTTTCCTTTCGGAAATGAAGGGGATGATACCCTGCATATCAACAGGGTGCGGACTTCGTGTGGGTGCACGGCTGCCCTTGTCTCTGAGGAGAAGGTTGAGCCCGGAAAGACGGGTGAAATAAAGGTCGATTTCAACACACAGGGGTATGAAGGCGAGGTCAGCAAATACATCTATGTAGAGACCAATGATCCTCAAAATCCGAAAAAACAACTGACAGTCACAGCCCGGATAAACGTTCCTCCTCGCCCGAGAATAGACCTGGATCACTACAGTATAGACATCGGTCTGATCCTGGATACAGAGGAAATCCGAGCCAAGACAAAGATCAGAAACAAAGGCGAATTGGAATTGAAAGTGGACTGTTCTCATCAGGATGCAACATTTTATCGAGACGGGAAGGAGCTCTCTTTCCCCCTTAGAATCCCAGCGGGGAAGGAGGAAGTAGTGGAGATAAAGATCCCGCCTCGCCAGAAAAACGGATTGATCCGGGAATATGTCTTGATTAAATCCAACGACCCTTATCGAGGAACTCTCTCCTTGTATTTGAGCGGTTATGTAGTGACTAAGAGGCAGCTCAAAGAGCTTTTTGCAAAATACAAGGATATTATAGATTAGCTGTTCTCCATGATTTTTTTGGCCAACTTTCTGAACGCTTTGTCCCGGATACTTCACATTCTCTTGATGATCTATTTTTGGGTTGTTATTCTGCGGGCCATCCTTTCCTGGGTGAATATTCCAACCCTTTACCAGCTCCATGTCATTCTCTATTATTTGACTGAGCCAGTGTTGCGTCCTTTCCGCAGAATCATGCCTCCCTATAGACTGGGAGGGATTGATATCAGCCCCATCCTTGTGATTTTGGTCATCTTATTTGTGGATTCATTCCTGGTCAAATCTCTTTCTCTGTACGCTCATCAACTGCTGAGAGAGCAGACCATGCAATTTTGATAGATTCGAGTCCATCCAAACGTCTCTATAAGAGGAGTTATGATGGCGGAAGACGAGAGGGTCTATCTTTCCATAAAGGTTAAAGCGCGGGCTCGAAAGCGCCGAGTCGAAAAGACAGGACCTTCAGAATATAGAATCAGTGTAATTTCTCCTCCTTCCAAGGGAAAGGCCAACGAAGAAGTGGTCAAAGCCTTGGCCTCTTACTTTGACCTTCCCCCATCTCAAATAAGGATCATAAGCGGGATAAAATCACCGCGAAAAAGAGTTCTTATCGAGGCGCAGGAACGACTGGTTTCAGGATATAAGCAAGATAAGGAACCCGGATAAGGATAAGAAAGGATGGAAATCTACAACTTAGTCAGCTTGGTGGGGATTTTTGTCCTGGCCGGATTCGCCTGGCTTTGCTCCTCTAACAAGAGAGTAATCAACTGGCGGGTCGTTTTCTGGGGAATCAGCCTTCAGCTTTTGTTTGCTCTTTTCATATTCATGGTCCCAGTGGGGACCAGGTTTTTTCTCTTTGTGAATAAGATCGTTGTTGTTGTCTTGGATAGTGCCACAGCCGGAGCTAAGTTTCTTTTCGGACGCCTTGCCCTGGCGCCCAAAAGGTTGAAAGCCCTCTCTCGCTTAGGATTCCGGGCACTGCTGGCTGCTACTCTTGCCTGCCTCATGACCGGAGCGGTCGCGGGTTTGTTTTTTACCAAAGGGTCGATTCTCTTCGGGAAATAGAAAAGGGATTTCCTTGTGTTTTTGTTTTTTATTGTTAAAATATTTGTTGCGTGCGTCGAGATAACCAGGAAGAGGTGAGAAAGATGTCAAAATTTTTGAAAACCATACTTTGGGCTACTGATTTCTCAGATGAAGCCCAAGAGGCCTTGCTCTATGCCCAGGCTTTTTCGAAAGCCTTTAAGGCACGCCTCATCGGTCTCCACGTGGTCCCTGATTTTACTCCTGCCTTTTATAACATGGGCTCGGTCATCCAGGGAGAATTGGCCAAAAAAGTGGATTCAATGAAGAAAGAAGCTAAAAAAAGGCTTGAGTCCATAAAAAAAGCAAAGAGAATTCCCTTCGAAATCATTGTTCAGGAGGGAACCGCTTCCAAAAAGATCCTAGAGACTGCCCAGGAGAAAAAGGCGGATCTCATCGTGATCGGGAGAAGGGGGTTATCGGTCATAGAGAAACTCTTTATCGGGAGTGTGGCTAACCAGGTTCTGAGGAATTCACCGATACCCATCTTGGTGACCAAAAAGAAGACAGGGAAGCCTCAATTCAAGAAGCTTCTGGTGCCCACGGACTTTTCTGATCAAGAGGAGGTGGAGAGAGATTTTGCCTGGAAATTGGCCTTGGGTTTGGGCGCATCGGAGTTGACTCTTCTCCATGTTCTGGAACTCCATGATTATGAATTTTCACCAAAAGTCCTGGATGAGATGTTTAACACGGTGCTCAAAAGACTCAAGCAGAGGAAAAAAAGAGAGAAAAAGGGCCTGAAGGTCGGCGAAGATATATACAGAGCCGTCAACGCCTCCATAGGAATCGTGGATTATGCCGAGACCCATCATTATGATCTCATCGTCATATCCACCTGTACCCAAAGCAAGCTGGAACGGTTCTTCTTAGGAAGCACCACTGAGAAAGTAATATCTTATGCCCATATTCCTATCTTTGCCATTCCCCCTTCCCGTTGTGCTGGTTAAAGGTGGCAGATAATAAACTCTACTGGGTCGCTTTAAACCTTGCCTTAACTGATAACTTACGGGCTGTTAAGAAGGTTGTCGATCATTTTCATTCAATAAGAGATGTCTTCCTTGCTTCCCGAGATGACCTTCTGGTCTTGGGCATAGGAGAAGACAATGTCCAAGCGCTCATTTCGTCTTCGCTTCTTGATCAGGCTTCCGAGGAGATTGAAATTTGCAGGAAAAAGGACTATTTCATTCTGACTCAGGAGGAGGAGAAATATCCTGCCTATCTTAGAGAAATCTTTGATCCTCCGGTCGTCCTTTACGGTGCTGGCAGGATGGAAACGCTCGCAGGACCTTCGGTCTCCATAGTCGGTGCCCGCAAAGCCTCTCCCTATGGAATAGCTGCGACAACCAGGTTGGCCTGTGATCTGGCATCGAGGGGGATGGTTGTGGTCAGCGGCTTAGCCAGAGGAATTGATTCTGCCGCCCATAGGGGAGCATTGAAGGGAGGAAAGACAGTCGCCGTGCTGGGTTCCGGTCTGGAAAACCTCTATCCCAGGGAAAGCAGGTTTCTCTTCGAGAAAATCATGGAGAAAGGAGCGGTTGTCTCTGAATTTCCTCTGAGCGCTTCTCCCTTAGGTTTTCATTTTCCTATAAGAAACAGGATCATCAGCGGGCTCTCACATGCCCTGGTGGTGGTGGAAGCCGCCCGAAGAAGCGGGTCGCTCATTTCGGCCCGGCTGGCACTGGAGCAGAACAGGGAGGTCATGGCTGTTCCGGGAAATATCACCTCCGAGCTCAGCCAGGGAACCAATTGGTTAATCAAATCAGGGGCCAAACTTGTTACAAATTGGGAGGATGTTGTCGAAGAGTTGTCTTCTCCTCTCAGGGAGCAACTTCTCTCACAGGAAAAGAAGCAGGAGGTTCCTGCGGCCATAAACCCTCAGGAGAGGGGGGTTTTTGATCTCTTGAAGACGGATTCCCTGACTCACATCGATGATTTAGTGGAGAGGAGCGATTTTTCCGTCTCCGAAGCCTTGTCCATCTTGCTCAGCTTGGAGCTTAAAGGATTGATCACCCAAGCTCCGGGAAAATATTTTCAGAGGAGCTGGTGATGGCAAAGCGTCTGGTTATCGTTGAATCTCCTGCAAAAGCGAGAACCGTACACCGCTACCTGGGAAATCAGTATCTGGTTAGGGCCTCCATGGGTCATATCCGCGACCTACCTAAGCAAAGATTGGGAGTGGATGTTGAACACGATTTTGAGCCTGAATACGAAGTCATTCCCGAAAGAAAAAAGACAGTAGCGGAATTGTGCAAGTTTGCCAAGCAGTGTGAAGCCGTGCTTCTGGCTGCTGATCCCGACAGAGAAGGAGAGGCCATCTGCTGGCATCTGAGCAAGGTGCTGAGGAATGAGAATAGAAACATCAGCCGCGTTCTTTTCCATGAGATCACCAAGAAAGCTATTAAGGAGGCCTTTGACCATTTAGGACAGATTGATCAGGGCAAGATTAATGCCCAGCAAACCAGAAGAATCCTGGACAGATTGGTCGGCTATCTCATCAGTCCTCTTCTTTGGAAAAAGATCGGAAAGGGGCTGAGTGCCGGACGAGTCCAGTCCATAGCCTTGCGCTTGATTTGCGAGAGGGAAAAGGAGATAAAAAATTTTGTTTTGGAGGAATACTGGACGATTACCGCCCTTCTTCAGGCAAGTCAACCTCCCTCATTCAAGGCTACCCTGAGCAAGATCGGAGGAAAGAAGGCCAAAATAGAGAATGAAAAAGAAGCCAGCGCCGTCGTTACTGAACTTCGCCAATCATCGTTTCTTCTGGAAAAGATCAAGGTTCAGGAGAAGAAAAAAACACCTCCACCCCCTTACATCACCAGCACTCTCCAGCAAGATGGCTTTCGTCTTCTTCGCTTTTCTGTGAAAAAGACTATGGCTGTCGCACAAAGGCTCTATGAAGGGCTGGAACTCGGGGATAAAGGACTGGTTGGTTTAATCACTTACATGAGGACGGATTCTGTTCGTGTTTCTGATGCAGCTCTCTCCCAGGCCCGAAAATATATTCAGAAAAGTTTTGGTCCTGCTTATCTTCCTAAGAAAGCTCGCATTTATAAGAATAAGAAAAAAGCACAGGATGCTCATGAAGCCATCCGCCCCACCACCATTTTTCTTCCTCCCCAGGCAGTGAAACCTTATCTTAAAAATGAAGAACATAGACTTTACAGCCTGATATGGAATCGTTTTATCGCATCTCAAATCAATGCAGCCCTGATCGAAGAGACGGAATTTTCGATCAAAGCTTCTCACTGCCAGTTCACGGCCAAAGGGGAAGTGGTAAAGTTTGAAGGCTATCTAGCGCTCTATCCGAGGTTGAAAAAAGAAGAAAAAATTTTGCCCAAAGCAGAGGAAGGAGAGGAATTGAGGCTTCTTGAGCTGGATCCTCAGCAGAATTACACTCAGCCTCCGCCTCGATACACCGAAGGAAGTCTGGTCAAGGAGCTTGAGGCAAAGGGAATCGGGCGTCCCAGCACCTATGCTCCCATCATCTCTACTCTGCAGGACCGAGTTTATGTGGTCAGCGAAAAGGGCAGGTTTATCCCTACAGATTTGGGGCTATTTGTGACCGATTATTTGATCAAAAATTTTCCTGATTTGATGGAGTTTGAATTCACAGCCCGGCTGGAGGAGGAGCTTGACCATATCAACGAGGGCCAGCTGGATTGGTTGACCTATCTGAAATCTTATTATTCACTGTTGAAGAAAGACTTAAGCGAGGCCATGAAAAGTGAGGGAGTAAAAGGCAAAGGCATACCTGTGGAGGACGTCTGTCCTGAGTGCGGACGTCAGCTTGTTATCAAGGAAGGGCGATACGGCCGTTTCCGCTCATGTTCTGGATACCCTGAGTGCAGGTATAGAGAAAGCATGCTCAAGAGGGAAGTCCAACCCTTGGATGAGAAATGTCCTGTTTGTGGCTCAAACCTGGTTATTCGTTCAGGGAAATACGGAACCTTTGTTGCCTGTTCGAATTATCCCCAGTGCACCTACACCAAGAAGGAAAAAGTGGATACTGGGATTTCCTGTCCATCAGGTTGTGGAGGAACGATAGTCCGCAGGAAGACCAAAAAAGGGAAAATCTTTTTCGGTTGTAGCAACTTTCCAAAGTGCAGATTTGCCACTTGGGATGAGCCCTTAGCGCGCCCCTGTCCCAAATGCGGCCAGGCGTTTATCCTCCGCAGACACACAATAAAAGGAAAGCCTTATCTATACTGTAGTAACGAGAGATGTGATTACAAGGAGGAAGTAGAGGAGGAGAGGATCTGGGAGAAGGAACCTGACTCTTCTGAACAAGGATAAGGTTTTTGGAAATGGTTTCGCTCCCTAAAATGAGTGAGTCACCATGAAAAAGGAGCTTAAGGCGTTTCTTGACCATCTTCGATATGAGAAGAACGCTTCTCCCCATACAGTGGTGAGCTACCGAAGAGATCTCGACCAGCTGGCCGATTATCTGGAAGAAAAAAAGGTGGCCTTGAAGGAAATAGACAATTTTATCCTGCGTGGTTTTTTGGCCAGACTCCATGAAAGGAAAAACAAAAGATCTACCATAGCCCGCAAACTGGCATCCATCCGTTCGTTTTTCCAGTTTTGCTTGAAGAGACGCTGGCTGGAAGACAATCCTGCCCGAGCGGTGGCCACTCCCAAGCAGGAAAGACATGTTCCTTCCTTTTTGTCCGAGGAGGAGATGAGCCATTTTTTAGATTTGCCCCACAAGAGTGAAAGAATCTTGGACTTGAGAGACAAAGCTCTTCTGGAGTTGCTCTATGCGACAGGAATTCGAGTGGGAGAGCTGGTAGGAACGAACCTGGAGGACATGAACTTTGCCGAGCGGTTGATCATAATCAGGGGAAAAGGCAAGAAGGAGAGGCTTTTGCCCTTTGGGAAGAAGGCAGAGGAGAGTTTGAGGGCTTATATTCCTAAGAGAAGCCTGATCAATAAGGGAAGAATCGAGGAGGAACCACTCTTTCTGAATTTCCGCGGTATGAGGCTTTCGGCTCGGTCGGTAGAGAGGATCGTGGATAAGTACCTTCGGAGAGCTGCGCTTCGGCGCAAGATAAGCCCCCATTCCCTCCGTCATTCTTTTGCCTCACATCTTTTAAGTCGGGGAGCTGATCTGAGGGTAATCCAGGAACTCTTGGGTCATGAGAGCCTGGCCACCACCCAAAAATACACCCATATCGATCTAAGACAATTGCTGGATGTTTACCGCAAAAGCCATCCCCGTTCCTAAGAGAAGGCTGGCTGCCTTTCATAAGAAGAGTTGCCTCTCTCCATAAAGATATCGCAAACTCGGGTTGTCCTCTAAAACCCTGCCTTGTGAACAATCGTTGACTTTCTCCCACCCAGGATCAACTGTAATAGATTGAAATTAAATAAGATATGAATTTCCTTGGATGGCCTGAATGTTGCATAACGATAAGCGAAAGGAGGTAACCATGAAAGATTTAAAGGTCAAAGGCTTGGTTTTCAGCGTGATGATCGGCTTTCTGCTTTCCTGTTTTTTAGCTTTTTCTGCTCAGCCCGCTTCAAAAGCCAGCGGGAACAAGATCAATATCAACACAGCATCGGCTAAAGAACTGCAGGAGCTTCCTCGAATCGGCCCCAATGTGGCCCAGAGAATCATCGACTTCCGGAAGGAACATGGAAAGTTCAAGAGGATTGAAGAGATCATGAAGGTAAAAGGAATAGGTGAGAGGACGTTTGAAAGGATAAAAAATCTTATTACAGTTGGAGCGAAAGCCGAATAGGAGAAGGGAAAAATTCCCTTCTCCTCTCCCATTTATCTTGGAGCAGGAGATTTTTTAAGATAGTCGGTGATGAATTCTTTCAATTTCTTAAGTGCCTGGCCACGATGACTGATCTTATTTTTTTCCTCAGGCCGAAGCTGAGCAAAGGTTTTTCCAAGGGGTGGATAACAAAAAATTGGATCATAACCGAATCCGTACCGGCCTTTCTTCTCAATGGCGATGACACCTTCCACACATTCTGTGATTTCCTTGAGCACATTTTCTTTTCGGGATAGGACAAGAGCAGAGACGAAGCGGGCCTTCCGCCTTAGGGCAGGAACTTCTCTCATCAATTCCAGTACTTTCTGAATGTTTTTTTCATCAGTGGCTTGAGGCCCTGAAAATCGGGCTGATAAAACTCCAGGTGCTCCTCCCAGGTGTTCGATTTCCAGTCCTGAATCTTCAGCCAGGGTGAGTCCGGGCCAAAATCGGCTGTAGAAGAGGCTTTTATCTCGGGCATTCTCCATGAAGGTGTGTTTGTTCTCCGGAAATGTTATTTCCAAGCGAACAGTGCCAAGATGGGAAATCTTGATGGGGAGGGGAGTAAGGAAAGCCTGAATCTCTTTGGCTTTTGATCGATTTGTGGTGGCAATCAGAAGATGATCTTCAGTCAATCTTGATTTCTTGAATGTCTTCGATATCCAGAAGTCCCTGGTTAAATCGCTGTTCCTTTTCTTCTGCGGCAGTAAAGGAAAAATCGACAACAGAGAAGATTCCTTCCTTCTTGAGGGCAAGTTCCCGGAATTTTATTCCCTCGTGAAGGGCCAGTTTTTTGATATGAATCAGGACATCTTTTGAATATTTTGCCTTAAGGTGATAACGGTAAATTGATTTTTTCATGTATTGTCCTTCGATCTGTCGGAAAATGACTAAGGTCAGGATGATGATGGCGGTGAAAATGATGGCGGGAAGATAGTAACCGGCTCCGATAACGATTCCCAGCCCTCCCACTGCCCAAAGGGTAGCTCCTGTGGTCAGGCCAACCACGGCGCCTTGGGCTTGAATGATTGTCCCGGCTCCGATAAAACCGATGCCTGTGATTACTCCTGCTGCGATGCGGGTGAGATCTCCCCCGCTTCCTTCTTTTCCCTGGAGAATGAGCCCTGATACGATCATAACCATGGTCGAGCCTACACAGATGAGGATGTTTGTCCTGAAGCCCGCTGGTTTTTGGCTGGTTTCTCTTTCTAGGCCTATCAGGCCTCCTAACCCGACGGCAAGAAGAAGTTTAAGTGTTATTTCCAGAATACTCATTTGTTTTCCCCGAGATTCTGCATGTGGCTAATTTATCACAACTGTGGTTTTAAAAACAAGAGATTCCTATTCTCTTAACTATAATCAAAATCGTGATGAATTTAGATTTATTTGATGGATTGAAGAGGGTGAGGGCGGGGGGTGAGGAAGCCCCTGTGAGGACTGAGCGGGCATGGTTTCTCTCCGCAGGAGAGAAGAGCGAAGTCCGAACGGGAGCTGATTTTTCTCGCTGGGGAAAATCAGCGTGCTGACGACCCCCCACGCTCACCCTTAACGAAAAAAATGCTTTCTTCTCTGCTTCAAATCTCCAGTTCCATCTTTTCAAGGAGCAACTCTGTCCCTTGTAGCATCTTCAGTTCCCTGGATCCACAGTGCTCACAGATAAAAACAAAGTCTTTCTTCACCGTCTTTTTGTGGCATTTTTGGCACTCTATTTTGAGGGGGATATCTACTATCTTCAAAATGGCTTCAGCGGCGATGGTGTCCTTTTTGTAGATATCAAAGGCGGTTTCCAGGAATTCAGACACGACTCCTGAGAGGGCTCCCACGCGAAGTTTGACTAATGTGACTTTTTTAGCTCTTTTTTCTCTGGCTTTCTCTTCCAGGATTTCAAAGAGGTTGGCTACGATGGAAAGTTCATGCATACTGTTTCCGCAATGTCTGGAGTGAGGAGAGAAAGAAGTTGACCAGCTCTTCTATTCCTGTGCCTTTGAGGGCAGAAGTGATGAAGACTTCGAGTTCAGGATTTAGCTCTAAGGCTTCTTCTTTTGATCGTTCAATATCAAAAGGGAGAAGAGGGACGAGGTCTGCTTTGGTGATGATCAGACAATCCGCGGTGGTGAAGGCCTTGGGATACTTTTTCGGTTTGTCATCTCCTTCTGGAGTAGAGAGAAGGACACATCTGAGCGTTTCGCCCAAATCATAACTTGCGGGGCAAACCAGGTTGCCCACGTTTTCGATGAAGAGAAAATCCAGGTTTGCGGGAATTTTCGGGAAAATCTTGCCGACCATCTTGGCCTCGAGGTGGCAGGCTCCGCCAGTGAGAATCTGCCAGGCCGGAATTCCTTTTGCCCTTATTCTCTCCGCGTCCCTTTCTGTTTCAATATCTCCTTCAATAACACCCATCTTGTAGGGTGGCTTCAACTTCTCGGATATCCGCTCCAGAAGAGTGGTTTTTCCAGCGCCTGGAGAGCTGAGAAGGTTGATGGTTAAAATCCCCTTTTTGGTGAGTTTTTTTCGAATTTCCGAGGCGATCTTCTTGTTGGATCCAAGAAGCTCTTCTAGGACAAGGATTTCTTTTTTTACCATTTCATCACTCTCTAAGGACTTTCTTAACTTCCCTGACGATGGAAGGAAGGGCCGCTTTCATTTCTGGAGTCAAGTTTTCTCCGAGATTATATATGTTTTTGGCCTCCACTGCTATAATCCTGATTTCTTTGGGCATTTTGAGGCCCAGCTTTTCCCCGATTTCCAAAGTCTGGGGAACAGAGACATAGTGGGGAGAGGGACCGGGGATATGCCTCAGGTCCTTTTTCTCGAGAAGATGGATGCGGCCAGTATGAGGATGAGGCTTTTTGATCGTATCGACGATGATGAGTTTGTCATAGCCCGCCACAACATCCAGAAGGGAGAGTCCGGAGAGGCTGCATTCTTCAAAGTCTACGTGTTTAAGCCAGGTTGAGCCCTGTTTTTCGGTCCGAAGCTCTTTCTTCAGATGACGGATAACATGGATGCCCACTGCGTCGTCGCCGTACAATTCATTACCTATTCCCAGGACAAGCGTTTTCATTTTTATAAGAGAAAAATGTCGGAGCAGGCTAATTTTTTTCTTTTTTAGATTTAGGAAGGAGGACGGTGAAAGTGCTGCCCTTTTCCAGTTCGCTTGAGACTTGAATAGAGCCGCCATGGGTGTCTACGATTTTTTTAGCAATGGTCAATCCAAGGCCTGTTCCTTTGTGTTTTTGGCTCTCGCTCCGGCTCACCCGGTAGAACTGATCAAAAATGAGGGGTATATGTTCTTTAGCAATTCCAATACCTGTATCCCTTATTTCAATTGCTATGAACTCCTTTTCTTCTTTGACAGAAATGGTAACCGAACCTTTTGGCTTGTTGTAATTGATGGCATTGCTGATCAGGTTGGAAAAAACCTGTTCCAGACTTTCTTCGTCTCCATGGATAGAGGCAGATCCAGAAATAGGCTTGAGTTCAAGAGAGATATCATTTTCCTTGGCATAAGGGTGCATGAAATCAACAAGCTTCTTTAAGAGGTTTTTCAGAGGGAATGATTTCCCCTTTTCTATGATTTCTCCTCCGTTTAGCTTGGCAACATCCAGCCAGTCATTGATCAATTGCAACAGGGCCTCCAGGCGGTCTTTGGCTTTTAAGATCAACTCCTTTTGTTTTTCTTCTACTTTGCCCACCATACCAGCCAGAATCACCTCGAAATACTGGACGATGGCCACTAAAGGACTCCGTAGCTGGTGGGTGACCATGGTGATAAAATTTTCTTCCATCAGTCTTTTTTCTCTCCTCAAGGACTCCGTTTCCAAGAGGAGTTTTCTTTTCTCTAGGCCTCTCCTGATAATGACCCGGAGCTGTTCAGGAGTAAAGGGTTTAGGGATAAAATCGTAGGCTCCCTTTTTCATGGCTTCAACAGCCGAGTCGACTGTGGCATATCCTGTGATGACGACGGGAATGATATAGGGATCGATTTCTTGGATTTTTTCCAAGACTTCCATCCCACTGATACCAGGCATTTTGAGATCGATGAGAACAAGGTCGGGTTTGAAATCCTTGGCTTTTTCCAGGCCGATTGTGCCGTCTTCGGCTAATTCCGGTTCATAGCCCTCTTTGGACAGGATCAGGGCACAGGAGTCACGCATCGATTCTTCGTCATCGATGACAAGAATGCGGGATTTATTTCTGTTCATATGGTTTTACCTCTTAGGGATTTGAACCGGTACTGAGCGAAGCCTGCTATCAGTGTATTTTACTTCAAAACCCCTTCGATTTCAGCAAAAATTTGTTCATCGGTGAAATGATGGGCTGTTGCTGCTGATGAGGGGCAAGGCGCCACACAGGTTCCACAACCCTTGCAGAGCGATTCATTGACCTTGGAAATTTCTTTTTCTTCGTCAAATGAGATGGCTCCATAGGGGCTTCGGCTGATTGCAAAGAGCCGTTGAATTTTTTCTGCATCAGGCTGGGGTTCTATGGCGTTACAGAGGATGACGTACCCTTAGGGTGAGATTGTACTTGAGGTTATCTTTTTTGAGGGCTTGATCCACTTTGGCTTTCAAGATAGGGTTGTTTTTCAGGCCTCCTGAACAGGAACGATCATCTCCATGATTTCTGCCTCTTTGAGAATCCGAGAAAACGTTTTTCCCCCTTTGATTTTTTTTGGGAGTAGCCCGATACGGCCTTTGGGGAATAATTTAAGAAAGAGGGGGAGCATCCCCCCTAATTTGAAGGGGTTTGTTTTTAGGAAATAGTAAAGTATGAGACCTAGCTCATAACTCCGGCCGTATTGGTTGCTGAGGGTGACGAATGATGTTGATAGAGCATACACAGGAAATCTCTTGGGGTAAATCTTTTGTTCGATGGCCAGCCTCTTGAGAGCGTAGAGAATGTCTGTGACTTTGACTCCCTGGGGACACCTGACGGTGCAGGCATAGCAGGAGGCGCAAATCCAGATAGTTCGACTGGAGAGGATGGATTCCATATCTCCGGCCCGGAAGAGAGCGATCACCTCCCGAGGAGTGATATCCATGGTGTAGCTTACAGGACAGGAACCCGTACAGGTCCCGCACTGAATGCATTTTTTGATGCTTTCTCCTCCAGGTATGTTAGCAACTTGGAGAAGGAATGACCCTCTTAATTCCTTCTCTTTTGGACCTAAATAGCCTTGTATTTCCGATTCTTTCTTCCTTTTTTTACCTCTTCTCATTTCTTGAGAAGCCTCTCAATACGGGCAAGGAGATCTTCGGGTTTTACGGGCTTATCGATGTAGTCGTCGGGTCCTGTTAGCCCCTGTTCTTCTCCTTTGAACTGAAATCTTGAGCCGGTCTTTTCCTTCACAGCAGAGACAAAGATGATGGGCGTGTCTTTGAACTCCTTGAATTCCTTGGAGGTTTTGATGCTGTGGCACAGGGAAAATCCGTCGAACAGGCTGTCCATCATGATGTCGAGCAGGATAAGATCAGGCTTTTTGTCAAAGATTTTTTTCTTCCCTTCCTCTGGATTGGCAGCGGTCACCACCTCGTAAAGGGCGGATTGAAGAATGGGAGTGACAGCGTCCAAGAAGTCCGGGTCATCATCGATGACTAAGATTTTTGCTCTCGCTTTATCCATTTTTTTCCTCCTTATTTATAAAAAGCATTGTTGATGGCCAGTTTTAATTCTTCTTTCCCGAAAGATTTGATGAAGTAGAAAAAGATATCCTGTTCCCTAACTTTAGCTTCCAATTTCTTGGTGTTCCTGTTTGTGGTCATGATGATCTTTATGTTGGGGTCGATGTTCTTGATGATGGGAACAGCCTCATAACCTTTGATCTCCGGAAGCTTGACATCCATGATTAAACAGTTGAAGCAGCCTTCTGATACTTTTTTTACCGCATCTTGGAGACCTTTGCCAGTTTCCACATAGTAGCTTTCTTTTTTCAAGAAAGAAGACAATTGGCTTCTCTGCTTCTCATCTGGGTCTATGATTAAAATCCTTTTCTCAGCGTCAGTCACTGGTCAGTTCCTTACATAGCAATAAATGCAATTAATGTGCCATTTGCGACAGGAATCGGGCACAAGTGTCTAAACATTATTTTATTGAAAACAAATAAGATAAAACGATAATGGAATGACAAGGCTTAATCGGTTGAGCAGGACTCTTTCCAAGTGAGGAATTATTCCCCATTTGTGTTACAAAAATAGCTAGCTTGAGGAAGTCAAGGGACACATTACCGATCTCAGAAGATCAGTACAGTTCCCTGATTCTGCGACAGGAATCATTGCTGTATCACTTCCAGTATCTTTTCCAAAGTTAATCGGACTGATAAGGAAATTTTCCTGCCCTGATCGATCGACTCAGGTTGAATACCCAGGATGAAAGAGTTCTTCAGCTGTTCGTTGCTCATAGGACTTTTGAGAAAAGGCAGAAATTTATGGCTCAGGGTGGCATTCTGGAGAACAAAAGAGAGGGGGATGAGATTCACTTTGCCAGGTGTCTCTTGAAAATCTAGAGCATCGAGGAAGATAAGGGAACGGTTATTTCTTTTTTCTCTGGGGATTCCTTTTTCCTCTATTTCCTCTTCCAGAATAATATCCTCTCTCCCCTGTTTCCTCAGTCGGCGGGCAAGGGCGATGCCAGCGCCGTCATCAGAGAGGTTTGGATTGCCGATTCCGACGAAAAGAGGCGAGGAGGATGTTTTTATCTGACGCAGCTTATTTTTCCAATCTTCTTCAGGAGCTTTTTCTACTCTGGCCATGTGGGCCGAACAGCTGATACAGGGATCATAAGCACGGACAATCAGATCCATCCTGTCTCTGATTTTGTCTTCTTGCCCTTTATCCAGAAGTTTTTGAGCTGCGATGTAGCAATACCTTTCGATGTCTTCTGCGTTGATGGCGGTTGGTGTGATAATGTCGGCGAAGGAGACTAGTCCATCAGTTACTTCGTGGTGGTGGATGAGCAGGCCCCGTGGCGCTTCGACGAGTCCAGTTCCTTTTCCTTGTTTAGAGGTGTATTGAACGATGGCCGGATCCTCTTGGTATTCGAGAAGTTCGTCGACAAGCGGAGGAATCCTCTCAAAGCAATAGAGGATTTCCAGAGCCTGCGCAGCATTGATGAAAAGAGGATTGCTTTTCCAGCGGGAATTGAAATATTTCTCATACTTCTTTCCTGCCTCACCTTTCAGCCTCTCTCCCAGATTGTTTACCCTGGCGAGAGCTCCCACTGAGAAAGGCTCTCCTTTGTATCGGCTGCGCTTGGCATAAGAATGGGAGACGATGAATTCGTTGGTCAGCTTTTTGTAATCGTCTTTGTATATTTTTTCTCCTGTGGAGAGGAAGATTTCATCTCCCCAGAACCCGTAGGCATTGTTGCCCGGTTCGCAGCAGGCATAGAGGGTCGCCGCTTCAGGAATTTCGGGATACTCGATCTCGCAGAAGAGATCCACTGTTTTAAAGACAAATGGCATGAATTGGATCGCTCTGTTTTTAATCCAAAGGAGCTCTTCCTTTGATGGGAATTTTCCGAATCCCCCGATTACAGGATTTTCTCCGTGGATATAGCGTCCGCTGATGGTTTTCATGATATGATTGCCATAGTTCTTCATTTCGAGAGCGATCTTAACTTCAAGGTCGAATTTAGATGCCATAGCAATCGCGTTGGGGAAGCCCACATAGTCGGGAAGAGCAAGATAATAAACGTGAAGAGAGTGGCTTTCGATGAATTCTCCCATATGCATCAGCTCTCTCAGGAGAGTCACCTTTGGAGGAACTTGAATAGAGAGGGCGTTCTCCATAGCCCGGATAACGGCGTTTTTATGGGAAAGAGTGCAGATGGCACAGATCCGAGGGGAAATGCTGACATCTTCTTCTGGCGTTCTTCCGATGGTCAGTCTTTCAATAAGACGGGGACCTTCGTATATAGAAAACTTGACACCGGTTACAGCTTTGCCGTCAATGGTGGCAGATATACCTCCATTGCCTTCCACCCGACAGAGGTGATCAACGCTGATTGTTTTCATGGCTTCTCCTTATTGAGTTGATCAAAGAATCCAGTGATTCTCGTCCCTGCGTAGTTGGCCATTCTTTTTTTGATGGCCTCAAGATCGAAACCTTTTTCTAGCAGGAGGTAAAACTCAGAAGTGTAATTGGCCCCTTCCACAGGGCCCCAACAGCCGACACAGGGGAGATTGTGATTGATACAGACTGAGCCGCAACCATCGGCCGTCAGCGGTCCCAGACAGGGGATATTCCTGTTAAGGAGACAATCGTTCTGGTTAAATTTGCAGGTGACGCACACAGGACGAGGATATTTTTCTGGAGGATTTCCTTTCAACATGCGGGTGAGGAAATTGAGAAATTGATCTTTCCCGATGGGACAGCCAGGAAGGTAATAATCCACCTTGATGTAAGCATCGATAGGTTTGGAATGGACGGGTTTGGTATGCGTCATTTCCAAATCACCATAGACTTTTTTGAAGTTGTTTTCCCATTCTTTTTGATCAAGAAACCTGGCTTGAATCCCCCCGAAGTTTGCGCATATCCCGATGGCCACCACTATTTTTGCTCGTTTTCTTATGTCTGCAATCTCTTCCTCTTCTTTTTCTGTTGAGACGGAGCCTTCTACAAGAGCCAGGTCCAGTTCTCCATCGATATTGTCGCTTTTTGCCATGGAGAAAGACTGGATGTCAGCTGCTTTGAATATATCCACGAGCTCCTTCTCGCAATCGAGGATAAGCAGGGCATCTCCTGCGCACCCAGTGAGTTCGTAAATTCCGATTTTTATCTTGTCTTTTGTCATTTCTTTCCCCTTAAATAAGCTCTCTCATGTGGATAACATTCCAGTAGGTGAAAACAGGTCCATCGAGGCAGGTGTAGATGTAGTCTATGGCACAATGTCCGCATTTTCCCACGCCACATTTCATCCTTCTCTCCAGAGTCATCAGAATCTGGTGTTTGGGTATGTCCAGATTGACAAGTTCTTTTAGGACAAATTTATACATCACCGGAGGGCCACAAACGATAGCATAGGTGTTTGAGGGTTCGATTTCTTTAAGATGAGGAAAAAGAGTGGTCACCACTCCGATTTTTTCCTTCCACTCTCCGGTATCATCTCCGTCCACGGCGAGAAGACATTCCAGGTCATCTCTATCCTTTAAGGAAAAAAACTCCTCACGAAAAATCATTTCCGCAGGTCTTTTGGCTCCATGGAGAAGAATAACCCTTCCAAAAAGATCGCGGTTATCCAAACTGTAAAGCAGAACAGAACGGAGGGGGGCTGCTCCCAAGCCGCCCATGACAATCAGAACATCCTTATTGATCATCTTTTCTATAGGAAAGCCGTTGCCATAGGGCCCGCGGAGTCCGATGAGATCATTTTCTTTTAACCTGAATATAGCATTGGTGACCACCCCAGTTTTGCGGATACAAAATTCCAGCAGTCCTGGCCGGGAGGGAGTTGAAGAAATAGAGAAGGGAGCCTCTCCTGCGCCTAAAACAGAAATCATGGCAAACTGTCCTGGCCTGTAATCGAAGGAAAGGGCTTTTTCCATCTTAGCTATCCGAACTTGAAAGAATTTGACATCTTCAGTGAGGTAGTATGTACGGACGATTCTCGCCGGTTCAGGAATAAATGGGTTGTTGAGGATTAAAGATTTATTTGCCTCGTTCATTTTGTCACCTCTCGGCTTAGACGATTCCAAAAAGCATCCACATCTTTACCTTCCAGAGCATCGCCTACTGTCTTGACATTGATATCAACAGGACAGGTGACAAGACAGCGGCCGCAACCCACGCATGCGGGTTTTCCATATTTGGAGACGTAGGCTTGTAATTTATGCGTATACCAGAGTTTCAGCCTGTCAGATCTTTTTTCCCTGAAGTTTTCTCCTCCTGCCACTTCTGAATAACTTTCAAGAGTGCAGGCATCCCATTGGCGGGTAATGATGGATTTTTCCTCGTTGAGGACAGGGTTATCTGTTACGTTATAGCAGTTGCAGGTAGGACAGACGTTGGTACAACTGCCGCAGGCCAGGCAGGCTGTTCCTAGCTTTTCCCAGAGAGGATGGGTGTATTTCAATTCCATCAGATCGGGCATCGCAGCAAAGTTTATTTCTGTTTGAAAAGCCTTGTCCCTTCTCTCTCCCCAATCCATGAAGCTCTGTATGTCCTTATCGGTAAGATTTTCATCAAAGAATTCAGGTTTTGCCCTGATAAGGTCGTCTCCCTGGCTTGATCCGATCCAGACGAGATAGTAATCTTCGAGATCAGTGAAAAACAGGTCGTAGCCCTCTTCCACGATATGGGTATGGGTGGATTTGCACAGACAATATTCATCAGGCCAGCAAGAGTGGGCTAGGATGAGGGTATCCGCCCTTGCTTGTGAATAATAGGGATCATCGAAGATTTGACTGTAAAAACGATCCATGATGAGTAGCCCGTGGATATCGCATGGATGTATGCCGAATAGAATCTTTTTTGAGACATGAGAAAAATTTACATCATATCTTTTTTCTGTGGCAGTATACATGTCGAGGGATGAAGGAAGCATGATTTTTCTGGGGGGGATGATGGTTCTTGTGTAACGGAGGTCGATTTGAGAAAAGTCTTCGATGAGGCTGAAAACATGTCTGTCTTTGTACTTTCTGACCGGTGCCCAGAGATCAGCATCTTCAGAAACGATTTTCAAAAAGGGAAATAGATTTTTCTTCTCAAGTTTAATAATTCTCATTTTTTTTCCTTGTGTAGATTTATTAACCTGGATTATTCATGAATAATGCAGGTTAATTTAACATTATAAAATATGCAAATTATATGCCGATTGCCCTAAAAAGTCATAATCTTTCTAACCTATTGAATCAAAAGGAAATAAAAAGATGTGGTTGAGCCAAGTTTTATTATTTTCGTCGAGCAGGCTCGGAGAATAGGTGAATTTTCCCCACCTGCTGTTCAATTTTGACATACCTTTTAGATATATGGTGTCTTGTTGAAGAGGCGGCCGATTATTCATCATCTATAAACATGATGGGTTTCAGTCTGACAGGGAATGACGTATATTCTCATTCTTGTCGCTCGAGGGAAAAAATGAGGATTTTTATAAAGGTATCTTAAGTGGGAAAAATCGTGCAATTATTGAATATTGTATTTCTTGATTTTTGCCAGGAGGGTTTTTCGATCAATTTCCAAGATTTTTGCCGTCTTGCTCTTGTTTCCATATTGAGCTTGGAGGACTAGTTTTATGTACTCTTTTTCAATTTCTTCCAGAGTCTTATAGTTTCCTCCAACTGGATCCAAAAGCGTGAGGCTTGAGCCGATGCCGTGATAAACCAGATCTTCCAACTTGATCTCGTTGCTCCGTGAAAGCACCACGGCTCTTTCTATGGTGTTTTCCAGCTCACGAATATTCCCTGGCCAGTCGTATTCCATCAAAGCCTTTTTCACTGCTGGCGATATTTTTCTGATCTTTTTCTTTGCCTTTTTATTGTATTTTCTGAGAAAGTGGTCCACAAGAAGAGGAACATCTTCTTTTCTTTCTCGAAGAGGAGGGAGATGGATGGGGACAACACTCAAACGGTAGAAAAGATCTTCTCGGAATTTTCCTTCACGCACACTCTCTGTCAGATTTTCATTGGTGGCTGCCAGGATACGCACGTCGACCTTGATGGACTTCGTACTTCCAATTCGATTGACCTCTCTTTCTTGGATTACTCTTAAGAGTTTGGCCTGAATATTGAGGCTGATGTTACTGATTTCGTCCAGGAAGATGGTTCCTCCGTTGGCCACTTCAAACCGTCCGTGCTTTGTCTGGTACGCTCCTGTGAAGGAGCCTTTGACATGTCCGAAAAGTTCGCTTTCAAAGAGAGTCTCCACCAATGCTCCGCAATCGACAACCACAAAGGGAGCATTTTTTCTAAAGCTGTGTTTGTGGATTTCCCGGGCAAGCAGCTCTTTTCCTGTCCCACTTTCTCCAGTGATGAGAACGGTGCTGTCAGAGACGCTTACCCGTTTGACGATATCCATGATCTGATGCATGGGACTGCTTTTACCGACAATCATATCGAATTCAGTCATCCCTTCGAGTTCCTTACGGAGAGAGAGGTTTTCAAAATAGATTTTTCGGCTGTCCAGAGCTTTCTTCACCACAACGCGCAATTGTTCAGGGCTAAACGGCTTGGCTACATAATCACACGCCCCCCGGTTCATGGCCTCGACTGCTGATTCGATAGAGGCAAAGCCGGTAATGATGACAATTGGAGTTTCCGGATTTTCTTCTTTTATTTGGCTTAGGACTTCCATACCGTTAAGGCCGGGCAATTTCAGGTCAAGGAGAACGAGGTGGAAGAATTCATCCTTGAACGCTTTTAAGCCATTAGTGGCATCCTTTGTTGCCTTGACTCGATAACCTGTCTTATGAAGGGCTTGAGAGCAGGAATCTCTAATGGATTCCTCGTCGTCGATGATTAGAATATTTGCAGGTTCATTCATGTTTCACTTTTCTATTGACTGGAAGTTTAACCATAAATGTCGCGCCCTTGTTCACCTGGCTGGTTATATCTATGGTCCCTTGATGCTTCTGGATGATACTGTAGCTGATGGCCAGCCCTAATCCCGTCCCTTGGCCCACTTCCTTTGTGGAGAAGAAAGGCTCGAAAAGTCTTCGTAGGTCTTCTTCCTTGATGCCGTGACCAGTGTCTGTAAACTGAATATTAATATGCTGTCCATTTGCGTCCAGAGACGTAGATAAGGTGAGGATTCCATTTCCTTCCATGGCTTCGGCTGCGTTGAGGATGATGTTGGTAAAAACCTGTTGGAGTTGAGCTCTATCGGCTACGATCTTGGGCAAGTCAGAAGAATAGAGTTTTCTGATCTTTATGTTCTGGAAGAGCGCTTGATGCTCGATGATGGCGAGCGACTGGTTAACAAGCTTGTTGATGTCAGTGAGAGACATTTCAGGTTCTTTGGGACGAGCAAATTCGAGAAGGCCTTTGACGATATCCTTACAACGTGAGGTTTCTTTGACAATCTTTTTCAGGTTTTCATAATAAGGACTGTCTTTGCTTGTATCTTCAAGGAGGAGATGACTGTAGATGAGGATTCCCCCCAGGGGGTTGTTGATCTCATGGGCGATTCCAGCTGCAAGTTTTCCCAGGGAGGCCAGCTTTTCCGATTGGAGAAGGTGAGTTTGCATTTCGGTCAGCTCTTCTGTCCGCTCTTCAACCTTTTTTTCCAGAGTTTTTCCCCATTCAATGAGTTTTTCATTGGCTGCTTTCAAGTCCGCTGTCATCTGATTAAAGGACTCAGCAAGGTAGCCGATTTCGTCCTTGGAACTCACCTCAACCCTATGGGATAAATCTCCCCTGGAGATTTTTTTAGTAGCCTCCACCATTTTTTGCAGTGGGTTGATGATTTTGGTGGTAGAAAAATAGAGAAGCACCAGCAGGAGCACCACGCAGAGGGAAGCAATAATGGTGAAGGTCAGCATCACTCGGTTCGTTGTGTCGATGTAGGGTTTTTCAAGCATCCCCACATAAAGAATTCCGATAATTTCATTGTCTATGTTTTTTATGGGCTCGTAGGCTGTGATGTACCAGTCGTTGACCACAAAGGCTCTGTCGATCCAGGCTTTGCCTTCTTGAAGCACAGCGATGTTAACTTCCTTTGAGACTCTGGTGCCGATGGCTCTTTGGCCATTTTCGTTTTTAACGTTGGTAGAGATCCGCAAATCATGCTGGAAGATGGTGGCTGTTCCAATTTCCCGCCCTTTGTATTTTTCTTCCTTGTAGACGATTTCTTTGACTCGGTCGACGATCTCATAGTTGCGATTCAGCAGTATTCCCCCATAGAGGACGCCAAGGAAAGCGTTGTTTTCATCTACGATGGATGAAGCGGCTTTGAGCATCATGGCGCTGGTCTCTTTATTTTCTGGCCGGGGAGCAGCCTTTGGTGTTGGAATAAACTCCATATAGGCCTGATGTGCCAGATCTTCAGCCTCTTTGAGGAGTTCTTCTAGAGGAACAATCTGGGGGTGAGCCAGTACCTCGCGTTTTAAAGCCCTTTTCACGATTTCATCCTGAGATTGATCGTCGCCAACAAGCTCAGGGTTACGAGTCCTGACAATCACTATTCCTCTCTCATCGGTAAGGGTTAATATATCCAACCCGTATTCTTTTCTCACTCGGCCAAGATATTTAAGGAGGATGTCCTTCTGGTTATTTCTTATGGCTTTGCGAAGGCCTTCCCTGGCTGCCGTTAGACTGACAATATCTTTTATGTCTTTGAGCTTTTCATGGAAGACCATCCAGGCCGAAGCCAAGTCATGTCTGACTTTAGCCTGGGCTTGAGAGATGATTGTATTCTTAACCAGTTTCGAGCCTAAGCTCAAGGAGAGCAGCCCTCCGAGGATAATAACAATCAGAAAGTTGAGGATAATCTTCGTTCTTAGGGATAGGTGAAGACTTTTCATTTTAATTACTGAAGATTGTAAATCTTGAAAAAAATTATACTTTATTTCCAGGGCTTCCTTCAAGTCCACGAGCAGGAGCCTGCGGATTCCCTGTCAAGTCATTTAAGAATCTAACTGTAGACTCTATCATATTGTCATTTAAAACTAACCATGATGGAGATCAATAAGCTTTCCCTCTTTTCGAGTTCTCACATAAATATTTATACCCAAAGCTTTAGAGAGAGCTTCAAGCGTTTCTCTTTCCACTGAAGATAGTTCATCTAGTCCTGAGTAGTCCGGTACCTCACCCTTATCCAGGAAAGCCAGAGACGGAGTATTTCCTTCAGCCTCAAAGACCATGGATAATTTGCCGCCTTCCATATCTTCTCCACAACCTCTAACACCTGATGGTCGTATTTCCTGCAGCGCCTTCGTTTTGAACGAGATTTAGGTTTATCCTCCATAGGCAGCCGACCTAGCTTCCAAGTGGCATATTTGCGGTCGTATTTACATACTTTGCAGAGTTCATCCAGAATCTTTCCCTTGGATTCCTTAGAAGATTTTAGATGACTCGATTCTGATTCTTGACAACAGCATTTAAAATTGCTCTAATATTAGGTTTTGAGCGGTACGATAATAATCAATATTTACACACCGCCGACTATTTATTGACGGATGCAATTATACAAAAAAATAAGCTGCCTTCCCCCCACATTTGTTTCCAAAGCAATAAATAGACGGGGGGTGTTCTATAGATTGAAAACAAAGAACTTCTTTTATAGCATGGTGTAAGCATGACGACTATTAAAAGTGATCCTACCTTGTTGGCTGAGGTTCGAAAGTATGGCGAGTTCGATACCAACGCCTGCTATCAATGTGGAAGTTGTACGGTTACATGTAATTTAGCAAAGGACTCGGCTTCATTCCCTCGCAGAACAATTCGATATACTCTATTTGGTTTGAAGAAACTGCTGCTAAGCGGCTTGGAGCCGTGGTTATGCTATTACTGTGGCGATTGTTCTACGACTTGCCCCAGAGAAGCAGATCCCGCAGAAGCAATGATGACACTCAGACGCTACCTCACGGCTAAATACGACTGGACAGGCCTCTCTGCAAAATTGTACGAATCAAAGGCATGGGAATTGGGAGCGCTCTTCGTTGTTGGCGTCTTCATGTCGCTCCTGATATGGTTCTTTCACGGCCCCCTTGTGACAGAACGGGTTGAACTCAACACCTTTGCCCCCGCCCATATGGTACAC
>CAYSCW010000036.1:0-27444 GCA_964429795.1 uncultured Eubacteriales bacterium
GGCGATGGTGGCTGCGCCATTTTTTTCCGTCAGAAGAGACATCCACTCGAATCCTTAAAGCGTAGTCGAGGGTATAGTTCCCTTGGTAGAGAGATATTCTGTCCACTCTCTGAGGCTCTTTAAATTCGACGAGAATATAGTCTCCTGAAGTTTTTCCCCGCTCTGTGGTCCACCTGGTGCTCATGTCGTTATCCTTAAGGCGAGGCAGGAGATCGGTTCTCAAGTCGGATGACAGCTTCCAGAGCTCATGCGGGATTTCCGTGTATTTAGCATCCTTTTCTGGTCTTTTTTCTTCCTTTGGAGAAATCACCCGAAAAACAAGATCATCTCCCAATTTATCAGAAAGAGCATTGGATTTCCTGAACGAATACCGAAATTCTTTTTCGAGTTTCAAATCCTCTGTAAAATTTTCCTCAATGTTCTGGATGACTCTTTCGATCCGGCGTTCTTTCCACATATTCTTGTGCAGGATCACGTTATCCACTCCCAATGCTTTTAAAATATCCATGCAGGCCCAGGAAGGAAAACCCATGAACATATTCCTGATGTAGTAAATGGCAGGAGGGATAAAGCCACTGTAGCCATTAACCATTCTTTTTTGGTGAAATATGGAAAAATACATATAGATGGTATCCTTACCGATGGGATAACGAAAAGGAAGCTCGATGATGGTATCCTTTTCAGGTCTCCCTTTCAACCAGTGATAAGTAGGAGGTATATCTTTTCCAGTGGGGACAAATCTCATTCTTTGGGGGAGGGAAAGGTACTCCAGATTCAAGAAGAGAACCAGAGTAACACTGACCCAAATTTCAACCTGCCTCCTTTTTAAGTATGTACACAGTAATTTTATTCCGTAACCGGCAAGAACTGCAGTGGCAAAGATAACAAAAATGGCATACCGTGAGGGAACCCGGATGCCCTTGAAGCCTGGGATATAGTTATAAAACCATTGGAAAGGAAGGGGGATAAAACTACTTCCTAAGGAAAGGAGAAAGGACCAGGCTAATAGTGTAGTATAAACAAACAAATTTTTATCCTCCGGCACCGTCTCTTTTTTTTTCTTGAGGACATATTTGATGAAACTGACTAGTAGAACGAGGAATCCCGCCAAGAAAATCATAAAGGCCGGTTTAGCGGTATTGTGGGCGGAAAGACGAATGAGGCCCAGATCAAGATCAAATCCACCAGTCCATTGGACAATCACGACGATCGATGCATAGATCAAAACTATGGATAAGGCAATCCATCTGAGAATTTTCGTTTTAATGCGAAACAAATTCCTCTTTTTCCACAGAAAAAAAGCCGCCAGAAATATGGCTCCTATTCCTGGGCTCAGAAAGCGTTCGTGCCTACCTAGAGAGTTGAGAAATCGAGCGAGAAAGACATTATGTGGATTCACAGCCAGATAATTAACAAAGTCCGCTCCTTTGGTTAGTCCCCGCTGGAAGCCAAAGGTCTTAAAAATGGACATATAGGGAAGGGAAAAAACCGCAAGCATGGATCCTGCCAAGACTAAAGGGACTCCGAGCTTCAAGAGAAAAGGAATATTTATTTTCTTCCAGTGAAGGAGGAGAAAAACGGGAAGAACCACTGCCAAAATGGAAACATAAAAAAGACCGTAATAGACACAACACAACGCTTGAAGGGTGAAACCGAGAGAAAAAAAGATCGAATGCTTGAGCTGACCGTCCTCAAAATATTTGTGCAGAAAAAGAAATGAGAGCGGAATCGGCCAGGCGTGGAGCAACTGCAAATGACTGACATGATCTAAGTTATATGTAGCGAAAGCAAACATTATCCCACTGGCTATTGCGGCAAGACCGTTCTTGGTTAGGTAGCGAATGAAGAGATACATGACGTAACCGTTGAGAAAATAGGCCAGCAAAAAGACAAAATTATAAGCCAGGATTGGATTTTTGAAAACAAGGTCTACAGGCAGGGAAATTAAAGCCTGAGGCAGTAGATGTTCGGAGTAGGTGAGAGTGTTGATGTGGGGATAAAAGATGTTCGCTTGGAAAAGGTTCAAAGGATCGGTAAACAACTTGTGGCGCACATGAGAAAGTATCCAGGTATTTAACAGACTGTCTCCCATCTCAGATATAGAACGGTTGGGATGAAGGGAGAGGGGAAGAAGATGGATGAAGGTCAGAAGAACAAAAAGGACCAGAACCCAGAATGAAGTTCTCTTTTTTGAACTCGTGGATCTCATTCTTTGCTAAGATTTATAATATCGTTTGATCCTTTTGTCAAAATTTCCTGAAAATCCAGGACATGTACCGAATTCACAGCCAGGGCTATATCCTGTCTCCAGATGACCGGGCCTCGTTCAGTGAGGTGTCCCTGATTGACAGTGGGGAAGGGAAGGGAATATAATCTGTATCCAAAAGAGAAAATGTTTTCTCCTGAAATTCTGCTTGGCGCGGGATGGTACCCAGAAGAGAATGACGGGATCCACGCCTTCCGCTGGATGAAAAAAGAGGCCAACTTTTTTATCAAAAACTATCAGGTTACCGGAAGAAAATACCTCCTCATCACAGCAGCCGGACACGCTGATCCTGAAGAACAGCACGTTATCCTTGAACTCTACATCAACGGTCAGAAAAAAGGAGAAAAGGAAATTGATGAATCCTTCTGCTCCTATGCTTTTCCCTTTGAAGAAACGGGTAATATCCAATTTGATTTTGCTTTGAACAAAACATTTTCTGTACCTGGGGATGGCCGTCAGCTTGGTATCATGCTGAGAAGGATGGAGTTTATCAAGGCTTCAGAGACTGGCATTTTCCTCGAGGGATGGTATGGCTGGGAATTTGATGATCTGTTTCCCTTTAGATGGATGAAGAAGAAGGCAAAATTTAACCTCTCCACTGAGCACAAAAGAAAACAAAAGTATATCTCCTTCTATATTTTTTCTGAATTTCATGATTTTAGTCAGAAGCTGAACATTTCTCTTCATGACAGTGCACTTTCAGAGATTACTCTCCTTCCTAAGTGGAATTTTTACAGCTTTCCTCTCCAGCTTGCGCCATCCGTTAAAAAAGAACAGATGAATCCCGAAAGTGAGATGGCTGCTGATAGACCTAGAACCGATGAACTTAATCTGTCCCTGAATAGAGTTTTGCCTGAAGAATATCACCAAGGTGACGGCAGACAACTGGGGATCAGAGTCAGCTATCCAGAATTTCATGACCATGATGAAACTCACCGTCTCTTTATGTTTTTCCATAAGAATGCCCTTTTGAATTATCAAGAAATGAGAGAGGGCAAGACAAAACTTGCTTCTTTTCCTCTGAATTTGGGTGTCGATTTATACGGAAAATGCAACATCTACCCTCACTGCGTTTATTGCCTGTGGGAACGGATGAAAGAACTGGAAGGAGAATATGCCGAGGTGAATGTGGATGAGAGAACCCTGGAAGGTTATGGGCATTTTTTTCAGTCAGCGCGCCTGGTGATCAACTGTTCCTTCGGAGAGCCTCTTCTCCATCTTCGATTTGGAGAAATTCTTGAATTCTGCCAAGAGCAGAAGAAGATTCTCGAAATATCAACCAATGGCCAGTCTTTTACTCCAAGAACGATCCAGGCTTTACTGGGAAAGCCCGTTTACCTCTATGTTTCCCTCGATGCAGCCTGTAAAGATACCTATGCCAAGATCAGAAACGACCGTTGGGACTCTATCATCCCCCATCTCAAGCTTTTAAATCAGGAAAGAAAGAAAAAAGGTAACCTTCCTAAAATCTACATGGTCTTCATGCCCATGAGAGTAAACCTGGGAGATTTAGAAGCTTATTTTCAGCTCTGCCAAATAATCGAAGCCGATTCTCTGGTCCTTCGTCCTCTGAATTACTTGGAGAATCCCCAGATAGAGGCTGATCGAGGAGGCTACCATTTTGATTACGAAAAAGAACTTCTCTCTTCCCAGGAACTCGAAGAAGTCTTCTGGAAATGTGATGAATATTCAAAGAAGTATGATGTACCTGTGGCTAACCAATTCACATTCGGAAAGACCGAGGAGCTGGTTTCAAATGGAACATCATACCTTTCGCCAGAAAAACAAAGGTTTTAAGCCATGGATCAAGAAAAGAACATCTTAGTCCAAAAGTCCTCCCCCCAGGAGGAAGGTCAACCATCTCCCTCCCCCCCTCTATGCCGAGAGCCCTGGGAGAGCTATTATATCCTTCGCCGCGGCATCCTACCATGCTGTCATGGAAGCCAACCCATCGCCCCCATGTCAGAGTGGGCTACGGCCTGGAATTCCCCTCAGCTTCAGGAGATAAGATTCTATCTCAGTCAAGGAAAACTCAGTCCTTATTGTCTGGACAGTCTTTCCTGTCCCATTGTCCAGAAATATCTGGCCAAGCAGAAACAACAGTCTCTTCTTGCTCATATCTCTCCTCAGCAAAGACCCCCTCTTCTCAGGTTTATAAACAAATTGCTCTTCCGGATTCCCGGAAAACTTTATCGGGTTTTTCAAAGCAAGAAGAGAAAAGAGTCACTTGATGTAACCAAGAGTTCTTAACATTTCTTTTGTCTTATTGTCTATCTTGATTTCTTTTTTCTCTTTCATCGCTTCCCTAACAAAAGAATCCAATTCCTTCTTAAGTTTTACTACTTTGTTGCTAAGAGGCTCTCCTGAAAAAATATTCTCCATCTCATCAGGATCTGCCTTCAAATCGAAGAGTTCATAGGCTTTTTCTTCAGGAGTGAAGATAAGATGCCAGGGAAACTGCAGAATGGCGAACCGGTCTTTTACTGCCTCGGGCGTATAGGTTTCCTGGTAGATGGTGAATTCCTTCTCTTTCCCTAACCGGAGGAGATTTCTTCCTTGAAAATGAGAGAGTCTTTTCAAGCCCATGGTTGACATGATAGTGGGCCCCACATCGAGAAGCGTCACAGGTGATGAGATTCGTATGCCCTGTTTCACAGCGTGAGGATTATAGATGATGAGAGGAACTTTCATGTAGATATCATATAGAAAATGGATATGTCCGATATGCGGATCTCCCATTTGATTCAGGTATTCACCAAGCCCCTCTCCATGATCACCGACCATCAAGATATGAGTCTTTGGAAAAAGATTTGCCCCTCGCAGTCTCTCCCAGAGTTTGCCGATTTCTCCATCCATGTATTCCACTTCTCTTCTGTACAACTCCCTGACCGCCTGGATAGGAAGTAGGAGTCGACCTCGAAAAGAAAGCACAGTTTGCCGACCAGGGGAAGGGCAATCCAGGTCGATGATACTCTGTTCTTTGGAGAAAAAGAAGCTATCCTCATCCTGAATGAGCCACCCACGAGAGAATTGAATCCCGATTTCTTTATCTTTAATATTCAGCTCATCAAAGCGAGCTTGAAACGCATAAGATTTATCCCGGTAGAGGTTATTAACCTCGAAGCGGAGGGTATTTTTTCCCTCCTTCAACTTTAAAGGGACTTCATATGTGGTGTATTTGTTCAAGCAGTACTCCCCGAGAAATTCGCCGTTGAGGAACACTTTCAAATCCGAGGGCAGGGTGGGGGGAGCATACGGATCATGGGGATCTGAATAATGAATCCAGAGAAAGAATTTCTTCTCCTTGTTTCGATCCAGCCACGAAAAAACATGCCTGTTGACTTCCTCTGCTGCAAGATACCAGCGCCCTTTAGGAAAGTCATCCTGATATTCTTGAAATCCCTCATCAAGACCAAATTGGGACTTCAATACGCCTAAGGAGACAAACGCAGCCGTGGCATAGCCATTCTTGTGAAAGATATTCACGAATGAAGGCCTCTTCCTTGTCGGACTTATAGCCTGTCCATTGTTGTAGTTCTTCATTGTATAAGGAGGTTCAGAAAAGAAAATGGAAGCGTGGGAGGGCAAGGTGATGGGGATGACGCTATAACAGTTTTCATAAAGCGTTCCCTCCTGAGCTAAAAAATCGATATGGGGAGTGGAAGCCTTACCCGGCTGGTAAGCGCTGATGAAATCCGCTCTTTGTGTGTCCAGAGTGATGAGGATGAAATTATCTTGACTTGGTGGTTTTTGACAACCAGGGAAAAAAGATAGAAGAAAAAAGAGACTCAAAAAACCTATCAGGAGGAACAGCAATCTTTTTCTAACTGATTGTATTAAATGGGATTGCAATTTAAATTCCCTGTCCTTTTTTAGGATAACTTGGTTAAGCCTTTTTAGATTTAGAGATTATTATGGAAAAATAAAAAAAATTTGTCAAAATGATTGCATTGTTCTGTTTATTTTTATAAAATTTATGCCTTTAATTCGCGAAATATGATAGAGCTCCTTTTAGTTTTCCTTATCTTCGGGTTCCTAGGAGTAGTCCTCGTCATTATGAATAAACTCCTCGGACCCAAACGAAGTAATCCTACAAAAGAGAGTCCCTTTGAATGTGGAAGCCCCTATCTCCAGGAAGAAATCAATCCCGTTCCCATAAAATTCTACTTGGTTGCCTTCATCTTCCTCCTTTTCGACATAGAAGTGGTGTTTTTCTTTCCCTGGGCGCTGGTGTTTAAGAAAATCGGCAGCACCGCTTTTATCGTCATGCTCGCCTATCTTGTGATCATCATCATCGGTTTCATTTATGCCTGGAAAAAGGGCGCTTTCCAATGGGAACGCTAAATCAGCAAAAGAGTTTGATATGGAAGGCGGATTCATCACCACAAAGTTTAATCACATTCTAGGCTGGGCCAGAAAATTTTCCCTTTTCCATTACCCCTTTGTGACAGCCTGCTGCGGAATGGAATACATGTCTGCAGCCTGCGCCCACTTCGATATCGACCGTTTCGGGGCTGGCTGGACCCGGTTTTCCCCCCGTCAATCTGATATGCTCCTTGTCGTCGGCACTATCACCCAGAAATTGGCACCTGTTCTCAGGACTGTCTACAACCAGATGACAGAACCCAAATGGGTGGTTGCCTTTGGCACTTGTGCAGTAAGCGGCGGTATCTACGACAATTACGCCGTAGTCCAAGGAATCGATCGTATCATCCCCGTTGACATTTATATACCCGGATGCCCGCCTCGACCCGAAACGGTCCTTGATGGCTTGGTCAAGCTCCAAGAAAAAATCCAAAACCAAGAGCAAGAATGGAGATGGAAAAGAAAAAAGCCTTAGACGACCTCAGGAAAAGATTCTCAGGAAAAATCAAAGAGACCTTCCTTAAATTCGGAGATGAGATCGTCATCATCGAAAGAGATTCACTCCTCGATGTGGTCAAATTTCTGATGAAGGAACCTTACTCTTTCACTATGCTCCTGGATCTGACATGTGTTGATCACATCGGGCAAGAGAATCGTTTCCAGATGGTTTACCACCTTTTCTCTCTCTCCAACAATCACCGCCTGAGAATAAAGCTCTCTCTCCCCGAGAAAGACCCTGTTGTGGATTCTTTAACTTCTTTCTTCAAGAATGCCAACTGGCTGGAGAGAGAAGTTTATGACATGTTCGGAATACAATTCAACAGGCATCCTGATCTAAGGCGGCTCTTCATGTATGAGGGATTCGAAGGCTATCCTCTGCGAAAGGATTATCCTCTACGAAAGCGTCAGCCTAGAATTCGTTTGAGAAAATAAGATGTCGACAAAAATTCAAAAAGAAGCTCGCAGGGAAAGTATGCTCCTCAACATGGGTCCTTCTCATCCTGCCATGCATGGCACAATTCGAGTCATGGTAGAGCTGGATAGCGAAAGGATCCTCAATTCAGAAGTGGAGGTGGGCTATCTTCACAGAGGTTTTGAAAAAACCTGCGAGCACCGGACTTACTTCAACCTGCTTCCCTACACAGACAGGCTGAATTATGTCTCTCCTCTGATCAATAATCTCGGCTATGTTATGACCATAGAAAAGATGCTGGGCATAGATGTTCCGGAGCGGGCTCAGTATATCCGGGTCATCATGAGCGAACTTTCGCGAATATCCGATCATCTCACCTGCCTCGCCGCCATGGCCATGGAATGCGGCGCGTTCACCGTTTTCCTCTACAAAATAAAGGCCCGTGAGTTCATCTGGGATGTCATCGAGCGGACTACGGGTGCACGGATGACCACTTCTTACATCCGAATCGGAGGAGTAAGGGCTGAGCTGCATCCTGACTGGAGGGACGACCTCAAAAAAGCCATCGTCGAAACCCGGAAAGTCCTCAAGGATGTCCATGGCCTTTTGGACAAAAACAAAATCTTTCTCAACCGAACACGGGACATTGCCGTTGTTTCTGCCCAGACAGCCATCAACTACGGATGGACGGGTCCCTGTCTCCGCTCCACAGGCGTTTATTATGACGTACGCAAAGCCCATCCCTATCTCGTCTATGACAAAATCGACTTTGAGGTTCCTCTCGGAGAAAGAGGAGATAATTTTGATCGCTACATGGTTCGGATGAAGGAAATGGAGCAGAGCCTGCGGATCATCGAACAGGCAATGGAGATGATACCCGAGCCATCTTCTCCGCTTCAGCTGATGGCTGAAGGGATGAAGCCAGCCGAGGCCATCAAAGCCTCTAGAGCGCAAAAAGTCGAAGAAAGAATCATGCTCTCTCCTAACCTCGAAGGCTCAGAAAAAGAACGGTACAAGGATATTTCGACAGCGGAAAAAAAATATACGGTGCCTCCTAAGGAGGATACCTACACCAACATAGAGGGTTTGATCAACCACTTTAAATTTTTCATGGAAAAGCACGGTATAAGACCTCCTAAGGGAGAAGTCTATTTTTCGGTTGAAGGGGGAAACGGGGAACTGGGCTTCTACATCGTCTCGGATGGAACAGACAGACCTTACCGCCTGCATCTCAGAGCCCCTTGTTTCCACCTGGTCTCTGCTATGGAGGAAATGATTCAGGGCCATTATTTAGCTGACATCATCCCCACTTTTGGTTCCCTGAACATGATCGGTGGAGAACTGGATAGATGAGTCCTGAATTTTCGAATCAAACCCGCAAAAAAATCGAGGAAATTCTCTCCCGCTATCCCCAGAAAGAAGCAGCCATCCTTCCCATTCTGCATCTTGCCCAGCGAGAATTCGGCTCCATCTCAGAAGAGGAGGAAAAACTTGTTGCAGGGATATTGGGGATAAAGCCCATCAAGGTCAGAGAAGTGGTCAGCTTCTACACCATGTTTAACCGTGAGCCTGTGGGAAAATACCATATCCAGGTCTGCTCCAACCTGAGCTGTACCATCATGGGCGGGGAAAACCTGATCGATTATCTGACGGAAAAACTGGGAATTCGGTCGGGTGAGACCACTCCCGACAAAAGATTCACTCTGACCACTGTAGAATGTTTAGGAGCCTGTGAACAGGCTCCCTGTATGATGATCAATTTTGAATTCTATGGGGACTTAGACAGAGAAAAAATCGACGAAATCCTGGATAAACTGGAATAAACAGTGGAAGAAAAGGTCCTAACCAAGCAGTTTGATCTCAAAAATCTGCACAAGATCGATGTCTATCTCGAACAAAAAGGATACAGCGCTGTCCGCAAAGCCTTGCAGATGAAACCCAAAGACATCCTAGAAGAAGTGAAGAAGGCCAATCTCAGAGGCAGGGGAGGAGCGGGTTTCCCCGCAGGAATCAAGTGGGGTTTTGTTCCCAAGGACGTGGACAAACCCAAGTACCTGTGCGTCAATGCCGATGAGGGTGAACCTGGAACCTTTAAAGATCGCTACATAATGAGCCACAACCCCCATCTTCTGCTGGAAGGTATCATCATCACCTCCTTTTGCGTGGGAATCTACACAGCTTTCATCTACATCCGTGGTGAGTATGAGGCGATCGCTCTAAGGCTTGAACAGGCCATCGCCGAAGCCTACAAAGAAGGATTTTTGGGAAAGAATATCTTGGACAGCGGAGTGGATCTGGACGTTTTTGTCCATCGCGGCGCTGGCGCTTATATCTGCGGCGAAGAAACCGCGCTGCTTGAATCGCTGGAAGGCAAGCGTGGTTATCCACGGCTAAAACCCCCTTTTCCCGCCTCCATAGGACTTTTCCAATGCCCGACAGTGATCAACAACGTGGAAACCATCTCCAACATCCCTCACATCATTCTTAACGGGGCAGAATGGTTCCTGAAGAGAGGCTTGCCCAAGGATGGTGGTACTCGGATTTTTGGAGTGAGCGGGATGGTGAAAAAGCCCGGTATCTATGAGTTACCCATGGGCACAAATCTCAGAGATATCATCTTCAAGCATGCTGGAGGGATGAAGGAAGGCAAGGAACTCAAAGCGGTCATTCCAGGGGGAATGTCGGCTCCTGTGCTTAAGGCCGATGAAATCGATATCAGCATGGATTTCGACTCCTTGGTGGCGGCTGAAAGTATGCTGGGTTCGGCTGCCATTATCGTCATCGACCAAGAAACATCCATGCTGGATGTCTTAAAGCTAGTCACCAAATTCTATTCCCATGAATCCTGCGGCCAGTGTACCCCCTGTCGGATCGGGAATTCTTGGATCAACAAGATCACCAAAAGGATCGCAGCAGGAGAAGGCCAAAGAGGTGACCTGGACAATATTGAGCGTTTGGCCTCCAACATCCTGGGGAAAACCCTGTGTCCATTAGGGGATGCGGCAGCCATGCCTATTCTTTCTTTAGTAAGGAAGTTTCGTCAGGAGTTGGAATCCCATATTAAAATTGAATGAAGCAAGATTAAGATGGTTAAAATATTCATAGACGAAAAGCCTGTAGAAGCTGATGATAGTGCCACCATCCTTCAGGCAGCTGAGAAAGCCGGTATCCCCATTCCCCATTTCTGCTATCATGCAGCCTTCCCTCCTGAAGGGAGCTGTCGCATGTGTCTGGTGGAGATCGAAGGTCTTCCTAAACTCGAGCTTGCCTGTTCCACCCGGATAAGGGAAGGAATGAAAGTCTTCACCCAGAGCAAAAAAGTGATCGAGGCCAGAAAAGGCGTTTTAGAATTTCTCTTGGCTGAGCATCCCATAGACTGTCCCATCTGTGATAAGGCAGGAGAGTGCAAGCTTCAGGATTACTATGAGGAGTATGGACTCTTTGAAAGCCAGTTTGAAGAGTCTAAGGAAAGAAGAGAGAAAAAAGTAAGAATCGGAAAAGATCTGATCCTTGACCGGGAAAGATGCATTCTCTGCACGCGTTGTGTGCGGTTTTTGAGGGAAGTGACAAAAACCCAGGAGCTGGGTGTCTTCGAGAGGGGCATCCACTCGGAAATCAATATCTACAACGGCGTTCCCATCGACAACAATTATTCCGGCAACCTAACCGAGATCTGTCCAGTCGGGGCCATCACAGATTCTGACTTTAGGTTCCAGACCCGCACCTGGTTCTTGCAAAAGGGCGCTTCCATCTGCCCTCTCTGCAGTCGAGGCTGTAATATTTATATCGAATATCATCGTGGTTTTCCGCGTTTCCCTCTCTCCAAAAGAGTCTACAGAATAAAAGCACGAGAAAACCCGGAGATTAACAGTTTTTGGATCTGTGATATCGGACGCTACGGATACAGCTACCTGAATGAATCCCGTCTCCTCAAGATTTCACTCAACAACAGCAATCACAGAAAATGCATCACTTGGGAAAACATACTCTATCTCCTCTCAGAGAAAATCAAAAAGCTTTACTACTTGCATCGCACATCTCGTATAGCCATCATCTTGAACACATGGCTTTCCAATGAAGAGCTGTTTCTTATAAACAGAATTTTTAAGGATGATTTAAAGATCGACCAGATCTTTACCGTGGATAATCCCCAAGAGAAGGGCGACCGATTCCTTCTTACCGAGGACCGCAGTCCAAACCGGCGCGGAGCCCAAGAGCTGGGTTTCACGCCTGAACCTCTCAAACTGGCTTCTCTCCATCCTGAAACTGAACTCCTTCTTGCCTTTGATCCTCCCTTTTCTTCTCCATTCCGATCGACAGAGACCAAAGAAGCACTGGAGAAAATCGAGACTAAAGTTCTCTTCACCGCTCATGCCGATGAATGGAATGATCATTTCGATATAGTTCTTCCCACAGCGTTGATCCCCGAAAAGGAAGGATCTCTAACCAACGTGGATGGAAAAATTCAAAGGTTCTCGCCGGTTTTTGAACCATGCGGAGAGGGACTTCCTGAATGGAAAATACTGGTCGAGTTGGCCAAGCAACTCAAACTCCATTTTTACGACTACAAGCCTCTTTCTTCTCCTGAAATCATCTTCCAGGAGTTGAAAAAACAAAATCTTTATTCAGGGAAGGCAAAGTGATAGACATTCTCATCGTCTTTATCAAAATTGTCTGTGCCCTGATCTGGTTTCTGACTCTTACTCTCTACCTGACCTGGCTTGAAAGAAAGGAGAGTGCGGTTATTCAAGACCGCATAGGTGCCAACCGGGCATCGATTTTTGGAATCCGCATCATCGGACTATTCCAGCCTTTTGCCGATGCCATCAAGATGATTTTCAAAGAAGATTTCACTCCTGCTTTCTCACGGCGGTTCCTCCATAACCTGGCTCCCTTTCTCTCCTTCTTCTTCGTGGCCATCACCATATCCGCCATGCCGTTCGGCGATTTCATACACATCGGAGGAAGGGCAATCCATCTCCAGATTCTGGATTACAATGTCGGTCTTCTCTTTGTGCTGGCTATGCTGAGTTTGGGCATTTACGGCATCATCATCAGCGGGTGGGCCTCCAACAACCGCTTCACCCTCATCGGTGGAATGAGAGGCGCAGCCCAACTTGTCTCCTATGAAGTAGCTCTGGGATTATCACTCATCGGGCTGATCATGGTCTACCCCTCCCTTAAGCTCTCTGAGATTGTCCATTATCAAGGAGACTTGCTTTTCGGGGTGATACCGAAATGGGGCATTCTTCTTCAGCCTCTGGGATTCGTGATATTCCTCTTCGCTGCCTTGGCGGAAACAAAAAGGGTTCCCTTTGATCTTCCTGAGGGAGAGTCCGAAATCATCGGCTTCTTCACCGAATACAGCGGGCTTAAATGGGGTCTGTTCATGATGACCGATTTTATGGAGATCATCATCGTCTCCTGTCTTCTGACCACCCTCTTTTTTGGCGGCTGGCAGGTTCCCTGGCTGGCTACAGATGGATTTCATTTTCCTGGTGGAGCCCAGTGGCTGCTTTCCCATTGGGCTGTAGTTATTCTCCAGGTCGCTGCCTTCAATATCAAGGTCTTTTTCTTCTGCTGGCTTCAGGTATTAATCCGCTGGACTTACCCCCGTTTCCGCTACGATCAATTGATGGATATGGGATGGAAGTTACTGATCCCCCTGAGCCTGGTCAACATCCTGGGCACGGGTCTTGTGATGAGCATCTGAAATGATTAAAGCTTTAGGGTATTTTATCGAGATCATAAGAGGTAGTATGATCACTGCCCGCCACTTCGTGGTCAACATATTCTTCCATATTCTCAAAGTGCTGGGGATTAAGACTAAAAGAAAAGGGGCAGTGACTATCCAGTATCCAGAGGAAAAAAAGGAACTTGCCTCCCGACACCGCAGCCTCCACCGGCTGATGAAGAGAGAGGATGGAAAACCTCGCTGTGTGGCCTGCATGCTGTGTGTGACTGTCTGCCCCTCCGAATGTATCTTTGTCGAGGCTGCCGAAGATCCTGATCCTGAAATTCAGAAGTATCCAGCCAAGTTTTTGATCGATCTCAGCCGATGCTGCTTCTGCGGCTTTTGTGTTGAAGCCTGCCCTGAGGATGCGATCCGGATGGATACACAGCAAATCGAAATAGCCCAATACTCCCGCCAAGACCTCATTTATGACCTGGAAAAACTTCTCGGATGACTATCGAGCAAATTTCCATCGGCCAGTTCCAGATATTCGGCATCAGAGACGGTTTTTTCTATCTAGACGGGGGGACAATGTTCGGAGTGGTCCCCAAAGTTCTCTGGAGCAAGAAAGCCCCTGCCGACCCAAAAAACAGGATAAAACTTGGCTTGAACTCTATTCTCATCGACAATGGGGAAGCTCTTGTTCTTGTGGACACTGGCATCGGAACCGGGCTCGAAGAGAAGTTTTATGAGTTATATTCTGTGGATAATAAACCCGGGCTGGTCTCTTCACTTCAAAAACAGGGATACAATCCGGAAGAAATAAATTTTGTCATCAACACCCACCTTCACTTTGACCATTGCGGAGGCAACACCCGCATAGGCCCGAAAGGGGAGTGGATTCCCACCTTTCCCCATGCAGAATATATTATCCAGAAGGGAGAGTGGGAGTATGCTCTTCATCCCAGTGAGAGGGATAAAGAGAGTTACCTGGCTCGAAATTTTTTGCCTTTGGAAAAATATGGGCTACTCAAGCTTGTTGAGGGAAAGACAGAGGTCTGCAAAGGAGTGGAAGTTTTCCTGACTGCAGGTCACACTTCTCATCATCAATGTGTGAAAGTCTTCTCAGAAGGAAAAGCACTGCTTTTTCTGGGCGACATGGTCCCCACCTCAGCTCATGTCGGCCTCCCTTATGTCATGAGCTTTGACCTTTATCCCCTGGAAACGATGAAGAACAAGCAGCAAGTATTCGATCAGGCCATAGAGAAGGACTGGATTTTCGCTTTCAACCATGATCCTCATCATTTCTTTGGCAAGGTCAAAAAAATTAATAATAAATATCACTTCCAACCCATTTAAACAGGGACGTCTCCTTTTTTTACTTTTTTGCTTAAAAAAAGTAAAAATCTTTGTTATGATATTGTGTCGATAAGGATGAAAATGGAAAAAGAAGAAAAAAAGATTGCCTGTCATGTGTGCAAGAAAATTATACCCAAGGCAACGGCTGTCCATACTGAGGGAGAAAAGTATGTCCTGCACTTTTGCGACATAGAATGCATGGACTACTGGAAGAAAGAAAAGAAAAAAGAAAAAGAGAAATCGAAGAAAAAATAGCGCTCTTTTCTAAACTTCTTTTATAAGAAAGACTACCGAAATAAAGGGGCAAGATGATATTTCGTTTAGAGAAAAAAATTATATGTTTCGATCGATATATATTTCATTTATTTCCAATAACTTACAGTTAATAAGAATAAAATGAAAATTGGCACAATTCCTGCACAATTCTTATGACGCACAAGACGTAGTCTCATAAATAGGAGAAAAAAGCTGCCATTCACTTTTAACGATAAAAAATTAAGGAGGAAGAGATGGAAATGAACTCCGAAGAAATGAAAAAGAAAGAAAAAAAAGTGATCAGCATGTGCATCTGCCGGAGCTGTCCAACCTATGTGGCAGGTGCAGACCCCATAGGGTATTGTTTTCCCACCATCGGAAAGAATGATAAAATCAAAAAAGAAGACCAGTGTATCTGTCCAGGATGTCCTGTTTATGAAGAGATGTCTTTGACCAAGATGTTCTATTGCACCCGTGGCTCGGAAAAAGACCAAAAATAGAGCCGCAAAAACTTTAAATTTTGGAGGGATAAAATGAGTTGTGAAGATGATATTTTCTGCGGGATTAACCAGCCAAAATCAGAAAAGGTCGATGCTATGAGCGACTTGGAGAAGAAACATATTCCTGTCATAGAGGCCCCCTCAAAAGTGAGAAAAGGGGAGCCCTTCGAAGTTACAGTGGAAGTCGGGAAACATTTGAAGCATCCCAATGAGAATGCCCATTACATCGAATGGATCGAGCTTTTTTCTGGAGACACTTATCTTGCACGAGTCGATCTGATTCCTCGAATGACTGAGCCAAAAGTGAAACTTGTCATCGCCTTGGACCATGCCCATCCTCTGGTAGCCAAGGAAAGATGCAACCTTCATGGTCAGTGGCAGAGTTTTCCATTCGAGATCGAAGTCGTAGAATAAGGAAACGTTAAAAGACCAACGCAAAATCTGATTTTTCGATAAAAATCTTATTTCAGCACCAAAATTTTTAAGCATGAAGAGTACTCTGGAGAGTGATAGACCCGGTGAACCGCTTTTTGGAAGTCATCCTCTTTTGCCTTATAAATGTCCACAAATTTCTGCGGGTTCCGGTCAATCACAGGAAACCATGTGCTCTGAACTTGAACCATGATTCGGTGCCCTTTGAGAAAGCAGTGGAATTTGTCACGCAGATCAAATTCAATCTTTGTCACCTGATTGGGTGCCATTGGCTCTGGATTTTCGAGACTATTCCTGTATTTACTCCGCAATACCTCACCAGCCAGTAACATCTGGTAGTCTCCCATGTCATTCGGAGCATTACTGGGATAGACATCGATCAATTTGACGATCCAATCGGCATCTGTTCCGGTTGTCGACACATAGAGGCTGGCGATAATGGGACCTGCAATAGTGACGTTCTCGGTCAGGATATCAGATTGATAGACAAGCACATCCGGTCTTCGCGCAGCAAACCGCTGATCTTCAACCATCCATAGGTGACCCTGTCGATTCAGGATATTTTTTGACCATGGGACAGGTTTTTCGGGATCGCTGGTATAGTCATCAAATGCCTGATTCGATGTCTCCGAGGGAGGATCAAAAGAGAGTTTCCCGTCTGTTTGAAAATACATTAATTTTTCGGTTGTTCCTCTTGGAGGCCACCGCTCATAGGGTCTCCATTGATTCGATCCTGTTTCAAAAACCAATGCTTCAGGCAGATCAAGCTCTCCTTCACCTTTCAAATGATACATAAAAAATGGAAATTCAACTTTTTCTCTGAAATAGACACCCGTTTTTTGATCAAACTTTATGTCGCCTAATTGATCTCCATCCGAGTTACCCCATCCTCCATGGTACCAGGGACCCACCACGAGTATGCTTTTATTATGGGTATTTTTCTTTTCTATCGTAGAGTATATGCTCATGGAACCATAAAAATCTTCAGCATCAAACCATGCGGCAACATTCAAGATAGAATGCGTGATGTTATCCAGATACTGAAGCAGACTCTGCTTCTTCCAATATTCATCATAATCCCCATGCTCCATGTATTCATCCCATGTGGGTATCTGGTTGTGTAAGTATTTACTGTTAATATTAAAGATTGGGCCCAGGTCCATAAAGAACTTATAGCCATCGGGTGTCCCGTAGTTGAATCGGGGAGGACGGATTGTTGTGGGACGAGTCCTCGGCCGGGCATCACTCACTAGCCAATCAAAGGTATACATAAGCCTAAAGGCACCATTATGATGGAAATCGTCACCGATCCACATATCGGCAGGAGAAGCCCGCGGGCTAGATGCTTTTAAGGCCGGATGGGCATCAATCATGCCCATGACCGTCTGCCATCCGCCATAAGAACCGCCCCACATTCCTACTCTGCCATTATGATGCGGAATATTCTTCAGCAACCATTCAATGGTATCGTATGTATCACTGCTCTCATCTGTATCCCGAGGGCCTTGTTTAACAGGCGTGTAAGGCCGCATAACGACAAACTCGCCCTCGGATTTAAATTTACCGCGGACGTCCTGATAAACAAATATAAAGCCTTCCCCGGCAAACAGATCGCTTGGTCCCAAACTGTTTCGGTAATTCGTGAGTCCGTAATTACGAACAGAATATGGCGTTCTAAGAAATAGTATAGGATATGTTCGACTGGTATCTTTAGGTATATAAACCTGAGTATAGAGCTTGACTTGGTCTCTCATGGGAATCATGTATTCATGTTTATTATAATTCTCAAGAACAGTGATGTATCTGGTTCCATTTAAATTATCCGGATTGATTTCGACTGACTTCTTGTAATTTTCTATTGCCAATTCAATATCTCCATGCGCCATACAAGCTTCAGCGTAACTGTCATAGGTATTAAAGGCATCCGGATAGGCCTCAATGTTAAGCTTGAATATCCCCACAGCATCCTCAATTTTCCCTGAATTGAGATACGCATATCCTAATCTATTCAACGCTTCTTCCCTAAAAATGATGGTATCAGGATAATTCTTTCGCACATTCCGAAATACTTCCGTAGCCTTGGCAACTCCTTCCGTGTGAATAATGTTGAAAAATTCTCCTTCAGAAGGTATTTCTTTCTGTGCATCAGCACCCAGTGTGAAAGAAATTCCCCATATTATGATGGTGAATATAATTTTGATTTTGATAGATTTCATGTACCTAAAACCTCCTTTTAATAAGTGAACCCTAAATGATATGAAAATTCATACCATATGTCCATTTTGAATAATCCGAATATTTTCCCATTTCAAGCTTATAGAAGGGCATATTCAAGATTCTGTTGATTAGCCATCCGGTCTTCACATATCAACATTGAGTTGACAACTTCTCCTGTCTCATCTAGATTGAGAGCGAGTATCTTTCAGGATGGAAAAAGACATGAAGGAACAACCTGAGACAAGAAGGCAGAAGCCCCCCCGCTATTCGTTCAGCCGAATAGACAGTTTTAAAAGGTGCAGGCTTCAATACAAATTCCGCTATATCGACGGTTTGAGGACCGAAGTGGAAACCATAGAGGCGTTCATGGGGAATCAAGTCCATGAGGCGTTGAAAGACCTCTACAACTTTATCAGGAATCGAGTCATTAAGCCGGAAGGCTGGCTTCTCTCTCATTATGAAGACCTGTGGAAAAAAAATTTCCATTCTTCCATCAAAATAGTCAGGAGTGAACTCTCAGCGGATGACTATTTTGAAAAGGGCAAAAAATGCCTTACAGATTACTATAATCAGTATCATCCTTTCGATCAGACAAAAATCGTAAAAACCGAAGATCCTATGTACTTTACTCTCAGGTCTAGGGAAGAAGAGTTCCCATTCTTCGGAATCCTGGATCGTCTCGACTGGAATGACAAGGAGAAGAGATTCGAGATTCATGATTACAAGACCTCTGCCAACCTCATTACCCAAGAGGAAGCTGATCAGGATCTCCAGTTGACACTCTATCTCCTGGCTCTTTCGGAAAAATGGCCTGAAGCTCAAAATGCCAGACTCATCTGGCATTTCCTCCTTTTCAACAAAGAGATTATGTCCTCCCGCTCTGAAAAGCAATTGATGGATATACAGAATGTAACCGTCAAGAAAATAAAAGAGATTGAGTCCTGCCAAGATTTTCCTGCCTGTAAAAGTGTTCTCTGTGATTGGTGTGACTACCAGGATATCTGTCCGTTATGGAAACATCCTCTGCAGGTAGAAAAACTGGATGCCAATCAATACCTGAAGGATCCAGGAGTTCAACTGGTCTCTAAATACGCTGAATTGGAAGAGGAAAAAAAGCAATTGAAGAAAAAGATTTTTGATATCGAACAGGAGCAGGCTAAAATCTCTGAAGCAGCCATCCTCTTGGCAGAGAAAGAGGGCCTCCTTCTTATTGATGGCTCTGACCATCAGTTGACTGTGACTATCAAAGAAGAAATGAGCGCTCCTGCACGAAGAGAAGACACAGCAAAATGGGAAGCCTTGAGGCATCTCTTGATCAGCGAAGGCCGCTATGTGGACGTTTCCACGGTCAACAATAACATGCTGAACAGGATGATAAAAGTATGGCCTCAAGAATTTGTGGAAAAAATCAAGGCCTTTCTGGCAAAAAAGGTAATCAAGAAGGTTGATTTAAAAACCAAATCGTAGCGGGCCTTTGGCCATCCTTCTTAAAGAAAGAATGCTTGGGGCCACTCTAAAAACAGGAGTGTCGAAGAGATAAACAATGGAAAAAAAGAGGAGGAAATCCAACATGGTAATTCCTACAATCATCATGGGGATTCTTGCTCTCATTCTCATTTTCATCGGTTATATAAGAGGAGAAGGAGAGTACGTTCAAGGATCCAAGGCAGCTTGGAACATGATCATAGAGATTCTTCCCTTGTTGATATTCGCCTTTATCGTCGCTGGGATGGTCCAGGCACTCATGCCTCGTGAACTTCTCTCCCGATGGATTGGTGAAGAATCTGGAATGAGAGGCATCCTGATCGGCACGGTCGCTGGCGGATTGACTCCTGGCGGCCCCTATGTCAGTCTTCCCCTTGTTGCGGGATTCCTGCGAACTGGTGCCAGTGTGGGAACCATGGTGGCTTACATAACAGGCTGGTCTTTGTGGGCGGTGTCCCGACTCCCCATGGAAGTGGGGATATTGGGATGGAAATTTGTCATCGTCCGGCTGGCCACAACCTTTTTCTTCCCTCCCATCGCCGGTTTTCTGGCTCAGACATTATTCTCTGCCTTCAAATAAACCTAATCTCTTACAATAAAACGCAGAGTCGCCTCCTCCTTACTGAGGCCGGAGAAGAAGGCACGCAGCTCCCTCAGGACCTCAGCCGCATCGAGAGAGTAATAGTCAATTTTTTGCATGGTCAGACACCTGTGGAAGCTCAATCAAGAGCTTTCATCGCCTGAAATTTTCCCTACCCTTTGGCTAACCATTCAGAGCCAAAGGAAAAAGAATGATTTTTCCCTTTCGAGAATTGGTGTTATCGCTGGTTATGATCTCCCTTTAAATTTCGCCGCCAGAAATCGAGCATCAGTGTATAAAGATGCACTCTGGCAGGGGGGTCGCTGATGCCATGTTTTCTCCAGGGATAGATCATCAACTCAAAAGGAATATTATGTTCAATGAGCTCGTTGATGAAGGCATAGGTGTTCTGAGGATGAACATTGTCGTCATAGGTTCCGTGGACGATGAGCAGCTTGCTCTTGAGGTTTGAAGCAGCCAGGACCGAGGAGGTCTCCTTGTAACCTTCTGGATTATCGTGGGGTGTTCCCTGGTAACGCTCGGTATAGATTGTATCATAGAAATGCCAGTCTGAGACTGGGGCCACAGCTATGCCCGCCTTGAAAGCATCGCAGTGGGTCATAGTATAGAGAGTAGTGCAGCCACCTCCGCTCCAGCCCCATATGCCGATTCTCTCCTGATCGATGAAGGGCATGGTCTGAAGCCAGCTAACTCCGGCCAGGATGTCTTTGACATTCTGCATTCCATAAGCTCTTCGAAAGGCAGACGTTTCCAGGGCATTGCTCTCTCCCATGCCTGCTCTCACTTCAAAGACAAATACAAAAAAGCCTTCCTGGGCGAGAAGGCTATGCCACATCCCTCGGCTACTCCAGCGGTCAACCACTTGTTGGGAACCAGGACCTCCATAGACATAGACAATGGCCGGATATTTCCGTTGAGCAGAAAAATTTGCAGGACGGGTCATCATGGCCGGAAGCTCGAGGCCATCCTCAGTCGGAAAAGAATGAAACTCAGCAAAGACAAGATCCAATCCCTGGAGATAATCCTTAGCTGAAGGGACAACATCTCTTAGTATCTTCCCATCAGCCTGACAGAGAGTCAAAGAGGGAGGATTGGAAGAGTTGGAAAATGTATCCAGAAAATACTCACCTCCAGGGGAAAACCTCACCGAATGAGCACCGGCTTTTTCAGTCAGGCGCATGAGTCCGGTTCCATCCAGCTTGACCCGGTAGAGATGTCTTTCCTTCAAGGCGTGTTGGTTGGATGTGAAGTAAACCCAGCTTTGATCATCAACTCCCACCAATCCACTGTTCCCGCTGAGCAAAGCACCTTCAGATGAAAGCACCATAAACTCCCCCTTGGTCAGTCGTCTTATAAGCTGCCCGTTTCTGTGAAAGAGATAAAGATGCTGATAGCCATCCCTTTCTGAAAGCCAGATGAACCGCTTCCCATCCTTTAGAAAATAAGGGGAATCATTGAGGTTAATCCAGGCCGGCTGGTTTTCGGTCAGAATCTTCTGGCTTCTTCCGCTTTCTCTGTCGGCGATGAACAGTTTGAGTTCTGACTGACTCCGGTTAAGGGTCTGGACAGCAATCTCTTTACCAGCGGGCAGCCATTTGAAACGGGCCAAGTATTCGTACTTTCCGCAGTCTACCCAGGTTGTCTTCTGAGAGGAAATATCCACTATGCCCAAGCGTACCTTGGGATTGGCCTGTCCTGCCTTTGGATAATGCTGCCTTACCACTTCCTGGGTGGCAGGCTTAAAATTAACAAACGTGGACAAAGAGACCATTGAATCTTTACTCTGAAGATAGGCGATGGCACGCGAATCTGGGGACCAGGAATAGGGGAGAGGAGTGTGATCATAGATTTCTTCCCAATAAACCCAGGAAAGGGTTCCGTTGAGAAGAGTGTCCGTCGCTCCTGAAGTCAGCCGCTTGAGGGTGTCCTCCCTCCAGTTGATGGCGTAAATGTCGTTCGCTCTTATAAAGCTTATCCATTTCCCATCAGGAGAAAAGGCGACCGCTGACTCCGAAGCAGCCGTCTTGGTCAGTCGCTTGAGAGAAGATTCAGAAACCTCAACACAATAAATATCTCCGTCGATGACATAGACTAAAGCTCGGCCATTGGGATCTATAGCATCGGGCCATAGGATGGAGGAAGGCGCCTCTCCTCCTGCCTCCTTCATCAAGGCCGCAAGGATTTTATTTCTCTGGAAGGCTTCAGTTCTTTCGTTTGTTTTAGGGTCGAGTATTTCCAGGTTACGGTTTTCCCAAGGCTTCTGGTAGTCAAGAAGAAGAATCATCCCGTTGTTGAGCCATGTGTATCGAGGGGGCCTGAATTTTTCCTGTATCCGTACATCGTTAAGCCACTCCACAGTGAGTTTTTTCGGGGCGTTTTCTCGAGTAAAAGTCGGAGATGAGTAAGAAATAATCATTACCAGAATGACTAAAAAGTGAATCCTTTTCATGACTTTAATCTCCCCTTTCCAGTATTTTCATTTGAAATACAAAAAGTATTATCATCTGACTCATCCTTCTATTTCAAGGACAAATTTGTTGCTGAATAAAGATATATTTGAATGAGTGAAGGCTTAGGGCGAGAAAGTCCTCATTCTTATCCACGAGAATTAAAATTTCCTTGCTTGACCATGGTGTTCTCCTCTGATAATTTAAGTACTGCCAGGAGAAAACCAGGATGCAGCTCAAATTTCTCGGCGCCAATCGCCAGGTTACAGGTTCATGTACGCTTCTGGAGACAGGAGGAGTTCGACTTCTTATCGATTGCGGCCTTTTTCAGGAAAGGGCCTTTCTGGAAAGAAATTGGGCATCTTTTCCCGTTCCGCAAGAACAGATCGACTTTCTCCTTCTGACTCACGTTCACCTGGATCATTCCGGGTTGCTTCCCAAACTTGTGCGGGAGGGATTTTCCAGGCCCATCTTGACCACCTCTGCATCCAAGGATCTGATCCCCATCATGCTCCTTGATTCGGCACATATTCAAGAAGAAGACGCTGCTTTCAAGAAGAAACGCCATAAACGGGAAGGGAGAAAGGGGCCTTATCCAGAAATTCCTCTCTACACAGTCCGGGATGCCGAAAAGGTGTTTCCTCTGCTGGAAGAGGTTCCCTACGGCAAAACCTTAGCCCTTGATCATCGACTTCAAGTAACATTCCATGATGCAGGCCATATACTCGGATCAGCAATGGTGGATATCAAGATCAAAGACAAGGGGAAAACCAGGAGGCTTATCTTCTCAGGTGACATCGGGCAGTGGAACAAACCCCTCATCCGCGATCCATCAGTCTTCGATTATGCGGATTATGTGATCATGGAATCCACCTACGGCAATCGAATCCATGAGGATCCAGAAGATGTCGCTGATTGGCTGTGCCAAATCATCAATGAAACAGCCAAGGCCGGAGGAAATGTGGTCATTCCAACCTTTGCAGTGGAAAGGGCCCAGGAGTTGTTGTTCCATCTCAGCCTCCTGGTCAGGGAAGAGCGTATTCCGCAAATCTTCATCTTCCTCGACAGTCCCATGGCTTTGGATATCAACGAAGTCTTCAAGCACCATCCTGAATGTATGGATGAAGAAACTAAGAGGCTTTTTGAGAAAGGCCAGGAGCCCTTTCGTTTCCCAGGCCTGAGGTTGGTTCGGAATAGAGAAGAATCCAAGGCGATTAATTCCTTCAAAGGAACATGCATCATCCTTGCTGGTTCGGGAATGTGCACCGGAGGCCGCATCAAGCACCATCTGGTGCAGAATATTTCCCGTCCCGAATCCACCATTCTCTTTGTCGGCTACCAAGCTGAAGGAACGCTTGGCAGACAGATTGTGGAGGGAAATCCTCAAGTAAGAATCCATGGACAGTATCACCCTGTTCGTGCCAGGGTGGAACAGATTCATGGCTTCTCAGCCCATGCAGACCGTAACGGACTGCTCCGATGGTTGAGTCACCTTCAGCAAGCTCCTCAAAGAATCTTCCTCATCCACGGCGAAAAAGAATCTGCTTCGGATCTGGCTTCGTATCTTGAGAAGGAAAAAGACTGGTCTGCTCGTGTTCCTGAATACCTCGAAGAATACAAGCTTCTGTGAATGAAAAAAATTTGGAATGAAATCTTTTTTTGTATATGATTCAAAAAAGGAGATATAACCATATCTTGGTTCAAAATTTTAATGAGAAGTAAAACATGAAATTCAAATACTATTTTGTGGAAGAAATTCCTCGTCGGAAATTCCTCCAACGGGGACTCAAGGGAGGAATCGCCTTGGCTGCCACGCCATCGCTCATGACACAACTCCTCTCTTGTAAGAGCTCAAAAGCCCAAGCCGAATTAAAGCTCGATCCTCAGCTCCTGGAGAAGACCATTCAACACGCCCTCAGAAAAGGAGGAGAATTTGCGGAAGTGTATTTGGAAAACAGAATCTCTCGCAGTATCGACATGGAGGAGTCGAAATTCAAAAGTGCTGTCTATAGCCTGAGTCAAGGAGCAGGTGTCAGGATTATCTCTGGGGACAAGACAGGATATGCCTACACGGATGAAATCTCTGAAGAAAAACTCCTCCGAGCCGCAAAAGTCGCCTCTTATGTGGCGCAAAGAACAAAAGCCATTGGCCCTGTGGCCATTGAAGAAACAAAGAGAGAATCTTTCATCACTGTCAATCTCCCTCTTGAAGACATCGCAGATGAGAAGCGTCTCGATGTAATCAAACGTGCCGACCAGGCTGCCCTCGACTTCGATCCCCGAATAAAGATGGCATTCATCAGTTACTACGACGAAACAAGAGGTAGAACCATAGCCAACAGTGAAGGTCTTCTCATCAGTGATGAACTGCCGCTGCTCTTCTTCATAGTCCAGACATTGGGAGTGGGAAATAACTCCCGTCATATGAGTCGGGAAAGGTTGAGCCGTCATTCGGGCTTCGAGATGTTCGATGAAGTCAGCCCAGAAGAAGTAGCCCGTCGGGCAGCCCGTGAATCAGTGGCCATGCTCGATGCCCAAGAAGCTCCCGCTGGAATCATGGATGTTGTCATGCAGAACGGATGGGGAGGTGTGCTGGTACACGAAGCAGTAGGTCATCCTCTTGAGGCGGACAACATCGCCAAAAAAATCGGCGCCTTCACTGAGAAATTGGGGGAAAAAGTGGCCAGCGATATTTTCACCATGATTGATGACGGCACTTTACCCAATCGAAGGGGAACCACCAATTTTGATGATGAAGGAACCCAGATGAATGGTTGGAAACGACCTTGATCTCAATCGCAGCTTTACCTCTCCCACCTTCCGGGTCAAGCTGATGCAGATCGGAGGAAAATAAGGAGGAAAAACAGAAGGCGATCACTGGAAGACATCCATCTCATAGATGGACCAGTAGTAGACTTTATCCTCACCCGTATTGATGATTTTTATATAGCGAGCTTCGATAGGGGAGAAGACTACGTCTAAAGAGAGGTCTTTAGCCTGTAGATATGCTGTGATGGGAAGAACAGTCATCTCGTCTTGAGCCACAGTCTCCCATCCTTTCCTGTCAGTGGATACCTCCACACGATACCCGCGGGGATAGTCCAATGGCTTTGTTCCCAGTTTAAGAGAAAATCCCCCGATTTTTCGCACCAGGCCAAGATCCAGCTCATAAAAATGCCCTTTTTTCTGAGGTCCGGTTTCCCATCGGGTGGAAAGGTCTCCGTCATAAGCGAATCTGGCACTATGGCTTTTAACGTTGGAAAAAGCCGTCCAACCCTTCTTGGGAAGAGGGTGGGATCTATCAAGATAGTATTTCCCCAATCCTTCCTCAGGAATATAGATCAATTCATAAATATAGGCCTCTTCAAGCTGAGTAACGAAACGATAGCTACTTTCCAGCCCTCTTAACTCATTCATTACACTCTCGAATTCTTCTGGTTTATATAAAAAAGAATGAAAAATGACATATCTTACGCCTAAGCTTCTTAAATCCTCTAAGTTTTGTTCCAAGGATATTGACTGCCATCTTCTCTTTAACTCATCATACAGAGGAGGAAAAAATCCGCTGTATCCATTGACAAGCTTTTTCCAGTGGTAAGTCGAAAAATGCAGCCGGGGACACTCAATCTGACCCACTCTCTTTCCTGGCTCAGGTAAAGGGAGCTCAATGATTGCAAAATTATCTTCTTGTTTTGCCAGCCATTTATATACCTCAGGAATATCCTCTTTGACTCTGACATTTCTGACAGGAACCGGCACAGAAAAGTACTCAACAAGCAGGGAGAGAGAAAGCGCGAAGGCAACAGCACCAGCCGCTCTTGTACGAAGAGACAGAAGAGAAATAAGCGCTTTTAACCCAAATGCTGAAAGAACAGCCAGAGAAAACATGACAAAAATGTGAAAGCGAGAGGCCACTCTTAATCCGTCAAAACCGGGAACAAATTTGTGGAGAAGGATGTATGGGCCATTAGGACCGAAGGTGAAAAGAAAAGACAAGAGCAATATGGATGAGTAGATAATTCCATGTTTCTCAACAACCGACTTCTTTTTCTTATCATTCCTTAGCATGTATGCGAAACCTAAAACTGCCAAAATAATAGCGAGAATACCAGGGAACAATTCACCCTCCGGCTTGAGAAAGGGCGAGGTGAGATCACCATAGAGCCTGTTAAGAGGAGAAGTGGCCAAAAAACTTGTGAGATTTGCATGCTCGCCCATCTTTCTGACAAATCCCATTTCTTTACGCACCAGAAAGTACTGACGAAAAAAGGGACCGGCAACAGCTGCAACAATAAGCATAAAAACAGCTGTTTTTGTCCAGAATTTAAAAGCTGTATATCTCTTCTCTGTGATCAGGTATACCAAGAAATAAAGTCCAGCAAATAGAGACAAAAACAAAGCGTAATATCCATTGGCAAGAACTTGGAGGAGAAAAAAGAGCGAGAAGAGGAGCAAATGCTTATACTGTTCATGCCTGAAAAATTTATGGAGATAAAGAAAGGCCAGAGGGATTCCACCGGCTGTGATAACCTGCAAATGTCCCATATGAGCGAACATGAAAGGGGAAAAGGCGAAAATGATCCCTGAAACCATGCCTGCATAAGAACTTCGAGTGAGGTAACGGGCAAGGAAAAACATACCCAGCCCGGATGTGAAAAAAGAGAACAACAGGCAGAAATTGTAGGCAAACACAGGATTCCGGGTGATAAGAAGCAGAGGAAGGGCAATCAGTGACTGAGTAAAGAGATGTTCCGAATAGGCTAGAGTCCTCTTATGAGGATAGAAAATGTTGGCGTCAAAATAATCCTTAACATCCAAGTTTAAAATCTTATGGGCATTCCAAGCCATGATCCAGGTGTTAAGGAGAGGATCCCCCAGATCTTTGACTCCCGAGCCCATATGAAACACGGTAGGATAGGTCATCAAAAGG
>CAYSCW010000037.1:0-26557 GCA_964429795.1 uncultured Eubacteriales bacterium
AGGAAGACATTGTGGGGATGGACGGTGAATAAATCCCGTATTCCCTCTCTGAAAGAAAAACCCCCGAAGGACGAAGTTTCCATCCTTCCCTGAGTCCAGACAAGGTAAAGGGTCGAGCCAGGGATGTATTCCCACCTGACAACAAGATTCATCCGGAACTGCAGGAAGTTGAAATCCGGTTTTTCGAAGGCATAATCCACAACTCCATCAAGGTCCTCGTCGATATAATAATCTTCGTCAACGGTGTCATAATTGATCTCATCCTTTGTGAATCTATGAAAGCGATCGTTGTATTCTTTAGCTCTAGAGTCAGTAATATGCTTGAACTCAGAATACTTCCCAGAAGAGATAAAGGGCTGTCCGTAAAGCTGGATTGAGAAATCAGAATTCAGACTCAGATTCAGGCGGCATGTCAATCCCAGGGTTTTCTGGTCAATCCTGGCAAAAACATACCTTTTTCCTGCATCCAAATCCAAGTCAGTAACATACTGGAGTTCTTCCCGGTTAAATTCATAAGAAGGTGAAACCGATAAGGAAAGAGCCTTGTTTGGACGGTATGTGGCACCAATATCAAATCCATTTGCCCTGGAATCATTCTGATCTCCATAGTAGTTGTAAGTTCCCACATAGTAACTAAATTTTTTCCTGTTATCCGACTCGATAGAAAACCAAGTTTCCCATCCTCCTGGCCACCGAAGAGCCGGTCCCCCTCGAAGGGCGCTTGTATACAGGCTATCCCCTTGCCGGTTTATTCCACAGCTAAAGCTCCAGTAATTTTTAAACTGGCCCCACATACCCGTATTTCCGCCTTTAAAGATCTGCTCTCCGCCAAAATCCCATCCTATCCACTCATTAAAATTAAAGGAAATCTCCCTGAAAATGCTGAAAGGCTCAGCGATCCTGTAGTTTGCCCAGACCCACTGCATGATGACATCAGCTCTGTAAAGGTACCCTATATCATTAAGTTCAAGGCCAGGCGAGCGCCAGGTTACTCCACTTGAAAAACGAAATCCAGCACTGCCCCCCTTTCCGAAGTTGAGTGTTCCGCCATGACCTGAAAGGGAAGTCCTGTTAGGATCTACCCAAACATGGTCTGTGTCAGGACGCTGGAAATAACGAACCGAAGACTCCTGTGTTTGGAGAATCGCTTCTTTGCTTCCGCGGACTTGACTGAAAACTGTCTTGAGGGAGAAATAATATATTTTATTTTTCCAGTGGTGAATAAAGTCAAATCCACCGGTATAGGCAGCATCATGAAGAAAATTCAACTCTTCATTCTTGATGTTGCGGTTTGTGGCTGTGATCATGCTTCCGAAGATCGTATTTCCCTTATTGTAATCCTTCTGAAGCCGGAGGCCGAAATAATTGGTAAAAGGCTCAACAACTTCCCGGCGGCGCTGTCCCTGATAACTAATCTGGGTACTCTCTTTGGCTGTAATGCTGTCGATGATACCGATGGAAAGTCCGCTCTTTGTCTTTCCAGTCATTTTAAAAGCGCTAAGTATTGTCGTATTCTCGGGCATATCGAGATATTCATCTTCCTCTGTATCCGGATAATGTTGTGGGCTCCGTCCGACTCGCCTGGAATAAAAAAGGTTATCCCTTGAAAAGCTTCCATCTCCGCCCATTATCTGAAAACTGAGAATATTTCTTCCCTCGATGAAAAAGGGCCTTTTTTCACTGTAATAGGTCTCAAAAGCCGTAAGATTAACCACTGAAGGATCTGCTTCAACCTGCCCGAAATCAGGATTAATCGTAAAATCCAGGACCAGGTCACTGGTAAGGCCAATCTTTCCGTCAAGTCCGCCATAAAGATTTCCCAGGCCTCCGGTGGCGAAAGGATTGCCCTCCTCCCGTTCAAACCTCTGCATTTTCCCGACTGTATAGGGAGTCAATTCAACCTGCCGTTGCGCCTTGATCCCTTTTATGCCGTGAAGCTCACCATACATATGTACCCAACCAGACGCTTTTTGAGGAATGAGCTGCCAGTGAGATGTTTCCTGTTTACGGAATATCCTGCGTGTGACCTGAAGTCCCCAGATTTGATTGGTCTTTTTGCCAAATCGAAGCTGAGAGAGAGGTATCCTTATTTCCGCTGCCCAGCCCTCTTCATTCGTATCAGCTTTTACATACCAGATAGGATCCCAAGTATAATCCCAGTTATCACCGTCATCGGAGATGACAAAGTCACCTTTTACTCCGGCCACATTGACCATAAAGCCAAATGCAGTCCGGTGGTCAAAATAACTGTCAAAATGGACCTCAACCCAGTCGCCCTCAATGTCATCCCGCCTTGTCATTCTTTTCTCGATCTTTTCCGGCTCATTATCATATGCCATAACAGCCACATAGATGTATCTGTCATCATAAAGGATTTTAAATGCCGTCGCTTGAGAAGGTTCCTTCCCCTCATGGGGACTCCTTTGAATAAAATCACCTCCCCAGGCAACCTTATCCCAGATAGGATCATCCAATTTCCCGTCGATTACCGGAGGATGAGGGTTGATATTGTTTGTTACATAAGTCTTTTTTTCGGATGAATCCGCAGAGGCAAATTGAAGGAATAATAAATTAATGAGTATGATTAAAGGTATTCTTTTCATTTTCAATCTCGCCACATTAAACTATCACATTACCTGTTATTCATAATTCATACATATAGACTCTCAAATCTAAAAAAAGGTTTACAATACGGAAAACAAAAGAATTTTCCAAATTCTCCAGCAAATCAGCTTTTTGTATCCTGATTGTAACAGCTTCATGAAAGAAAAAAGTTGCTTCGAATGAAAAATAAGCCTTGGCTGATTCTGGGAAATTGTTCAAACTCTAGACAATTTCTCGGCCATCAATGAGTAATGGTACAAATCTGGGATTCTATGGAAGCAAAATTGTAATTGCCGACGAATCTGAACGGGTGGCACAATTCATCGCTCGTATCCCCGGTTTCTTGCGCTAATATCAGGGCAAGAAAGCAGATACGTCCGTCCCCGTTCATCTGGTGCCAGATACAATGGAAGAGATACGAGTGGACGGCATATGGAAACGGCATGGTCAGTATCACGGGTATTGTCTGGAATTCAGAAAACCGCTATTGGACAGTAATGTCCGCAATTTGACTTAAGAAGGCGGCCATCATAAACTCTTTTCGGAAACACAAAAAAATCGAAGCGAGACAAATTCTGTCTCAGACTCTTGTTTTTCTTATTCTCTCAATAGGGCTTCACAAAACTCATGAAACTAAGGTTTGAATCCAGGAAGGTCTTGTCCATGCTCTAACGGCCGAAAAGCCTCGCAACCCCTCTCAGAAGGAGTTTCTCCAGTCCAGGGAGCAGGCCGTCGCGGAGCGGAGGAACCCTGCTCAACCAGAAGTTCACCCCCCAGCTTCTGTCCAATGAGGAGGGATTGAGCAACCTCGCCCATCTTGTTCGGTCCTATTTCAAGCCCGACGGGCATCGCATGCAATTCAACGTCATCACGGCCGAGACACTGCAAGATGCCCAGCTTCACCCGGAAAAATACAGGGATCTGACTGTCCGAGTCGACGGATACAGCGATTATTTCGTCGACATCATCGCTCAAGCAGCTTTTCGAAAGCATATACGCCCAATTGATTAATAGTCTTTACTGAGCGATCCGCTTCAAGGAAGAGATGAGAGGTCAGCACTCCTACTGTCCGCATTCCAGCCTGGTGGGCCGCTTCAATGCCGGCAGGTGCGTCTTCGACAACAATGCAACAATCGGGAGGCACACGCATTCTTTCTGCCGCCAGAAGAAACACCTGGGGATCAGGTTTTCCCCGCTGGACATCCTCGCCCGATACGATTGTATCAAAATAGGCGACGGCCCCAAGGACTTTTAATACGGTATGTATGTTTGTTCTGGGAGCGGAGGATGCTATGGCCTGATGCCAGCCACGAGATTGGAGACGAATCAGCCATTCTTGGACACTGGGGAGGAATTCGACACCTTTTGTTCTTACAAGTTCTCGATAACGTCTTTCTTTGACCGAGGAGATACGCTGGACCTGGCTATCTGACAGGCTCGATCCAAGCAAGCCTCGCAGAATCACATCGTTACGCTGGCCAAAAGAACGGATGAACTCTTCATAGGCTAGAGGCCCGCTCTCGGCTGCCATCGCATCCTTCCAGGCAAGCCAGTGGTATTCAGTGGAATCGATTAATGTCCCATCCATATCCCACAAAACCGCTCTGATCGGGATGTCAGGTATTGCGTCATTCATAGTGTGATCCTGTATTTAGCTGACCCTTTCCCGGCTTCCTTAGCTTCGGCTCCGGACAACAGCCTTTATTACCCCGCCTCGATAGTTTGCAACCAGATCAAATGCCGCTTGGGCTTCTTTCAGGCTGAACCTGTGTGTGACTATAAAGGCTATGTCTTTGCGTCGTTTTTCTATGAGATCAACTGCAGCAGGTATACAGCCCTCCTGGCGGCGGACATTCTTTATGCTTATTTCCTTTCGGCGGATTCTATGGGGATCAAAGGTTATGCGGTCTGTATTAGGTATGCCCACAACCATAAGTCTCCCCCCGGGCTTTAAAAGCTCTACGGCCTGGTTGATAGCCTGCTGATCTCCACAGCATTCAAAAACAGCATCCAATTGAAGAGACTCCCGGGAAAGAATATCACTGACTACGTCGGATTTATCCGGATTTCCAGCCCACAAAGCTCCCACCTTCCGGGCTGCCTCCAGCCTGCGGTCAATCTTGTCTGTCATGTAAACTTTTCTGATTCCAGAATCCTGGGCGGCCAGGGCTACACTGAGCCCGATCGGACCGGAACCGAGTATGCCGATTGTCTGAGCTTTGTAATCTTTCAGCAAAGTGACAGCGTATATTCCTATGGAGAGGGGCTCCACTAAAGTAGCTTCCTCCAGCTCTATTTCTTTCTTAATGGGATAGCAATTCGTTTGAGGAATGACAATATATTCTGACAGACATCCCTCTAATTGCCCTGGAGAGCCGAGAAAGAGAAGGTTTCGGCATGTGTTGGATCGCCCGCGGAGACACTGATCACACTTTCCACAGGTTACTGCCGGATTGATGACCACTCTATCTCCCGACTTGACCTTGGTCACACTCCCTCCGACTTTTTCCACCACTGCCGCACATTCGTGTCCCACTGTGAAAGGATATTGGACTGCCTGATCTCCGATTCTTCCGGTCAGATAATACTGGATATCTGAACCGCAGATCCCCACAGCCATTATCCTCAGTAAAACTTCCCTTTCCGTATGTATTTGAGGATCCGGCACTCTGCGCACTTCAACTTTTTTGACTCCGGTCAAAACTGCAGAGATCACTTGCAATTATCCTTATTCAGTCCGAAAAAGAAATTCGTATGATGCTCTCAGTCGAAGGGATTTTCACTTTTAAAAAGCATACCCTTGGGCTGGTTAAAGCCTATCTCATGAACACCGAGCATTTTCACCGCGGCAAACAGCGTTTTTCCCACGTGCTTGAAGGCCACAGCTGTATGATGGGGGAATTTTCTCTCGATCAGAACATGTCGGTAGAACCGGCCCATCTCTTTTACGGCAAACACACCAATACTGCCGAATGATCTGGGATTGATATCGAGGACTTCTCCTTCTGCGACATAGGCCCGGAGTGCGGTATCCGCTGTGGATTGCAGCCTGAAGATCGTTATTTCCCCTGGTCGGATTCTTCCCTCCAGAGTTCCTCTTGTGATATCTGGTTTCTTGCCTGGTTCGAGCAAGCGGTTCATGATGAGCTGGTACTTCATTTCCCCCTCCAGCAAACAAGAAGCTGACGTATTCCCACAGTGAAATCCCATGAATAGGTCTCTCGGCTTATAATCCCCAATTTTATCTTTTGCCTCTTCATACAGGTCGTAGGGAACTGTGTTGTTGATATCGAGAAGAGTCGAGGGGAGTTCTGCTGCGCATGTGGTTATATATTCGCTCACAGCACCGTAGATATCCACTTCGCAGGCTACGGGAATACCGCGCGCCGCCAGCACGGAGTTGACATAGCAGGGCACGAATCCAAAGTAGCTCTCAAAAGCCGGCCAGCATTTGTTGGCAAACACTCCAAACTCAGAAGCGCCGAGGTTTTCATCAAAAAATTTGGTCAGGGCCACTTCATACTGGGCCAATTTCTCAAGAAGATCAGGATAGGTGTTTCCCTTTCCAAGATCCTTAGCCATATCTTTGGCCACTTCCTTAACAGCAGAATCACCTTTTGCCTTGAGGAATATATCATAGAGATCCAGTTCACTGTTTTCCATGATCTCGATTCCAAGGTCATAAAGAGGTTTGATAGGTGCGTTGCAGGCCAGAAAATCCTGAGGCCTTGGTCCAAAGGAAAATATTTTTAGCTTTTTTAATCCATTGATAATTCGGGCTACGGGAAGAAACTCAGCAATCATACCTGCCACCTCTGCTGCCGTGCCCACGGGATATTCCGGGATGTAGGGATTGAGATGCCTTAAACCAGCGTTATAAGATGCGTTGAGCATTCCGCAGTAAGCATCTCCTCTCCCGTGAATCAGATCCTTTCCCGTTTCTTCAGCGGCGGCGGCGAACATCACCGGCCCGTAAAATTTTTGGGCAAGCAGAGTTGTCGGGCCCTCAGGGCCGAAATTTCCCAGGTAAACAACCAGGGCATTGATGTTATTTTCCCTTAGCTCTTCCAGAGCTTTGAGTGAATCCTTCTCGTTTTCAACGATTGTTTCTATTTCAACAATATCGACATTTTTTTTTCTGCATTCCTCCACGACCCTGGTCCGTCTTTTCTTAGACAGTTCTAAAGGAAAACAGTCACGGCTCACAGCAACGATGCCCAGATTGATAGCTGGTAAGTTATTCATTTTTACCCCCTTTCTTCTTCTGACCATAATAGGCCTCTGGCCCATGCTTCCTCTGATAATGTTTTTTCAGAAGGTAATCCGGAAATCTATCACCACGGGTATCAAGCTGAAGAGTTCCCCACGCCATCCTGGCCACTCTCTCTAAAATCAGGCTGTTCTCCACGGCTTCTTCAGGGGATCTACCCCAAGTGAAAGCCCCATGGCCGGCAACAAGCACAGCAGGCATCGCAAGGGGATCAATGTCAGCAAATCGCTCAACGATCACCTTCCCCGTGTTTTTCTCATAATCCTCCTCAACTTCTTTTCTGTTGATCATCCGAGTTATCGGAACCGGCCCCAGGAAGTGATCGGCGTGGGTTGTTCCTAAACAAGGGATTTCCTTGTAAGCCTGGGCAAAAATAGTGGCATATTCACTGTGCGTATGAACAACACCGGATATGACATCAAAAGCTCTGTAGAGCTCCAAGTGTATAGGGGTATCTGCGGAAGGTTTCAGGTTGCTCTCCACTGCCCACCCCTCCAGATCGACAACAACCATATCGGATGGCTTCAGTTTTTCGTAAGACATCCCACTGGGTTTGATGACAACAAGGCCTTTTTCCCGATTGATTCCGCTGACATTTCCCCAGGTGAGAGTGACCAAATTGTACCTGACTAGGTCCAGGTTGGCTCGCCAGACCTGTTTTTTAAGTTGGTCTAACATCATTTTTCCTTTGTCTGAGACTCCCGAATATTGAGCAGATCTTTCATGACATTGTACAGAGTCCCTGACCAGTCTTTTCTTCCAAAGGCATCATGGACCTGACTGTACAATCGATAAAGCTCCCTGTAGACTTTATTTTTTTCAACATCGGGCTTGAATGATGTTTTTTTGAGCCCGCACATGGCTTTCTGAGCCTCAGTAAAGTTCCCATAGCCGCCGACATTCTTCCCCGCAACTACCGAACCCGCGATAGCTGAACCCAGGGCACAGGTCTGAGCAGAGCGGGTAATCTTCATTTCTCGACTTAACACATCGGCATAGATCTGCATGATGAGCGGATTCTTTTCCGCAATTCCCCCACAGTTTATCACTTCTGAAATCTTCACCCCGTACTCTTCAAATCGGTTGATGATGGTCAGGGCGCCAAAAGCGGTGGCCTCGATCAGGGCCCGGTAGATCTCCTCTGGCTTTGTATGCAGGGCCTGACCCAGCAAGAGTCCAGTCAATCTCTGGTCGACAAGAATTGTTCTGTTTCCGTTATTCCAATCAAGCGCTAACAATCCAGATTGACCGGGTTTTATTTTTGCCGCCTCCTGAGTCATAGCTTCGTGAGAGCCTTTTTCTTTTCCTCCTGGCTGAATGTAATTGACAAGCCAGTTGAAGATGTCTCCCACAGCGGATTGTCCAGCCTCCAGTCCGAAGTAACCTGGGAGCACCGAACCATCGACGATCCCGCATAGACCGGGGATGTCTGCCAGCGATTCATCATTGGGCCAGATCGCAATGTCACAGGTGCTCGTGCCGATGATCTTAACCAGTCTGCAGGGAGCAACACCAGAACCCACAGCACCGAGGTGGGCATCGAACGCGCCTACGGCGACGGGAATGCCAGGAGGCAGTCCAAGCTTTTCGGCCCAGTCTTTTGTTAACCTTCCTGCCAGTACATCTGAAGTATATGATTTTTCGTAGAGCCTGGAGCGAAGCGCACCGAGCTTGGGATCGAGCTTGGCGAGAAAGCCTCTGGCCGGAAGCCCTCCCCAGCCTTCGTTGAACATCGCCTTATGGCCAGCCGCACAACGGCTCCTTTTGATCCTCTCAGGATGGTGTGTACCAGTCAGGATCGCCGGAATATAATCCGCACATTCTACCCAGGTGAAAGCGGCATCAAAGACCTTGGAGTCAGTCTGCAGGCAATGAAAGATCTTGCTGAAAAACCATTCTGATGAATAGATCCCGCCGCATTTGGCCAGGTATTCCGGATGTTCTTTGGCTGCCAGCTCTGTAATCATGGCAGCTTCTGCATGGCTGGTGTGGTCTTTCCACAGCCAGGCATAAGCGTTGGGATTATCTTTGAATTCCTGCGCAAAACACAGAGGTGTGCCTTTCCTGTCCACTGGAATCGGGGTGGAACCGGTTGTATCGACGCCGATGCCTATAATTTGTGTGGCTTGAAAATCCTTGTCCGCTTTTTTTGCAGCAGAAAGCACGGCCTTTATAGAAATCTCGAGACCTTTTAAGTAATCCTCAGGATTCTGCCGCGCAAGCTGTGAATCAGCAGGATCCAGGATGATACCATCCTGACCTGTTTCATATTCATGAACAGCAGTGGCCATTTCCTGCCCGTCCGTTACATCGACAAGTAAAGTTCTGACAGAATTTGTCCCAAAATCTAAGCCTAAGCTCATTCTTCTCTCTTTCAATTTTGAATTGCTCCTTTTGCCGATGGCACCGCTAATTTTTTCGTATTTTTTAACAGACCCATTTTGATGGAGTTCGCAATCTGCCCTCCTTCTTTCTGTCCGCTCAATGCATCCAGCACGTCGTATCTCATTTCGCCTCTTCTATTCCTGTAATAGATGAGCCAATAGGGATAGTAGAGAACTTTTCTTTTTGGCTCAGGGAAAATTGACATCTTTCGATAACTCAGATGGCCCGCTAATCTCATAATATCATATCTCAGTAATGTTTTTCCCTTATCTATGGCCTCGTCCATTCCAAGTAGAATAGGCATAACATGCTTTTCTTCAACAGTCCTTCTTTCCACCCGCACTTTATTTCTCTTATTATTATCCGGAACTGAGAAACTCAGGATAAAACCAAATTCTTCCTTCAATTCTTGATCAACCTCGATGACCGTCTTCTTTCTAATATTGATGGGAACGCCTTGCATTAAATCAACAAGGAAAAGCCCCCTCTCGGCTTTTTCTTCACCAAGGAGACGAGTTAAGGATATCCTATAGGTAAAAAGCACAAAAGGCAAAAAAATCATCTCAACTGAGCAGGGAGTTTTAAAATTCTTGGCGCAAAATTTTCGGACAGCTTCATCCGGTTCAGAAAGACGGGGCGCAAGAATGTCAATTTTCATTTTTTGCCTTTTTATAACGGAAAAAACCGCCGATGATAAAAAACAACCCCAGGAGTGTGATGCTGCTGTTACTGGCTATGGAACAGATGCGGACAAAAGGATCCATGCGGCCAATCGGACTCAGGAAAAATACAAGCGTTCCGAGACAGACAAGGATAATCCCGATGGATAACATCTGTACCGCAACAATCATCTTAGGATCAGCACCTTTTTTTTCTTTCATGATGTCTTACTCCTTGCGTTCAGATGCTATTTTTAGCCAAAAAATAATAAAAGCACAACCTGGATGAGCAAGATGACTGTGGCCCAGTACTTGAGGTTCAAATAGAAAGGCGGCTTCTTGATTTTTATTTCAGGAACTTCTTTTACTTTAATACCATTGCTTTCTGCCCTTTGCTCGAGAACCTTGCCCAGCTGGGCCCTGAAATCACTCTCCCAGATCAACCCCTCGACCTTTTCTTTCCTAGGAGGCTTTGTGTATAAGGACACGATCATAGTCACGAGAAACGTTACCACAAATGACCACCAGCTGATTTGGAAGAACACTTTGATCCCGAGTCCCTGCTGCAAAAATATGGCAAAGGCACCGCCTGTCAAAAAACCGACCAAGCTTCCAGGTGTGTTCGTCCGGCGCCAGAATATAGCCAGAACCAAAACTCCCATGAAAGGACCCAACACCATAGCGATCAGGGTTTGCTCCAGCCACATAATCAGGTAGACTTTGAGCACCACTGGCACCAGCAACAAGGAGACAACAATGATTCCAAATGTGGCAATTCGACCGGCAATAAAATAGTGATGATCCGATTTTCCCTTAACCAAAAAACGTTCATAGATGTCCTTTATGACCATGGTGGATGAGGAGTTCAGCACGCTGCCGATGCTCGACAGCCCGGCAGACACCAGACCAGCGATAAACAATCCTAACATTCCCGAAGGAAGCAGATTCAAGATGAGCTTTCCATATGCGGCATCGGCTTTTTCAACAAATATGCCCCGCTGAGCAAAGAAAATCGGAGCAGCAATCATGGGCACAACATACAGAAAAGCCCCCAGAGTTTTGGGAATGGCGGCCACAACATACCCCAGTTTAGCATCATACAAGGAACGAGCGCCTAAATTCCTTTGCACCATGGATTGGTGTCCAGCACACCAGCCGATGGTGACCACAAAACATTGCCCCAGAATGATCCAGGGTCCTGGGCCATAGGGATGGTGAATGTCAGGAAGCACTGTGAAGTATTGCGCGCTGACCCCCCACTGGGACAATAAAATATCCTTCAAACCTGTGAAGCCGCCAATAAAGTGTAACAGAATAAAGAGCAGAGGTATAGTTCCTAACATCATAATCACAAACTGGACAAATTCCATCATGATGGCTGCGCCCAGGCCGCCCAGTAAAGTGTATGTTCCCACTACAGCAGTCAACACAAAAACCGTCGGCCAGAAAGGAATATGGAGGAGGTTTTTAAGAAACATGCCGCCCAGATACAATTCTGCGGCTATGGTGACGACAAAAATAATCAGCCAGGCGAGTGAATAAATGACTCTTAATCCTGACCCATACCTTCTCTCCAGAAAATGGGGAACAGTGAATATTCCCGCACGCCAGTAGAACGCGATAAAAAACAAGCCTGTTAAAATATAACCGAAAGGTCCCTGGAACCATTCGAAATTCGCTTGAATCAATCCCCACTCATAGGCCGCACCTCCGTGAGCCAGATAACCGTGGAGAAAACCGATATTCGTTGCCCAGACAGCACCCATTATCCAGAACCAGGGTACAGAGCGTGCCGCCAAAAAATAGTCCGCTGTATTTTTTATATTCCGACTGAAGAATATTCCTGCCGCAAACATTAATACCAAGTACATCCCGATGATGATAAAATCTGAATGCATGATCTTTTATCCTTCCGGCAGTTTACTCACCTTGTTTTTTATACCTGTGATAATAGGATCTTCTCAGGTACAAACCGAAATAAAAAGCAAAAATGCAAAATCCTATCCCTATACCCAGTCCAAAGATCCAATCCCAGATTGAATATCTAGGCTGAGGGACATCAAACCCACGGGGATGATGACTTATTGCCCAAATTATCGCATTTGCCTTGGATTCGATCTCTTGAACTTTGTGGTCTGCTAGGAGCAGATCCAGGTCATCAAGATTCTTTTCTACCTCGCCGATTCGATTAAAATATTCTTGAAATTGTTCGTTTGTTTTAACTCCTTCCACAACCAAGGGCTTGATCTCATTCAACCAGATTGTCTTTGCTTCTTGAAAGCTTTCTTTTGCCTTCATCCAATCCTGATTGGCGACCGAGGCCTTCACCGACGTGAGCTCATCTGCCATCATCTGGCGGACATCAATAAATCTCTCCTGGGCAGAGATGTTTTGGGCAAAAATCAGGAAGCCTAAGAATCCCATCAGAGCAAATTTTTTTTTCATTCTCCTGAATTTCCCCTCTTTTTCCCCTATTCATACAAATATTCGTCAGGTATAAGCCATATGAAAATCAGTGTGCCCAACATCACCAGCATATAGGCGATGGCATAAGGATTAGCCCAACCTGTCCAGTTAAGCATAACAGACCACCTCCTCTTCTCGGCATAGATATAAAAATTTCTCTTTCAATCTCGAATGTCTCTTCAATTTATAATAAGAACATCCTCTCTATTTGCCTCGAAATAAGACTAATCAATCCTTTTAAATTATTAAAATAAGAGAAGTGTAAGAGATGGATTGCAGCCATGATATGCAAATTTTTTTGATGTACGCTCGATACTCTTGGCTTCTTTTATTAGCTGTGGTAATAGTCAATATTCTCCTTGGTGACGATATCCAGTTGCATCAGGACCTTTTTTTCCACCTTCTGCTTCAAGACAACATGGCGATACAGGACGTAGAGACCTTCATATCCTTGGTTTTCAGACTGCTGGCTGATCAAAAAATCAATGACTCCGTCTTTCAAAAGCTTGACGTTATCCTCAATCAAGTCATAGCCAATGATATGCATCTTCTTTTGGAGCGATTGTGACTTCACGTACTCGGCGACTTGGTGCGTAGTGGCATTGGTGACGAATATACCATGTAAATCCTCATTATCAGAAATGATTTTCTGAAACATTTCATTACGGACATCGACACTTAGGCCTGTATCCAATTCGTAGACTTTAAGCGAGATATCAGGACACTTTTCAAAATAGGACACAAACCCGCTGACTCGATCATCGATGTGGTAATCCTCTGGTAAGACTTTGATAACAGCAATGCTTCCCTCTTCCCCGATCAGCAGGTGCATTAATCTTCCGGATAATACGCCGCTCTGGAATGAGTCTTGTCCGATGTATGAAACATAATTGGCATTCGGAATGAACGAATCAAAAAAGACATAGGGTTCATCATCTGGAATCTCCCTGATGAACTTGTCAAAGACTTTTGATAAAACAGGAGCTATAAGCAGACCATCGAGGTTCGCCTCTAGCAAATCTATACTGACATTATTGAAGGATGACTCGGAGTATTTATCATAAAAAAAATACCTGACTGAAATTTTCTGTGTTGCAAGTTCGTTCTGGGCATTGGTGATTCCTTTTATGGGCAGGGTCCAGTACATGCTATCTTGAGAGGGCTTCGGCATCAAAATGCCGAAAGTGAATGTCTTGGCCAGCTTGAGCTGTTTGGCAAATATATTTGGTTTATAATCCAGCTCCTCGATGATACGCCTTACTCTCTCTTCTGTTTTTTTTGCGACATGACCTCTCCTGTGGAGGACCCTGTCGACTGTACCGATAGAGACGTTTGCTCTTCTAGCAATATCTTTTATTGTTGCGATGTGCCCCTCTCAAAATAATTATTGTTAACGTTAACGTTAACTTTCAACGTTCAAATTTAAAAGTTATTCCTCTGATTGTCAAGCAAAAATATTTATCCCTGGATTCCCGATAGAAAATTTTATAGAAACGTCAAAACTCTTGTCATAAGGCTCTATGTATCAGAACCAGATTCAACTATTAGCGGAAAACCTTAACCGGAGAGCAGAACAATGATAGAGCAAAGCATCTTTTCTTCAAGTACACCAATGGAGACAATCTGCGTTTTCGGTGATAATACAGAGGTAAGGTGGCTATCACCTGCTTATTATGCTGGTCGAGCCTCTTCATAAACACTCCACTCTGTGGATATATAGAACGTTTTGGCCCCTTGTTTTCGCAGGAGTGACAATATTATCGTGATACGATAGCTCGCAATTAGTCTTTTGTTATCATTATCAATTCGATGCCGTTGCCGGTTCCCAGATTGCGGGAGTATTTCCTGTCTGTCGGATTGTTCCAGTGCTCATGGACGCCAAGACTTTCCAGAACTGTTCCATCGCCTTCGGGGTCGTAAGTCGTACCTGACGGTGGTTTGTTCGCTAAAGCCGCCTCGTGCATGTAATTGTCGGGATTGCCGCTAACCCGGGTTGCTCTTGGCTCATTCCTCAAAATGTCTAACCCAACCGAATCAATGGCCACCGGATCCTGCGATATGAGCAGGCTGGAGGCCCAGTCATCTCCGAACGATTGGAAGCGAAACACGTTTCCTTCGTTATTCTCTGCCGTATACAGGCCATCAAGCATATAGAGCAACGTTTTACCGCCCAAATGTTTATGCCCAATCAGGTCAACCAAGTTGTTGTAAGTTCCCAAGGGATTTTTTGTGGAGCTGGATTCATGCAGCACTCGAGGTGTCCAGCCTTGGTCCTGGAAGTAGATCGATCCATAATGGTTCTTCGCGGTCAAGGTTACACCACACAACGTATGCGGCCGCAACAATGCAAGATTAATCAGGTACTTCGCACCAGTGACGCACTTCGGCAAATATGCCGTCGGCAGATTTTTCTGGGCAAAGCGAATAGGATTGGCCATATCCGGACTTGGCGAAAGCCGTCCGCCGAATTCGTAGTCGGTATTCACCACAAACTTGACGGCCTGGAAGTTAGGGTCTGAATTGGCTCTGATCTTGTTGTAGACCGGTTCCCCGATATTCCGCCTCTGTGCTACTTCATAAAGGGTGATATCCTCGCCTGGCACACCTGCCACAGTAATCAGTTGGCTTACCAATGAGTGGATGACATGGGGACTCGGCAACCCATTCAGTGGCCGACGTCCCTTGCCCCACTCAGCCGAGCGATCCTGATTACAATTAATCTTAATGGCAATCTTTTCGCCCTTCTGGTAGCCCATATCACCAGCCCCTTTAGTCTTGTTAAAGTGCTTAAACAAGGTATCCCACGCATATTTGTCTGTTTGTTGGCCTGTCAAGCTTTGGATTGCTTGGGAGACCATAGCATCGACCTTACTCTGATCGGTATTGTTGTCATCCCACCAGTTGCCTGTCGCACCATCCCAACTGGTAGCATCACCATCGCGAATCCAAACGACCCGCCCGGGATGAATCCCTTTTGCTATGCCTATAGGGCTGTTTGCCGGTTCGCTTGGCGAGAACTCTGCTTCAGCCGGATTAATGCCGGTAATACAGATTGAACTACATATGATGAAGACAGCTGCAACGGCAACAATTCTAGCCTTCACATATCGCGATTTCTGCTTCAGCCGTCTGGCTCTTCGATATATAAGGGTCGGACCGATCAGCCCCGCCATCCATACCACAAAGCCGCTCGCCAGAGGTGCTGCCAGCCTTTGGCAGGGGTAAGCTACACGCGAAGGCTTCGGTATAACACGAATCAAGAACCAGATAAGCGATACTAGCCCTATAAGGGGAAACTGCCATACCAGCCAGGGATGCCTGCTGCTCCATGCGGCAAGCTTGCTTGTCTGAGGACAGAGCCTATGCTCCTTGTGCGAACTATAGTTCCTTTCTGTTGGATGATGATTTTTTGACGTTTGTTTTTTTGTCTTTTGTGACATTTTAAAAGCTCCAAAAACTTTTCATTTGTTTTGCCTTTAATTACACTAAGGCGTTCTCTCATCAATCCTTTTACGCAAGCAGAATTCTTAGTATCTTGTGTATCAGATATCTGAAACTTTGTCAAAGAATTTTTTGTCTTGTGTCAACGCAAAGCTATGGGGGTTTCGGCCGCCGGGAGCCTGGTCCTATGGGGCAAAATTGATCTCGGGTTTGCCGACGGGAGCTTATCAAGTGCTTTTTGATGATGTCTCAATCACACCGATAGTGGTCGATGGCGGAGTAGAAAACGTGTTCTGCTACCAATAGGTGAGAAGAAGGATGTTTCCGTCGTTATCCGGAGAATAAAGTCTTAAGGCATTCTCATAGTGTAGCTAAGGGTACCTTGATAAATTTGCATTTTTCCGTCCGGATGAATCGAGATCATCCGGGCTTATTGTTTATTCATTGACCCGCCACTCTATAATGCCGCCTTCGTACCAGGTGGTATCCTCCCTCATCCAGTTAGCATCAGGGGGGCCGAGCAGTCCCTTCTTGTAGGTTTTTCCCTGAAGAGTGATTTCAAGCCGCAGCGCGGTCGTTGTCACCAGTTCAAAGTGGACGGAGTTAAATCTGTCTCTCTCCACGCCGTAGGCGTCCGCTGTGTTGACCGCCTTCCACCCGGTTTCCGCCTTATAGAGGAGACGCCAGGCGCTGGGCAAGGGACAGTACTGCTTGTCGTCCTTCCAGTAAACATCCACCGAGGAGACTCTCGTGGGCTTCGAAAAATCATATTGAATCCATGCCTGATCTCCAGACTGCGGCCGCAGCCTCAAGAAGTAGGACGATCCGTCCTCGGAATTCACCGGCTCGAGCTGATCACAGATAGCCTTGATGTCTCCGCTTCCGTCCTGAGTGTTGGGATACCACCTCTGGGCGATAGTCGGGAGTTTGTGGTCGGGATAATTTTCAGCGAATGTACCGTTCCCGCAGGAGGAGGATGCCTGGCTTGTGGAAGCAATCGTCGGCACCGGCGGAAGTTCAACCCTCGACTCTTCGCGCGCCAGCCACACGGCCATCTCGCCCGGGCCCCGATTCCCGAAGGCATAGAACGGGATCGCGATAAAATTGTGCTCCTGCTTTCCAATCGTCACCCGGTCCTTGCCCTGGCCCAGAGCCAGGACTTTTCCGCTGATCACGCCGACTCCTCCGAGAATGTCCTGTCGAAAGGCATAATCGAAACCCGCGTCCTCCGGGATGAGCAGGTTAAAAACCTTCCCGCCGTTGTCCACGCCCTCGGCGCAGTACACGAGCGGGCCGCGTTGAAGCGCTACCATTCCCCGGTCGTCAGCGACGCGATCATCGGCCACGACCTTCTGAATCGGCATCGCAAATCGGATCTCGATCGAATCGCCCTTCGCCCACTTCCTTTTGATTCGAGCAAAGCCTCTATCAAGAACATAGGAGGCAGGCTGCCCATTGACCATGAGCGTGAATCCCGTCTCTTCTCCATCCAAGAAACGATACAATCCTCCGGGCATAGCCTCGCCTCTAGCCCACCCCGGAATGCGGACGGAAACGTCGAACTTCTTCTCCTTCTCAGGATCAATCCTGACCTTCACCGCTCCGTCCCAGGGATAGTTGGTTACCTGCTCGATAGCCACCGGTAGCTTCTTCAAGTTGACCTGAGCCCTGCTGCCGATATAGAGGTTGATATAGATACCATTCCTATCGGTGGCATAGATCAACTTACCCATCGAGGCTAGGAAGCGAGTGATGTTCGGTGGGCAGCAGTTCGGCCCGAACCGGGGCTGTCGGACAAAACTACCGTACGCCTTGAGCGGAGTCTGATATAGAAATCTGTCGCCGCTGAGTGACACCCCAGCCAGCAGCCCATTATAGAGGATACGTTCTGCGACGTCGAGGTACTTGGCTTCCTGCTTAAGGAGAAAGAGCCTGTGATTCCACCACGTGTTCCCGACCGTGGCGCAGATCTCGTTCCAACAAGCCAGGTTCGGAAGGTCGTAGTCGTCACCATAATCCTCGTGGTCCCGGTAACTGCCGATGCCGCCGGTGAGATACGTCCTCTTAGTCACAGCGTCCTCCCAGATCCGTTCGGCCGCCTGGGCGTACTCAACGTCGCCAGTGAGAGCGGCGATGTCGGTCAGAGGGTTGTACAAATAGGTGGCTCGAACGCAGTGGCCGATAGCCCTCGTCTGGGATTTAACCGGTTCGTGGTCCTGCGCATACTCTCCATAAAGCGTCCGTCCGCTTTGGGCGTTTCCCCGCTCATCCAGGAAGAACTTGGCCAATCTCACATATTTCTCATCTCCTGTCACCCGAAAGAGAGGGATGAGTCCCATCTTTATCCCCTCGTGATTCGAGATGTCATGTCTCTTGGTGGGGCCAAAGACCGCGTCGAGGTCGTCGGCAAGCTCGATCGCTACATCAAGGGGCTTCCGGCTGCCCGTGGCCTCGTAATAAGCTACGACTCCCTGAGCGAACGTCCCCACGCCGCCCATCGAGCCGTCTCCCCTTGACGACCAATTCCCTTTCAGCCTACGCATCCGCTCGATGGACTTATCGATTCCGCTTTCGATGCGCTCTCTGAGAGTGGGATCCGGGTTTTTTGCAAGAAAACAGCTCGCCGCTTCGATAAGCCTCCCATCAAGACGCCGGCCCGACTTTTCCGCAAGCCCGATCAAGTAGGGCAGTGTGACGGTCCGGGTCGTTTCAATCCGCGGTGCCCAGAAAGGATCCGTAATCTGCACGTCTCGGTACGAGACGGGCGTAATCGGATAATCGGATTTGACCGTCTTTCCCCCAGCGCAGCCGTGATAGAGGAACGCAACGAGAATGGTGAGAGGAAACAACAAAACACATCGTTTCATGGAAAACTCCTTTAAAAAAAATATTTATCGCATAACGTGATTATAAAAGGCCCTATCCTATCACCGGCGCCGCCATGCTGTCAAGCAGGCGCAGGGATATTATTCAAAATTTAAATTGTCACAAAATTCCAAATTTAAACTGCCAAATTTCTATAACTGATTTTTAGGAACGAAAAAATTTTTTTCTGTAATTTTGTCTTCTTTCTTGCTAGGCGTCATTTTTTGAAGTTTTCAAATGAAAACCGTAGAAAAAACGGCTATAATTGATGGCTATTTAAAGAGTTAATCTCTGATCGTTTACAGATTTCTCTTAGGCCTTGAAAACATCAGATTAAGGAGAAGATAATGATAAAAATAAACTCAATTTCAACCTTTTTTTGGTTATCATTGCTTATGAGTACACTTGCCTTCGTTGCCTGCAAAAGCGAGGTTGAAGAAACTGGGATTACTGAAAAGGCATATCCTGTGGAAAAGGTCAAACCAAAAGTTGCCATCAAGGCACATCCTTTTAACCTGAAGCAAGTGCGCCTTCTCGAGGGCCCCTTCAAAGAGGCCTTGGAACGGAACCGCAAGTATCTGCACGGGCTAGAATCGGACAGACTGATGCACATGTTTCGTGTCAACGCCGGTCTTCCTTCCTCTGCTGAACCCCTGGGTGGATGGGAAAGACCTGACTGTGAGCTTCGTGGTCACAGCCTGGGCCATTACCTCTCGGCCTGTGCTCTGATGTATGCCAGCACCGGCGATGAGGAGCTAAAGTCCAAGGCTGATGCGCTTGTGGCTGAGCTGGCCAAATGTCAGAAAGCTCTGGGTCCAAGGGGCTATCTCAGCGCTTACCCTGAGGAGTTCATTGACCGCGTCGAGGCGATCAAGGAGGTGTGGGCGCCTTATTATACTCTGCACAAGATTTTTGCCGGCTTGCTTGACATGTATATTCATTGTGGGAACAGGCAGGCGCTGGAAGTGGCTGAAGGCATGGCGTCATGGGTAAAAATGCGCACAGATCGCCTGGATGAAGAGCAGATGCAGGACATGCTTGGTCATACAGAACAGGGGGGTATGAACGAAGTTTTTTCCAATCTCTATGCGCTCACAGGGAATCCAGAGCATCTGAAGCTGGCCCGTCGCTTTGACCAGAAGAGTTACACTGAGCCCCTAGCTAAATATCAGGATCAGCTGAAGGGATTGCATGCTAATTCGCTAATTCCCAATATAATCGGCACTGCCCGCGAGTATGAACTCACTGGTGATAGAATCCTTCACCGCATCGCAACATATTTTTGGGAACAAATCACCAGAGCGCGCTGTTTTGCCACCGGTGGTACTAGCAATAACGAAAAATGGGAGAGCGATCCCTACCATCTATCCAGTCAAATCAGTCGTACCAGCCATGAGAGCTGCTGTACGTATAATATGCTGAAATTAGCCCGACATCTGTTTAGTTGGGATCCTAAGCCCTGTTATGCCGACTATTACGAACGAGCGCTTTTCAACGGGATTCTGCCCACCCAGAATCCTGAAGATGGGATGATGATGTATTATGTGCCGATGGCCTCGGGTCTATACAAGACTTTTATGAAACCACGAAGTTCCATCTTGGATTGGACAGACACAGAAAGGGAAGATCATGCCAAATATGGAAAATATCATGGGACTTCCTTTTGGTGCTGTACCGGAACAGGAATGGAAAATCATGCCAAATACGGAGACAGCATCTATTTTCATGATGAGCAGGGAGTATTTGTCAATCTCTTCATTGCCTCTGAACTTAGCTGGTCGGAAAAAAGCATTTACATCCGACAAGAAACAAATTTTCCGGAAGAAGAAAGAATTACCCTCATCATCGCTGTTGACCAGCCAATCGAGCTCGCGGTTCATATCCGTATCCCTTATTGGGTAGAGCAAGAAGGACAGGTGAAGATTAACGGCAAGTTGTCAGAGGTATTTTCCAGTCCAAGCAGCTACTTGACACTGAAGCGGACATGGCGGGATGGAGACCGAATAGAAGTAGCTCTGCCCATGGGCCTTCATCTCCATAGAATGCCCGATGATCCGCAACTGGCAGCAATTATGTACGGACCTCTGGTTCTGGCAGGACAGCTAGGCATGGAAAATATAACCAAAGAAAAAGTCTATGGCTATCGCAGTCCAACTGGCGATCCGGTTCCAGTCCCATATTTTGTTGCAGATGACAATGACCTGGACTCCTGGATTAAGCCAGTTGCAGATGAACCTTTGATGTTCCGAACCGTGAACGCAGGTAAACCAAAAGATGTGACATTAGTGCCGTTTTACAAATTGTTTGGTCAGCGCTATGCCATTTATTGGAAAATACGTCCTATAGTAAAAAATAGTCCGTTCAACCCATAGATTTAACTTAGAGCTAATTCGTGCTAATTCGAACTTGACAACTCCTCTTCTTGTAATATAATTTAGCGAATGATTTGCGTTGGACACCTTATTCGCTTGTGATTGACTCACCATGGATGCTCAGAGATCTTTCTGAAGGGTGCAATCTCTCAGTAAGCTTTCTCTCTCAGGTGGAATAGAGTTTTCCTTTTCTACCTGTCGCAACAATGCCCCATGAATAAGAGATGGATGAACAGGGAGGAGTAAAAGTAATTTTGGTACAAATTCTGAAGTATTCCGAACTACCATTCAGGCTGAGAAAGCAGTTCATTAAGATCGCACGGATTGAAAAATCCGGGAAGAAAGCCGATATTAGAGGTTAAGGCGAATAATCGGTTGACAGCGTCTTAAATTCGAGAGCAAGGTAATACTGAAAGGAGGCGAATTTAAAATGTTTCGCTACGAGTACGAGTTGGGTATGGCTGCTGATATACTTACCAGAGAACTTTTAAGGCTTAAATCTGGGGAAGTCTTTGTTATCACAGCCGACACAGAGAGTGATCTGCGAGTTGTAAACGCCACAGCAAGAGCAGCATTCGCCCTCGGGGCAAAGCCGATGGTAATTTTGTTAGCCTCTCCTTTGGGGGTGTCTGAGGCGGCTGATCCTATGCTGCCTGTGGAATCACTTACTGGAGCGTTGAAGGGAGCAGATGCATGGGTGGAGTTCAATAACGAATGGTTACTTTATTCCACTCCCTACAACATCGCCACGAAGGAGAACAAGAAGCTCCGGTATTTGAACCTTGTTGGGATGAATGCTGACATGATGGTTCGTTGCATCGGTCGTGTGAATTACCCAGTTTTGGGAGAGTTTATGGAGAAAGTCCACAAGATGACAACAGCCACGGAGCATTTTCGTTTCACAACACCGGCTGGAGAGGACCTCGAATTTGATCGCGATCCCGATCCCGATCGAATAACTACATTGGCGAAAGGATACGCCGATGTGCCGGGCTCCCACATGATGGCCGGTCAGATCGCTTGGGCACCCAAGTTTGAAACGATTAATGGCATCCTCATCTTTGATGGCTCTGTAGTGCCACCATTGGGCAAGCTGGAAGCACCGATCCGCTTGACGATCGAGAAAGGTGAGATCGTTAAGGTGGAAGGAGGAAAGGAAGCCAGAGAGTTTGAGCAGTGGATGGACAGTTGGAATCATCCACAAATGCGCAAGTTAGCGCATGCGAGTTGGGCATTCCATCCCGGCGCCAAGTTGACCGGTGATATCGTCGAAGATGAGCGTGTATGGGGGGCGACCGAGTGGGGAATCGGTGCAGTTGGTCCACTCTTTTCTCGCAAAGGAGAGTATATCTCTGCACCGTCACATACAGATGGCATCTCTCTGAATACTTCCACCTGGCTAGACGGTGAGCAGTTTCTGGATGAAGGAAAAGTAACTCATCCAGAGCTTACAGAGCTGGCTCGCCAGCTGGGTAAATAGAAATAAGAGATATTACTCATTGTTTGCTGAAGTTCAGTGAGCAAGATAAGTGCAAAGATTTCCACCATTCGATTCTGAGGCAAAAGGTATGATCAGGGATACCAAGGACGTGGTATCCTGGGTTATTGGCAGATCTGATTTCTTTTGAATCCAGAGAGGGAGGCCGACCATCATGTTTTGAGGTTTTATAGAGCAAGATTTTCATTACCTCAAAAACCTTCAGAAAGCGAAAGCCATATTTCGCTTATATCTTTTCAAGTAAGGAGGCTGGCGATGAAAAGGATAAAAGTAATTGTTCCAGTGTCTGTAGAAGTTTGGAACGAACCAGTGAAAAGGCTGTATAATAAGTATAAAGGTAACGACACAGAAATCAATGTAGTAAATATCACGAAAGGTCCCGTCTCAGTAGAGTGTCGTTACGATGCCGGGTGGTCTGAACTATTTACCGTATTAGAGGCAGAAAAGGCTGAAGCTGAAGGTTGTGATGGGATCATCATTTATTGTTTTGGCGAACCAGGGCTTCTATCAGCCAAGGAAAAGCTAAGCATTCCTGTTGTGGGCATTTCTGAGGCCAGCGTGCATTTTGCTTCTATGCTAGGAAAGCGATTCAGTATAATTACTGTCGGTCCATCTTCCGAAGTTTCTACTGGGTACCTTGAGGATAATCTTGAACGGTACGATCTTGCGCATAAGTGTGTCTCCATCAGGGTAGCTGCGATTGAGGTTCTAGACTTAACGAGGGATCCGAAGCATGAAACGCTTGTGGTACTAACAGAGGCAAAGAAAGCAGTTGAAGAGGACGGCGCTGATACGCTTGTTTTAGGCTGTGGTGGCATGCTGGGTATGGAAGAAAAAATAAGGAAAGAATTAGGGGTTCCAGTTGTTGTCCCGGGCATTGCTGCATTGAAGATATGTGAAGACTTGATCGAAATGGGACTTGCTCAGAGCAAGCGCTACTTTGCTCTACCACCAGAGAAAGACAGGATGTTGTGAGAATTAAAATCAAGCTCAGGAAAGAAGAGGAAATTTTGTATGCTTTAGAGATATTCCTACCCTTTTATTCTCCTGATCACTACAGCGATCTCCTTTTTCTCTCCGACTGGCAGCGCTATAATATTCTCTTTGCCTTTCCCGGGTGTAAAAGTCAAAATGGAAAGGTCATCTGTGGTCACTTCATAAGTACCTGCAGGCAGCCCGGAAACTCTAAGCTCCGTAGTATGCTCCCTGCTAGAGCGGCTTTCCAGGGTGAAGCGAATCTCATTCAGGGATTCATTCAATACAATAGGCTTGTCCTTGGCAAAGCCATCCCTGCTGAGAAGCATGTGAAAGCGCTGCTCACCTCTGATGATGTGGAAGCGCTCGCGCAGGCCGTCTTTGGGGATGACGTTAACAGTACTCCTGTCCTTAGTCAGCTGGCCGCCGTAGGCAAAAAGGCCGTACAGTGGATCATCCACCACAACCGTGGCGGCAGTTCGCAGGGCAGCTCCAAAACCAAGATCAATTTCACCTCCATAAGCCCAGGCTCCCCGTGCTTGTGCCTTACCAAACCAGGTACGGCCAAAGGGTTGCATGACAAAGGCGCTACCGGCACCGCCGTCGTTTTCTTTGCCCGGATACCAGTAGCCGTAGTTCGACTCGGGTGTGCCGGTATTCATAAGAGCCCAGGAACTGAGGTAAGAAGCATAACCTAAGCACAAATACTTCTCCGGGTCTTTAGCATAGTACAGTCCATAATCGAGAATAGACCAGCCAGCCATCTGCGACATGTATCTGAGTGCTCCAGAACCTCCCAGGAGGTAGTAGGAGTTCTCAAGCCAGCCTCGAGTAGCAATATTAGCCTTGGTCTGTTTCTCCATAAAACGCACAACATCCTCGTATCTTACATCCAGGCTGGTTCCCGGTTTATTGGCATGTTCCATCGCGTACTTAGCAAGGGCATGGGTGGACTCAAATCCAGTGGGGTCAAAGGCAAATTCCGAGCACCATAAATTGGGATCTTCGTTGACGAAATATTCAACTTTCTTCTCCCACTCTCCCTTCAGCCAGTCCGCCTCCTCCTTTTTCCCATTGGCATATAACTCTTCGATAAGATCCACGATGACCAGCTCATTATACATCCCAGTTGTCTGCGCCGAGGGCATGTTAACCCAGAGAGCATGTATCAGGGGATCGCGCTTGTAGGGCAGGGTAAAATAGGCTCTGGCTGTGCCGAAGGCCCGCTTGAGATATTCCTCCGTGTCCAACTCTGTCTTCAGTTCCGGATAATATTTCGCCACTCGGTACATATTCAGGTAGAGCATCACATAATGGGGATAGTCATAGGCGCGATACAACTGTTCCTTCCAGTGGCCGGGACGATTTGAATTCCTGCTCTCTCGGTTGATCTTCCAGTTGGGTTGGATATAAATACCATAAGGGTGTGGTCCCTCTTTATCGGTTAACTGTTGTTTGTCCCAGACAAAGTTTTTAAGGTGATAATCGACTGCCTCGATTTCCTCCTGTGAGGGAAAGTGCGCGTTTTTGGCAGCAATGTAGGGCGCCTTGCAATTCATGGGATCGCCTGAGGTTAAAATGTCTTCCATCCCAGAAAAGCCTCCTCTGGATCTTGCATCTAATGGATTATCGTCTACATTATCAGGAGTGCGGAGCACCTTATTCTTCATATCCCAATCCGAGACCAATCCGTCATACCACTTGTCCGGATCCCGAATCAGTTGCTTATTCGCCAGGAATGCCGCCCGCTTCCTGATCAGCGTCTCCAAAGGCTCTGTGACAAAAAACTCAAGTACCATCTCCTGACCTTTTCCCCACTTCACTCTCAGCAAGTTTTCCCCCAGCCTTGAAAACTTCACCCTGTAAACGTGGCTATCCTTTGCCTTCTCGCCCAAATATTCAATCCGCGTCTCCTCCGGATGCTCCGGCGTCACTGACTCAATCGCGCTTTTCGTCCGCAGAGAGACCATGGCCTCCAAATCCTCGGGCACGGTCATGCCAGGAACCACATGCACATCCAGAAGACCCTCCTCATAGAGGATGTCACGAATCCCATCGTATCCGTCAGCCCAACGGAATTTGAACCCGTAGGTAACCTCATAACCTGGCGTGAACTTGGGCGTCAGCGTTATGCTGGTGTGCGGCTGACGCCAGCTGCCACCTCTCTCACCCACAATCGCTCCACTCACCGCCGAATGAATAAAAACACTGTAGGCCTCCCGACCCTGCCGCTCATAGTACTCCAGCTTTGTAGGCCTGAAGGAATCCTCGGACTCAAACGAGGGACACTTCACTAAAGGCATCATTACCAGATACGGCCCCACGCTGTTGGGCCGCATCCAGTAGAGGAACGAACCATGCCCCGAGATAAAACTATGGGTTATGACTCGTTTGGTATCGGTCACCACTCTATCCCAGCCCTTCCTGGTATTAAAGAGAAGCGGCAGGGCAATGTCCCCAATCTCCATCGGCTCGTCAGTCAGATTGCGAAAATGAAGCGTCCAGATCAGGGCATTACCTTCCAGCCCAAATCCAACGCTAAATTCCAAGTCTTCGCCCCAGTCATAACGTTTTGAAACGTCATATGTCACCACATATTGAGGAGGGACATTCTTAGCTCCTTTCTCAGTCCTACGGCTGGAAGGAGCAATTCGGGCAGCAGCAGTCTCCTGCCATCTTCCGTTTGCTGTCCTGTAACGAACCAAAACATCTCCAAGAATCTCGCCTTCCATAATATAATCTGTATTATAAGTATCATGAGAGTGCTTAAGACTGGTGATCCCCATAGAGTTGAACTTAAGGCTAAAATACTTATTGGACACAGTTTCCTGGGCTGTTGCCCCGGGCAATGCTATTGAGACAACTGTTAGAATAAGAGTGGTAAAAAATTTCTTGAGAAACATTGAAACCTCCTTAAAAATTTTTTATATGCCAAGAATAGATCGCTCTTCACAGTTTTTTTTCCAATAGAGATACTCCTATCCTTTTATTCTCCTAATCACTACAGCGATCTCCTTTTTCT
>CAYSCW010000038.1:0-25070 GCA_964429795.1 uncultured Eubacteriales bacterium
AAGCAGGTGGTGTTTTTCGATATCCATCCCATAGGTATTGTCCCTCCCCACTCTCACTGCGCCCAATGGGGGCTGGTGGTGGAAGGAAAAATGAGGCTGACCATAGGGGAAAAATCAAGAGTCTACAGCAAAGGAGACTGGTATTTCATTCCTGAAGAGGTGGTGCATTCGGCGACTTTCCTGACCAGGGTTTATGTGATAGATGTCTTTGACGATCCCAATCGTTATAAAATCAAATAAAAAACATTATTAGAGGGCCGTTATGAAAGAATTATTCACCAAAATCATGCAAGGATACGAGGGATATACCATAGGAAAAATGCTGTGTTATATCAGTGATCCCAAAATCATCTCTTTCGCAGGAGGCCTGCCCAGCGCGGATGTCTTTCCACTCGACCTTATCCGCAAGGCTGCAGAGACATCACTCAAGCAAGATTGGGATCAGGTGCTCCAATATTCCGCCGTTCCTGGAGAAGACGATCTGATAAAGGCGGTCATCGACTACCTTAAGCGGGACGATATCCATATCGAACCAGAAAATATTATCATCACCACTTCCGGACAGCACGGTATCGATCTGATAGGGAGGCTTTTCCTGGAACCCCAAGATCTCATCGTTTCAGATCTTCCCACATTCGGAGGCGCTTTAGCTTCCTTTGAGATGGAAGATGCCAAATACATCGCCCTCGATATCGAGGAGGATGGATCTGATGTTAAAGGCATGGAACGGGAGATAGAAAAATCCATCAACCAGGGCAGAAAGCCCAAGTTCATCTATGTGGTTCCTGATTTCCAGAATCCCTCTGGGATAACCATGAACCTTGAAAAAAGGCTTGCCCTTCTTTCCCTGGGTAAAAAATTCGGAATCCCCATCGTGGAGGACAGCCCTTACAGGGAGCTGCGCTATAGAGGAGAGACCATCCCTTCTATCTATTCTCTGGACAAAAACCAGGGAAATGTCATCGGCATTTACACCTTCTCCAAGATCCTCTGTCCTGGCCTTCGAGTGGGATTCAACATCGGTCCTGCGGAGGTTATCCAAAAATTCACTTTCATAAAGGGAGGAAACATACTCAACACCCCAAAGCTCAACCAGGATATCTGCACAGCCTTTCTGCGCGAATATGACCTGGAGACCCATTTCGATAAGGTAATCAAGTATAACTCCGAGAAGCTGAACTTCTTCCTGCAGGCCATGGAAGAGAATTTTCCTGAGGAAATGAGGGTCAAGTGGACAAAGCCCGAAGGGGGACTATTCCTTTGGATTACAGTCCCTGAAAACATCAACACCACTAGCCTCTTCTACAAAGCCATCGAAGAGAATGTGGCTTTCGTCCCAGGAGATGTGCTCTACCCTAAAGACCTTCGCCGCTACGACAGCATGAGAATCAACTTTTCTTACCCCACTAAGGAACAGATTGCCGAGGGAGTAAGAAGGTTAAGCAAAGTTATCAGGCAGCATCAAGCCCAGAGATAAAGAAAAAGGGATAGACAACTTTTTTTTCAAAAAAAAGCAGCCAGCCTTTTTTAAGGAGGTGGATGGATGAGCGAGGAACAAAAATATTCACCCGGTGTTCAGAGATACATTGAGCAAGCCAAAAAATTATTGGCCAAAAAACAGGAAGAGCTGGAGCGGGTGAAAAAGCTTAAATTCGATACCATAGCAGTCCATGGCTTCTACACAGTGGAGGAAGCCCTGAGCCAGAACCAGGGGGCTGTTATAGAGCCTCTCTACTTTTCAACAGCACAGGCCTACCGCGATTCTGATGAGCTGGAAGCCGCTTTAGCCTATCTCATTCCTACCTGGTGCTACACCCGCTTTGCCAATCCAACCACTTACTATCTGGAATGGCTTCTGGCTCTTCTTGAAGGGTACCAAACTGGCTGCGACACCTCCTGTGTGGTGACGGCTTCCGGGATGTCGGCCATCATGCTGGCTGTGGACGCTCTGCTGGTCAAGCAAAAACAGGGCCCAGAAGAAATAAATTTTGTCTCATCCATCCAAATCTATGGAGGCACCTACCAGCATTTCTCAATCAGGAAGATGAAAGAACGGGGAATCGAGGTGCGATGGGTGCACCATCCAGAGGACGTTGAAGAATGGAAGGCAAAAATCGATGACAACACCCGCTTTCTCTTTATGGAAGCGCCGAGCAATCCTCAACAGGCTTTCTGCGATATGAAGGCCGTGGCAGATCTGGCCCACTCCTGGGATATTCCCTTCATCATCGATTCCACCTGTGCCACCCCTGCCCTGATGAGACCAATTGCCCATGGCGCAGACATAGTCATCCATTCCCTAACCAAATCCATGACTTCAGGGGGACTGGCCATCGGCGGGGCTTTGATCAGCCGCAACCCCATCATCACCAAAGTCAGGAATGACAATCCCCTTTTCAGAGAAAGATTCGCTGAATACATAAAGTTTCTTCCCTTCCGGGATAACGGGCCAGCAGCATCTCCGATGAATGCTCTTTTTACCTTGAACGACCTGCGCACCCTGCGTTCCAAAATGGATCTTCTGAGCCAGAACTCAGAGAAGGTTTCGGAATTCCTCAGCCAGCACCCTAGAGTTTACCAGGTCGACTATCTGGGACTTCCCAGCTTCCCTCTCCACGATCTGGCCAGAAAATACATGAAACTGGTGGATTCAGACGACGGGGAGGGAAAGGAGATAAACCGTTACGGCCACCTCTTGAGCTTCCGGGTGGACGGCCCTGCTCAAAACGCTCGCAAAGTCTTCGACAACTTCAAGATAATCATGAGAGCCGGGGACCTGGGCCGGATCAAGAGTATCGCCACCATCCCGGCCATCTCCACCCATCTCCAGCAAGGCGAAGAAGCCCGCCAAATAGCGGATGTCCCCCCTCAGATGATACGGCTCTGCGTGGGAGCGGAAGATCCGGACGATATCATAGAGGACCTCGACCAGGCCCTCCGCTCTTTCTAAGACCTAGAGGTTAAAACAGACAACCTTGGATTCGGTCATCTCAAGCAGGGCAAACTTGATCCCTTCTCTTCCCAGGCCGCTCCACTTCACTCCTCCAAAAGGCATCATATCGATGCGGTAATCTGTGGAGTCGTTGACCATCACCCCTCCCACATCAAGCTCTTTGATGGCTTTGAAGGCATGGGAGAGGGAACGGGTAAAAATCGCTCCATGCAGGCCATACTTGACGCTATTGGCCAATGAAATGGCCTCATCCAGGGAAGAGATCTTATACAGGTTGACTACAGGACCGAACACTTCTTCACAATTCAGCTTGGCCTGGTCGGGCATATTCTTAAAGACTGTGGGCTCGAAGAGTGTCCCTTTTCTCTTCCCCCCGCAGAGAAGTTCTGCTCCTTCCTCCAAGGCCTCCTTGACCCATCTCTCTACTCGCTCTGCTTCTGATTCTGTGATCATGGGGCCCATGTCTGTCGCTTCATCCAGCTGATAACCGATTTTCATCTTCTTTGTCCGCTCCACGAACGCTCTTTCAAACCAATCATAGATGTTTTCGTGAATATAGATGCGCTGCACTCCGATACAATTCTGTCCCACCGCCCAGAACGCTCCTGAAACACAGAGCTCCACAGCCTGCTCGAGGTCTGCATCATCCATGACGATGACAGGGGAGTTCGACCCCAGTTCCATTCCTATTTTCTTTAACCCGGCTTTCTTAACGATCTCCTCCCCTGCTTGGGTACCTCCGGTGAAGGAAATCATACGGGGCCTTGGATCCATGACCAAGGCATCGCCGATTTTGGAGCCGTAACCGGTGACGATGTTCAATACTTTCCAGGGAAGGCCGGCTTCGATCATGGCTTCTCCCAACTTTAGTGCGGAAAGAGGGGTGACGGTGGCCGGTTTGAGAACTACGGAGTTTCCTCCTGCAATGGCCGGCCCTACCTTATGAGCCACCAGGTTCAAAGGATCATTAAAGGGAGTGATGGCCAGGATAATCCCGATGGGAAATCGACAGTAGTAGCCCACTCTGTTTTCAGATCCCTCTCGGCTCGAAAAGGGTACGGTCTCTCCCACCACACGCCTTGCCTCCTCGGCAGAGATGGTGATGGTATCGATACAGCGGCTTGCCTCTTTTCTGGCCTCCTTGATGGTTTTGCTTCCTTCAGTGGCGATGGTCCTGGCGAATTCTTCGGAGCGATTTTTGAGTATTTCTGCTGTCCTGTAGAGGATGGAAATACGCTGGTGGACGGGCAGATGGCGATTGACTCTGTATCCTTCCTCAGCCGCCTGATAAGCTGCTTCCACATCACTCTTATCTGCGGAGGGAACGGTGTCGATGAGTTCGTTATTGTAGGGATTACGGACGTCGATTTTCTCATCCTTGTCCACCCAATTTTCTCCGATAAGCATTCTCATTGGACCTCCTCCATACAAAAAAATTCTATTCCACTAAACGCACTGATCCTCCAGCTTATCATAACACCTGACTCTCTTGCTATTTTTAAAGCTTCAAAAACATCTCCATCCCCTCTCCGTGGGCAGGTCGATGATAGATGTATTTGGCCACCCCGATGACCTTATCGGCATATCCCCTCTTTTTCAATCCTTCGAGTAGCCACTCAAAAAGATCGACCGGCGGCAAATCCACAGCTTAGATTCTTAATAAAATCTCGCCTTGAAATTCCCATGAGACCTCCTTTCCTCACTAATAAAACACAATCTAGGATAAGTCAATGATATCTGGTAAACATTTCGGCGGTAGCTAATGATGAGGGATATAATCAGTCATAGCGGCGGTTGCGGTCCATCCGAAGCCCATGGTGGCGGGTGGGAGGGTCTTTGGCAAGGATGGATTGCAACCGCCGCCTCAATACTTGACTGGATGAAGCATCTTCACTCATCACGGTTTTATAAATGCTTACATAGGAGCTAAGCCCGTTGAATTTTCAAGGATATTATTCTAGAATTGTATTATATGGATAAGATCAGAATTCTGGGAAATCACAATCTTCGGCTTAAAGGAAGAGTCAAAATCAGCGGAGCTAAGAATGCCGTGCTTCCAGCCATCACTGCCTCTCTCCTGACGCGGGAAAAGATAAAGCTGAAGAACACACCCAGAGTGAAGGATGTTTTCACCATCCTGACCTTGATGAAAGAGCTGGGAGCAGATTACAGCATCAAAAGAAATTCTCTCTCCATCCAAACCAAAAAGATCCGCTCAGAAGAAGCCTCCTATGAACTGGTCCGGGCGATGAGAGCCTCCATCCTTGTCCTCGGTCCCTTGATTGCCAGACGGGGAAGAGCCGTTGTTGCCTTACCTGGAGGCTGCGCCATCGGTTCTCGTCCCATAGACCTTCATATCCACGGTCTGGAAAAACTGGGCGCTTCCATCAGTCTACAGCACGGCTATATCCAGGCTGAAGCAAAAAGGCTTCAGGGCTCAGAGATCGAATTTGAGAAGAAAACTGTGGGAGGAACAGAAAACCTGATCATGGCCGCTTCCCTGGCGCGAGGAGAGACTATCCTTAAGAACTGTTCCATCGAACCCGAAGTAACCAATCTCTGCGATCTTCTGCTGAAAATGGGAGCTAAAATCGATGGAGTTGGCGAAGAGACCATCCGGATTAAGGGAGTGGAGGATCTGGGAGGTGCCGTCCATGAAATCATCCCTGATCGCATCGAAGCCGGCACTTTCCTGGTGGCCGGTGCTCTGACCCGAGGAGACCTCACCCTCACCCAGGTCCGCCCCGACCATCTCGACACCATCATCGAAAAGCTGAGATACTCAGGAGCAGTGATAGAAAAATTAAACCACAATTCCCTAAGAATCAAAGGAAGTCCCCGGATCAGGCCGCAGGATGTGACTACCTCTCCATATCCAGGCTTTCCCACCGATATGCAAGCCCAATTCATCATGTTGATGACTCAGGCGGAAGGCACATCCATCATAACAGAGACCATCTTTGACCGGCGATTCAGCCATATAAACGAGCTTCTGCGTTTAGGAGCCTATATCGAAGTCTTTGGCGATAAAGCCATGGTCAAGGGAAAAACTCCCCTTTCCGGGGCAGAGATCATAGCCACAGACCTAAGGGCTTCAGCTTCCCTTGTGCTGGCTGGATTGATCGCCAGCGGAGAAACCATCATCAACGAAGTTGAACACCTGGACAGGGGCTATGAGAGAATCGAGGAGAAGCTGAAATCAATAGGCGCCCAGATAGAGAGGATAAAAGACAAGGAGACACCATAAAAATGGACGAGTGCATTTTTTGCAAAATCGTCAATAAAGAGATTCCCTCAAAGATTGTATATGAAGATAAGGACATTCTTGCCTTTAACGACATCAACCCTCAAGCACCCACCCATATCCTGCTCATCCCCAGAAAACACTTTGCCTCCTTAAACGCAATTCCAGAAGAAAAGAAGGAAATCCTCAGCTCTCTTCTTCTAAAGGCTCGTCAGATTGCAGAGGAAAAGGGAATTGCCCAAAGCGGCTACAGGATCGTACTCAACACCGAAAGGAACTCTGGCCAGGAAGTCTTTCACATCCACTTACATTTACTGGGGGGAAGAAAGATGAGTTGGCCTCCCGGATAGCCTGGGAAAAGGAATGATTTATCCGGGAAAAAAAATTACCACAGGAGGTAAAAAATGGAAATCACCTGGTTAGGACATTCAGCAATTAAAATCAAGGGCTCAAAGACAGTATATATCGATCCCTTCTTAACTGATAACCCTGCTGCCTCTATCACTCCCGAAGAAATCACAGAAGCAGATGTAGTGGTGGTCACCCATTATCATGGCGATCATCTCGGAGATGCCTTCGCCATCTGTAAAAAAACAGCGGCCACCCTGGTCTCCATCCATGAACTGGCTGTGGAGGCTGAAGCAGAGGGCATAAAAACAGAGGGAATGAATATCGGAGGCACAGTGGAAGCCAAGGGAGTCACTATCCATATGGTCACCGCTCTCCATTCAGCCGAGAAAGGGGATCCATCAGGCGTGGTTATTGAATTGGATGGAAAGACCCTCTATCACGCCGGAGATACAGGCCTCACCTATGATATGAAGCTTATCGCCGAATTCTTCAAGCCCGACTTGAGCTTTATTCCCATAGGAGATCGCTACACCATGGGTGTGCCTTCTGCTGCGAAAGCCGTGGAATTTATCCAAACCAAAAAAGTGATCCCCATCCATTACGGAACCTTCCCCATAATCGAAGCCAACCCTGAGGAGTTTAAGCAGAGAGTCGGAAACATGGCAGAGGTTATCATCCTCAAGCCAGGAGAATCCTATACCTTGTGATGCCAAAACGCCTATGATTGAGGGACCACCCCACAGTGGCATATCTTATCGATGGTAACAACTTAATCGGTTATCTCTGGCCCTCACATCTCAGAGATCCAAAAAGCAAGTACATCTTGATCTCACAACTGTTGATTTTCAAGCGCCTGAAAAAGACAAAAATCTATTTGGTCTTCGATGGCCCCCCTCTTCCAGATATGGAAATCGATAAGCTCCAGAAAAAATCGCTGACTGTCATTTTCCCAGCTTTAGAGGAAAATGCAGACCTGGTGATAAAGCGAATCATCGAGAAACAGACATATTTGAGGAGATTCTTCGTGGTCAGCTCTGACCGTGAGATCCGCCGTTTTACCAAGGCCAAGGGAGCAAAATCTCTGAACTCGAGAGAATTTCGTCGCCTGTTAAAAACTTCGCTCAAGGAATACAGGAAATCCCTGGAGATGGAAAAAGAAGAGATCATCCTTTCTCCTCTCGAAGTAGACCATTGGAGCGAAATTTTTGAGAGGAGGAAATGATGGATATCGCCATCATCGGTGCCGGCAGATTGGGCACTTCCCTGGGACATGCACTCAGGAAAAAAGGATACACGATAAAAGCCATATCCTGCAAAAGCATCCCTTCTGCAAAAGAGAGCCAAAAAATCATCGGAGAGGGAAGAGCGCTCACCGACAACAGGGAAGCGGCAAGTAAAGGAGAGATTGTTTTCATCTGTGTTCCGGACGAAGAGATCGAGAAGGTTGCCAGAGAGCTTTCACACTCAGATTTCAATTGGTCAGAGAGACACGTTTTTCACTGCAGCGGCCTGCTTCCTTCTCGAATTCTCTCTCCTTTGAGGAAGAAAGGGGCCTGGACCGCCTCCTTTCATCCTGTCCAGTCTTTTCCTTCCAAGAGAACCGAGGAAAGCCAGTTTAAGGGTATCTATTTTGGCCTGGAAGGATGTGCAGAATCCTTGTCTTCAGGCAAGGAAATTGTGCGTCATCTTGGTGGGAAAGCCTTCATCCTCGAGGCCTCCGACAAGCCGCTCTATCATGCTGCCTGCAGCATCGCTTCCAATTCTTTTGTAGTCCTACTGGAGATAGCCACCTCTCTTCTCCATCAAATGGGATTTAAAAAAGAATCCTTCCAGATTCTCTTCCCGCTGGTGAAAGGGACTTTACATAATGTAAAAAAATTTAACATCGAGCCATCTTTGACCGGGCCTCTGGTTAGAGGAGACCGCCGTTCGATAGAAAAACATATCCAAGCCTTGCGCTGTTTCCCGCTCTATCAAGAGATCTACATCACTCTCGCTAAGCAAACCTTGGAAATCGCCAGAAAAGAGGGAAAGCTTTCTTCTCAAAAAATCAAGGCATTGATGAACTTGCTGGAAGATAAATGACCTCTTCCTCAAGCTCGATGTTGAATTTTTCTTTCACCCGGCCTTTCAATTCCCGGGCTAAGGCCCGAATATCTTTGGAAGAGGCGTTCTCCTGGTTGACGATAAAATTGGAATGTAAGCTGGAGACGGCTGCCCCACCGACTTTAAGCGCCTTGGCTCCAACCTGGTCCAGGAGATAGGCAGCTGCCACTTTCTTCCCATCGGGAAAAACAGGATTCTTGAAATAACTTCCGGCATAGGCTGTATTCTGGGGCGGATGCTTCTTTTCTCTGCTCTTGAGATTTTCCTCAATGGTCTCTTTTATCCTCTCTTTCTCACCTGGTTGAAGGATAAAGACAGCCTTCAACAGAAGAAGATGTTTTCTCTTGAGAAAACTGTCCCGGTAATCAAAGGCAAAATAATCCTTGCTGACCCTTATCTTTTTGCCTTCTTCATCGAGGAGAAAGGCCTCTTTCAAAAGATCTCCCACGCTCTTTCCGAGCGCTCCAGCATTACTGAAGACAGCCCCTCCCACGGTTCCTGGAATCCCAGCTAAAATTTCGAACCCGGTTAAGCCTCTCTTCAGACAAAAATCAATCAGCTCATTCAAGGGTGTTCCTGACAAGGTCTCTACCTCTCCTTTCTCCTTTTTCAGGCTTATACCTTTGGCTGTGTTTTTGATGATGATACCGCGGAATCCTTCATCATCAAACAAAAGGTTGCAGCCTGCTCCTATGACATAATAGGGAACAAAGGATTTGCGGCAGATCTGTACAGTTCTCACCAGTTCCTCGAGTTTTTCGGCTTCGAAAAAGTAATCGGCTCGACCACCTATCTTGAAATGAGAATATTCGCTCAAAGGAACAGATCTTCGGAGGGGCCTTCCAAAAGCCCTCATGAAAAGGGAGGAGAAATCTTTCTCCGGAGCCATGGACTCATTCTATACAATGTCATCTAAAAAGTCCAAACAGGTAAGAGTTGAACTGGATGATATATCTTCACTCATCATGGAAATGAAGATGCTTCCTTTTGAAGTCAAGGTTTAAGTTTGGCACATATTTTGCTGTCATTTATTTGGTAGTAATATTTCAGATATTGACTTTTAGTTCGTGCCGGGCTATTATGCATAAAATTCTGTTGAGAGGTCATAAGATGAAAGGAAGAGTACTGACCATAGTCGTCCTCATCCTCTTTATCCTACCTTTTTCCCTTCTCGGCCAAAACACGGCTGATGAACTGTACATCAAGGCTGTCACCACACCTGATGTTGCTCAGAAAATCAAGCTTCTCAAAGACTATATCAACTCATACGGAGGTAAGGGGACAAAATACGAAAATCATGTTTATGCCCAACTCTGTCTCACTCCTTATCAGGGTAAAACACCAAAGGAAACCATAAGCTACGGAGAAAAGGCATTGGCACTCGGTGGCCTGGATGATTTTACCATGTGTCAGATCTACGCCATACTTTCAGGAATATACAGCAACCTCGGCCAAAATCTAGATAAAGCCCAAGACTATGCCCTCCAGGTTGTCCAAATCAGTAAAGCGAACAAGAATAAAGAATCTACCCCTGAGACTCCAGAACAATGGAATCAGTTTATAGGAGCTGGGTATTATGCTCATGCCCAAGCCTTGGAGAAGGCCAAAGACCTTAAAGGCGCGGTCGATTCATACATAAATTCTTTCAAAATCTTAAAAAATAAGCAGATCGCCAATGATCTAACGAAGGTAGGGAAATCCCTTTATGATTTCAAGTTTTACAATGAAGCAGAGAAGGCTTTTCGAGTGGCCTGTGATACTTTAAAAGATTTTGCCAGCTGCCTCTTCTATGCCAAGACTCTCTACCGAAACGGGAAAAAAGAGGAAGCGCTCACTTATTTCAAACAAGCCTATGCCCAACAAAAAAGCGGGGAAATTGCCTACAACATCGGAATCATCCTGGCCGGAAAGGCAGAAAAAGATCCCTCTTTCCAACCAGAGGCCTTAAAATACTTGCTGGATGCCAGCTTCCTCTCACCCAAAAATTCTGAAAAAGCCATGTCCCTGGCCGAAAGGCTCTTCTTCACAGGAAACAACAAACTCCGCTACAACGAGAAAGTCAAGGAACTTCAGGAAAAAACCGAGGCACTGGATGCTCTCACCGAGGAATTCAACAAGAAATTCGGAGAGAAAGTTGAGGAGGACCTCAACGACCAGGAAAAAAAAGAAATGAAAGAAATCCTGGCAAAAATCAAGAATGAAGAAGCAGCCATCAAGAAACTTGAGGCCGAACAAAAGGAGGCTTTGGCAGAATTTCAAAAACTCATCGATCAAGCCAAGAAAAGACTAGGCATCAGCTAAATAGCACTCCCTAATCCTCTTTCTCCCTAATTCCGCCCGATTGCACTTTTCCCTGACCTAATATATTATCTATAGGCAGGATGAGGGGAAAAGAACATTCCTTGACATCCTTGTGAGAGGAAGCGAAGCCATGAAGTCTCTTTCTTTGCAAGAAGCAGGAAAAAAAATTAAGAAACTGAGGGAAGAGATAAAATATCACGAAAAAAAATACTATGTGGACAATGATCCTCAGATTTCCGACTATGAGTTCGACCTTCTGGTCAAAGAGCTTGAAAAGCTGGAGTCTCAATTTCCCGAGCTCATCACCCCTGAATCTCCCACTCAAAGAGTTGGAGAACAGCCTATCGAAGGATTCGCCTCTATCGCCCACCGCACTCCCATGCTTAGCTTGGACAATTGTTACAGTGTTGAGGAATTAAGAGAATTCGAAGAAAGAATAAAAAGGCTCCTTCCCTCCCAGAAAATAGAATATGTGGCAGAATTAAAGATAGACGGCCTGGGCATTTCTGTTGTATACCGGGATAGAAAATACTCCCAGGCCGTCACGCGCGGTGATGGTTTTCGAGGAGATGATGTCACCCCCAACGTGAAGACCATAAGGAGTCTTCCCCTGGAAATCGACAATCCCCGGGAAGTCGAAGTCAGAGGAGAAATTTATTTACCCTTTGCCTCCTTCAATAAAATCAACAAGGAAAGAGAAGAGCAAAGGGAGCCTCTCTTCGCCAACCCCCGCAATGCTGCGGCAGGATCTCTCCGTCTCCTCGATCCTAAACAGGTGGCTTCCCGGAGGCTGGACGCATTCATTTACGCTATCTTTATTGACGACAAAGAGCAAGAAAGCCAATGGGACAATCTCCGGATGTTGAGGCGATTGGGATTCAAAACCAATTCCTTTTCCTATTTCTTTTCTTCCCTGGATAAAGTCATCTCCTTCTGGGAAGAATGGACCGAGAAAAGAGACAGTCTTGATTATGACGTGGATGGAGTGGTCATCAAAGTCAACTCCACCAAACAGAGAAACATCCTCGGCAGCACGGCCAAGTTTCCCCGCTGGGCCATCTCCTTTAAGTTTCCAGCCCGTCAAGCAACCACAAGGATCGAAGATATCGTCGTCCAGGTGGGTCGCACTGGAGCCTTGACTCCAGTAGCCATCCTTGAGCCTGTTAAGCTTTCCGGAACCACTATCAGCCGCTCTACACTCCACAATGAAGAGGAGATTAAAAGAAAAGACATAAGAGTAGGAGATTACGTCCTCATCGAAAGAAGTGGAGACGTCATCCCCAAAGTGGTTTCAGTGATGAAAGAAAGGCGGACCGGAAAAGAACGCAGATTCTCTTTTCCCACCCACTGCCCGGTCTGTGGTTCTGCAACCTTCCGGCCTGAAGGAGAGGCCATTTCACGCTGCACCAACCCATCGTGTCCGGCTAAACTGAGAGAGTCTCTCCTCCATTTTGCCTCACGAAGAGCCATGAATATCGAGGGGCTGGGCGACTCGTTGGTAGATCAGCTCTTAGCAAAGAATATGATCAAAAACATACCAGACCTCTACTCTCTGAAATACGAAGACCTGGTCAACCTGGAAAGAATGGGGCCAAAAAGCTCTCAGAACCTTTTGGATGAGATAGAAAAATCCAAGCAAAGAAATGTGGACCGCTTGATCTTTGCACTAGGCATCAGGCACGTGGGAGAGCGGACAGCTCAGACCTTGGCCAGCCATTTTAAAGGTCTGGATAACCTCGCTCGTGCCGCCTATGAGGACCTTATCCAGGTTGAGGATGTGGGACCAAAGGTAGCGGAGAGCATCGTCTTCTTCTTTAAACAACCAGAAAATACGGACCTTATGAATAAACTCAAAGAAGCCGACCTTAATTTCACATTAAAAGAAGAAAAAGGAGCCGAGAAACCGCTTGCTGGCCTTACTTTTGTGCTCACCGGCAAATTTACTACTCTCACCAGAGAGGAAGCGGCAGAGACGATTGAAAAAAAGGGCGGAAAGGTTTCCTCCTCAGTAAGCAGTAAAACGAATTACGTGGTGGCCGGCGAGTCTCCAGGCTCCAAACTAAACCGTGCCCAAAGCCTGAACATTCCTGCTATCGATGAGAAAGAATTTCTAAAGCTTATTAAGGAGGAATAAAGGAAGGACAACAGGCAATTTTTTCGTTACAGAAAAAAGAGCGAGTCCCCTACTTTTTCTTTTTGCCAAAAATATCCATTGACAGGATACCCCTAAGCCCCGTCTTCTTTTTTTCTTTTTTTGGGGGACTTGATTCCTTGCAGGCAATGGGGTGATCGGGGTCGAGGCTGAGGGCTCTTTCAAAGCGCTTTTTTGCCTTCACCGTAAGCCCAGACTTCTTGTAGAGAAGTCCTAATCCCACATGCGCCTCTGGATTCCATGGATCTAATTTTATGGCGCGCATAAAATGTTCCTCGGCCCTTTTATGATAAGCTGGAATCTTGGACTCGGTGAGGGCAAGGAGCAAAAAATAGCTTCCCTTTTCCTTTATCAGTCTTGTTGCCTCTTCTAAAAGAACCATAGCATCCTCATACATCCCTCTGTCGTAGAGAGTCTTTCCCTGACGAAACTTAATCTCGGCATCCTTGACAGCATCTTTTTTTCTCTCTGGAGAAACGGATTCCATTTTGGAGTCATAAACGCGCCTTTCCCCATCCTCGCTGAGAGTGCGGTAGGCTTTGGTGATCGAGGCAAATACTTCATCTATTTTCTGTTTCATATCTTGGGAGAACGCCTGGTCGAAAAGGTCTGGATGGTAGGTACGAGCCAACTTAAAATAGGATTTTTTTATTTCCTCTTTGGAAGAAGAAGGTGGAACATTCAAAATCTGATAATAGTTCATCCGAGAAAGGCTCTCATTCAGTTTTATGACTTCTTCAATCCTTCTCCTGATATCCTCGTCTGCTTCACCCTTTTTCTTCTCTTCTACCGTGAGTTCCTTCTCTTCTTCAAGGTCGATCAAATCCAAGCAGTAAAAAAGGAAGAGGCTCTTCCAGAAGACTTCTGGACTCATCTTGGATTCATCCAGAAGCTTTTCGCTCACAGATGTGCCATCAACATGCTTCAAAACATCTCTCTCATCCTCTGTCAGGCGGTAGAAAAACTCCTTGTTCTTGGGAAAGGGGACTCTCGCAACCAGAATGTCCTCCAGGGAAGGATGAAATTTCATCCTCCTTATCCCGTCCTCAATCAAAGCGGCAACATCGATCTTCACATCCTGGGCTTTATCCAAAAACTCATCTATTTCTTGAAAACTCAACTCTCCCTCAAAGAAAGGAAATATGTTCAAAGTGATTTCTCTCATCTGATAGACGAGGCCATCGTTCAGATCCTTCCTGGATATAAGCCCTTTTTTTATCAATGATTCCCCCAAGCTCTCTCCGGGCTTGATGTATTCATCAATCCTCTTAAAATCTTCTTTGGAAATTTTTCCTAACCTGAACAGAATTTCGCCCAACAGTTCTTGTTTCTGATTGGTCTTGGCGTGGATGAGAGTTCCATCCTGGAAGAAAAAGTATTTTTGGATATCCTGATGGCGAAAGACAAGACGACCGCTTTTTTTGTTAAAATGAATATCCTTTAAATAACAAGCAACATGTTCCATCTCAGTTCAGACGATACTCCTCTGCTTCTTTGGCATGGAAATCAAGGGGCACGTTACCGATTTCAGAAGACCGGTACATGTCCCCGATTTCCTCATCTTTTTTACCCAAGAACCATATCATACCATTAATTTCCTGTATATATTATATAAATATAAAGGAAAATTTTTTCAATCCCTGATTATAGTATCTCTATTCCATGATGATTGATGATTCTTCATCCAGTTAGGTAATGAGGTGGCGGTTGCGGTCCACCCGAAGGTTATGAAGCAGGGTGGGAGGGTCTTTGACGAGGGTGGAGGGGAACTGGCGCTTTTATTCAAGATTGTCCCAATTAGGCATCGGTTCTTATCCATCCGAAGCCCATAGTGGAGGGTGGGAAGGTCTTGGCAAGGATGGATAAAAACCGATGCTTTTATTAGCTATCACGGAAATGGAAATACTTCCCTCCCTGTTTTTATTATAGCCTTCCAGAGCGGAATTGCAAACGAGGATAAATTGTGTTAATTTTTGCATCATGAAAGTGGGATTGGCTCAGATTACTCCTGTTCTGGGGAATGTCCACAAAAATTTTGACCTTCATCTCCATACCATCGAAAAGGCAAAAAAGAAGAAGATCGATCTTTTGATCTTCCCCGAGCTTAGTTTGACAGGATACACCCTCAAGGATCTTGTGGAAGAGGTAGCCGTACGTCCCGAGAAGGATCCTGTCTTTTCAAAACTCAAGACCTTGAGCCGCGATCTTTCTCTCGTTGTCGGTTTTGTGGAGGAGAAGGAGAAAGGACTTTTCTACAATTCAGCGGCTTTCCTCTCTGGCGGGAAGATCCTGCATATCCACCGCAAAGTGTTTCTTCCCACCTACGGGATGTTCGAAGAGATGAAATTTTTTGCTCTGGGAAGAAACTTTAAAACCTTTTCTACTCCTTTTGGCAAAATGGGAATGCTGATCTGCTATGATTTTCTTCACTATGGGACAAGCTACCTCCTCTTTGCTGGCGGGTCTGAAATCATCACCGTTATCAGCGCAGCACCAGGCCGCGGCCTCTCAGAAAAAGAAAAATATGAGTCCAACCGGATGTGGGAGCTGATGGGAGAGACTATCTCTCGTTTTTCCTCAGCCTTTCTTTTTTACTGCAACCGGGTGGGGTTTGAGGACGGGAAACATTTTGCCGGCGGTTCGTTCATCTTCAACCCCGTGGGTCAACTTCTTGCCCAGGCCTCCTATCTGGATGAAGACTTGCTGATCCAGAAGATCAGCCTGGATGATATCCGGGAAGCCCGCAAAAAATGGCCTTACAAAAGAGACGAAAAACCCGAAATCATTCTTCATTCACTCCAAAGGATCGTCCAAGATTATGAAGATTAACCCAGCTTTTGTGGAAAAAGTCCTTACGTCCTTTATCAAGGAGGAACTGGCCAAGTTTCATTTCAAAAAGGGTATCCTGGGCCTTTCAGGGGGCCTGGATTCTTCTGTCTGTGCCTTCCTGGCTGCCAGGGCCCTCAAACCGGATAATGTGATCGCTCTCATCCTTCCCTACGGAAAAGCTTACCAAGATGATGTCCAGGACGCTCAAGAGATAGCGAAGCTACTGGGCATCCACTCAGAAACCATCGATATCTCTCCCATGGTGGATGCCTACTTTTCGAGATACCCCACACCCGACAGGATTATCAAGGGAAACAAGATGGCTAGAGAACGAATGTCCATCCTCTATGACTTCTCTGCCCGGGAGAAAGCGATCATTCTGGGCACAAGCAACAAAACAGAGCTTCTCCTTGGATACGGCACTATTCATGGCGATATGGCTTGCGGCATCAATCCTCTGGGCGATCTATACAAAACTCAAATCAGGCAATTGGCCGTCCATCTGGGTGTTCCCGAGAAAATACGAAAAAAAACCCCCTCAGCCGGTCTATGGACTGGCCAAAGCGATGAAGGGGAGCTTGGCTTTCCTTATGGGACCATGGATGAGATTCTATTCCAGCTTGTTGACCTGAGGAAATCAAAAAAAGACGTTATCGCCGCCGGCTTCAAAAAAGAAGATGTGAAAAGGATCATCCATCTGATCAAAAATTCTGAATTCAAAAGAAAGCTTCCTCCCATAGCAAAAATATCCTCCCGGACGGTTGGCCATGACTTTCTCTTTCCCTACGACTGGGACAAATAGACTCCATGGCCAACCCGGAGGAACCCCAAGAGCATGAAAACAAGGGAAAGCTCTATATCGTGGCCACCCCTATCGGCAATCTCGAAGACCTGACCCTGAGAGCCTTGAGGATTCTGGATGAAGTCGACTGGATCGCCTGTGAAGATACCCGCCAGACAAGGAAATTGCTGAACAGGTATCAACTCAAAAAGAATCTGATAAGCTACTATCAACCCAAAGAAAGACAAAAAATCCCTAAAATTATCAAGCTGCTCAAAGAAGGGCACGACGTAGCCCTTGTCTCTGATGCCGGCACTCCCGGTCTCTCTGATCCTGGTTTTCCTCTGATAAAAGAAGCCTTAGATGAGGGAATCAACATCGTCCCCATCCCAGGAGCCTCTGCCTTGACTGCAGCCCTTTCTGCCTCCGGACTTTCGACCCATAGATTTCTCTTTATCGGATTTCCGCCTCCCAAAAAAGAAGCTACTCGAAAATTGCTCTCCTCTCTGAAGGGAGAAGAGGGAACTCTGGTCTTTTATCTTCCCTTAAGGAGGCTTCTCTTCTTTTTAAACCTGATCGCAGAAGTGATGGGCCCAAGACAGGTGGTTATAGCCCGAGAGATGACCAAGATGCATGAAGAATTCTTAAGAGGAACTCCTGCAGAACTATTCATGAACCTGGAGAAACGGAAATTAAAGGGTGAATCCACCATACTTGTCCAGGGCTCCAAGAAAAAGGATTTGCTCTCATTCAAGACAAATAAATCTATTTTATGAAAAATTTAAAAAAATCTTAAAAATACTTGACAAATTAAGACTAAGATATTATATTATGAATTGACTAAGATTTAAGGAGGTATCAAAATGGCGATCATCAGATGGGATCCGTTCAGAGATCTGGTCACTCTGCGAGAAAAAATGAATCGGCTTTTTGAGGAAACTTTCACATCTCGAGGCGAAGAAAAGGATCTCGTTGCCGGCACATGGACACCTTCCGTCGACATCTACGAAACCGAGAATGCTCTTGTTCTCTCCGCTGAAGTTCCTGGAATCGACGAGAACGACATTGAGATCAAGATAGAGGATAATACCCTTACTCTCGCTGGAGAGAGAAAATTCGAAAAAGAGACTAAGGAGGAAAGCTACCACCGTATCGAACGTGCCTACGGTTCTTTCTACCGTTCTTTCACTCTTCCCAACTACATCGACCAAGACAAGATCGAAGCTCATCATGAAAATGGCGTTCTCAAGATCACCATGCCCAAAAAGCCAGAGCTGAAGCCTCGCAAAGTCAAGGTCCTCAAAGCAAAATCCGCAGAGAAAGCCACGAAATAAGCGAATATTCTGAAAGAAAAAGCGCCCTGGGCCCTAGAGCTCAGGGCTCTTTTTTTATGCCCAACCGAGCATTCAAGCTTGAGCTAAAGTCAAAGCCCTAACTTCCTTGGCTCCTCCTTCTCTGAGCACAATACTGCATTCGCGCAGAGTTGAGCCTGTGGTGAAAACATCATCCACCAGGATAACGCTTTTCTTCTCGATCCTCTCCCTTTTTTTAAGGCGGAAGACTCCTTTGACATTGCGTCTTCTCTCTTCTGCCACGAGTGAAGTCTGGGCAGGTGTCATCTTGAATTTTATCAGGGCATCCTCGACAAAAACCAATCCTTGCATCCTGGCCATCTCCCGGGCCATGATCTCGGCCTGGTTAAATCCCCGCTGCCTTTTCTTCTCAGGATGAAGAGGAACCGCAACAACAATTTCTGTCCCTTCCCACAGCTCCTCGCTTTTTCCCAAGGCTTGATGGGCAAAAAGTGCCAATCTCTTACCCAACACCTGATATCTCCGGTATTTGTAGAGAAGGATAACGTCCTTCAATATCCCTTGATACCGGCCACAAGAACGATGGCAGGAGAAGGGAGGCGCACTTTTTATGCACATTGAACAGAGGTGGGGTTCCCCCAAATAATCAAAAAAACGGCCGCAGCATAAGCAGAAACAAAGCCGAGGTCTTTTCATGCTTGCCAGACAGGAATGGCAGACAATCTTCTCACGGGGCTGCTCCAGCAGTGCGGAACAGATGTGACAACGGGAGGGGAAAAGGATAAGTTCAGCTAATTTGGCAAGAGAAGAGGATCTATTTCGGAGAGAAATCACAAGGATTCTCTCTCAGCCTGCTCCTGACACTGAATGCAATAGAGAGCCCAAGGGATGGCATTCAGCCTTTTTATACTTATTGGTTTGTTGCACATCTGGCAGATTCCATATGTGCAATCTCCGATTTTCTTCAAGGCTTCATCGATCATAAAAAGCTGTTTTCTTTCCGAGTCAGAGAGGCTTAAGAGGAATTCCTTGGTGTAGGATGTCTCAGCCTTGTCCCCTACATCCTGAGCAAAGTTGGGCTCCACCTCTATGCTCTCTGTGTAAGCCTCATTCAGCTTATCGATGATCTCATTCTTCCTGTCCAACAGCTTCTTCTTGTAACGTTCTTTATCTTGCTTTTTCATTCTTAACCCCCTTACTTAACATAATGACTTCCCTTCATGATGGCCAAGGCACGATAAATCTGTTCCAAGAGAAGAAGACGCACCAGCTCATGAGAAAATGTCATTCGAGAGAGAGAAAGCAGAAAATGCGCCTTCTTTAAAAATCTCTCCTCCAGGCCGAGAAATCCGCCCACAACAAAAGTGACAACCCGAGGGGTCAGGGATGCTCTCTCCTCCAAATATCGGGCAAATTCCTCAGAATTCATTTCCTTCCCTTTATCAGAGAGGCAGATAATATAATCATCTCCAATGTGTTTTTCAAGGCCTCGGGCTTCTATCTTCATTATTTTTTCGGCAAACCTTTCTTCAATACCTCTCGCTTCCTTGGTTTCAATGAGTTCACACTTTTCTAACTGATTGATTCTTCTGAGATAGAACTCCTCTAATCGCCCGATTTCTTTGTTCCGTGTTTTTCCAGGCCACAGAATCTTCAATCTCATCGAGGAACGCCGATTTACCTCCCATCTCGAGAAATTTTACTCAAAAATTTACAATAAAATAATGCCTATTCAGTCAAATGTCAACCATTTTTTTTAGAAAAATATCCCCTTAGATTTTAATGGGTCTCTCGCCGGGATTATATAGAAAACCAGGGAGTTAAAAATCTTACTGGCAGTAATAAGAATGGGCTATTTTTTGATTTTTTATAACACAGAGTTATAAAAGGTCCAGATAAGCCAAGCTTCTCTCAATGTGACTTCTGCGGAGCTTTACCCTTTGAAGAAACACAATAAAATAAGAGAATCAATAGAAGAATTTCTGGGCATCTCCCCATAATTTTTCCAGAGAGTAATACTCTCTTGCCCTTTTGGAGAAGATATGCACGATAAAACTTCCATAATCCATCAAGATCCATTCGCTATGTTCCTTGCCCTCGACGCTTAAGGGGCGAATATCTTGCTTCTTTAATTCCTCTCCGACACTCTCATAAAGAGCAATATTCTGCCTGAGCGAGTTTCCGTGGGTAATGACGAAGAAATCGGTGAAAGAGGATATGCCTCTTAAATCGAGCACCACAAGATCCTCGCCCTTCCTGGCCAAGCTGGCCTTGACCGAAATCCTCACTTCAGGAGGAAGATTGCGCTTGGTTAGCTTTTTAATCTTTTTCTCAATCATTTTCATTGCGATAGAGACGGTGCTCCAATATGTATTTCTCCACGGCTTGGGGAACCATCTCTCGAACAGATTCTCCTCTCCTGATCTTTTCACGGATCTCTGTAGAGGCAACATCTATACTGTTCATGGATAGAAGAAAGAGCCGGTAGGCCTGAAGCATATCTTCCCTAATCCTTTCCGATTCTGAAAGTTCAACCATCCTCTCTCGATAATTCTCCTCCAGAACACTCCGGGCATCTTCCAGCCTGTATCCTGGACGGCTGACAATTATGAAAAAGCACTGTTGGAGAACTTTCCTGTATTCCTTCCACGTGTCAATCTCCAAGAAAGCATCGATACCCAGGATGAAGAAGATTAAAGCCTGAGGATAGAGCTTCTTCAGCTTTTTCAAGGTCAGGATGGAGTAAGATTTTCCCTTGGCTCGGATCTCGATCGAAGAGGGAATGAACCGAGGGGAGGAGGCAAGAGCTAATTCCACCATCTTCAATCGATCCGAGGGCGCAGCAATATCCGAAGACTCTTTATGGGGAGGAATGTAAGAGGGAACGAAGAGAAGCTTGCGGAGATAAAATGACCTCTGGACCGTATCGGCAACCTTCAAATGCCCCATATGAATGGGATTGAAAGTGCCTCCGAGGATTCCTATGCGTTCCATCAAACCCGTCTTTCGTCTCCCGAAAAGTTCAGAGCTTCTGCCATCTTTGCCACGAGTTCTCTTAGCCCGACTGCCTTCAAGGCTGAAATGGCGAAAAAGGGCAATCTTTCTCTCCGAGCTAATCTTTCCACACTCTTCAGTCTCTTTTTTTCCTCGCCCAGAAGGTCTATCTTGTTGGCTGTTAATATCTGGCTTTTCTCAACCAGTTGAGGACTGAAAGCCTCGAGCTCTTTCATCACAGTCTGGAAATCCTTGACAGGATCTCTCTGACTGTAAGGGGAGACATCGACCATATGAACCAAAATCTTTGTTCGCTCCACGTGCTTCAGGAACTGGATCCCCAGGCCATGACCCAGATGAGCTCCTTGGATGAGTCCGGGAATATCGGCGATGACAAAACTTCGGAATTCATCCACATCCACCACTCCTAAATTAGGCACCAGAGTGGTGAACGGATAATCGGCGATGAGGGGTCTAGCTGCAGAAATTTTGGAGATGAGGGTGGACTTTCCCACGTTGGGGAAACCGACAACACCCACATCAGCGATGAGTTTCAGTTCCAGAACAAAGCTGCACTCCTCTCCTTCCTTCCCTTCCTCTGACTCTCGAGGAGCTTGATGAGTCGGAGTGGCAAAGGAAGCATTTCCCCTCCCCCCTTTTCCTCCACGGACGGCCAAATACTCCTGACCAGGGGCGGTAAAATCGAAAAGAATCTCGTCTCTATTCTCCTCTCTGACAACGGTTCCCACAGGAACCTTCAGGCAGAGGTCTTTGCCGCCTCTTCCCTGGCGATTCCCCCCTTCCCCGTGTGCACCTCTCTGGGATTTGATTATGGGATGAAACCGGAAATAGGCCAGTGAATTGATGTGACTGTCGGAAACGAGATGGATATTTCCTCCATTTCCGCCCCGGCCCCCGTCGGGTCCGCCCCGGGGAACCCCCCATTCCCGGCGGAAACTCACGCAGCCGTTGCCTCCCTTGCCAGCTCGGAGAGTCACTCTAACTTGATCAACGAACATGCTTAAAGAGGCTCGGCCCTCCTTCTAGGAAGGAAGGACGGAAACGAATTTCTGTCCTCTTCCTTTTGCCTCAAAGCGGACAAATCCAGTGATTTTGGCAAAGAGAGTATCGTCTTTCCCCCGCCCCACGTTTAAACCTGGTTTGAAGGGCGTTCCCCTTTGCCGCACCAGGATAGAACCAGCCCTGACAAACTGGCCGCCAGAGCGTTTCACACCCAGCCGCTTTGAGTAACTGTCTCTTCCGTTTTTTGCACTTCCGCCGGATTTTTTATGCGCCATCCTTTTACTCCTTTGTCCTGGTCACTTTTCTGGAGGAAGGAGCTTTCTTGGTTGCCTTCTGTTTTTTCTCTGGTGTCTTCGAGGCTTTGGGCTTTTTCGCCTTCGGTTTCTTTGGAATTTTTTCTTCCTCCTTCTCTTTGACCTTGGGCTTCTCGGTAGGAGCTTTGGCCTCGGCGATAATCTGTTCGATCTTCACCCGGGTCAACTCCTGACGGTGTCCTCCTGTCCTTCGATACTGCTTTCTTCTCTTCTTCTTAAAAATGATGATCTTCTCATCTTTGAAATTTTCCACCACTTCTGCTTTTACCTGGGCCTTCTCGACCAGAGGCATGCCCAACAGAACACTATCTCCGTCTTCGATAAGAAGGACTTCCTTAAAGACGACTTTCTGGCCCTCTTTTTTCTGGAGTTTCTCCACCTCGAGAATATCTCCCTCCTGGACTCGGTACTGTTTTCCTCCTGTTCTAATAACAGCAAACATCTTTCTGACCTTTAATGAAGTTTATTGTAAAGGGAATCTAAATTTAACATATGGCTATTTTTATGTCAATCACCCTTCGACTTGACAAAAAATCCCTTCTCGATTTTAATTAGAAAACAGCGGGCGGTTAGCTCAGCGGTAGAGTACCGGTCTTACAAACCGGGGGTCACTGGTTCGAACCCAGTACCGCCCACCACTTATACCCCTTGTTCTCGTACCCATTTCAACAATTCATCTTAACATTAACACTATAGAAAGAATTGTAAACGAATATTGGCAAATATCAGGATTATAGAAGAAGATAATCCCCTATTCCTTCATTCCTTTACCACCCGTCTTTTAGGCCGCGGCATAGACCTTAGATGTATCCAGGAGTTATCAGTCCCTCCTCTTTCATTCATTAAAATAGATAAAACATATGGCTCATCGAAGAAATGTGCACCTAGGGGGTTATTTTTTAATCACCCCTGAAATCATCTTTTAAGGCTATTTACTACTATAAACTGTAATTATTAACATGTTCTTGTTGTTTGCCGATTATAAGGAGAAAAATCAGTATTAACATTAAGAGCTAAATACTCTCTGTTTTGAAAAAGGAGGAGATATGAGTGTCAATGAACTTTTTAATCTTGCGATTCAAGTAGAAGAGAAAATGTCAGAATGCTATGAAAAGATTGGTCAGTTATGTCATGTTAGATCAATTTCTAGAGAATTAATGATGCTCTCTAGAGACGAGATAGACCATATGAGGCTTTTAATAACCGGCAAAAGTTATTTAAAAGAGGCACCTGATGTATTTAGTCTGAAATCAGAAAGAATAACAGAGTTAAAAATTGGATTATACAGGGTTATCAAGCTCATTAATGACGTTCACAACAAAAAAATCGGCTTACAAGAGGCCATAAATGATGCAGCAGAGCTGGAAAGGCTTTTTGAGCAATTTCATTTAAAAACACTTGCAGAAGTAAATGATCCGTCTTTAAAAGAATTATTTGAGAGACTCTCTACTGACGATAAGGTGCACGCAGAGCGATTAATAGGGGTTTTAACTAGCTTTTATAATTAAAGCTAAAAATACAGAGGGAAATGTCCCTACTTTCATTGACGCAAAATTTTTCTTGTGCTATCATTTGCTATGTTGAAATGAAAGAGACCTGTCCGCTTTCAAGAACAGGCAGGGATCACAAAGGATGAGGGAAAATTTCAACAAGTAAAAATATCCCTCCCTTATTAAAATTCCAATTTTAAAGGAAGCCAGAATGAATATTTACGTAGGCAATTTGTCACAAGAGTCCACTGAAGGAGATTTGCGAGAGGCTTTTGAAGCCTTCGGGCAGGTCACATCTGTCAAAATCATAACAGACAAGTACACTAGCGAATCGAGGGGATTCGGATTTGTGGAGATGCCGAACACTCGCGAAGCCCAGTCCGCGATTTCCGGGCTTGATGGCAAAGATTTGAAGGGGCGCACTATTAAGGTCAACGAGGCTCGCCCTCGTCGTGACGACCGCCGAGGTGGATTTGGAGGGAGAAGACGCTTCTGATAAGAGGCACTCAGAGATTCAAGATCACAGTCGAATTATGCATTAAAGCATATTTGAGAGTTGGTTGACCTACTCATTTGCCTCTGCAAATCCGTAAATACACCTATCATTCCAGTTAAAAGAAAGGTGAATTCTTCCTGAAAAATGCCTAATTTGTCCTCGTGATAATTTGTTAACACCAGGCCGTTTAATCATTGGCCCCCCATGCTAGGCAGAGGCACCCTGAGTGGAATGTGAGAAGTTGTGTTCAGCTATCAAATTCCGAAAAAGAATAATGAATGAAAAAATATGAGAAAAAGGAATCGAGAGAAAAGAAAAAGAAGGTCAGAGCTTTAAAAGACGCTGATGCGAATTCACTATCCTTGGAAAAGACGAGTGAGGAGAAAGAAATTCTTAAAGGTGAAAAAAATTTAAGTATTAAGGGAGGTTACAGTGAAAGAAATCGTTGAATTGATTGCCAAATCATTAGTGGACAATCCGGACAAGGTTAAGGTTTCCCAATTAGACGGGCAACAGAGCTCGATTATTGAATTAAAGGTTGCTCAGGAAGATGTGGGTAAGATTATTGGAAAACAGGGAAGAAATGTCCAGGCTATCAGAGTTATTCTCGGTGCTGCTGGGATGAAGCTGAAAAAGAGATTTAATCTCGAGTTAATCGAAAAAGAGTAATTGGAGAAGCATAGAAAGACGATTCTCTATTGGCGCTTATGTTCCCATAATTTT
>CAYSCW010000039.1:0-24157 GCA_964429795.1 uncultured Eubacteriales bacterium
TTAAAAACTTAACATTCCTCATTCTGCTCCTTTCAGCTGTTTCCGCTTATCTGTTTGCTCAACAAGCAGAGCCCGTCACTATAGAGAAAGTCTCTGGAGATGTTTACTGTCTCTACGGCCAAGGGGGGAACATAGGTATCTTGAAAGGAGAGGCTGAACTCCTTGTCATTGATTCCCAGTATGCCCAAACTGCCGATGATGTGATGAAGGCGATTGGAGAATTGAGTTCTCAGAAGATCCGCTATCTGATCAATACCCACTATCATGGCGACCATACTCAAGGAAATCCCATCCTGGGAAGAGATGCCCGAATCATCAGCCACAAGAATTGCAAGGCCTCGCTCCTGGCACTTCTCAAGCCTGAAGAAACTGCAGAGAGCGTTGGAGCTCCACAGGAAACTTTTGAGGATGAGATGACACTTGAGGTAGAGGGAGAAACAATACAACTGCTCTATTTTGGCCCAGGACACACATCCGGCGATACTGTTGTGGTTTTTGAAAAGGCAAAGGTAATTCATGCAGGAGATCTTTTTTTTCACGGGTGGCCTCCTTATATCGACATCAAGGATGGATCGGATACCAAAAACTGGATTGCCACCATCGAAAAGCTTGCTGAGACTTACCCCGATTATAAAGTGATCCCCGGGCATGGGAAAGTCAGTGATATGGAAGAGTTCTTGAAATTTGCTGATTATCTGAAATACCTGAGGAAAGAGGTGGCTGCAGCTATCGAGGAAGGAAAAACGCGTGAACAAGCACAGGAAACCATCGACCTTTCTAGGTTCACCTCCATTCAAGATCAAGGGGAATTCCTGACCAAGAAGGCGAACATTGGCTGGGTTTATGACGAGATGACCAGAAAATAAGAAATGCCGAAGAGGGGACTCGAACCCCTACTCCCGAATATCAGGAACTAGCCCCTCAAGCTAGCGTGTCTACCAATTCCACCACTTCGGCATCAAAGCCTGGGAGGCTGACAATAACACCTTCTTTCATGAAGGTTATTGCGCTCTATTTCTTGTCCTCTTTTTTCTCTTCTTTTTTCTCTGTCTCTGAGCCTGTTTCTTGTTTTTCTTGTTTTTGCTCTCCAGCGGTTGCCTTTTCCTGCTCTGGTTTCTTCTGCGTTTCGGTCACAGCGGCAGCCTTTTTTGCTGGTGCTTCCTCTCCTTTAACCACTGACTTTGTACCCTTGGCAGAAAGGATCCACAGCCCCATGGAAGTGACCATAAAGAGGATAGCGCAGATAGTTGTCGCCTTGGAGAGGATAGAGCCTGCTCCGCGAGGACCGAAGACTGTCTGGCTGCCCATGCCGCCGAATGCCCCTGCCAGGTCTGCTGACTTTCCGGATTGGAGAAGCACGGCAATGATGAGGATAAAACAGGTGATGATGTGGATTACTGTGATTAATGCACTCACTTTTTTTCCTTATAGCCTCTAATGGCTTCTTTTGCGATCTGGATAAATGATTCTGCCTCCAGGGAAGCCCCTCCGACTAAAGCGCCGTTTATGTCTTTTTCTCTTAAAAGCTCGAATGTGTTGGCCGGTTTTGCAGAACCGCCATAGAGAATTATAGCACAGGAGGCGATTTCTTTTCCATAGCTTTCTCCGAGCTTTTCCCTTATGAAATTGTGCACTTCTTCAGCCTGGGAAGGAGTGGCTGTTTCTCCTGTCCCGATGGCCCAGATAGGTTCATAGGCGATGATGATGCGCGATATTTCTTCCTCACTCAGTTCTTTTAAGCCCTCTGTGATCTGTGTTCCCACCTTTTTTATAGTCTCTCCCTTCTTTCTTTCTTCGATGGTTTCTCCGATGCAGACAATGGGAACCATTCCATGGGCTAGGACAGCTTTGATCTTTTTGTTGACCGTCTTGTCTGTTTCCCCAAAGTATTGGCGCCTTTCCGAATGTCCGACCACAACATACTGGCAGCCAGCATCTTTAAGCATCAAAGGAGAGACCTCGCCTGTGTAGGCCCCTTTTTCTTCCCAGAAAAGATTTTGTGCTCCCAGCCTGATCGATGTTCCTTCGATCTCTTTTCTGACTTCACTCAGAGAGGTGAAAGGCGGAATCACAACAAGCTGCACACCCTCCAGCTCAGAGCTTTGTTCTCCAAGCGTCTTGACAAGATCCAGGGCTTCAGGAATGGTTTTGTGCATCTTCCAATTTCCGGCAATAAAAGGTTGTTGGTTGGTCAATTTCATTTTATTTCTCCGATAAAGCTTCTATACCAGGGAGAGTTTCGTTGGCGATGAATTCCAGGGAAGCTCCCCCTCCTGTGGATATGTGAGAGATTTTGTCACTGACTCCGGCTTTGTAGACAGCGGCCGCAGAATCCCCGCCTCCTATGATGGAAAGAGCCGAAGAGTTGGCCACGGCCTCAGCGATTTTCATCGTTCCCTCAGCAAATTTGTCGATTTCAAAGACTCCCATCGGCCCGTTCCAGAAAATCGTCTTTGCCTTTGCGATGGTTTGAGTGTATTTCTCCACCGTCTTTGGACCGATATCCAATCCCATCAAGTTAGAAGGAATAGGGAAAGAGTCCAGGATTTGTGTTCTTGCCTCTGGATCGGCTTCAGCGGCCACCACATGATCGGAGGGAAGGTAAAAATCCACTCCTTTTTCTTTAGCACTTTCTATAACCTTCAAAGCGAGGTCTTTTTTATCCTCTTCCACAAGGGAGCGTCCCACATCGAATCCTTGGGCTCGGAAAAAGGTGTAAGCCATGGCTCCGCCGATAAGAATCGCATCAGACTTGTTGAGGAGATTTTCCATGACCGGAATCTTATCGGAGACTTTGGCTCCTCCCAGGATGGCAATATAAGGCTTCTGAGGAGAGTGGACGGCCTTACTCAGGTAATTGACTTCCTTTTCGACGAGGAAACCAGCTGCCGACTTTTTCACATAGTGGGTTATGCCCACAACAGAGGCGTGTGCCCGGTGACAGGCACCGAAAGCGTCGTTGACATAATAATCGATGCCCTGAGCCAGTTGCCGGGCATATTCAGGATCATTGGCTTTCTCTCCTTCATGGAATCTGAGGTTTTCAAGAAGGATGACTTTGTTTTCATCGAGTTGCACTTTTATTTTTTCCACTTCATCCCCGATAGCATCAGGTGCCAGTATGACCTCCTGACCGATAAGTTCCGAGAGTCGTCTGGCCACAGGCTTAAGGCTGAGTTTGGGATCGAACTTTCCTTTGGGACGACCCAGATGAGAGGCAACAACCAGCTTTGCTTTGCGTTCAAGGAGATACTTTATGGTAGGGAGGACAGCTTTGATCCGGGTGTCATCCCTGATGTTTCCTTCCTCGTCAAGGGGGACGTTAAAGTCAACCCGGAGAAAGATTTTTTTCCCCTCTAGATCCAAGTCTTTTACAGAGACCATAACCCCGCTCACCTGGAGATGTATTTGATGAGGTCTCTCATCCGGCAGGAATACCCCCATTCATTGTCATACCAGGCTAGAACTTTAACCAAGTTATTAGCGGTTACCCTGGTGAACAGTGAATCCACGATAGCTGAGTGAGGATTGGCCATAAAATCGACAGAAACAAGCGGCTCTTCTGTATACTGGAGGATTCCTTTGAGTTTGCCCTCGGCGGCTTTCTTAAAGATTCCATTCACCTCATCTTCGCTTGCATTCTTTTTAAGAAGGGCAACCAGGTCCACTATAGACACATTTGCGGTGGGAACCCTTATGGCAATTCCATCGATTTTGCCCTTGAGTTCAGGAATAACGATTCCTACTGCCTTGGCAGCACCAGTTGTGGTGGGTATCTGCGATACAGCTGCTGCCCGGGCCCTGCGGAGGTCTTTATGGGGCTGATCAAGAATCATCTGATCGTTAGTGTAGGAGTGGATGGTGGTCATGAAGGCTTTCTCCACCCCAATCTCATCATGAAGAACCTTGGTAACAGGTGCCAAACAGTTGGTTGTGCAGGAAGCATTGGATATGATGTGGTGCTTCTCAGGATCATAGATATCTTCATTGACACCGAGCACGATTGTCACATCAGGATCAGTGGCCGGGGCAGAGATGATGACTTTCTCAGCGCCTCCTTGCTCGATATGCTTGAGAGCATCAGGCCTTTTTCTGAATAGGCCTGTAGACTCCACGACAATTGAGATTCCAAGCTCTTTCCATGGGAGGTTAGCCGGATCTCTTTCAGATAATACTTTAATTTTTTTATTGTTGACAGTGAGTGTGTCTTCTGAATGATTAACTTCAGCATCAAATATTCCGAGCACAGAATCGTATTTGAGCAGATGGGCCAGTGTTTTGGCATCCGTGATATCATTGACCGCCACGATGTCTATCTCTGGATCATTATAAGAAGCCCGGAAAAGGTTTCTCCCGATACGACCGAAGCCGTTAATTCCAACTTTAATAGTCATATTAAACCTCCTTTACTTTATTTCTCTCTATTAACATAAACAGGAGCTTAAATCAATGAGATAGCATCGTGGCATCGTGGTATACAAAAATCCTCACATTGGTTTTCATTACTTTTTGTTATTTCCCCCTATTTTTGCAAGCATAATGACTTTAAAAGAATTTAATCCAGGTCACATTGTTATTTAAATTCAATTCAGACAATAGAGTTATTGCTTATGAATTTCATGAATAATCTATTCTCTGGAGATAAATAACAATTATTTGTTTACCATTTATACGGCATAACCGTCTATCTTTATAGAGATTGAAAGAAAAACATCGCTTAGAGCTTCACTTAAAAAAATTTCAAAATTAAAGGGAGGAATTCATAATGAATAAAAAAGTTATTTGTGTGGTTGCATTTATGCTAATTACGCTAATCCAATGCAAAGATTCAGAGCAAATGGAAGAACTGAATGCCCGAATTATGCGTGTGGAAAATAGTGTGTTACCAGCAGTTGTTGTCAAAGGTGGAACTTCCGGGATATTTTCCATCTCGGGGATGATGGATAAGCTCAACATTCCGGGTGTGAGTGTGGCAGTGATCAATGACGGCCGAATCCAGTGGGCCAAGAGCTACGGTCTCAAGGAAGTCGGAGGTGAATCTCTTGACGAGGAGACTATATTCCAGGCTGGTTCAGTCAGTAAACCTGTTGTTGCCATGGCTGCTTTGAGTTTGGTTGAAGAAGGAAAACTGGATCTTGACACTGATATTAATACCTATCTTACATCCTGGAAAGTGCCAGAGAACGAGTTCACCAAGGGGGAAAAAGTTACCATCAGGCGTCTTCTCAGCCACACTGCCGGTATATCGTCTTTTGATGTAGACGATGGTGCTGCAATCGGGAATGTCCCTACTTTATTACAGATTCTTAATGGTGAGAATCCGGTCGAGACCGATCCTGTTACAGTGGATATGGTACCGGGAAGCCAATGGCGTTATTCCAATGAAGGATACGCCATTGTCCAGCAACTGTTGATTGATGTTGAAGAGAAATCATTTCCTGAGATTTTAAGGGAGCGTGTGCTTGATCCGTTAGGTATGAAGCACAGCACATTCGAGCAGCCTCTGCCACCAGAAAAACTGGAGAAGGCAGCCACAGGTCACATAGGTGATGGCGAACCTGTTGAAGGTAAAGGCTGGATCTATGCAAACATGGGAGCTGGAGGATTGTGGACGACTCCCTCTGATTTGGCGAAGTTTCTCATTGAGATCCAAAAGTCTTTTTCCGGTGAGTCCAACAAGGTCTTATCCAAAGAAATGACAGAAACCATGCTGACGGTTCAAATGGGCAGTTCTGGGCTTGGTTTGGGCATCACTGGAGAAGGAGAGGCAAAAAGCTTTGGACACAGCGGCCACAATAGAGGTTTTCTGTGCCGAATAAAGGCTTTTGTTCATAATGGGGGTGGTGTGGTAATTATGGCCAATTCCAACAAGGCGATTCCCCTTTTGCAGGGAATCACTTTTGTAGTAGCAAAGGAATATGGGTGGCCCGGCCCTGTGCCTTTGGAGGTTGAACCTTACGATATCGGCGTCGAAGAACTTAAGGCTTATACGGGTCGGTATGTGATCGGCGAAGACTATTTTGTAACTATCACCATCGAAGGAGAATACCTTAAAATCACCCACTTTGAGGGAGAGGATATCCTGATTCCTGTTTCAGATACCCAGTTTTATCAGCAGCTTGATGGCATCGAAATCACCTTTATAAAGGATGAACAAGGAAACGTCGAACAGATCTCATTGATGGATGGAAGGGTGAAGCTGATAAAAGTTGAATAAATTTAATAAATAACACAATAAGGGTAAGTACGACAGTATGCCCAGAGAAAAGATATTCAAGGTCCCCGAGTTTGTTCTGTATGATAACGGCAAAGACATATCTCCCCAAATACATTCAGAAGGTCGGGTGAGTCTGAGACCAGCGGGATATTTACAAAGACCTCTGAAGATTACAAGGTACACGTATTTATGCTCTCATTCTTTCTTTTTCTTGCTTGGGCATGACAGTTTACTTAACTTATTGGGGAATAATTGGTTTGAGATTATGGGCATATTAATGCCAAAATCACATAACGGGCTTTTCCTAAATTGTCAATATACAACAAGATAAAAAACAATCATAATGGTTAATATGAAGCACACAGAGGGTGAAATGAAAAAAATATTATTTCTTTTTTTAGTAACTTCATCATTCCTGGTTACATCTGTCTATTCCCAAGATGTCTATCAGGCCGTGAAGCAGGGTGATCTGGAGAAACTCAAGATGCTGTTGGAGGACCATCTAGAGTTGGTCAATACTCAGGATACCCAGGGGAATGTTTCACTGCACTATGCTGCCGTTGGCGGACACAAGGCGATTACTGCTTTTCTTTTAGAAAAAGGCGGAAAAGTCGACCTCAAAAACAATTCCGGCGATATACCTCTGCATTGGGCGATTTGGGGAGGGCGGAAAGAAGCGGCAGAACTCCTTATAGCAGGAGGAGCTAAAGTCGACACTCCAGATAGAGACGGAAGAACTCCCCTTCATATGGCTGCAGTGAAAGGGAATACAGGATTGGCGGGTCTATTGCTTGACAAGGAAGCTGAAATCAACTTAAGAGACAAAGCGGGCAAGTCTGCTCTGGACTTTGCCAGACAGTATATGCACCCGGTGCTTGCAAAGCTGCTGGTCACTCACGGAGCCGAGGCCTATGTCTACAAAAAGGACTTCGACATCTCCCCCGGACTCGATGACCCGATTCAAAAGGGAGAAGCTGTAGTCTGGTACCTGGGACATTCGGGCTGGGCTGTAAAAACAAAGAACCATCTCCTTGTTTTCGACTACAGTGAAAGAGCAGCCCCTGTCTCAGAACCCCGCTTGGCCAACGGATATATCAATCCCTTCGAGATTCAAGACCAAAATGCGATAGTCTTTGTCAGCCATCAGCACAGCGATCACTTTGACCGGAAAATTTTCGAATGGCAGGAAAAAGTGAAGAACATCACCTATGTGTTCGGCTGGAAGGCCTCAGACAACCCTGATTATGTCTATTTAGTAGGGCCGAGAGGAAAAACAAGAATCGGGGATGTCGAGGTCTACACGATCAACGACCATCATGACGGTGTGCCAGAGGTTGCCTATCTCGTCAAGGCGGACGATGTGGCCATGTATCATTCCGGAGACTATGTGGGCCAGCTGGATTCTTTCCGCAACGATATCGACTATTTCGCCGGTAAATGCGACAGAGTCGATCTTTTATTCACATTCCTGGTCGGAAACACTTCTAAATATGCCATCCAAAGACTCAAGCCAGTCTCCGCTTTCCTCATGCATGCCTTTGGCAGGGATTATTTATACCAGGGAGCCGCCTTAGAACTGGGAAAAGCAAACCCCCGGACAACAATGGTCTGTGGAGAGTTCCAGGGAGACAGATACGTCTATAAAAAGAGAAAAATATCTAGATAGTCCTGATTTAAATAAGGAATAGAGTTTTGTTGATGATCTGGATTCTGATATGAGGAGGGATATGATTTAGCACTTATTGTTTCTCCAGAGGGCAAACACCTCTTTTTTTCTGGACCCGGTGTGGAGAAAATAATGGAATTCACTGGATTGGTACAAAAATCATTGAAGAATTGAAGCCGAAAGAATTTAAATAAAAGGAGAAAAAACGATGAAAACAATTAAAAGAATTATCATCACATTGGCGACATTGGTTGTTTTTATCATGCCGACATTGGCTCAGGAAGATGGCGATCCCGTATCGATCGGAACATACCGAATACTGCATTCGCAAATCTTAAATGAAGACCGCACGCTACTGGTCAACCTGCCCCAGGGATATGATGAAACTACGAATAGTTATCCTGTGCTGTATATTTTATACGGCGGTCAGCCTCAGGGATACTTCGCGGAAGCGGTTCACATTGTAGATCGTCTTAACGAGGCAAGCAGAATTCCGGATATGATCATTGTCGGCGTTAAGAATACAGACCGCTATCGTGATTGTCTGCCGATCAATAGGAACGGGGAACCGGGTGGAGCAGACAATTTTCTGAAGTTCTTCATTGAAGAACTCATTCCCTTTGTTGATAAATCTTACCGCACAAAGGATTTTCGCATATTGCTTGGACCTCAAGCCGGAGCTGCTTTCAGCGTGTATGCTCTAATGGAAAATCCCGGACTTTTCAGAGTAAATATTGCTACTAATCCGTTTTGGATTCGTTCAAACAGGGAGTATATGCTTACGAAAGCGAACGATTTTTTTGGTAAAGAAGGATCATTAGATAGTTTTCTTTTCATCACAAGTAACACCAGTGATGACAACGAAGCAACGATGGAATATTTACAAAAATTCACATCGGTAATTGAAAAAGGCAGGAAAAGAGATTTTGCTTTTATTCTAAATCCGCTTGAAAAAAGAGAAGTCGGCATTATCTCATCACCGGGATTAAAAAAGGGTTTAGAAACTTTCTTCGCGGAATATAGATTCCCGGCTGAAATTCAAATTGACGGATTTGAAGATTTGAAGCAGTATTATCAAAACCTTTCGCAAAAATACGGTTATGAGGTTGATATCCCGGAATTTACCCTGATTAGACAGGGAGATAAGCTTGAAGAAAGGGATAAATTAGAAGAAGCAAAAATTCTATATGAATATGTGGTTAAAAAATATCCCCACGATCTCAACAGTTATGCAAGGCTGGCTGATTTGTACAGAAGGTGGGGGAATTATAACCTCGCTATTAAATATTATGAACAGTTTCTTGAAAGAAGACAGATGCCGTTTATTGAAGGAAGATTAATCTCCCTAAAAAAATATATCAATGAATCGGCAGCATATGCCGTTGAAAAGGCGATCATAAATTCAGGAATAAATGCCGGGATTGGAAAGTATCAAGAGCTCAAGTCTGATAGTCAGAATAAACTATACTTCAGTGAAAGCGATTTCAATACCCTAGGATATAACTTAATTACAAGGGGGATGATAAATGCTGCTATCAAGGTGTTTGAAATGAATGTTGAAATGAATCCCCAATCAGCAAACGCTTACGATAGTGTGGCGGAAGCATATATGAAAAGTGGCAATAAAGAAAAAGCGATTTTGTATTACGAAAAGGTTCTTGATTTGGATCCCGATAATGAAAATGCAAAGACTATGCTGAAGAAACTGAAAAAATAGATAGACCCCCTCCTTATCGGAAATATGGAATTAGAACAGATGGAAAATATACATAGTCGAGGCGCTGAGTAAAGAGACACTGAAATTGTCATCAATGCCGAGAGGAAGACATTCTACAACAGATGCAACGAGAGCTCCGGTGAGGTAAACCGGAATAGAAAAGCTTATATAATGGAGGAATAAATATCCTGACAGGATGCAGCCGTTGAAGTGAGCCAAACTCCCTTCAAAGGATTTCTCAAAAATTTTTCGCCGCCCAAAATGGAGGCCGAAGAACTTGCTGAAGAAATCACCAAAAATGAGATAGGAAACCGCCAGGATGGCAGTGGCCTGTTCAAAAAGGAGTACTGTTAAGAAACTGGCAAAAAGAAAGATGGTGATGGAGGAAAATTTCTTGTATTCCTTGGATTTATAAAAGCTTCTTATCTTATCGAAGAAGAAAATATTGACCTTTTTGGAGAAGAGCCGGATGAGATCAAGGAGGAGGAAAAAGAGCGTAATCACACCGATGAGAACCAGGGTATCCTTTCTATCTGTGTGCATGTAATTGATGATGAGAAGGATAGCCAGAGGCCTCATAAAAAGCCGCCAGTTGATTTCTTTTTTTAATTTTTCAGCGGTTTTCAGCAGGTGTTGATGCCGTATGTTCTGTATGTTGATGAAGAGAATATAAGCAATGACGGATAGGATGAAAATCATCTCAGGTTGATAAGGAGAGAAGACAAGGATAAAGATAGCCAGGACAGGCAAAACCACAAGCCCGATAAGCTCGCCTTTTTTGGCAATATAGATAAAAGAAAGGACACAAAAAACTAAGAAGATAAGGGATTGCCAAGGAAGCCATGCCCCCAGATAAAAAAGAACCAGGTAATAAATCAATATAGCAGTGGCCACAGCAACTCCTTGGCCTCCTCGGAATCGGAGATAAAAGGGAAAAACATGCCCGAGTATGGCTGCAAATCCAACCAGATGTACATGGAGGGGAGAAGCTCCCAGAAGATGAGCAAAATACATGGCCAGGAGTCCCTTGGAGAGGTCAAAAACTCCGGTGGTAACAGCAGGGCCAAGACCTAGGACATTATAGGTGTTGACCGTTCCAGCATTTTTTGTGCCGTGTTCCCGGATATCAATCTTTTTGAGAATTTTTCCCAGAAAATAGGATGGAGAGATCGATCCGATGAGGTATCCCATCAAGATGATCAAGAACCAAACAAGAAGATTCATCCTTGGGCCTTTACTGTTTCATTTAAATGATTCATCCCTTTAGGAGAATTTCAGTGGTTATAAGGGGCTTCAGTTGAGAGATAGGGGAAAGAATCTATCTTATCCATAGAGAGAGGTGAAATCATATAAATTGACGCTTCAGATGTCAACTTCCCGGATGGAGAAAAAAGGGATGAATCCGCATGTTTTTATGGTAAAATCTTTATTAAATAGAGGATTCTTGAGATAAAGAGAAGGAGTTCTCATGAAAGTACTCACCTCAAAGCAGATGAAAGAAATTGACAGGACAGCCATCGAAGAAATTGGCATTATCGGCCCCATACTGATGGAGAATGCGGGGCTTCAGATATTCAGAGCGATCATTATGAGATTCTCAGAGATACTGAAAGAGAGTGTTGTGATTATAGCTGGAAAGGGAAACAACGGAGGTGATGGCCTGGTGGTGGCCCGCCATCTCTTCAACCAAGGATGTGATCCCCATGTGCTTCTTCTGGCCAATAAAAAGGAATTAAGGGGAGACGCAGGTTTGAATTTGAGGATTGCTGAGAAGACAGGGATCAGGATTACAGAAGTTCCTTCCCTGGAGAAATGGAGGACGAAGAGAAAAGAGCTAGCTCAGGCGAGCATAATCGTGGATGCCATCTTCGGAACCGGCCTCACCAAGCCGGCCGAAGGGATGTACGCCTCGGTCATAGAGGATGTCAATAAATCAAAGGCATTCAAGGTAGCTGTGGATATTCCCTCGGGTCTTTCTTCGGATACTTTTCGAATCATAGGGCCTTGTGTTAAAGCTGACCTGACCGTAACCTTGGCTGCTCCCAAGGTGGCGCATGTTTTTGCCCCTGCAGAAGAGTTTGTTGGAGAATTGGTGGTGGCTGATATAGGTATCCCTCCTTTTCTGTTTGAGAGTGAGGAATTGAAGCTTGAGTTGGTTGAAAAGAAAACTGTCCTGCCCTATTTCAGGAGCCGAAAGAAGGACACTCATAAAGGGACATATGGACATCTCCTGATCATTTCCGGCTCCCTGGGTAAGACAGGAGCAGCCTCTATGGCGGCAAAAGCTGCCTTAAAAATGGGCGCAGGTTTGGTGACCGTGGGCACTCCTGAGAGTTGTCTTCCCATTATTGCCCGCTCTATGGCTGAATTGATGACAGAGCCGTTGCCTGAAACTCCGGAGAAAACTCTCTCCTCTGAGGCATTGGATAAGATTGTAGACCTTCTTGAGGGCAAAGACGGATTGATGATCGGACCTGGAATTTCCACTCATCCATCCACAACAGAATTAGTCCTTTCCTTGATATACAAGATTAAAGTACCAACAGTTTTTGATGCCGATGCCCTTAATATCCTGGCATCCAAGCCTGAACTCTTCAAGTCTTTACCCCAGCCTGCGGTCCTCACCCCCCATCCAGGAGAGTTTGCCCGCCTTATCGGTCTTCCTACCAAGGAGGTTGTCGATAACAGATTAGAACTTAGTGCCCGATTCGCCCAGGAACATAAAGTTTTCTTGGTCCTGAAGGGTTATAAAACTCTGATTGCCACTCCTGAGGGAAATGTCTACATCAATCCCACTGGAAATCCCGGTATGGCCTCTGGCGGTTCGGGCGATGTGTTGAGCGGAATGATTGCCTCCATGATCATTCAGGAGAAGAACTTGCTGGAGGCGATTCTCGCCGCTGTTTATGTTCATGGTCTGAGCGGGGACATTGGAGCAGAAAAGCTGGGAGAGAAGGCGCTGACAGCGGGAAATCTTATCACCTATTTACCATCCGCCTTAAAAAGATTAACATCGTTAATATAATGGAGTCAGGGTTCGCCATTAAAGGAAACCAATGGACATTATCCTTACCATAGGCATCTATGCATAATGAAGCCTGATCCCAAAACGATTTTTTCGGTCATGAGCAGAGATAGAAAAACTGGAGAAAAGCCAATAAAGGAATCCAAGGAGCTTATTTCCCAGTCCGAACAAGAGACCTTTCTTTTGGCCAGGGATTTAGCCAGGGGTTTTAAGGGTGATGAAGTTGTCCTGCTGGAGGGAGAACTCGGTGCAGGAAAGACGGTTTTTGCAAAAGGGATCGCTTCCGGCCTGGGCTTGAAGGATGTGCATCAGGTATGCAGTCCCTCATATACTCTGGTCAACATCTATCAGGCTGAATATCCCATCTATCATATCGACCTCTATCGACTGAGCAAGAATTCGGAGATCCTGGATATCGGCTGGGAGGATTATTTGGGTCAGGGAGTGGTCGTCGTGGAATGGGCAGAAAAGATCAAATTTTCTCTGGATGCCATTCGCGTTACCTTGAAGATAGAAGAAAGGAACAGGCGCAGAATAAGGATTGATTTTTAACTTTTTTCCCCTTTTTTAACAGCCGCCAATAATTCTTTTACGGCCTGATGAATGTTGTTTGCTCCCCAAATCGCAGAGATAACAGCGATTCCGTCTGCTCCGCAGGCCATCACATCGCTGGCATTCTTGTGGTTTATGCCACCGATAGCTAAGATGGGGATTCTGACTTTTTTCCGTATCTCTCTGAATCCCTCCAATCCCAGAGGAGTATTCGCACTCTTCTTGGTAGAAGTGAAATAAACCGGTCCCACCCCTAAATAATCTGCTCCTCCTTCTTCTGCTAACAGGGCTTCCTCTTTGGTGTTTGCCGAGATTCCGATCAGTTTATCTCTCCCCAGGATTTCTCGGGCATAGGAAAGAGGAAGGTCATCCTGGCCCATATGGACACCTGTGGCGCCGCTGGAGAAGGCGATATCCACTCTGTCGTTGATGATAAGAGGTGTTCTTTTCTCTTCCAGCTTTTCAGAGAGCTTGAGAGCGAGATGAAGAAAGTCTCTATCTGACAGATTTTTTGCCCGAAGCTGAACCAGCGTGACTCCCTCTTCTACAGCCTCTTCGGTCATGCTAAAGATATCCCTGCCGGAAGCAAATTCTGTATCCGCGATAAGACAGAGTGTCCAGTCGATTTTTTTCATTTTGTTCAGATTATATCAGCTCTCAACCTGTCAAACAAATATACACCAAGCGGAGAGAGCATTTCCATTTCCGCGGTTAGTGAAGATAAATCATTAAGTTAGGTAGCAAGGCGCCGGTTAGAAATGTTTTATTTCTGGGAAGAGAATTGAAATATGGATGGAGTTAAGGTATAAAAGGTTATAAGTTTTCAGACCTCAAGGAGAGATTTTAATGCAAGTTGTCAACCAGGCCGTTGATTTTATCTTGGGGAATGTTTATTTGAAATTTCTGCTTATCCTGGCTGTGACCGTTTTGGCGGCTTACATTGCCAAATTCATCTTGAAAAGGATTTTAAAGCCCTTGACCAAAAAGACAAAAACAAAGATCGATGATTTGATCGTCAAGAGCCTCTCTTCCATAATTTTCTACATTATCCTTGCTTTAGGTTTGAAGATCGGGTTTAACTCTTTTGATTTCGAAACGCAAATCTACAACAGTATTATCAATACACTTTTAATCGTCCTGGTGAGTTTTCTGATATTCAAGATTATCCATAATTTTGCCCAACTCTGGAGGAAAGAATGGGCAACCAAGACCAAATCGACCGCTGATGACAGGATGATTCCTCTGATAGAAAAAATATTGAAGGCTGTTGTTCTTATTCTGGCCGTTATTTTTATTTTCAATGCATGGAACATCAACATCAGCCCTCTCCTCGCCACAGCCGGGATAGCTGGATTGGCCGTAGGTCTGGCGGTCAAAGATTCTTTGGCAAACATCATCGGGGGACTGCAACTTGTCTTCGATAAAACATTTAAAGTAGGGGATAAAGTTCAACTGGAATCAGGTGAGTTAGGAGTTATCCTCGATGTCGGGTTGAGAAGCACGAAGTTGAAAACATACGATAACGAAGTGATCTACATCCCCAACGGGCAGCTGGCCAACGCGAAGATCAAAAATTATACGCAACCCGACCTCTCCATCCGGGTAAATGTCAACTTCGGAGTTGTCTATGGATCGGATACAGAAAAAGTCAGGGAAGTTGTCCTGGAAGCGGTAAAGAAAATAGATAAAGTTCTCGAAGACCCGGAGCCGATCGTACAGTTTCTCAAGATGTCTGATTTTTCTCTGGATTTTGTGGCTCGCGCTTGGGTGGAAAGTTACACTGATGCCTATTCCACTTCCATAAAGATGACAGATGAAATATATAACGCCTTGAACAGAGCCAAAATCGGCATTCCTTTTCCCACCCGAACTGTTTACACCAAATCTATCGACTGATACAAGTTTTGGAGAGAAAAGAGCAGTAGGTTCCCTTCCGTCCTCGCCAAAACCCTCCCGCCCTCCTCCATGGGCTTCGGATGAATAAGAACCGACACCTCACTAACTTAACTAGATGAAATATCTTCACTCATCACGGCTTTGGAAATGCTTGCCCTCGAAGTGAGCGATTTGACAAGCTAATCTATTTATTTTTAAATTAAAACAGCTTAATTTTGAAGGTGGTTATAATGCTCAAGCGCGCAAAGGAAAAAATATACGAAGTGAAGGATTTTCCCAAGCCTGGAATCGGATTCAAAGACATAACCCCTTTGATCGAGGATGCCCATTGTTACAACTATGTGATTGAGAGAATCGCATCCTGGGCAAAAAAGAAAAAACCTCAAATGGTCGCCGGTATCGAATCCAGAGGTTTTCTCTTTGCCGCCCCTGTAGCCCATAAATTAGGAGTCGGTATCACCATCATCCGAAAAAAGGGAAAACTTCCCAGAAAAACAGTCTGTGTCAGGGCTCCCAACGAGTATGCTGTGGAATACTTTGAAATCCACGCAGACAGCATTCGTCCCTCACAGCGGGTGCTCATCATCGATGATTTGATAGCCACAGGTTCTTCTTCTGTAAGTGCTATCGATCTGGTGAAAAAAATTGGAGGCGAAGTGGTCGGTTTCGCTGCTATCGTAGAGTTGGCTTTTCTAAGAGGTGTCGAATGCATCAAGAAGGCACATCCTGATGTGGAGATTTTCACCCTGATCCAGTTTGATAAGTAAGGGGAGAAAGATGAGGCATTTTCTCAACCGTTTCTTCAGACTCGAAGAAAATAAGACTTCTTTCCGCATGGAAATGTTGGGCGGAACCACCACTTTCATGACCATGTCTTATATCATTTTTGTTCAGCCTGCCGTCCTCTCTGCTGCCGGTATGGATAAAGGAGCGGTCATGTTTGCCACCTGTATTTCTTCTGCTCTGGCAACTCTTCTGATGGGGATTCTGGCAAAATATCCGATCGCGCTTGCTCCAGCTATGGGGCACAATGTTTTTTTTGCTGTTATTGTCTGCGGTACCATGGGCTATTCCTGGCAGGTGGCATTAGGTGCTGTTTTCATTTCTGGAACCATTTTTGTCATCCTCTCAGCATTGGGAGTTTGGGATACCTTGGTCGCCTCTGTTCCTGATTCCCTAAAGCATGCCATCGCTGTGGGTATTGGGCTCTTTATTGCTCTTATCGGCCTAGAATATGGAGGCCTGGTAGTGGATGCGCCAGGAGTTTTAATCGGTTTGGGAGACCTGACAAGTAAACCTGTCGCCTTGGTTCTTCTTGGGGTGGTTTTGATATCCATTCTGATGGCCTTGAGAGTGCATGGAGCCATTCTCATAGGAATCCTGGCCACTGCCCTTCTTGGCATTCCTTTGGGTATAGTCAAATACCATGGAATAATCGCACCTCCTCCCAGCGTGACCCCTACTCTTTTTAAACTCGATATTCTAGGAGCCCTCAACGCAGGTCTTATCACCGTTGTCTTTATCTTTTTCTTCCTCGATCTTTTCGATACCATGGGCACATTAATCGGTGTCAGTGGTCCGGCTGGTTTTTTAAAAAAGGGAAAACTTCCCAGGGCAAACCAGGCCATGCTTTCCGACGCCATCGGAACTGTGGGAGGAGCTCTCCTGGGTACATCCACGGTGACGAGTTATATCGAGAGCGTCACCGGCATTTCTCAGGGAGCAAGGACTGGCCTTGCCAACATCTTTACATCCTTCTTTTTTTTGGTGGCTCTATTTTTTAGCCCCTTAGCCGAGATGATTGGGGGTGAGTATATTTATAATGGACTGGTTCTAAGACCTGTTGTCGCTGCTCCTTTGATCGTTGTCGGTTATCTGATGATGAAGTGCGTTACCCGAATCAACTGGGAGGATTTGACTGAAGCCATACCCGCTTTTCTGACCATCATCATCATGCCTTTGACGCTGAGTATCACAGAAGGTATCGCTTTCGGTTTTATATCCTACTCCATCCTTAAGCTTTCCACAGGTAAAGGAAAGGATGTGCACTGGTTGATCTATCTGTTTTCATTTCTCTTTATTATCCGTTACCTGGTCAAGTGACAGAAGACTTGAGAAACCCAGCAGGCGGAAACGTGCTTATTCCAGATCATAAATATTGAGAATTGTGCGCGGTAAAAATGTTGAGGAGAAGATACACTGATAGAATTGAAAAGACGTCCTCAACGAAGAAAGGTTGTCGAATGGATAGATTCCTCTGTCAGATTTTTACCTTAGAAATAGAAAGGTGGGAGAAATGAAAATAGCTAAATGCATCCTTGTCTTCTTTGTCGTGATTCTGGCCTTTTCCTGTGCCAGAGTCGTGCATGAAACCCGATTGTCCTATGGCCCTTCAGAAGCAAGGTGGGTCAAGAAAGTGATGTCCAAGATGACTCTGGAGGAAAAAATCGGGCAGATGGTGGTCTGCTCCTATTCAGGGCGCTTCCTCAACCGTGAGAGTGAAGAAATGAAGGCCTTGGAATCTCTTGTTTTGAAACGGAAGATAGGCGGCTTGATTCTCTATGGAGGCAATGTCTATGAAACAGCTCTCCTGACCAACAGGCTCCAGAATTTATCCGAAATTCCCCTTCTGATCGCCTCAGATCTGGAAAGAGGCCTTGGAAACCAGATTGATGGTGCCATCCAATTTCCTCCTCTGATGGCCCTTGGAGCTATAGGAGCCGAGGAGCAGGCTTACCTCATGGGAAAGGTGACAGCCATTGAGGGAAGGGCCGTGGGCATTCACCTGACCTATGCCCCTGTAGTGGATGTTAACATCAATCCGGATAATCCGATTATCAACGTGCGGTCTTTTGGAGAAGATCCTGAACAGGTCAGCCGCCTGGCAGCGGCCTTCATCAGGGGATGCCAGGAAAATGGTCTTTTGGCCACAGCCAAACATTTTCCCGGCCATGGGGACACAGATATGGATTCACACAGCGAGCTTCCTACGGTTACCGGAGACGCTGAACGTCTGGAGAGAGTGGAGCTCTTTCCCTTCCGGAAGGCTGTGGAAGCAGGGGTTTCGGTCATCATGACAGCCCATATTAATTTTCCTGCTCTTGACCCCACACCAGGCATGCCTGCCACCCTCTCTCAGCGGATTTTATCGGATCTTCTAAGGCGTGAGATGGGATTCAAAGGGCTGCTGGTCACAGATGCCATGGACATGGGTGGAATTACCACACTCTATTCGCCTGAGGAGGCTGCTGTAAAGGCAGTTCAGGCCGGGGTGGATATGATTCTAAAATCCCCAGAGCAAGAGGCGGTGATGGATGCGCTTATTCAGGCTGCAAGAAAGGGAGAGATCAGAGCGGCAAGAATCGATGAGTCGGTAAGAAGAATTCTGGAGGCCAAAGCAAGGTTAGGACTGCATAAAAATAGATTGGTCAGCATAGAGAGACTGGATAAAGTCATAGCCGCCAGGCAGCATCTTGATCTTGCTCAGCATATGTTTGAGAATTCCATTACCCTGGTTAAGAATGAGAATCAGATTCTTCCTCTTCCTGAATCGGGGATGAAAATCGCTGTCCTGTCTTTGAGCAGCGATCCAGGAAGATACTTTGCTGGAAGACCTCTTATTGAAGAGATGGAAGAGAGGGACCTCAATATTTCCAGCTTTTATGCGGACGCTTTCACAGGAGAGAAGTACCTCAAAGAAGGGATGGAAAAAGCTATGGAGGCAGATGTGATAATATTTGCCCTCTTTTCTGTCACTCAAGCCTGGAAAGGAAGTGTGGGCCTTAATGAGAATCATATTCAGATGATTAAGGAAGCCGCTGCAGGTTCAATTCCTGTTATTGTCATTTCCTTTGGAAGCCCTTATTTTATAAGAAATTTTCCTGAAATAGATTCTTACATCTGTGCCTACAGATGGAGCAGCGAAGCTCAGATAACAGCAGTCAAAGCCCTTTTTGGAGAGATCGACCTTGTAGGCCGGTTGCCGGTCACAATTCCGGAGCTTTATCCTATGGGTCACGGTATACGCTTGCCTAAGAAAATATCTTCTTCTCAAGATTGACCCAGATTCTTGATAGGAACCGACGCTACGACTTTCTCAGCTTGCCTGCTAACCCTGCCAGCAAAAGGATAAGACCTATGGGCCATATTCCCCAGTTTTTACTCACTAATCCGGTTATGAACCAGATAGCTCCAAGACCTATCAAAATATCATAGTCTTTTGCTCTTGATTTGGCTTCGGATTTTTTCCTCCCAGCAAGGAGATAAACAATACCGATCAAGGCCGAAGCTAAAGCAATCACATGGGGAATGAGTGAGGTTACATTATCCATAGGGCTTTGTCTTTTCTCTTATGCATCCCATATTTGAATGGAGATGTTAATCATAGGAAAATTTTTGGAAAGAAAACAAGAAAAAGAATCAGAAGTACGACATATAGGGATTTTTAGTCTCTTTTGTCCCAGTTTTCGACCAAGTATGGCTTGAGTTTTTCAAACTCGAGGGAGATTTTCTCGATCTCCTTTTCTGCTTCTTGATTGTTCATATCTTTGGTATGAAGAACAAAAGAAGCGATAAAACCGAAATAGAGAGAAATCATGGATTCAAGGACCAAAGGCAGACTCATTTCTATAAAGATGTGCTTAAATCGATGGTAAAAAAGAATGTAGTCATAGATGATCTTAGCCCAGAGATGGGGGGAGAAGACAAATTTATTCCTGGAAAGGTTAAAAATATTTTCTAAAGATCGATGAGTGTCCTGTTTTAAGACTTCCTGCCAGATACAGTTGAATTTCTTGATTCCACTGTGGAAGCTGTGGAAGAGCTCGCCAAATTCTTGAGACACTTCCTCAGGGATAACACTGGCTTGGAATCCAAACGTAGGCAGCTCAATGCTGCCTTTGATTTTTTCCCAGACATCGTCGTTTTCTTCCACCAGCGAGAATATGGTTCCGATAATCTGTTTAAACATGGGTGCTAGTGTCCTGACGCTTTTAGGATTATGGATTTTGGCGCCGAGGAAAGATTGGCAGATTTTGAAGCCGTTGGCCAGAGCTACGGTCGTCATCCAGATGTCGATGCCGTAATAGGCAACATCCGTATCCCAGATGTCTTTTTCGATATAATGTTTGAGCACATTTGCTGAAAACCCGAACTCTCCTCCAATGGGCTGACGGATCCTTTGTCCGTAAAGAGCTCTGGTCAGAGGATAGATGAGGGAATTGGTGATTGTCCCATCGTACCTGTGGCGGGTATAAAGGGGAGCGACATAATCGAATTTCTTGAAAATAACCGGTCCACCCAAGAGTTGGATCCATTCCGGGGTGATGGAGCGCAGGTCAGAATCGACCACCACCACGGCTTTGACTTTCAGCTCATGGGCAATTTCAAAGATTCTCCGGAAGGCTTTGCCTTTTCCCGGTGTGCCTCTGAAGGTTGTCACCATTTCTGCAATGGGAGTGTGAAGGCTCCGGGTATAAGGATGAGATTCGTGGGCGATGAGAATGGTTTCCAGTTCTTTATAATCATCCATGCTGTTACGGACGATTTTCCTGGTGTTATCAGTAGATCCACAATCGGAGTTGACGATGACGCTTTTAAATGTGGGAAAATATTTGGTCAGGCCGAGCCGGACAGCTTTAATGACATGGCCGATCGTATTATCTGTATTGTAGCTGGGAATACCAACCAGGATATCGGCTTTTTTGATTTTTTCGACTTTTTCGGCTGTTTTGAGAGTTAGTATGGACTTTTTATTCATAAATTCTGCGCAAATCTGTAAGTACATTTGGAGTCTATAGAAAATATAAGTATTGAGTAAATCACCTCCTGTGGGGATTTTGGGGATGATTTTTGCTTTATTTTGTAATCCTGAGGGATGAAGGCAGGTTCATTCTCGGCAATGATGTTCAACCGGTGCTCAAACATTTGTATATGGGTATTCTGCCTCTAAAGACTATTTGAATACACCGAATCCATGATAAAATCAAGTATAATTGACAGAAAAATTTTTTTTCCCTATCATCAAACGGGGCTAAAAAAAGAAATTTTGATCTTTAGAGTCCCTAAAAAAGCCTTTTGAAGGAGAGAAAATGTCGGATTTCTTCCAAAACGGAGTCATCACTACTTTTCATAGATTGGGAAATTTGAATTTAAAAAAGTTAGAGAACGAACTGAGAGATTTTTCCCGTATCAGGCCCATTGCCTTGGTTTTGCCTTCTCTTTACCGTGAATTTTCGAGCGGAGCTCTTCCAGGAATCATTGAAAAACTGAGGAGAGCCACCTATATTCATCAATTTGTACTTTGTCTGGATAAAGCTAACAAAAGTCAGTTTGGAGAGGTGAAAAAAATTTTTTCTAACAAGAAAAGGCTCACAATTATTTGGAACGATAGTCCCCGGATGAAAGAGCTTTACCAGCTTTTAGAGAAGAATGATTTTCATCCGGGGAGAGGAGGAAAAGGACGGGCCGTCTGGATTTCCTTGGGCTATGTTCTGGCTAAAGGAAAGAGCCGGGTCATTGCTGTCCATGATTGTGACATCGTCAATTACCACAGGTCCTTACTGGCGCGGCTTTGTTATCCTGTGGCCTCTCCTCATTCTGAGTATGAATTTTGCAAAGGTTACTACAGTCGAGTGACAAGCAAGATGTATGGTCGGGCCACCCGTCTCTTCTTTACTCCTTTCATTCGTGCCCTGGAAAAAATGCTGGGTTATCTTCCTTTTCTTGTCTACCTGGACAGCTTCCGCTATGCTTTGTCTGGCGAGATAGCCTTGCGCAGGGATCTTGCTCTAGCTTTGAATATCCCCAGCGATTGGGGATTGGAAGTGACCACCCTGGCTGAGGTTTACCGCAACATGGCTCTTAATAGGATTTGCCAGGTGGATATAGCCGATACATATGAACACAAGCATCAGGAATTGATTCCTGACGATCCCGAAAGAGGAATCATGAAGATGATCATAGATATTGCAAAATCCATTTTTCGAACTCTGGCTACTGAGGGTGTTCAGTTTTCAGAGGGTTTCTTTAAGACGCTGAGCAGTATCTATTTGCGGATCGCCCAGGAAACTGTGGTGCGATACGAGAATGATGCCGCTATCAATGGTCTTGAATTTGATAGGCACGCTGAATCTTTGTGTGTGGAGGCGTTTGCTGAAGGAATAAAGAAGGCAGGAGCTGTTTTCTGGGAGAATCCTTCTGGAGCGGTCCGTCTTCCCAACTGGCACAGAGTGACCGCTGCTCTACCTGATTTCTTCGATCTGCTCATGGAGGCAGTGGAAGAAGATAATTAAAGACGGATGGAGAGCAACCGATGCGTCGTTACCTAACTGGATGTAATATCTTCACTCATCACAGAAATAAAAATGCTGTAGGTGAGAGTTGACATTTTTGAGCATCGTCAATAATATGATGAAAGAATCATTGTAAAGGGGATGGTTAAAGGAGTGGAGAGACAAAAATGATATTCCCTAAAAAAATATTGCTTGGGGCCTTAGTGCTTATAATCGTTGGCTTAGTTGTTTTTTTCTTGGTGATAAAGGAAGGGCCTGAAAACGCTGTAGATGAGTCGTCCTCTGAGAGCGGAGAGGAAGTTCAAAAAGCAAGAGATCTACCTCTTCCTGTGAAGGTGACAACCGCAGAGAAAGGCAATCTGATCATCAAACTCAAAGCGCCCGGAGAGGCTGTCACTAACAAGAAAATCGCCATGAAGGCCGAAGTGTCCGGTGTTGTCCAGAAGTTAAATGTTGAAGAGAGTCAGCATGTGAAACAGGGAGATTTGCTTGTCCAACTGGACGACAGGGAATACAGGCTCAATCTTGAAAGGGCAGATGCCGAACGATTGAGTAAATTATCAACGATATTGGTTGAAAAAAAATTTGGTGAATTGGGGGAAATACCTGTTTCTTCAGATAGGGAAAAAATTCAAAAGGCCAAGGAAGAGTATGATAATGCCAGCGAGCTCTTTCGTAAAGGACTCATATCCCGGAAGAATTTTGAGCAGGCCAGTGCAGATTATGAATTGGCTCTGATCGAATCTGGAGAGAAAAAAGATGAGATTTTGGCAGCCAGTAAGGGATTAACTCAGAGTGAAGTTGAAGTTAAAAAGGCTAGGCTCGATCTGGAAAAGACAGAGATTCGGGCTCCTTTTTCTGGGATCATCACAGATATCAAGATTTCACCACGGGAGCATTTATCCTCGGGAAGGGAACTCTTCTCTCTGGTCGACATCAGCCATATTCAGGTCTATGCAAAGGTGCTGGAGAGTGAAATAGGAAGGTTGCAGGTGGGCAGAGAAGTGGAAATAAAATTCAGCGCCTATCCAGAAAAAGTATTCAAGGGAAGAACCAAGGCCATCAGTCCCATTATCAATCCTGAGGATAAAACATGTAAGGTTGTCATCGAAGTCGATAATCCCGGGGAAGAGATCAAGCCTGGCATGCACGCTGAAGTAGAAATACCCGCAGAGATTTATAAAGACAGGCTGCTCATACCTCAAGAGGCTGTCTTGGTCAGGTCTGGAAGAAAGTTAGCTTTCGTTGTCAAGGACGGCTTGGCCAAGTGGAGATATTTAGAAGTAGGCCTGGAAAACGAAGATTATTCAGAAATCATAGACGGAGTTAAAGAAGGAGAGGTTGTTATCGTCGAGGGTCACTTCACACTGGCCCATGACGCCCGAGTAAGAATCGTCGAATAAAGGGCATTCCCACTGAAGACATTCCTTCTTACCAGTTTTAATAATTAAAAAATGGAGTGTCTTGGGAGAATGTCCTTAAACTTTTATTTAAGTTTAAAGTTCACTGTAACGATAAAGATGATACCTCTGGGGCGACCGTTGATGACCATCGGCTCATAGAGCCACTGCCGCACCGCATCGATAGCAGCTTGATCCAAAAGAGGGATGGAGCGCAGCACCTTGATTCTCTGCACTCTGCCGTAGATATCAGTGGTGGCCTCCAGGATGACAATACCCTCCACTCTTGCCTGGCGGGCGATCTCAGGATAGAGAGGATCGACTTTTTTGATCAGCTTGGGAGGTTTGATCTCGCCTACAGCTCTGACAGGGGCTTCCACTTCACCGAGCAC
>CAYSCW010000040.1:0-22307 GCA_964429795.1 uncultured Eubacteriales bacterium
GAAGTCATCCGGAGGCAAGAGGGCAAGGTTTCTGTCCATCCGAAGCCCATAGTGGTGGGTGGGGGGGGGTCTTGGCGAGGATGGACAGGAACCGATGCTCCGAGGAATAAGCGGATTTTCCTCGCTGGGGAAAATCCGCGGGCTGACGAATCAGCTTACCTGACTGTTACTGCATCACGGTATTGGGAATGCTTCTTCTCTTGTCTTATTTTTTGCAGAAGATTCATTTTAATAATATTATAATAGGATGTACTCAAATCTTGAGGAAATTTTGCTTGTGTCCCATCAACAACAACGGTGCAAAGGAAAATAAAACATATGCGAATTTAAAAGTATGTGCCCATTATTGCTTATATTAAGTTTTTCGTATCCTATTGAGTGGTAAAACATGATAGCTGGAACAAGGGAAAAAATGCAACTTTTTACAGCTATCTGCGCAATTCTTCTCGTTTTTATAGTCTGTGTAAAGAAGAATGAAGAAACTTCACAGCCATCCTCAGCCGAAGCTTTGAAATCGCTTCCCTATCTCACTTGGGTTCCAGCAGAGAAAGATGTTCTTAAGTCAGGGGTTACAAAATATGACAGAGAACAGTCATTTGAGGGGTTGAACTTATTTAATCCCAGGAATCTATCCCGGGCTTACCTCATGGATATGGGGGGAAAAGTCTTGCATTCTTGGGCGAGAAAGACAGATGGTGATGAGGGTTGGCAGCACATTGAGCTGTGCGAAAATGGCGATTTACTGGCTATTGTCAAAGACAGGATGTTGATCAGGTTAGATTGGAGCTCCGGTTTGGTCTGGACCGTTAGAATGCGTTTTCACCATGACGTGGCTTTAGCAGAAAATCAAGATATTTATTCCCTCATCAGGGAGGATGATTTCATTCCTTATGGTAATTCTACACTTCCGATCCTTAATGATTGTGTTGTGGTCTTCTCTCCAGAAGGCGATGTGAAAAAGAAGATTTCTCTTTTTCATGTGATGAAGGAAGAGGTCCCTTCCCAAAAATGGACGGAAATCGACAATTGGATTAAGGATCCAAAGACTCAACAGGAACTGGTTCTTCGCAAGAAAAAACAGGATTTTCTATTCACCAATATGGATCCGACCAATATCCTTCATACCAATACAGTGGAAATTGTGGGAAAAAATATTAAAGGCGTCTGTAGAAAGGGAGATCTTTTGATCTGTTGTCTTAAGCTAGACCTGATCGGAATCATAGACAGAGAGAGCGAAAAATTGATCTGGAAGTGGGGAACCGGAATTTTGGACAAGCCACATCATCCCACGCTGTTAGAGAACGGGAATATTTTGATTTTCGACAACGGAGCCAATAGAGAATATTCTCGGGTAGTAGAGCTTGATCCGTTAAAAAAAGAAATTGTCTGGTATTATCAGGGTGAGCCGCCGGAAGCATTTTTCTCGGTGTCTCGAGGCTCGAGCCAAAGACTGCCCAACGGAAACACCCTTATTACGGAAAGTGACAGAGGCAGGGTCTTCGAAGTGACTCATTCAGGTGAGGTTGTGTGGGAATTTTACAATCCAGAGATAAAAAAGGCTGACAAGAAGAGAGCGGCCATCTATCGCATGATGCGTCTTACAAACAGCAAGAAATATCCCTTCTTGAGATAGATCGTCGGGAACTGATCCTACAGGGATTAAATAACCGTGCCTTCAGGAATTGTCGCGTTTTTTGGAATGACGATGATTCTATCCCGGATTACATAGTCTTCTCCATCCTCATCGCCGATGTTGCGGGTATTGACCAGCTTTGCTCCGTCTCCTATCCGCGCATTCTTGTCTATAATGGCATTGCGGATCTCGCAGTTGTTCCCGATGCCTATTCTTGGAATACCGGCTTTGAGGTTTTTTTCGATTTCTTCCCTCGCTTCGAAGAAATCAGCCCCCATCATCACGGTGCGTTCCAAGGCCGAGTTCTCTCCGATCCGGGAGCGAATTCCGATGATGGAGTGATTGATTTTAGAGCGGTTGATGATGCTCCCTTCACACAGGATTGAATTATCCACGTCTGAGGCGAGAATTTTCGAACCGGGCAGAAATCGGGCATGGCTGAATATAGGTTTTTCCTCGTCGTAAAAATTGAATTTGGGAAGAGGTTGAGTCAAATCAAGGTGGACCTCAAAGAAGCTTCTGATAGTACCAATATCCTGCCAGTATCCCTCAAAAAAGTATCCGTAAACTTTTTTCTGTTCTATGGCAAAAGGGATCACTTCCCGTCCAAAATCCTCAAAATTGGTATTTTCCAGCAATTCCTTGAGTACTTCCCAGTTGAAAATGTAGATTCCCATAGAAGCCAGATGAGTTCTTCCTGCTGCATCCTGATGGAATTGTTGGAATGCCTCCTCTGGAACCTTCATATCTTCCAGTTGAGAGGCCTCTTTCGGTTTTTCTAAAAAGCTTGTGATCTGGCTGTTTTTGTCTACCTTCATCACTCCGAATTCTGGGGCCTTCTCATAAGAAATGGGGTAGACGGAGATGCTGATATCCGCGCCTTTCTCCAGGTGAAAATTGATGAATTTCTGATAATCCATCTTGTAGAGATGATCTCCAGAGAGAATGAGAACCAAGTCTCCCTCTGTGCGGAAAAATCCCAGGTTCTGTCTCACCGAATCGGCTGTTCCTTGATACCAATCCGGGCTTTGCAGAGTCTGTTGGGCAGAGAGAATGGTCACAAAATCCTTGGAGAAAGTGTCGAAGTGATAAGTCAGGAATATATGACGATGCAGTGATTCACTGCTGTACTGAGTGAGGATGAAAATTTTCCGCAGGTCAGAATGGATACAATTGCTGATGGGGATATCAATGAGCCTGAATTTTCCGGCGATAGGGACGGCGGGTTTACTGCGCTTTTTAGTCAATGGATAGAGCCGCTTGCCCTGCCCTCCTGCCATGATGATGGTAACGACTTTAGCCATTTTTAACTCTTATTTTCTTGAAGATGTATAAAAAATGTAAATCAAGCATATCATAAAATAAAGATTATTTCATAATGTAAGCCTCTTTTACCTGTTTTCTTCCTCCACTACTTCTTGTAGTTGATTCAGGAAATCAGGGATAGCTGAGGTGACTCGAGTCCAGTTAGGAATAAGAGGAGAATAAAGAGGGTCTTCTAAAAATTCTTTTCCGGCAATCTGAATAGCTCTAGTAAAGGCTTCAACCATCATGGTTTCCTGGTGACGGTCGAAGAAGAGCCCGTTGAGTGCGGCATCATCGTGGTAGCACTTAATGGTATCTTGTGCTGTTCTCAGGTAGGTTACTCTGAGAGTATTGAACAGACTTTCGCTGAGTGAAGTCCCTTCGATAGCCAGATTTCTGAAAATGGCTTTGGTGATATCTATGGACATTTTCATCAGGCCTGTGCTGGGATCTTCGGCCGAAAGGGGTTGATGTTTGTGCTCATAGGTTTCGCAGAGTTCCACCTGGCAAATCCTTTTGATGGCGCAGTTGCGGTAGACTTCTGCCAGTGTTTCAACCTCTATTCCCCAATCCCCGGGAATGCGGTTGATGCGGGCAAGGTCTGTGCTCATGGAAAATTCCCCTGCCAGAGGATATCGAAAGCTGTCCAGGTAAACAAGAAGAGGCAAAGAACCTAAAAGCTTTTCCAGACTTCTGATGATGGGAGTAACGAAGAGTCGCGTGACTCGGCCGTGCATGCGGTCGGTTACTCGTGCATAATAACCTTTACAAAAGGCATAATCTATATTGGGTGATGCCACTGGATAACACAGTCTTCCCAGAAGTTCCCTGGTGAAGTTGACGATGTCGCAATCGTGAAGGGCGATGACTTTGCTCTCTTCCCGAGATAGGATGTATCCGTAGGCTGTCCAGCAGGAACGCCCTTTGCCATCACCTCCCACAAAAAGGCCACTCTCCTCCAACTGTTTGTAGAGTTCTCCGATCTTCAGGCCGGTGTTCCAGATGATGCGTGTTCTCTGAGGAAATACGGAGAAAAACTCCTTTGCTTTTTTAAATTGTTCTTTATTTGTCCTGCCCATGGTGACCACGATCTCATTGAGATAAGAGACCTCTTTGATCTCCTCGACGATCTTCTTTATAGCAGGACCTTCCAATTCGGTATAGAGGGAGGGAAGCACCAGTGCTATCGGTCGATGGCGGTTGAATTCTGAGAGTTCACCTTCTATCCTTTCCAGGTTGACCGGACCAAAACGGTGAAAGGTGGCCACTACACCTGTTTGATAAAAATCAGCCATTTGGGCCTCCTTTATTATCTTCTATGAATTTTTACACAGATTTTTCTAAAAGTCCTAAAACAGCCTTATTCCATCCAACAGGACCTATCCCTTTGGCAAAGACCAGGTTGTCCAGCCTGACAGAGGGATCATAGACGCTATCAGGCTTCGCCACCAACACCGGGTAATCAACGACTTTAAGCATGGGCAGATCGTTCTGGCTGTCCCCAAGGCCAACCGTCTTAATATGTCCTTTCTCCTTTTTATACAAAGCTTCAAGCATGGAGACGGCTTTTCCTTTATCGTTGCCTCCGAGGAGGTGGTAGAATCGACCTCCTTTTGTGAGATGAAGATTTGAGCGATTAGCCATTTTCTCGATTGATTCTTCAGCCGACTTATCCTCCAGAAGAAAAGGTTCGTCATACTCTCTTTTTTTAGCGAGTTTAGCCTTGCCTAGAGAAAGGCCGCAGAGTGAAGCGACTTCCTTGGCGGAAAGATCACCGAAGCCTTTTACTTTTCCAGGAAATGCAGTCTGGATTTGAGAAAGGACCTCTCTTATTCTTTCATAAGAAGTTCCCAACTCGATGATTAAGTAATTTGTATCTTCTTTGTCGAATGAAAAAGGAAGATGAAAATACTTCTTGGGAATGAAAATCGCTCCTCCATTCTCTGATATAAAGGGATGGGTGATGTGAAGTTGCTTCCTGGTCTCTTCGATTTCAGCCTTGGTCTTGCTGGTGCAGATGATGAGGGGAACATTTTTTTCTTTTAACGCTTGAATGGCAGGGAGTGCAGGCTTGAAAGAATAGGTTCCATGATCAAGGAGAGTTCCGTCCAGGTCGGAAAAAACAAGGAGGCGTGAGTCCTCCCTGGAGCTGGTTTTTGCCAAAGAATTTCCTCCTGAGTTAATATGTAAATGTAAAAGTGCAGAGATTTATCTCTACTTTATAAAAATTTGATGTGTGTGTCAAAGAAATATGGGCTTTGGATGGAGGGAAACCGGCGCCTCACTGCCTAACTGCATGGAATATCTTCACTCATCAAAATTTCAGAAATGTCTCCCTATCGGAATTTTTGTTTTACTCATAGAGAAGGTTTTGTATAAAATGTAAATAGGAAAATTCGGAGCTCTTCAGGATAGATGATTTTTTTAATTTTAAACAAACCATTGTCACATAAACTTTAAGGAGTCAGAAATGAGTAGCCTGTATTTTCTCTTTCCCACTCTAATCGCGATCTTGATTTCTTTCCTCTTTGTCAGAGCTGCGGCTATTGCTTTGATGATGACAGGATTGGATAAAAGAAAAGCACGTTTCCAGGCATTATCTGCATTTTCTGGCACAGGGTTTACCACAAAGGAGGCCGAGCTGATCGTCAACCATCCCAGAAGACGCAAAATCGTTACCTGGTTGATGATCATGGGGAATGCAGGAATTGTGATGGTCATTGTCACAGCCACCTCTTCCATGGCCACCAGCAGGGGGTATCAATTGCCCGTAAATGTCTTGGTCCTCGCCGTAGGAATATTTCTGATTTACAAGATCGCCACTTACAGGAAGTTTACAAGGAAGTGGGAGAATTTTATCGAGAGGAAACTCGTGAAATCACCTGCCTATGAGGAAGAAGCGACTGAAGATCTCCTCCACTTCCTCGAAGGTTACGCTCTAGTAAAAAAAATTATTACCGGGAAATCTCCACTGGCTGGAAATTCACTCTCAAAATGCAGATTGAATGAGAAAGGGCTTTTAGTCTTGGGAATTGAGAGGGGAAAAAAATGGATGCCTACCCCCGAAGCTCGCGAAAAAATGTTAGAAGGCGATTCCATCATCGTTTATGGACCTCTTGGTGTTCTTAGAAAGCTCTTCCAAAAGGGCATTCAGAAGTAAATAAAGACTCAACTCTATCGTGCTTCTCCAACTCTGGCTTTATTACTCCATATTGGTTTATCTTTTCGGAGCCGAAATCAGTGCTGAATTAAAATAACTACTCAAATATTTATTTAATCTGAATCTTTATCCCTATCGTTTCACTATCTCTATGAATCCTGTAGAATATAAGATGAACACGGAAGGCTATTAGTGGAATGATGAGACTGAAATTAAAGAAGAGAAAAATTCTGGTCATTATTATCATCCTCTTTCTTTTCTTTGTTACTGTTTTATTACTCCTGCATGCTCCCTTTTTCCGGACAAAAGTCTTGGGTTACGTCACCAATTTTTTTGAACAGAAAAAAGGGATCTCTTTAACCGCCCAATCTTTGGATTATAACCTGCTTCGTTTGAGGTTTACATTCAAAGGAGTGGAGATCAAGGATTCAGGAAAGGATCATCTTTACCCGTTCTTTCAGGCCGATGAAGTCAAAATAAAGATTCCCCTTGCTTTGTTACTGGGAAACAAGCTTCAGATTCAGGAGTTAGAGATTCAAAATCCGAAGATAGCTGTCCACATCGATCAAGAGGGTAGGAGTAACATCCCGTTCAAGACTCAATCCAAAACAAAATCTCCTGGACAGACAAAGATCCCCGAGTTTGTGCTGAACAAGGTTCAGGTTCAGAATGCCTGGATCCATTTCAAGGACGAGAGGAGGAAATTCGAGTGGAATCTCCCCGGGCTGAAGATCGGTCTCCATTGGATCGGCAAGGGCAGACATTCATTCTATCTGGAAATGGACAAGAATGGCTCGGCCATATATAAAGAGCACAGGTCTACTGTTGATGAGTTCCGCATTAAAGCAGATCTCGATTATCAAGGGATCGATGTTCAGGATTTCATCTTGCGCATCCCTCAAAACCGACTCGAATTTAATGGCCGGGTGGAGCTTTTCTCTTCAGCTTCTATCGATGGAATTCTCCAGGGCGAGATTGATTTAGGTGATGTGCTCTCTCTCCTTTACATGGATTCAGCCTTGGCAGGGAAAATAAAATTTCACTCTTATTTAGGAGGATCTTTAGAGGATATGGATGCACATATTCAGGTGGAAAGCGATAACTTACATTTTAAAGAGCTGCAGGATATAGGTTTGAACGCAGAACTTCGCTGGAAGGACAGACGCCTTATTCTTCAGGCCGTGCATATGGATATAGCCAACGGAGAGATACAGGGGCATGGTGAATATCATCCGCTGAAGGATAAGGCAGAAAACCGTATTGAACTCCAGTGGACATCTGTTGATCTCGAACGCCTTGATTTTCTTGTCGATCGTCTGTTTCCGCTCATCTCTACAACATCCGGCTCCATTCAGGCTTTTTGGTCCGGTTCCGCTTTAAGTTCTCTCAAGGGCCGGGCTGAAATACGACTACGGGCAAAGAATCAGAAGAGTGAACAGGGGATACCTCTTTCAGGGAGCGTCCTCGCCAACTTTGATTCTGGCAGGATAACTCTTTCCACAAAAGACCTTACCATGCCAGGAGCCCGATTCACGGGCGAATTTCGTGTGGCTCCACGCGTTCTGGGTGGAAGATTTACACTTGAAGCCAGCGAGCTCAAGGATTTATCTCCCTTATTCCTGGTCTCTGGCCGAGACATGTACAAAAAGGAAATGCAAGCCTTAAATTTGAGTGGACAACTCCATGTCGCGGGGATTGTGGAGGGGAGATTAGAATCGCCCTCTATTTCGGCAGAATTGAAGAGTCCCAATCTGTCGGTCCTTGATTGGAAAAACCTTCAGTTGGATGGAATATTGATTTATGATGCCAAGGGCATTCGACTTAAGCCGATTCGCATCCAGGAAGGTGAAAGCAGGCTCGAAATCTCCGGTTTCTATTCTTTGATGAGTCGCAATCAATCCGTCAAATTCGATGTCTGGGGAGAACAAATTTTTTTTGAAAGGGTACTCAAAGCTTTCCACCTGGATATACCAGCAAAGGCAAAGATAGATTTCAGAGCCCATATTGAAGGGGATCCTCTTGATCCGAATGTGGAAGCGGCACTTGACCTGACTGACTTTTCTTACCATCATCAGGATTTTGAAAAGGTAAAAATCGTCGGGAATTACAGAAAAAAACACATCTTTCTTGACTCTCTGGAGGCGAAAAAATCCGGAGGAAAAATTGAGGCGAAGGGCTGGTACAACATCGAGGAGGATGTTTTCAATATCGATCTTTCAGTGGATTCACTCCTTCTTCAGAATATTTCCTTTACCCATCCTGAGAAGAGAATGGATGCTACAGTGGATTTCAAGCTTAAGGGAAAAGGGAAGATTAATGCTCCTCAAATTGAGGCAGAAGGTTTACTGAAGGGAATCACAGTCGACGGGAAAAAAATGGGTGATATCAAGTTACAGGCCAAAGGAGACCTTCCGTTCAAGACCCCTTCAGTCTCAGGGCTCATCCTTGAAGCTGATATAGATCTCGCATTCCTCAGCAGTTTTCTTGGCGATTCAGAGGCAACGGGCATGCTTAAATTCAGATCAAGACTTGCGGGAACTTTTTCCGATCTCGAAATGACCGCTGATATAGATCTTTCGGAAGCTAAAATCGGTTTAACCCATGTCCCTCTCAGTTTTGAGGATATACAGCTACATTTAGGAGTATCCAAAAACGTGATAAAGATTGATTCTTTTTCCTTTCGCATTGGTAACAGCCGATGTCAGGTGGCAGGAGATGTTCCTCTGGAATCCTTGCCCCTGAGCCTTCCGGGAAGATTCCATGTCTTTGAGAAGAGGGCAGCAAACATATCCCTGTTCATTCAGAATCTGGATCCGTCGCTCCTGAAAACTATCTTACCTCTTGAGATGCTGGAGCAGATGAGCGGAAAGATTGATGGTAAAATCGAGGTTACAGGGGAAAGTCTGCAATGGGATAAGATATCAGCCGAAGCTTCATTTGATTCATTGGAGCTGAATCTATTCGGGATTTCTCTTGCTCAAGAAAACTCCACCCATCTCCTTCTTAGAAATGGACAATTATCCGTGCAGAGACTTCATCTCCGGGGAGAAGCGAACCGCATAGAAATTCGAGGCTCTGTGGGTTTGGAAGAGAATAACCCCATGGATATATCCCTGGGCGGAGAGTTAGAATTGAAAATCTTCCGCGGATTCTTGCCGGATGCGCTCATTTCTGGAATGACAGATTTTCAGGTTCGGATGAGTGGTATTTACGGCAATCCTCTCATTGAGGGCTTTATCGATGTTCGGGATTTTGGCATGAAAATGACCTATCCCCTCATTTTTCTAAGCAGGATAAACGGAAGGTTAAGGGTCCGGCAGGATGGAATTGAGATCGAACAGTTGCGGGGGGATCTCAACGGAGGGAAACTGAATCTTAAAGGAGACATCGGCTTCAGCCGTTGGACATTCACGGGCGCTGAAGTTCTCTTCACCAGCGAGGATTCTCTTTTTGATTATCCAAAGGATTTGAGGTCGCAGATTTCCAGCGAGCTGAGATTGAAATCCGATGGGAAAAATCATCTCTTATCCGGTAAAGTTATGATCGTGAATGCAAAATACATAGAGCCGTTCGGGATTCAATCAGCGATCTTTCGTTATTTACGCAGAAAGAACCGGATAGAAGACCTGAGAGAGCCGAGTCCATTCTTCAGCAATTTAGTGATGGATGTAGCCGTGCATACAATTAACAATTTCTTGATCGACAACAACATCTCTAAGTCAGAAGCCAAGGCTAGCCTCAAACTGGCAGGAAACATATATCATCCAGCTCTTGCCGGGCGGGTTGAATTTTTCGAAGGAGGTGAAGTCTACTTTAGCCATAATACTTTTTACATCGAAAGAGGAACCGTCGATTTCGTCAATCCCAATCGGATAGAACCTGACGTCAACCTCACTGCCCGGACTCAGGTGAACGAGTATGATATTCAATTGATTTTAACCGGGACTCCAGATCGGTTCTCTGCCAGCTTTGTCTCAGACCCAGCTCTTTCTGAGCCGAATATCATCTCTCTTTTAGTAACGGGAAGAACATTGGAAAGCGCCTCTGCTTCAGTCCTGGATATTGCCGGCAACAAAGCTCTTTCCTACATCGATAATGTCTTGACAGGGAAGGTTGAGCAGGCCCTTGCAGGGACCTTGGGGTTAGAAAGTGTCAGGATCGATGCCAGCCTTGTCTCTACAGAGGAGAACCCCGGTGCGAGGATCACTGTGGGGCAGCACATTAGTCGAAGCTTTGAGCTCGTACTCTCACAGGACCTGAAGGATGCCCAAAATCGGACATGGATTGTGAATTATAACCCAAATCGTAAAGTCAACCTCCAGGGTGTCAAGAATGATGATAACGAATATAATATCAGCCTCCGGCACGAGCTTCTTTTTGGCTCGGCTGAACGGCCGGGTCCGACCTTGTTGAGCCGTCTCACAGATAGCAATCTTACTGTTGGAAGAATTCTCTTGGAAGGCCATTTGGGCGTTTCTGAAAGAATAATCCTCCGCAAGATAAAGCTCGCTGAGGGAAAACGCTTTGACTTTTATAAACTCCAGGAAAGTCTTGACCTGATTCGCCGTTATTATGGGAAGAATCATTATCTGAGCTTCAGTCTGAACACCATAAAAGAGACGAAGGAGCGTCAGTTAAACTTGACTTTTCATATCGACTCCGGTCCTAAGATTCATCTCAAGTATCTGGGCACGGATATTCCAAAGAGATTAGAGAGAGAGATAATCAACGTTTGGATGGGCAGCTCATTTGGCCCGCTGGTCATAGAGGACATTAAACATCGGTTGCGTCTTCATCTGCTGAAAAAGAGATATTATCAGGCAACAGTCCAGGCACGGGAACAGAATGGACAAGGGGATGAGAGAATTATATTCTTTCAAGTCAGCGAGGGATTGAAATACGATAAGCCGGAAATAATCATCGAAGGAACTAGATTCTTTTCCGAAACTCGACTTCTTGAATATCTCAATAAGAATCATTTGGTCGACCAGGTTTTCGTCAATCCTCAGAGTGTTAAAAGAAACCTGGAAGATCTTTATGCTCAAAACGGATTCCTTCGATCAAAAGTCCATTTGTCCCAGCCCTATTTTGACCCGGAAAAAAGAAAAGTCCACATGCACTTTCAAGTTGAAGAGGGAGCATCGTTTAAGATAGGCAAGATCATGGTGAATGGATCACAGTTTTTAAGCAAAGACCAGCTGATCGACGAGATCGATATCCAAGAGGGTGATTCTGTTTCCCTTAAGAAATTCAATGAGGCTGATTATAAGATAAGAGAGATTTATGCACAGAAGGGATTTAATGACGTCCATATTTCCTCTCAAATCCAGATTCATAAAGAAGAGGCAGTCGTCGATTTGACTTTTGACATCGATGAGAATCACAAGGGAGAAATAGCAGAGATTCAAATTTCTGGAAATTCCATCACCCATAAAAAGGTGATCCAGAGGGAGCTGTTGTTCAAAGAGGGTGATGTGGTCAATTTTCGACCGATTAATGAGTCCCGGAAGCGATTGTATGATCTTGGTATTTTTGAGAGGGTAAATATTGATGTGGCGCCTCTCAGCCAAGAACAGGATATTTCTTCAAAATTAGATGAGAGACAGGAAGATTCGACAAGGTTTTACCGGGTTGGGATAGATGTGGTTGAGCTGAAGCCGTACCGTCTGCGATACGGTTTACAATACGATACAGAATCCGCCTTTGGGGCATCTGGCAACCTGATCAATCGCAATTTACTGGGAAGAGCTCAGCTTTTGGGAACAAGCTTTCGTTTCAATCGTGACGAACGAGATCTCAGAGCGTTCCTGAGAAGCCCTTATTTCTTCTCAAAAAGAATAAGCACGGAATTTTTTACTTTTGTGAACAGGACCATAAAGCCTTCATTCACCGCGGATCGTTTGGGTTTCACCTTACAACAGCAGGTTGAGTTCAGTAAGGGCTTTATTCTCTCATACAATTATTCGTTTGAACGCAATCATACGTTTGTGCCCGATGTTGAGGAGATGCTTGATCCAGGAACATGGCTGAATATTTGTACTCTTAATGTGGGTTTGACCTGGGATACGCGGGATAATATCCTCAACCCGTCTCGGGGGATGTCCCTTTCACAAAATATAAGATATGCCCCCGAATTTCTCGGTTCAGATGTCCGTTTTATCCGCTATTTCGGACAATATTATACATTCAGGAAACTCTCCAATTTTCTTGTTTATGCCTTTGGACTGCGACTCGGACTCAGCAAAGGATGGGATCAGGATATCATCCCCAGCGAGAGGTTTTTTGCAGGCGGGGGGACAACCGTGCGCGGATTTGGGAAGAATGAGGTAGGGCCAGAAGACCCAGATACCGGGTTGCCTGTTGGAGGTGAATCTCTCTTTGTTATGAATCAGGAATTGAGATTTCCCCTTTTCAAGAAGCTGAGCGGTGTGGTTTTCATTGATATTGGAAACGTGTACTCCAAGGTTTCTGATTTTAATCCTTTTGAAGTGAGGGAAACAGCAGGTTTTGGACTTCGATATCAAACTCCATTTGCTTTGCTTCGCTTCGATTGGGGCTTTAAGCTGGATCGACGTCCGGGAGAGCCTCTGTCAAAGATATTCTTCAGTATCGGTCAGGCGTTTTGAATCTTGGCTGTCAGAAATTTATGACCAATGAGCTGAGCGGCGCTCAGGACAATGTGCATTGTTTCGTTTTCCTCTGAGCCGTCAACGGCTGTTGACTCTCTTAAGGAAAGAAACTGGATCTCCCGCGGCATCTTCCAGATGGATATGGGCAGAGGGTTTGTTTTGGGCGATTTGGCCTGTTTCTTGATTTATAGCTCCTGTTGTGGCAGGAGTTTATTGTCCCCGACATCCAGAGCGCACAGTCTTCTACCGAGTGCTTTTCCATTACTTCGACATTTTCTTGAGCGAATATGAGGAGCGTTTCTAGAAAGAGTACGGCTTTCTCCGGCCGATCCGAAGCGGGAATTGGACAGCTTGCCCAAGATGAATTATTATAGACGCAAGTAGGAAAGGCTATGACAAGGGGAAAGGAGAAAGTCAGAATACTGTCCACCTTTCTGGCTGCCTCCATTATTACCCTTTTTCTGGATGGATTCCAAGAACAGGAGCAGCGGATACCTCCCGAACAGCACGAGGTTGAGGTTAAACTCGTTCTCGTGGACGTCATCGTCACTAAAAACGGTCAGTTCGTCAAAGATATGGCCAAAGCCGATTTTGAGCTCTACGAAGACGGGAAGAGAGTACCCATTAACTCCTTCGAGCTTATCAGCTTTGAGGGGAGGGAATTCCGGGTCACTAAGGAGGAAGAAAAGCAGGAATTCCCCGAACACCCAAAAAAGAAGCTGGCCGTTGTTTTTGACAGTATCAACTCCTGGAAAAGAGAAATCCATATTCAATCTGAACGCATCCTGGAAGAGCTGAACTCTCTTGTGGACTTGGGAAATGAGGTTATGATCTCTCAGCTTCACCCGACCAAAGGATTGGACATTCTTCAGCCCTTCACATCGGATGAAGGCCTCATCAGAAAAGCTGTCGAAAGCGCCTCGGGAAACGTCTGGAACCTCGGTGCCGATGTGGGCACTATACCTCCAACGGATGGACTGAGCCAGGAGGATCCCAATTATTACCGCAATATGATGAGGCAGGAGTATCTGTACAAAGAGAGACAGAAATTCGTGAAAACCATCGGAGGGATCCTGGGCACCTTCAACATGATCAAAAACCTGCCAGGAAGGAAAACCATACTCTTTATCAGTGCCGGCCTTCCGGATATCTCCCCTTCCGATGTACTCCCCAATCCCTCGGGAGAGATAAATCCCCAATCTCGTTTTTTCGGAAGAACCAATGCAGCCGTGGTAGCCATGCGCACTCAAATCTTCAACATCGATAAAAACATAAAGATATTTGATCCCTTCAACATCCTGCCCAAAAAGAGTTTCAGGAACAGTGAAGAGGTGATTCGGGAAATCATCAACCTGGCCAACGCCCAAAACATATCCATCTACTCCCTGAACTCAGACATATTTGTCAAACACCTTTATTCCGGCGCTTCGGCTGAACACTACCAGGAATACGAGAAGGAACTGTCCCGGCCCATGGAGAAAGACAGGATCAACCGGGCCCAAAACCTGAGGTGGCTGTCAGAAGATACGGGAGCGGATTCCCTCCGAGGAGCTAACAAATTTGAGCAGTTCCGCAGGGTCATGAGTACTGACCTGACTTATTATTACCAACTAAGCTTCTATCCTCAGAGGAAATTGTCCGACGATCAATACCACAAGATTAGAATCGACGTTAAACGACGAGGCGTGGATGTCCGCCACAGGAAAGGCTACATCGACTATTCCTCGGAAACGAGCAGCAGTATGGAGCTGGTCACAGCATTTTACAATCCCTCCCTGTTCAAAAGACTTCCCTTCGAGGCTCAATTCATCCCCTTCTATTCGGCCTCGGGTAAGTTCGAACCCTGGGTGAACATCGCGCTTCCTTCCAAGGAATTCTTCATCGACAGGTTTGTCGAATACGAAAGCAAACTCTATCAACTCCACATCTGGATTCATGATAAGGAGAGCGGAGAAAGAAGTTTCGGAGGACAAATCAACCTCCCGTTGAACGTCAACCGCGACTTTATCGACTACATCAAAACCATCAACCATCTCAATTTCCATTTCAAGGGACCCGAACTGGAGCTGAAGAACAAAAATTATCAAGCCGTCTTTGCCCTCGTTGATCCGGAGACCGAGGAAATCGGAGCCTGTGAATCACTGATCACTCTTCCGGATTTGCGCAGTGCCGACTCAGAAGCTTTCATCAACTGCGTTCTGGGCCATATAGACCGCATCCCGTCCCAAAACCTGGATTCCTTCATGCTGTCCCAGGAAGACGGCAGTCTGCAGTTTGGCAGCCTGAGGTTTTTCCCGAAGGTGACAAACCAATTCAAGCAATGGGAAGGCGTCTATGTTTTTCTTCAGCTGTATCTGCCCCAGAACAAACCGGAAACACCCCCCGATTTTTTCATCATGGCTGAAGATAACCTTGTCAAAAAACTCCACCACAAAAAGCTCGCCGAATCCTTCGATGAAAACAGAGGAGTGTGGAATGTCATTTTTTTTCTGGATATCGGTTCTGCGTCTCTAGGAAAAAACAGGCTGTTTGTGGAAATTCCTGGGACAAAAGAGGGATCGGTGCTGAGCAAAGAAGTGAGCTTGACCGTACTCAGGTAGACGGAGGTTTCTTGATATCCTCCAGTACTTTTTTTACCTCTTCTTCTCTTATATCATCCCCAGCGAGAGGTTTTTTGCAGGCGGGGGAACAACCGGAGGGAAACAGCAGGTTTTGGACTTCGATATCAAACTCCATTTGCCTTGCTTCGCTTCGATTGGGGCTTTAAGCTGGATCGACGTCCGGGAGAGCCTCTGTCAAAGATATTCTTCAGCATCGGCCAGGCGTTTTGAATCTTGGCTGTCAGAAATTCATGACCAGTGAGCTGAGAAGGTAGTGATCGGTGTTTTTGAATCCAGGCACAGGCTTGTGATTATGTTTGAGCTGATAACTCATCTTAAGAGCAAGATTGCCGCTGATGGCAACAGAGAGAGAGGCGAGAGAAGATAATCGATAGTCTTTGGAATCGTCGAGATTGAGGAAGAAGATTTCTTGATAAGCGAATTCTGATGTCTTGGAAACACGGACCTTCAACTTGCTTGATATCAGAAGGGAGGCAAAGGATAGTGAGATGCTGTTATCCTTACCCTTATCCACATTATTTTCTTTGCTCCAGCCAATAGCAGCTTCGGAAGAGAATTCCAATTTTTCTGATTTCATCCAGAGATATCCCCCTCCCACTGAAAGGGAGAGTCGATGGTTGTAGCCTGAAAGGACATTCCTTTCCCACATACCGATACCGGTGAGATAAGCTTTGGAAGAAAGTATACGTTTGTATTCGAGGTGGCTGGAATAAATTTCGGATTCCTTATCCCCTTTACTCTCAGAATAGATGATGTTGCCTTTGAACTGAATCTGATTCTTATCAAGGTTCAGGTTTTGTTCTGTATCAAGCCCGAGCGTCAAATCTTCAGCATTTCCCGAAGTCATCAGAAGGGAAAAGCTGGTGGAGGAAGAGTAGGGCTTCTGCTTCTTCTCTCCTCCCTCTTCAGCTCTGATACACTGTGAAACTGCCAACAGGATGACAAAGACAAGTGTTAATCTCTTCAGACATAAATTCTTCATTTTCTTTATAATAATTACAATGTAAGCAAGAAATTGTCAAAAAAGTATGGATCCTGGAGTCAGGCTTCATCAGGATTAGAGGCATAAATAAAGAATCTAGTCTCAGAAATTACATGGATGACGAAGCCTGATCCCGAAGGTGGAGCGAGACCACTATCTATTAATAATGCTTACATTTCTGTGTGATATCTGGAAAAAAAATATTTTTGAGGTTAATATATAGTTTTTGGGGTTCTCTTTTAAGCGAAAACTCATTGATTCGATTTAAAAGAAGGAGGAAAGATTGATTGCAAAGAGGAAACTTATCAGAAAAAGAGAAAAGAAGATTGGCCTTCCTCCAGGAACTCCGGTCTATGTTGGAGAGATGAAGGAAGAAGAAGTGAAAATTTCCATCATTGATTATGATGAGACGCATTTTCAGGAGCGGGAGGGGAAAACAATTGAGGAATGCTTTCCATTTAAAGACACTCCTACTGTGACCTGGATAAACATAGATGGAATTCACGATGTGGATATTATCGAAAAGATTGGAAAACACTTTGAGCTGCATCCACTCATCATGGAAGACATCATGAACACAGAACAGCGGCCGAAGATGGAAGACTTTGGTAACTACCTCTATGTGGTATTGAAGATGCTCTATTATGATGATGAAGAGAATGAAACGAAAGTGGAACAGGTGAGTATGATTCTTGGCGATAATTTTGTGATTTCCTTCCAGGAGAGAGAAGGGGATATTTTTGACTCCGTACGGGAAAGATTAAGGAATGGAAAAGGCCGCATAAGAAAGATGCAGGCAGATTATCTGGCGTACTCTCTACTGGATACGATTGTGGATAATTATTTCACAATCCTAGAGAAGCTGGGAGACCGTATAGAAGAATTGGAAGAGAGAATGGTAATTGACCCTAAGTCAGAGACATTGCATGAAATCCATCGATTGAAAAGAGAGATGGTTTTTTTGCGTAAATCTGTGTGGCCCTTAAGAGAGCTTATCAATGGTATGGAAAGGGGAGAATCACCGCTTATCCATAAAGCAACACGCATATATCTCCGAGATGTCTATGATCACACCATTCAGGTGATTGATACAGTCGAAACTTACCGGGATATGCTGTCAGGTATGCATGATACATATCTTTCCAGCATTAGTAACAGAATGAATGAGATCATGAAGGTCTTGACCATTATCGCCACAATATTTATTCCTCTGACTTTTATTGCAGGAGTATACGGGATGAACTTTGAATTCATGCCGGAGCTTAAATGGCGATGGGCCTATTTTATTGTCTGGGGAGTCATCATTGTGATAGCCATTTATATGATAACTTACTTCAAGAGAAGGAAATGGTTTTAAGAGGAGTCACCCTGTTGTATGGATAAGAAAAAAACGCTTCCTCAGCTCCGGAAAGACGCAGAGGCAATCTTTCGCTCTGGGGTGAAAGCGGTTGATCCCATTGAGGCCATTGGACGGCATGTCAAGCGCCAGGATGAGATTCTAAAAGTCGGAGATAAGAACTACAATCTTAAATATTTTTCACGAGTGATCGTCGTTGGGGCCGGGAAAGCCTCGGCTGCTATGGCTCAGCCTCTGGAGGAACTCTTGGGGGACCGGCTGAAAGAAGGTCTTGTTCAGGTTAAATATGGCCATTCTCTGCCTTTGAGAAAGATCCGGATAGTTGAAGCTGGTCATCCTGTCCCGGATAAATCTGGTATCGAAGGGGCTCATCAGATCGTCCAGCTAGTGAAGTCCGCGACGGAAAAGGATCTGCTGATCTTCCTCATCTCAGGTGGCGGTTCAGCTCTGCTTCCCAGCCCTGTTGAAGGGTTGACCATCGAGGATGAGCAGCAGACGACCCAAGTCCTCCTGGAATCCGGAGCAAATATCCACGAAATCAATGCCATAAGAAAACACATCTCCCAGGTAAAAGGTGGACGGCTGGCCCGACTAGCCTATCCAGCGGCTTTGGTTTCATTGGTTTTATCTGATGTTATCGGGGATAGCCTGGATAGCATTGCTTCCGGGCCTACGGTTCCAGACAGAAGTACTTTCGGCGACTGCGTTCATATTCTGGAGAAGTACAGAATCAAAAACAAGCTCCCTTCTGCTGTGAGGGAGCATCTGGAAAAAGGAATGAGGGGTGAGGTTGAAGAAACTCCTAAGGCTGATGACCCAGCCTTTGAGCGCACTCAGAACGTGATCATCGGCAGCAATATCCTCGCTCTCAAGGCAGCCAGGAGCAATGCTGATGAATTGGGTTATAACAGCCTGATTCTCTCCACATTCATAGAAGGGGAAACCAGAGAGGTGGCAAGGGTTCATGCTGCTATTGCCAGGGAGATTCTCAAGAGAGACCTTCCTGTTCGTCGTCCTGCCTGCATTATCTCTGGGGGAGAGACCACGGTCACCATCCGGGGGAAAGGGCTCGGCGGCCGCAATCAGGAATTTGTTCTGGCAGCAGCCATAGATGTCGATGGCCTGGAAGATGTGGTTATTCTGAGTGGAGGAACGGACGGCACAGATGGTCCTACAGATGCTGCCGGAGCGATTGCTGATGGATTGACTGTGAGAAGAGCAAAATCCATGGGGCTCGATCCAGAGCGCTATCTCAGGGAAAATGATTCTTATCATTTCTTTCAAGCTCTGGGTGATTTGCTGATTACAGGCCCCACTTTTACCAATGTTATGGATTTGAGGTTGGTGATAGTCGTATGAGCGAGAGTGTCTATGCTTAAAACAAAAATCGTCTGCACTATAGGGCCTGCTTCCCAATCTCCAGTGATTCTGGAACAGCTTATTCAAGCGGGTATGAATGTTGCTCGTCTGAATTTTTCCCATGGAACCCAGTCTTCACACCGGGAAGCGATGGTCAACCTTCGTCGCCTTGCCAAGCGTTCGAACAAGCCTATCGCTATTCTCCAGGATTTAGCCGGGCCTAAGATCCGCATCGGCCAAATCAAGGAAGGATTCGTTACCCTAGAGTCAGGGGCTCTGTTTACTCTGACCGGCAGGCAAGTACCTGGTGACAGCAATCAGGTTTCTCTCAGCTATCCAGCCCTTCCTCAAGAAGTCCAGCCAGGGGACTCTCTGCTTTTGAGCGATGGAACCTTGGAGCTTAAGGTTGTGGAGACTACTTCTCAAGACATCAAATGTCGGGTCGTCGTCGGAGGAGTCCTTGGTTCGTTCAAAGGGATCAATCTTCCTACCCGTTCTATCAGAGTGCCTATACTGACAGACAAAGACAAAAATGATTTGGCCTTTGGAATCGAGCAAGAGGTCGACTATATCGCACTTTCCTTTGTGAGGAATGCCGATGATGTTTTGCACGTGAAGCGCTTTATGGAGAAGTATAAATGTTCCATACCCATAATTGCCAAGATCGAAAAACACGAAGCTGTGACCAATATCGACGAGATTATTGCGGTGGTGGACGGGATCATGGTCGCCCGGGGTGATCTCGGAGTGGAAACACCTTTGGAGAAAGTGCCTCTTGTTCAGAAGATGTTGATCGAGAAAGCCAATCGTGCCGGGAAACCCGTCATCACGGCCACTCAAATGCTTCGTTCTATGGTGGATAATCCCCGGCCAACCCGAGCTGAAGTGACAGATGTGGCTAATGCGGTGTTCGATGGCACTGATGCCGTCATGCTCTCAGAGGAGACGGCAACAGGAAATTACCCTGTCGAGGCTGTCGTCATGATGTCCAAGATTGCCCGGGATGCTGAATCAGGAATTCCCTATGAATCTTGGACAGAGCGGTTTGGCACTAAAGCTGAAAAGACCATTCCCGAATCTGTCGGCTATGCCGCTTGCAAGCTCGCGGAGACCATCCATGCTGCCTATATCATTAGCTTTACCCAGTCCGGAAGTACCGCCCAGATCGTGGCTAAATACCGGCCGCGACCTCCGATCCTGGCACCTACCCCGGAGGAGAAGACCTTTCGTCGTCTTTCGCTCATCTGGGGAGTTGTTCCCATCCTCAGTGAGGAATCTCAGAATACGGATGAAATGATCAAGAAAACATTCCAGGCGGTGGTGAAGTCCGGATTGGCGGAACGCGGACAGAAGGTAGTCATTACGGCCGGAATTCCTGTGGGAGTGCCAGGAACAACCAATATGATCAAAGCAGAAGTCCTGCCGTAAGCGTTGGGATCACCTTTGATGACCTGATCCCGGTGATTTAGAAATTAGGCTTGACATTTTCATCTCAAATTATTTAATAGAATTATTTAACCTGCATTCATAAACATGTGAAATTTGCTGTGGAACATCGAGGAAATCAGGGACATGTACCCGTGGCCTGAGATCGGTAACGTGTCCCTTGATTTCCTGAATAATGCAGGTTAATAAATGTTTGTCTTAAAAGATAAAAGGAGGCAATATGTCAGGAAGGAATATAGAGAGGAGAGATTTTTTAAAAACACTGCTCGCCGGTATCCCCTTGATGACTCTTGACTGGGATATTTTCCCGAAATCCCAGAGGGATGAATCCGATAAAGAAACCTATGATGCGGTCATCATCGGCTCAGGTCTTGGTGGTTTGAGTTGTGCCGCAGCCTTTGCCCGTCAGGGATTCAGGCCGCTCGTGCTTGAGCAGCATTATATTCCAGGTGGTTATGCGACCACATTCAAGCGGCCAGGAGGTTTCGTGTTTGATGTCTCCCTCCATTCCACTACAGTAGGGGAGAGAGAGGGAATCCATGACTTGATTCCGGGCTTTCCGGAAATCAAGGATGTCGAATTTGTGCCTCATCCCAATCTTTATCGAGTCATCTTCCCCGACCATGATATCACAGTTCCCCAGAAGGACGTAGCCGGATATATAAAAAAGCTTGTCAATCTTTTCCCAGAAGAAAAGGAAGGGATCGCAGGGATTTTCGAAGATATGAAAGGATTGGCTTCTGATATTAACAAATACTACGCTGCACAGGGCAAGATCGATATGAGTCGTTTTCCCTCTGATTTCCCCTTTTTATTCAAAAGCTACGATAAAACTTGGGGCGAACTTTTAGATATGCGTATCAAGAATTCCAGACTAAAAACCATCATCTCCTCTTTGTGGGGCTATTTCGGGCTGCCTCCATCAAAGCTGGCCAGCTTTTATTATGCTCTTCCCCTCATCGGCTATCTTCAAAGTGGAGGATACTATCCCAAGGGTAAATCCCAGAAGATAAGCAATGCTTTCGTGAAATTTATCGAGGAACGAGGGGGGAAAGTTAAGCTAAAGGCCAGGGTGGAGAAAATTCTGGTCAAGGATCATGCTGCTTATGGAGTGAAAACCTCTGATGGCGAGGAATACACAGCAAAAGTGGTGGTTTCCAATGCCAATGCCTACGACACATTCCATACCTTTATCAAGGAGGAGGATTATCTCAAAGATTATCTGGCCAGAATGGACAAATTGAGTGTCAGCCTTTCCTGTTTTCAAGTTTTTTTGGGCTTAAAGAAAGATTTGGTCAGCGAAACCGGGATTGCTGATTCCGAAATATTTTTTACAAATAGCTATGATATAGAGGCCGACTACAGAGCTGCTCAGAATGCGGATGTGGAAAACTCAGGTTACGGCCTCACTCTCTACGACAATGTCTACAAGGATTATTCTCCTCCAGGCAAGAATACGCTCAATATCATTGTGCTCCAGGGATTTGATCACTGGGAAAAATATGAGGAAGATTACCGGAAAGGGAACAAAGCTGAGTATCGGGCTGAGAAGGAGCGGATGGCTGATATTCTAATCAACAGCGTAGAAAAAACCCTTCTTCCAGGTCTTTCCAAGGCCATAGAGGTTAAGGAAATCGGAACGCCCTTGACTAATGTCCGTTATACCAGAAATTACCGGGGTGCAATCTATGGTTGGGACCAGACCCTGGATAATTCAGGTCCAAACCGTTTACCCCATAAAACTCCCATCAAGAACCTCTATCTCTCAGGGGCATGGACAAGCCCGGGTCATGGATATTCAGCCGTTTTTGCCAG
>CAYSCW010000041.1:0-21361 GCA_964429795.1 uncultured Eubacteriales bacterium
TGAGGATGAGGATATTAACAAGAGGCAGGCTGGGCAAAAAAAGTAGTCAAAATTTAGTCAAAAGGGTAGTTAAATCACATTTATGTATATGAAGTAATTCATTCTTTTTCTGTTGATTATAGCATATAGAAATGCGAAAGAGCATATGACTAAAAATCAGAAGGTCGGGGGTTCAAATCCCTTCGGGCGTACCACATCATAATTTTTTCCAAGACGTATAGGTTGTTTACCGATGAGGGGCTGATTGTGCCGAGTGCTTTTTCTTTATGATTTTATCCAGTACTGTTAAATCAAATAATATTGCTGAGATAATCCCCACAAAATATGCTAAAAAGTCATATGGGTCATATATACTTCCAAATATTGGCGTCCCTCGATATTGCAAATATTCAATGACGGTTGCGAAGGCAAGAATACCTAGGCAAACCAGTATTTTCTGTTTTATTTGAATTAAATGAATTGTGAATAAGAAATATAGAAAAAAAGGAAGAATAATATCTATAAGATATCCTGAGAGTAAATGCTTAAAAGGCCCCCTGTAATTCGGCCCGATGATGAAGTGCAATATAGCTACCAAAATCGCTAATATTAGAACAAATGCTCTTTTATAATTTTTCAATCTTATTCTCCCAAGAGACGCATCCTCTCATTTCAGCTTACATGAATCTTTTGTGTGATTTTATCAGATGTTTTCCTATATACCTATACAAAAAATAAAGTGTCAAATTGGGATTCTTTGTTCTATTAATATGAATGAGATGCTAGCCTTAATCTGATTCGCTCACAGCTCTTTGGGGTACATACACCGGGTCCAGAAGCTATAAATTTAACTTTGCAGGTGGTACATTGATGGGGGGCAGGTCAAAGTTTTCTTAATCCATACAGGTTTTTGCTTACCTTGACATCCCCGCACATTATTTTTTATCATCCATGATGCTGGAGCGAGGTTAAGTTAGCGTATCATAATCAAATCTTCCCTCGGCAAGTGTCTTGGAGCGATGAATCTTTATGAAGACGGCGCCATGAACTTGTCTCATACAGGGTCTGTCATCTTAGAGATTCAATATGGAGGTCTTCTCTATGATCGGTCGAATCTGGCATGGATGGACAACTCCTGGCGATGCGGATAAATATGAGGTATTGCTCAAGGAGGAAATCTTCGTTGGTATTTTGAACCGGCACATTCGTGGCTTCAGAAGTATTCAATTGCTACGCCGTGATGTCGGCGAAGAAGTCGAATTCGTCACGATGATGGTGTTTGATTCTCTGGATGCCGTCCGTGAGTTCGCAGGAGAGGATTACGAAGTCGCGGTTGTCCCGGCCAAGGCGAGAGCAGTCCTTTCCCATTTCGATGAACGCTCGCAACATTACGAAATCAGAGCTGAAAGGAGCGGAGAGGGATAAAAAAGGATCGGGGGAAACCGAAAGTTGTTTTTAGTGATATTTTACTAACAGAGTTACTGACCGAAGAAAAGGGTGGAGTAGTATAAACTCTTTTTCACGATAGGGAGTCTGTTTTAGCAACGTCTGGAATGAGAAGAATTCTGCCGCACTGGATCGGTTCATCGCACCAGACTATGTTCGGCACTGCGAGGCGATGCCGCCTGCTCTGTTACCAGACACCTGGAATTAATCGAAAGCGAACTTTCTGGGTATATTCCTTGTAACCAGGAAGTTCTTCCAGTAAGGTCCTGTCTTCGAGTGAAGTACGGAGCACAAAAAGGAAAATGATTATTGATGCAGGGATGAATGAGTAGAGGGAACCCAGTGAGAGAGGATAACAGAGAATTATGAGGATGACGCCCGAATACATGGGATGCCGGACATACTGATAAGGACCTGATGTGCACACCGTGTGTCCGCGCTCCTCTTGAATCCGAACCACATCCGAAGCGTAAGCATTTTCCTTCATGGCCCAGAATGCTAAAGTTGTTGCGGGAAGATAGCCGATAAACCCGAGCAATTTGATGAACAATGGTACATTTGACCATCGGAAGCGTATAGAATCGAGGCCAGGAATAATAAGTAGAGTGATTAGAAATAAAGAGTAGGCGATCATAATTTTTTTGTCCCAGGTTTTGGCGTCTTTCTTTCTCGACATCCTTTCTTTCAATAAGCCAGGAGAATTTTTCTTGATCCAGATCATAAAGCCTGTCACAAGCGAGAAGTAGAGAAAAAGGAAGAGCCATGCCTCAGGCCAATTGAGCGTTCCTGCGGGGATGAATATTATGGCAAGACTGAATAGGACGGTTAGCACAGTCTTTATGATTATTTTTGCCTTGGATGTTGTGTTACTTTGTTTCATTTTCAATTCATTTAATAGGATATTTTATTCAAAGACAGAATAAGATAACAAGCTTTTTTGTTTTTTAAAAGATCTTTCGGGGTGCGGATCAGCGCGTAGACCTTTATTCCTTTGTTTTCAGCAAGTTATAAGAGAAGGGCGCTCGACTACGAATCAGAAGGTCGGGGGTTCAAATCCCTCCGGGCGTACCATTTTGTTATCAGCTATCTACATAAAAGATCAATAACTCAGGGAACATTTGGGTCGATTTTTGCTTTTAACAATATTTAACATTTTTTAGCGATTTTTAACCAGAGATAGTCAAATAGAATACTCTTTGTGGGAACATTCCTGTATCCATTTTCGTAGATAAATAAAAAGGACGAAAAATTACTTCAGAGAGGAGAATACCATGACGAAAAAACCACTTTATGTTTTGATGTTTTCTTTTTTAATCTTTTTCGCAGGTCTCGGGACGGTTGCAGCTGAAGAGATCAACAAAGACTTTCACCAGAGTTTTGACGTCAAGGAAGGGGATTCGCTGCGTCTCCGGTTCGGCGACGGCAATGTGCAACTGATACCCTGGGAAAAAAACATCATTGATGTGAAGGTGCGATACTGGGCAGATATAGATCTTGTCGGAATCAGATTAGGCAGAAAGCAGGACTTCGATGTGGAATTTAGCCAGACAGCAAATAGCGTTTATGTCACCGGCAAGGAAGCAAGCAGCGCAACCATTGGGTATCATAACAAAAAGGTACATGAATATGTTTATGAAATACACTCTCCGGATTATATTACATTGGACCTGGATGGAGATGATGGGAATGTGGACATAGAGAATTGGGCGGCCGAGATCGAGTGCCGCATCGATGATGGAGATATCCGCCTGAGGAATATCGTCGGAGGAAAAACCACTATCTGGGGAGAGGACGGGGACGTGAAGATCGACAACCTCAGCGGAGACCTGACCATCGAAGTGGATGACGGAGATGTTAATCTTACGGCGTGTTATATGGAGCGTTGCCGGGTGGAAGGCGAAGATGGGGAGATCACGATCAATCAGTCGAAAGGATCTTTTGACCTCATTGTGGATGACGGGAATATCGTCATGAGAAAAATAGAGGCGAAAGGATTGAATATAAGCGCGGAAGACGGGGATATAGAGGTCGATCTTTTAGCCGCCGAAATGCTGGATGCCGATATCAAGACAGGCGACGGGGATATCAACATTGACCTCGAAGAGGGATTTTCGGTGTCTTTTTATGTCTCTGCCGATGACGCAGACTCTATCCGGATAGATTTTGATAATATAGAAGGCTATAAGGAAGACCAGCATATCAAGTCCGGAAGTATAAACGGTGGGAACGGGCAGTTGAAAATCCGGACTGCCGATGGAAATGTCACGATCAAAGAGAAATCGTGACCTGTGCCTACCGACTAACCAGCCGGTGATACCAGCCAATCGATTTTCCACTCTTCAGCATAATCCAGACATACTACTCCTGAGAGATAAAAGGCTGGTTTGGCTTTATCGATTTTAAAAAGGTTTCACATGGGACACACAATACATTATCTATTAATAGCTTTTCATTTCCTCTATAAACAAACAATGGATTGCATTCAGGATAGTCTTGATGAAATGTTTTTAGAGGACGCAGATCATTCTTGCGAATGCTACGTGTGTTCTTCACTTCAATCGCCCAAAAACCTTCCTTCCCATAGATGACGAAATCGATCTCAGTGCCAGCTTTTGTCCTCCAATAATACAGCCTGCATGAGGATTGACTATAATCAATCCAGGCTCTGATGTGTTGGGCTACAAGTCCTTCGAGAGCCGGCCCTTCAATTTCACCTGGTCGGTCAAGAGGACCGCTGGGCCTTAATGTGCTGAATACCCCAGTGTCAAAAAAGAAAAATTTTGGATGCTGAATAACAGCTCGTTTTGCTTTTTTAGTAAAAACAGGTAGATAATATGCCACCAGCAAGTCATAGAGAACTTCGATATAGCCTTGGACGGTCTTCCTTTCAACCTCACATTCTCGAGCAACATTGCTTATATTGAGGACAGATCCATGGGAGAAACTAATTGCTTCTAAAAATCTTGCGAAATTTCCAATATTTCTCACCAGCCCTTCCATCTGGACCTCTTCCTTCAGATAAAGAGTAATATATGCATTAAGTGTATCTTCAGGATCTTGAGCAGAAAAGATAAGCGGTATCAATCCTGTTTTCAGGGACCTTTCTAGATTAAACTTGTCTTTTAGTTCAGAAGCCATGAAAGGGTGCAGAGGACGAACAATCGCTCTGCCTCCGAGAAGATCAACACCTTTCTGCTTTATTTTACGAGCACTTGAGCCTGTCAGAATAAATTGTAGCTCTGGTTTTTCTTCCATAAGGGCATGGACAACATCCAATAATTCAGGAACTTTCTGGATTTCATCGATGATGACAATCTTTTTATCAGGATTTCCCTCAACTAACTCTCTAAATCTTTCGGGCCGGGCCTTATATTGACGGTATAAACCAGGTTCCAAAAGATCAATGGTCAGCTCATTATTACAATTCTGCTTCAGCCAGGTAGTTTTTCCAGTCCCTCTCGGTCCGAAAAGGAAATAGCTGCTTTTTGGGCCTTGGAAAAAACGCTTTATGATTTTCATTTTTCTGGAATTTATAATTCCATTTTTGCTCTTTTTCTGGAATTAGCAATTCCAAAATATCATTAAATATATTTCTCGTCAAGCCAAGTTTTAAAACCGAGCAAATTCTTTCTCATATTTCACAACATTTTATACAAAAATAAGAAATGTCACTAAATAATTAATTTCATGCCGTTCTTATTATTGGAATCGAAGCAGGGTTGTGTTTGACTCTCTCCATGAGTCTCGTGAAGCAGGGCTCACTGCGGATGTTTTTGAATTAAGTTCAGCTTAACGAATAAAGAATCTACTTCTCCTCCACCTTCGGTTTAAGCTCCATGCCGAGTTGCATCATTAAACCCAACATATTATCCAATAGCCATCCTTCTACAATCTTACCTCCTTTGATACGCCACATGTTTTTCGATTGTGAGAAGATGGCTGATTGTGACTGGAAGGGATAATGATTTAGAAGAAAGAAATAGAGTTTATTCTTCTTCCTTAATTATCCACTTCCCTTTTTCTTTTTTGAGGTAAAGCAAGGATTTTTGTCCAGGCTTAATGGCTATATTTACTTCTAAAGGTTGTGGTTCTAACATTAAACGAAGTCTGTAGGTTCCATTCATGACTCTGACCGGCTCTCCACCGACAAAGCCCTTGGCTTTTATTACTCCTTTTTGATCGAGGATAGCATATTCAATCTGCAGCGTTTGCTGGAGCGAACTCAACAACTGCTGAGAATCTTTAGCATCAAGATAAACTCCACCTGTGGATTTGGCAATAGTCTCTAACTCCTGACGCGCTTCGGCTTCTTTAATTCCAAAGCCCACGATATGTACCCGGAGATCAAGCCCCATCTTTTTAAGAGCAGGAGCAATGGAATGAATATCACCTCCACAGCTTTCAATACCGTCACTGATGAGGATTATGGTCCCGTTCTGGATATTCTCAAAATCTTTTCCTGCCTGAAGGACTGAGTAGACCAGCGGTGTTTTCCCCTTAGGCTTGATGCTGTTGATAGTTGTGATTAATTGGCTTTTAGCTACAGGTCCAATCGGAACCTCCAATTCTGTATCCTGGCAGGCCCGCTTATCACTCAGAGGATATCGATGGCCATAGATGCGCAGGCCGACATTCATTTCATCCGGAAGTCCGTTGATAATTTGACTTAAGACTTTATTAGCAATCGAAATTTTGCTCTCACCCTTGATCTGGCCCCACATCGAATTCGATGCGTCCAGGATCAATTCCACATTCTTTGCAGCCTGCTTCTCTGCCCCTTCCTCGAAAGCAACTTCTACTAAGCCAGGCCTCTGGATTTTTTCCCGCATGTAGATCGGGACATGGCCGCAGCAGAATTCAAGCATTAAGGTACCTAATGAGGTTGTGTAAACTCCCATTCCTGCTTCTTTCTGATCGCTATCCCAACTGCCATTATCATTCTGATTGTCGATAAGGAGCCGGCACATCCATGTTTTCCAGATGCGCCAGTCTTCACCTCCTGCTTTCAGCATTGCCCTTGTCCCGTAATACCAATAATAAAAAGGCCAGCCTTCCCCAGGATCTTCAACTACCCAGAGAGGCGGGTTGTTTTGCATAAAACGCAAAGCGGGTTGGATGAACGGATCATCAGGGTATCCGCACAATTGTAATCCTAATGCCCCAATACCTGTCCGGGCACAGCCAATACCTCTATCTCCTGGCTGGTAGGTAAAAGCCTGTTCATCCTTATCGTAACAGGCTCTAAGGAAATGAGCGGCCTTTGGCAAAGACCATTCGGGTATTTCAAATCCTGCACTTAGAGCTCCTTTAAGAGCCAAAATTTGCCAGCCTGAGACTGAAATATCGCTCTCTATACTATCTGGATTATAACGCCAGCCACCATAATAATTTGATTGAGCATTAACTGGCCCGCCAAGTGCCCCGGGTTTATGTTCAGTATTTTGGACCCGGATGATCAACTGCAAGGCATCCTCTATAATTGGCTCCAAACTAAAGTTGTTTAAATTAACTGCAGCCTCGGTCAAAGCCAAAGTTGAGATTGCATGCTCGTACATTATGCTGTAAGCCGAAGCAATCAATCCTCCATAATAAGCTCTCTCTTTAGAACCTGATTCATAGTTAGAACTGGGATGATATTTGCTTTTAAGGAAGTTTACGGCTGCTCTAATTTTTGGGGTATAATCCTTCTGGATGCAATCAGCACCCAGAAAAGCCATCAAGGCAAGTCCAGATATACCGATATCTGACTCACTTGTCGACCAGTATCCTTCTTTAGTTTGCGTGCGAGCCAGCCAATCTAAGGCTTTGGTTAGGGCCTGATTTACTTCCTCAATTGAAGCAGGGGGCGCAGTCGGTTTACCTGCCCTTAACGTATAAGTTTTATCTGCATTGAAGCCAGCATTGTTAACCATAATGTAATATTTGCCAGGCTTAACTTTCATCCTAACGATCGTCTCTTTCTCGCCCATTTCGCCGTTATTTGCTTGCTTAAGTTCTCGGCTATCAGCATCAAGCAATTCAAGCAATAAATCCACTCCATCCAGGCCAAACAACTCAACAACCAATATATCCAAGCCAGGTTCTGGCACTGTAACTGTATACCAGTCTTCGTCTGAGTCAGGATAGGCGAACCCCTTGACTGCTTTCCCTAATTTGATTTTATTAGCCTGTTCAAGCTCGTCATTCAGCTCGAATTCTTGGTCTTCCTGCCAGGGGCCGAGGAGTTTGATGCTGAGTAAATATTTATCTTTTTCATTCTTCTGACGGCCACCAACCTTAATATAGTAGATGCCCTCAGTTACTCCAAAATTGATAATCGTCTCGCCCTCCCCATCATTGCCTATATCTGATTCTTTCAGCCTTTCTTCTTTGTCATTGTAAATCTCAAGATAGGAGTTGACGCCAGTAACCCCGGTCAGGTCAATTCGAATGATGTTTTTGCCTGGTTGGCTAACCAAGAGCTTATACCAATCTTCATCATCCTCAGCCTGGAAAAGCCCCTCAATACTCTGGCCCAGACGCAGTTCATTAGCCTGTTCAAGCTCATCATTCGGCTCTGATTCGGATAATGACTGGGCCCAAGCTGAGGATAATAGCCAAATAGATAGAAACACAGTTAACAGGCCTAAAAAAATATACCTAATGTTTAACAATCTATTCATGGCAGAAACCTCCATATTCTTTTGCAAAATCACTTATCTATTCCTTTTTCCCATAAACTCTTACATAAATTCTTCATAGCCCAACTGATGGTTTGACTGATTATAATATTTGTCCAGTTTACCTCGATTTTCAAGAACGCCTTGGCCGCCTTTTGAGTATTTGAACATACAGTCTCCCAGATGCACTTTATAACCAATGGATCATGCTGGGGCCTCACTCCCCTGAGCGGACTTGTTATTGCAGCGGCAAGACAGCGCAATATTTGAGCATGTATCTGTATAGCTGATTTCAACTGTAAGACTATATTGGTCTTTTCTGCGTATTCGGTTAACGCTTGTCCCATACTGTTTTCGCCTATACCAAGAATATTGCCAGTTTGTGGGTTTAGCCGCCACCAACCTACTACCTTTCTTCCATAAAGCGAAATTGCTTTGATAGGGACAAGAGCCCAAAATCCTTGAGCTAGCTGCTGTTCAATACGAACCCGAATATCCGGAGATATTTGAATCTGCTTCCAGGCTGACTCTTCGGCATCTTGGATAAGCAGCCAACTAATATCCTGCTGTTTTGATTTTGTAAAAAGTATTGCAGTATTTTCCACCCATTTTTCATTCATCATATCCTGGGCTTCGGCATTTGTGTCCAGGATACCCTGTTCCAGCTGAATCAAAAAAGGATTTTCGCTGGCTTCTTGACATACAGCTATTTCATTGGCAACGATATCAAGCCTTTGGTATTCGACTAATTCCCCGTTTGTATCTTCCTGGAGGAAGGTGTTGTAGGTGAAAATATTAGGACTATCTAAATAAACCTCGTGATTAAATTTGCTAAGTCTGAAACGATTCAAGGCCAAGTTGTACAATAGGGCAGGAAAAGGGTTAATCTGGGCCAGTTGATCAATGATGTCTTCGGGTTGCAAGGTATTTTGTTCTTTAATAAGATCGAGGAATATCTCTCTGTAAGATAGCAACTTTCTAGCCGATAATTCCTCTATAAAATTTTGAGATAACTGGCATACCTGGGGTAAGATTTCGATCTGTCCTAAGATCATTAAATTGCGTGAAATCTTCTGCTTTTTACTGATCTCAAGTTTATCTATATCACTTTTCTTGCGTCGTGCTGGTCCAATCAAATCAAAGATTTCACGGCGGATAGTATGAAAATTACTGCCGGGAGAATAGATTTTATACTCTACCCATTCGGCAGTCAGGTGTGATTTATTTTCGGATAAATCTTCTTTTTTTGCGCTGCTTCCTGCTAACCCTCCAAATAAGCCACCTAAGCCTCCTCCTCCCCCTTGGGCTCCTTTTTTTGCTTCTCTTATTGGTTCTTCACTGATAGAACCAGCCGCAGTGAGATATGATTCTGAGGTTTTCTCACCATCAATCTCTAATATCGCATGCCATTGATTTAGGTTTATAATCGTTGTCTTGAGAAATTGGATGGGGTTCTCAGCATTAAATAATTTTTTATCTGGAGGCCAGTTTAATGGAAGATGGTGCAGTACTATACGCTTGCCAAATAACTCTGAAGGGCGCAGAGTATATTCTAATACAGTATGCTGCTGAAAACTGCCATTTTTCCATTGCTCGGCTACGACCCTGATTTGTATTGAGTGGAAAAGCTGATCATCAAGCTCATCTGGCTCATATGTATTTTCTATATCAGCTATAGTCTGCCCTGGCCTTGAATCAGGTAAAGTAGGGTCCAAATCCATCCAACCACCCTCTTTTTTCAACTGCACCCACCAGTGGTCTTGTAAAGTTTTGTAATTTGCATTATTATTCTCGATATTTTGCTTCTCCCGATATTTTTTTACTGCATCCGAAATACTCAAAGATTGTTCTGCCACTCTTTTAGTGAGATCCCCAGCCATTTGTTTTTTTTCTTGAAGTAATTTGGAAGTCGCTTGTTGGAGTTCTGCTCTATCTATTTTGTATTTATTTGAATACATCTCAATAAGGGTATCTAAACCTTGGGGCTGAAAATTTTTTGACGTGTCTGCCTTACTTCGAGTCATAGGCCGAACCTTCTGAAGTACTCTATTTGCTTGTTCCTTGGAAAGATGCCCCTGGGCCAGGCGTGCTTCACAGCCTGCCAAGGACAATAACTCATGGAGTAATAGGGCTCGGTCAAGGCTGTTTCCCCGTCGGTCCATCAGGACACCAATAGAGCCCCGGAGGGAACCACAATAAGGAACAAAGCAAGTATTATCTCTAAGCCATTTGAAAATATCTTGTACCTCAGTTCCAGTCTTATCAATTACACTCTGGGGATCAAAAGTATCGCGAGGTATCTGTTCTACAGATTGCTCAAGATCATCAAACATTTGTTCGATATTAAAAGCAGCCCGATTTAATTCTTCCTGGCTGGAAAATGATTTCTCCTGATTCTTTGAAACAGCTTTTATATCATTAAGTGCTTCCTGTTTCTGTGAATTATTAGATTCGATTTTTTTATTCGATGGGCAATCGCAAGGATTGCTTTTTGAAGAATTGGCTCTTTTTTCTATTCTGCTTGACCCTGAACAGGGAACGAATAAAAATATAAAAATAGCCGCTATTATTATTCTTTTCTGTCTTTTTAAATGCGTATGAAAACTCAGCATTTCTCCTCCTTATAATCTATAGAGTTGTTAAATCTAATTTATTTGAGTTTAAAATAATTCTCACTCTCATACCCTCGAAAGTACAGAGAAGATGGAGAGGCATTTGTGTCATAAGCAAGCTCGAAGCGAACGAACATTCCGGGTGGGATGATAAATGGGTCTGGCGGCCGGTGGGCAAGAGCTTCTGTTGAGTCTTCATCCACGTTGAATTTTTCGCCACCAGCATTGAGGACAAATTGAGCATCCTTCTGGATTTCAATCCCGCTTGATTTGACCAGAGAGCGAAGGCCGAGATCCAAGACTAATTTTCCCTCAGCTTTGTGCACCCCGAAGACCATGACCTCCATTGTATTGCCATCGCGATAGGTGGCTATTGGCTTTGGCAGCCCCTCAGGCTTTTTATCTGTCAGGCTAAGTTGAAAGACTTCATTTTTAATCCTTAATCCCAGTTGATCCACCAGAGCGGCTGAGGGGATAAGAAAAGCGAGTTCCTGATGCTGATATATTTCAGGAGTAAAACGGATGAATCCTTCATCGGTGGTTGAGCCGCCAACACTGTAATAGAAATAGCCGCCATCTGTGGTAACCCAAGCATACTCTTCGGGCTCGATCTGGACGATATTTTTGATGTTTTTTCCTGAGAGGCTCTTGCCGCTGAGCTGAACCAGTGCATAATGCCAGCCGTCAGGCGCCGAGTCGCCTGCATACTCTTTTTGAAAATCAATTGAGTGGGCTGCAATCTCAACCTCCCTGGCCTTTATTTGCCCCAGAACTTTGCCTGGAGGCTTGCCTCTTCCACGGGCTGCTTTAAGGTCACCCTGGACGGGAAGGAAAATATGTCCATAATCATAATCGAAGAACTGGAAGCCAATATTCTTAGCAGCTTGGGGGATTAAATAAACAAAATTTGCTTGACGGACCTCGCCTTTTTTGGCAATTGTGAACGGCTCTTGAAGGCTCACCCCTCCTGGGATATCCTCTGTTAGCTTATTCAGTGAATAGGCCAGACCGTCAACGACAAGGTAAGCGTGATTAAAGAATTCTTCGATCATATAAGCCACATCGACCTCAACATATTCCTCTTTCTTTTTGCCTTCTCTCTGGGCAAAGGTTTTCACTCCCATGGTTCGGTCTGTTTTTCCTTCGAGCTTTTTCTTCTCCACCTTTTGTTTGGGATGGATGTTTTCCCACTCAGTTTCAAGAACAAGGTATATCCACCCAGAAGGAGCAGGCTCTCCGGCTAACTCTTGACAGAAAGTGCTTTTGCTAATCTTTACGCTCGCAGCTTTGTTGGCATTCTGCTCGGAAACAGCTGTTTTATCATCTTTCTGGCAAGTTTCTTTTAAATAGATAGCGCTCCTGCCGCTCTTTTCGGCAATGGATTTAATTGGTGTGCCGAACAAGAACAACATAGAGGCCAGGGCATAGACTGAAGCTTGGAATGCATTGGGTTTACTCATATATTCTCCTTATGAAATGAAAATTTTATTCCCAGAATTTAAAAATTCATGAGGGCTTCTTTTTGGAGATGATGACAATTTTTGCCTTCTGAGCTTAGTGATTTTTTATATCACAGTGATAAGTCGCGGTCAAATACAGGCGACCCATATGTCAAGGCAAAGTGAAAATATTCTGTTCTTAGCAAAATGAAAATGTCCGGCTCAACGATCAGGAGCTTGGGGCCTTCTTGCTCTTCCTTCTCCGAAAATGAGAGCCTCTCCAACGGAAGCAGCGGGCGGATCATGTACTTACCTACTCTCTCAGCTTCTTCTTTGATCTCGGCCCTGACCTTGCTGTGGGCCGAGAAGCCCGAGTGGCGCCAGCCTGCGATCTTTTCCACTATCTCCAGATAATAAAATTATTTTCTACCCAAAATAATTGTAATAAACAATAAATCCAAGGCAACAGAGCTCGCCCGCTTAAGAACTGTTTGGATAAAATTCAGGTGACGCCTTATTAAGCCTTGGCTTTCTGCCGAATGCTTAGAAGAATATAGTAGACCGTCGGCGTGGCGATGAGAGAGAGCAGCACAGAAATACAGAGTGAACCGATGACGGCGATGGCCAGCGGCTTGAGCATATCCGCGCCGCTGCCAATGCCGTAAGCTAGAGGAAGCATCCCGAGCGCCGCTGCTAGGGACGTCATCAAGACAGGCCGCAGCCTGCGGCGTCCCGACCGAACGAGCGCTTCGGCCAGGTCAAACCCCTCAGCCCGCAAATGCTTCACGAAATCGAGCATGAGAATTCCGTTCTTGGCTACGATCCCGATGCCGATGATGGCGCCCAGCAGAGAGACGACGTTCAAAGACGTTCTGGTCACCCACAGAGCCAGGACCGTCCCGAACATGGCCAGGACAGCACCGAAGACGATCGCCACCGGCTCATAAAAAGACCCGAACTCTAAAATGAGCACGGTGAAGACGAGAAAAATAGCCATGAGCAGGACAATCACGAGGTTCCGAAAGCTTTCCTGCTGCTGCTGGTAAAGACCTCCGTATTCGATCGTTCCCGGGGGGATGGACTTATCTTCGCTCAGTGTTTCACGAATCTCGGCCATGGTGCTTCCCATGTCGCGGCCCTCGAGCCGGGCTGTGACGGCGACATCCTGCCGCGAGTCTTCCCTACGGAGCTCGAGCTGCTTAGGCTCTTCCACGATATCGACGACCTGCGACAGCTTAACGAGCGCTCCGCCCGGCGTCCGCAGCGGCAGGTCCCGGAGGCTGGTTAGCCGGTCGATCCGGGAGGATTCCACCTTCACCCGGATATCGACCACCCGGTCTCCTTCCAGCACAGAGGAAGCCGTTCGACCCAGCATGGCCGTATTCATGGCAGCGGCGATGTCATCCGCCGTCAGACCGAACCGTTCCGCTTCCTCCGGCCGCACGCGGAGGTTGATCGTCGGCCCTGTATAGACCAATCCGTTAAACGTATCCACGACGCCTGGAATCTTCTTGATCTGCTCCTCGACTTCGGGCGCCTTCTTCTTGAGCCAGATCTGGTTGTTCGAAAACAGTTTCACTTCAATGGGTTGAGGCGCCCACATCAAATCGCCGATCAGGTCGCCCAGGATTCCTGGAAACTCCCAAGTCAGGCCGGGGAGCTCTGTGTTAAACTTCCGACGCAATTCGGAGATCACATCCGCGGTTTTCCTCCGACGGTTCTTTTTCAGTTTGACCAGAAAATCTCCGGTGTTCGGCTCGGCGATGGCCAGCGCCAGCCGGGCTCCAGTGCGGCGTGAATAGCTTTCCAGCTCTGGGATAGTCCGCAGAATCTTCTCCGCTTGCAGAAGCTGGCGATTAGTCTCCGCCAGGCTCGTCCCGGGCGGGGTGAAATAATCAATGACGAACCCTCCTTCATCCATGGGCGGCAGGAATTCGCTGTCGAGTTGCTTGTAGACAAAGACCCCGGCAAGGAGCACAAATCCGCAGACAGCCAGCGTGCGCCAACGATGCCGAAGGGCAGCACGCACAGCAATTTCGTAGATTCGAATCACGCGGCGGAGCAGGAAGCCGCCCTGTTCAGCCTGAGGCCCAGGCTTCTCTCCCCGGTGCGACCGGATGAGCGAGGCGGCGAGCGACGGTGTCAGAGTCACGGCCAGAACCAGCGACATGAGCAGCGAGACAACCATGGTCAATGCCAAGGCGCGGAAAAAGACGCCCGTAATCCCTTGAAGAAAAGCCAAAGGAATAAACACGACGACCGGCGTAAGTGTCGAGCCGACCAGCGGCCGGTAGATCTCGCCGATCGCCTCTCGAACGGCCTCCATCCGTCCCAATCCGGTCATCCTCTTGGTATGGATAGCTTCGACGACGACGATCGCGTCGTCGATGATCAGGCCGATGGCGGCGGCGATGCCTCCCAAGGTCATCAAATTGAAGGTGAGCCCGCTGATCTTCATGGACAGGAGCGTGGTCAGGACGGTTACGGGGATGACCATCGTCGCGACGAGCGTTGTGCTCCAATTCTTCAGAAAAAAATAAAGGATAAATACGGACAAAATCAGGCCGAATATGATCGCTTCCCATACGCTATCGACCGAAGCACGGACGATTTCTGACTGGTCATAGAAAAAAGCGAGCTTCATGTCTGGAGGCAATATTCGCTTCAGTTCTGCCAACTGTTTCTTGAGGGAATTGGCGATCTGCAGGGTGTTCCCGTAGGGCTGGCTGCGGACATTAAGCAAAACCGCATTCTCTCCATCGGCCGTCACTATATTAAAGACTGGCTGGGGCCCGCGCTCGACCCGCGCGAAGTCGCGGACGCGGACCGGATGGCCTTCGATGACCGTCACCGGGAAGTTTTCGATATCCCGGATCGAATGGACTCGACCGTCGACCACGGTCAGATAGAGTGTATGGTTCTCTTCGTGCATACCAGCCGATGCCACAAAATTGTTATTCGTTAGGGCGTCGGTAACCTGAGTAAGGGTCAGATTGGCGGCGCTCAGCAAAAGAGGATCGACCACGATGTGGTATTCGGGAGTGCGGCCGCCGACGAGGTCCACGCGGGCGACGCCAGGAATCCGCAGGAAGCGAAGCTTGAGATCATAGCGCGCCGTTTCCCAAAGCTCGATGATGCCGCGCATCCGGCTGGTGAGGCTGACGCCGATGATCGGGAAAGCCGAAAAGGTCAACCGGAAGACAGTCGTTTCGGCGGTCGTAGGCAAAGCGCTGCGAATCTGGGAGAGCCGGCTGAGCACGTAGAGCTCGGATTCGATCATCTTGACCTTCCAGGTGAAAAAGACGCTGATTTCCGCCGAACCGCGGCCTGTAGCCGAGCGGATCGTGGTCACACCCTGAATGTCCTTCATCGCCTCTTCGATGGGGCGTGTGATGGTCGCCATCATTTCGTCGGCCGGCATGACGCCGTTGTCCACGAGGATGACGACCCGAGGAAAATTCGTCTGGGGAAAGACCGACGAAGGTATGTTGAAGGCCGAATAAACTCCGGCCAGACAGAGGGCGGCGCAGATGAATGCAATCGAAAGCGAATGTTGAGTGGCGAACTGACCTAAAGCGGAATTTTTATACATGTGTCTCTCAAATAATATGAATTTTGGCCGCATCAGGAACGGCATAGGCATCTTCGGTAACGATGACCAGACCTTCTCTTAGGCCGTCCCCGCTCACTTCGACAAGTCCCCCTTCCCGAAGGCCGATTTTGACCGGCTTCCAGACGGCTTTGTCACCTTCGACCAGCACAATCTTGCCGGTATCGCTTCCTACAGAATCCGCGATTACGCTGGCTTCCGGGACGACCAGGCAGCCAGAGTGCTCCTCGCAGACAATACGGACGCTTAGGAATTGCCCCGGAAGGAAGCCGGCGCCTGCAGGAAGCGAGATGCGGACCGGCACTGTACCGGCCTTCTCATCGATCTTCGAACCGATATAGACCACGGCGCCAGGAATTTTGCTACCAGTTTCTAACTGTGCCGATAGTCCAACCTTGACCAACGGGACCTCCCGGCTTGGAATATTCACGACAGCGACAAGCCGGTCGAGATCGACAATCGCAGCCAGCACCGTATTGAGTTCCACAGCTTCGCCTGGCTTGGTATTGATCTTGACCACTGTTCCGGCGAGCGGAGCCTTGATTCTCAAAAAGGCCAGATCCGTCTCGGCCGCAGCGAGTCCACTGCGGGCATCGTTGAGCTGTTGCTCTGCTTCAAGGTAGCTCTTCTTGGATGTTCCCCCCTCTGGCAGAAGCTTCTTTTGCCGCTCGAAATTCTCCTCGGCGAAAACCATGGCTTTTTTCGCTTTTTCATAGGCGACGTCGACGAGGCGGCTGTCCAGTTGAAAGAGAACGGTTCCTTCGGCCACTTTCTGGCCTTCAACGCACTCGATGCGGGCCACGATACCCGCCACGGGCGAGGCCACTTGAGCGTCAGCCGGCGGACGTCCCAGGCCCGCAGGTTCAGGCTCTACGGACCCATAGGCCGTGACAAAGCGATGGAGCGTCGCGCGCTGGATCTTGCCGACATGGACGGCCATGTCCGCGGCGACCTCTTCATTCTCTTCACCCGTTTTGCGATGAACGAGTTTTATGATTATGACAGCGGCCAACACGGCCGCAGCCAGAACGACTACAGCTATTCCTATTCGGCGCTTACTCATCTTTTCGCTCCTTTGCTTGTCCAAGGGACTTTCTTTGCGGCTCCATGAGCCAATCCTTCAGGTCGAGCGGACTCTGCATAGCGTCCTCCAGCTCTCCGATTGCCTGCTGCGCTTTGACCCGGTTTGCCGGGCGGCAAACAGGTCAAGGAACGCCTGACGCAACCGACTCCGGACTTCCCAGGCGACGGAGAGAATATTCAAACGGGCCGCTTCTGAAAGATGCCGAGCTTGCGCGATCCGGTAGCCGCGTTTACCGGCAGTCTCGACCGGGATTTCCAGAGCAGCTTCTGGAATCCAAGGCGTGATCTCTTGGACGGGTGTGGTGCTGTTATACCCCATCAGAACGCTTCCTGTCGGGTTGGGGCGCTCACCGGCCGTAATCCGGCCAGCCTGGGCGACGCCCCATTGGGCACGGGCTACGTCTAAGTCAGGATGATAAAACATGGCAGCCAAGGTGAGGCCGCGAAGATCCCAAGACGGCGGCGGCCATTCTCCTATTCCCGGTTTGGATTGGAGATAATCTTTGACCTCAGGAGCGTCCAGCCTTCGCGCTTCGAAGTCGTCCATGGTTTGAGCCGAGGAAATAGGTCTGGGTTGAAATCGGGCACAGTTTGTTGCGAACAGGACGATGAAAGCTAAAAATAAAAGTCTCAAGACGGGCTTTTTCGTAAAGAAACAGACTATTGTCCTTAGTCCTCTGGAAGCTGCAGAAAGGCCTTTCTCCCTGTTATTGTTTAGAGCCACACCATTCTCCTCTGTCCGATGGAGCTTGCGTTTTCGCTTTCTTGACACCTGTCGGCGTCGGTTTATACAGTTCTATTCCGATCATAACCAAGAATTCCAAATATAAGGGAAAAAGCATCATTGATGCAATGAAAAAAAGGAGGTATCGGATGAAATGAATAATAATTGCATCCATCTTCCTTACTACGGCCTGCCTTCTATTTTTATTTGGATGGAAGGCGGCTGTCAACCCTGCCAAAGGTCCTTACCAGTTCTCTAAAGAGATACCGATCGGCGGCGGAGCAAAGTTCGAAGCGCTAAAAACGTCTGAAGTCACCCAGACCTCCTCCCTTGTCAAAGTGGGAATCATGAAAAATATTGGCCTCCGGTTTCGGCAGCCATCAAAACTTCTTGATAGGCGATGCGAGGCGGGGGAGGTTTGTGGGCAACAAAGGTCAGCTTAAGGTGATTAATAATCCTGTCTACTACAGAATAATCAGTGATAAAAGCAATAGCCTTCATCTGGCCACCGCATTGTGGACAGACCAGGGGATCGACCTCATAGACCTTGCGGATCATGGCGGCCAAAAGGAGCCGGGCAGTGGGTCATGTCTGTGAGGTGCTGAGTGTATCATAGAGGCGGGCTTGTCAGGTTTTGGGCCAGCCGCGTCCACCCAGCAGCATGTTCGGAAGGTTCCTGAGGAGGAAGAGCAGCTGGTTAAAAGGATCGTCACCTTATCGATGAATACTCACGAGAGTGTTTATGCATATACGTGGCACGCAGGATTAGATCTCAGGATGTTTTGGATCAGTTGTATGATCTATTTATCAGCCGGGGCCTCCGTTTTTCTTTGAATGGCTAATTCGGTGGATTTAACTCCGCTCCTAATTACCTTCCCTATTTTCTTTGAAACTTTTGTTGTCATGGTCACATGCTTCATGTCCACTCCTGTTGACATCCCAAAGAGGGTTTTGTTACAGGGTTTTGATTATCAGGGAGACTTTCAGACTTTTATTGACACCAAATCTTTCCTGTGCTAGTATTATTTATGTTGAAATTGAGGTGATCTGTCCGCTTTTAAGAACAGGCAGGGATCACAAGAGATGAGGGAAAATTTCAACAACATAGAAGTTCATCCCTCCTCAATCAAAATTCCAATATTAAAAGGAAGTAAGAATGAATATTTATGTAGGCAATTTATTACGGGAGGCCACTGAAGGAGATTTGCGAGAGGCTTTTGAAGCCTTCGGGCAGGTCACATCTATCAAAATCATAACAGACAAGTACACTGGCGATTCGAGGGGATTCGCTTTTGTGGAGATGCCGAACAGTCGCGAAGCCCAGTCCGCGATCTCAGGGCTTGATGGCAAAGATTTGAAGGGGCGCACTATTAAGGTCAACGAGGCGCGCCCTCGTAGTGATGACCGCCGAGGTGGAGGGGGTTTCAACAGAGGTGGATTTGGTGGGGGCAGACGCTACTGATAAGAGGCACTCAGACATTCAATATTATAATCAAATTTTGCATTAAAGCATATTTAGGGATTGCTTGACTTGCTCATTTGCACCTAAAAATTCGTAATTACACCTATTATTCCGGTCAAAAAAAGGGAAAACTCTGTCTGAAAGATGCCTGATTTATCTTCGTGATTGTTTGCTGATATCAGGCAGTTCTATTACCGGCCTCCCATGATATGTAGAAGGATCCTAAGTGGAATATAAGGGATTGTTTTCAACTATTAAATTGCAAAAAGGAATAATGAATGAAAAAATATGAGAGAAAGGAAAGAAAGAATAGAGAAAAGAAGAGAGAGAAAAGAAAGAGAGAAAAAAGAAAAAGAAGAAATATAGCGTAAACCAGAAGGATTATTAAGAGCATTAATAATTTAGTTCTTTTCGTATTGGAGTATTGAACATGGCAGTGGATTGCCAGAGGAAAAAAGTTCTGGATAAACAAAGGAAAGTTTACTTGAGAAGAGGAAAGTCGCCCGTCGTTTCTTTCGACGGAGTAGGGCAAACATCGGATCCTATCAGACTTTACATGAGAGAGATGGGTAACATTCCGCTGCTAACAAGAGAGGGAGAAATACTCGTAGCAAAGGAAATTGAAAGAGGAGAAGAGATAACTATTAAAGCCCTTTCAAAAACACAATTTCTTCACAATGAAATTCTTTCATTGGAAGAGGAACTAAATGAAGACGATGAAACCATCCAAGCTGTGTTCAATTCCATCGAGAATGAATTCTCAACAGGAAAACTCGAGAAAAAAAAGGAGAGAATTCTAGCAAAGATCAATGAGATAAGAAAGTTAAGCACCCAATTAGAAAAAATCCCTGCATCGAAGAAATATGCTTTTGGACGTGGGCGTCTCATCATCAAAATGAGCCGCCTCATCAGGGAACTTGGTATCCGCTCTTCTTATAGAGAAAAGATTATTGAGAGTCTCCGTGAAAAGCTAAAGGTCATCGGTGCATTAGAAAAAAGTAAACAAGAGTTGAGAGCCTCCCTCCTTAAAGCGAAGGGTAAGAATGCAGAAGATGAACTCAAACTTAGGATCAAAAAAATCGATGAGCTTCTAAGAGTATACAACAATGAATCCGGTCTTAATTCTCAGGAATTAAAAAAAACACTGCAAACCATCGCCAAAGGAAAGCAGATCTGCGATCGAGCAAAAAAAGAACTTGTCACCTCTAACTTAAGACTCGTGTTTTCCATTGCCGGGAAATACAGCAACTACGGAGTCCAGTTTCTAGATTTGATCCAGGAAGGAAACATAGGCTTGATGACAGCAGTGGATAGATTTGAATACCAAAGGGGGTATAAATTTTCAACTTATGCGCATTGGTGGATAAGACAAGCAATATCACGTGCAATTGCGGATCAGGCTAGGACGATAAGAATCCCTGTGCATATGTACGAAATCATAAACAGGTTAAATAGGGTGTCAAAAAGCTTTGTGCTTGAAAAAGGCAGAGAACCAACATGTGAAGAGATTGCGAAAAAGATGGATATGCCCACAAGTAAAGTACAAAAAATCATAAAAATTGCCCAGGTACCTCTCTCACTCGAGACGCCAATAGGAGAAGAAGAGGAGAGTCGTCTGAGTGATTTTATCGAGGATAAGGGGATCCCTTCGCCAACAGATGAGGTCATCCATATTGATTTGAAAGAGAAAATTGAGGAAGCGCTGAAAACTTACACACAGAGAGAGGCAAACGTCTTGAGAATGAGATTTGGGTTGGGAGATGGCAACGAACATACTCTAGAAGAAGTCGGCCAGCAATACAAGGTTACGCGTGAGAGAATCAGGCAAATCCAAGAAAAAGCAGTAAGAAAATTAATGCGTTCTAAATACAGCCTGAAATTAAAGTCCTTTACAAAATAGTTGAATCTATTTCCTAGGCGCAAGGGATATTCCTTGATTTATCACCTTATAGGGTGGTACTTTGAGGAACGTCCCCAATTTCGAACTTTTTTTATAACATATTTTCAAAGTTTAAAGTGAGTGGAAGGCAGAGTCCGTAAAACACTGGCTTCCCGATTTTGGAAAATGCAAACCTTAAAGGTATTTGCGCCTCATTATAAAGACGTATGAGGGGGAGCCACTATTTGTATGGATATAGCATATTTTGATTACAATATGCTGATAAAATGTTATATTATATAAAAATGTGATTAAGAATGAATTGGAAATCAATATGATGCTCAATATTCTCTTTTGTAAAGTTGATATAGGGAATATTGGATTATGTGGCTCACTAGAAAACCTAACCCTTATAATATAGGAGGTAAACATGTTAACTTTTCCTGTTATCATCATAGCACTCATCGT
>CAYSCW010000042.1:0-20323 GCA_964429795.1 uncultured Eubacteriales bacterium
ATTGGAGAAGCATAGAAAGACGATTCTCTATTGGCGCTTATGTTCCCATAATTTTTGATGTTAATAAGATCCCATTGTGGAGGAGGAGTCTTTCTTATATCAGACCAGCCTCGAAAAATCATCCTTGAATTCCTCTTTAGGGGTGATTGAAAAGCCCGAGAAATAACCTTTATCATCTGATACGAGTTTTTCGCTGAGAGGAGTGATTTTGCCCGAGATTTCCAATTCCCAAAAACTCCTTCGCTACCAAAAAAGAGCATTCTAACATAGTTCGTCATTTCAAGAAACGCTGCCTGAGCGACAAGACTTGATAAAAAAAAGTAGAGAAGAAAAACATGATGAGAAAGACAAAAATCCTGCTCGTTGAGGATGAGACCGTCGTTGCCCGTGACATCAAAAATATGCTCATCAGGTTAGGGTATGATGTCCTTAAAGTCCTCGCCACAGGCGAGGATACCGTGGAAATGGCAGAAAAGCTGCATCCTGCTCTGGTTCTGATGGATGTGAGGCTCAAGGGAAAAATGGATGGCACTGAAGCTGCCAATCGTATTTACAAAGACCTTGACATCCCGGTTGTCTACATCACCGCCTATGCTGATGAAAAAACCTTGCAGCGGGCCAAGCTTACAGAGCCTTTCGGCTATATTATCAAACCCTTTAATGAAAAAGAGCTCCAGACAAGCATCGAAATCGCTCTCTACAAATACCAGATGGAAACCGAACACAGAGAAAAAGAGCGATGGCTCTCCACTGTGCTCGAGAACATAGGCGATGCAGTGATTGCTACCGATAAGGAGGGAAAAGTCACCTTCATGAATCCATTAGCTGAGAAACTGACAGGCTGGAGACAAGAAGAAGTATCGCACACTCACCTGAAGAGGATTTTTCGGATAAAAAGCGAAAAATCATACAAATCACTTAAGCTATCTCTGGAGGAGGTGATTGCAGGAAAAAAAGTCTTTCTTCCCAACCAAGTTTATCTCGTCTCCAAAAGAGGCACAAGAACCCCTATCGACCTGAGGATGGTCTCTCTCTCCAACGACAGGAGAGAGGCTGCGGGAATAATTTTAACCTTTACCGATATCAGCCACAGGAAGAAAACCGAACAAGAACTGAAATTGAGCTGGAAAAAATTGCAAGAGGCCTTGGAAGCCACGGTCCAAGCCCTGGCCTTCACCATTGAAACCAGAGATCCCTATACCGCTGGTCACCAACGACGGGTCACCAAGCTCGCCTGTGCTATAGCAGAAGTAATGAACCTTCCCGAAGATCGGATTGAAGGTCTGCGCATGGCTGGAGCCCTTCATGACATCGGCAAAATCAGCGTTCCCGCGGAAATACTCAGCAAACCCGGTCCGATTTCCGATGTGGAATTTAATGTCATCAAAACCCACCCTCAGTGGGGCTACGAAATCCTCAAAAACATCGAGTTTCCCTGGCCCATTGCACAAATTGTGCATCAACATCATGAGAGAATGAATGGGAGTGGATATCCCTGCGGCCTGAAAAAGGAGAAAATCCTCCTGGAAGCACGAATCCTGGCGGTCTCCGACGTCGTGGAGGCTATGGCTACCCACAGGCCTTACCACCCTGCTCAGCCCATTGAAGTAGCTCTTGACGAAATCTCAAAAAATAAAGGAAAACTCTTCGATCCTGATGTGGTGGAGGCTTGTGTCAGGGTCTTTAAAGAGAAAGGATTCAGACTCGAGTAGCCCTCCTCCGAAATCACTTGCAATGCTGACTTCCTAAGAGTAAAAAAGAAGTGTGAAAAAGATACAGACCTGGCCTCTGCTCGCTGCTTCCATTTTAGCCTCCATAGGTGGTGTGGCAGCCTTTGTTTTTCTTTTTGTTCTGGATTTCAACATCTACTGGCTCATCCTTTCTCCCATCATCTTTGCCCTTTACCAGTGGCCTGCGGTGTATTTTTACTGGCTCTGGAAAAAAAAGAAAAGAACCTAAGATCTTTCCCTGAGAGCGAAAAGAGCCAGTATCCCAGCCTGATTTATCAAAAAAACACCTGAATCCCTAGAGTTGATTCCCCTCCGTCTGGAGACCATTGTGGGGGGTAGAGGGATCTTTGGCAAGGATGGACAGCAACCGCCGCCTCGCTGCATAACTGGATGAAACATCTTCACTCATCACCAAAATGAAAATGCGAAAGCAAGCATCTATAAATTCTCAACAGTCAGGTAAGCTGATGAGGAAGTCATCCGGAGGCGAGCGGGCATGGTTCCTCGAAGAGGAGAGCGAGCCGAGGAATAAGCGAATTTTCCTCGCTGGGGAAAATTCGCGGGCTGACGATTCAGCTTGCCTGACTGTCCCCAAAATTATCACGGAAATGGAGATTCTTCCCGTGAGGACTGCCCCCAATTCTTGTTGACGTTGCATCATTTAACTGATAAGATTTTTCCGCTCAAATGTCTCCAAGATACACACAATCCAAAAAATAAGAGGGGAGAAAATGAAATTCATCAAGACAAAGCACTCTCTATGGATTCTTATTTTATCTATCGCCATCCTTGGCTTTGGGCAGGACACCCTTCAAAATCGCATCGATGAGATAGAAAAGCTGCTGGACAATTCTCTTTCCTTCTGGAAAATGACAAGTCAAAATGTCTCTGATGCAGAAAAGGCCAGCACAGAAGATGCTTCCTGGCAGTCCATAAGAATAGGATCCACAGTCCGCGATAAGGCCTTCTGGATGCGTCATCGCTTTGAGGTACCAGATGTCTTCTCCGGAGTCTCAACTCAAGGAAGCGAGATCAGTCTTTCCTGTCTCTTTCGGGGCATAGGAGTGGTCAAAGGCAAATTCTTCCAAAATGGGGAACTCAAGGAGAGTTTCAAGCTCGAATTCGGAAACCAAGTCGAAGAGATCCAAAAAGTCTTTGTCCTGACTCAAGAGGCTAAACCCGGAGAAAGGATGCTTCTGGCTTTTCACTTCGAAAACACCGGCTTTTTGCCTCTGATCAAAAGAAAAGAGGCTGAACTAGGCACATTCCTTCAACTTCAAGAGGCCCGATTTCTTGTCAAAAATGCCCAAAAGCCTTTTCAATGGCTCTCACGGTTCTTGTTGGATCTTAAAATCGGAGCCATCCTTCTCGATATGCAACCTCAAAAGAGTCCAGACCGCAGAGGTGAGAGACCTCTCTCTGAGCAGTACACCCGCCTCTTCAATTCAAAGGAATTCCAGAACCTGCGACAAAGGTTCCAGAAGGCTGTCCTGAACTTCGATCTGGAAGCCCTCCGACAGGGCAACCTTTCAGAAGCAAAGGCTTCTCTCCTTAAATTCTATCAACAAACAAAACCTGTTTCACAATTTTCAAATAAATATGAAATCGCTGTTGTGGGAAATTCTCATATCGACTTGGCTTGGTTGTGGCGATGGCGTGAGACTGTGGAGGTTGCCAAAGAAACTTTCTCTGCCATCATGGACAACATGGAGGAATACCCCGATATTATCTACGTCCAGAGCCAGGCCCAAGCCTACAAGTGGATGGAAGAATATTATCCCCAGGTCTTTGAGCGCATCAAAAAGAAAGTTCGGGAAGGCCGCTGGGAAATAGTGGGAGGCATGTGGGCCGAGCCGGATTGCAACCTCATAGATGGAGAGTCCTTCATCCGGCAGATTCTTTACGGGAAAAGGTATTTCCAGCAAAAATTCGGAGTCGATGTGCAACTAGGCTGGAATCCCGACTCTTTCGGGTATAATTGGAACATGCCTCAATTCTTCAAGAAGAGTGGGATCAATGCCTTCATCACCCAAAAGATCAGCTGGAACGATACCACCCTCTTTCCCTATTTCCTCTTCTGGTGGGAAGGCCCGGATGGGTCGCGAATCCTGACCTATTTCCCGCCGACAGGCTATGTAGGCCAGCTGATGGCAGAAAGGATGGCGGGCGGCCTCAAACAGTTTGAAAAAAATACAGGACTGAGGAATGTCCTGATCCTTTACGGGTTGGGAAATCACGGCGGGGGACCCAACCGCCAGATGCTCGATCGTCTTACAGAATATAGAGAACAGACCATCTTTCCGAAGATAAAACACCTCGGAGCTTCCCAATATTTGAACGGACTTCCCAAAAAAAATCTGGAGGCACTTCCTGTGTGGAAGGATGAGCTTTATCTGGAATACCACCGAGGAACCTACACCACCCAAGCTGAAACAAAAAAATTCAACAGAAAATCTGAGGCTCTCCTTTCCAACACGGAAAAACTGGCCTCCATATCATCTCTTTTCGGCAAGGAATACGATCAAGCTGGACTTAAGGAGGCCTGGGAAAAGGTTTTGATGAATCAATTCCACGATATCCTCCCAGGTTCAAGCATTACTCCTGTCTACAGAGACGCTAGAGAATCCTATCTGGAAGCTCACCGCACTCTTAACACAATCCTCCAAGAAAGCCTCCTTCATCTCGCCCAGAGAATAGATACAGCCCGAGAAAATAAAGGAACACCGCTTCTCGTCTTCAACTCTCTCTCATGGGCAAGGGATGGAGTAGTCAAAGTGGAGATACCGGACCCCCTGCAAGCCGGAGCCCTGGTTCTCGACGAACAGGGAGAAGTAATTCCCTCCCAAGTGCTTTCCTCTCAAAAAGGAAAATTTCTCTGCTTCATCGCCAGAAATATTCCCTCCCTGGGATACAAGATCTTCACCATCCAGGAAGGAAAGAGCTCCTCCTACGAGAGTTCCTTGAAAGTGAACAAGACCTCCTTAGAAAATCGTTATTTCTCCATCCATCTCCACCCAGAAACAGGAAACATTATCAGCATATTCGACAAGCTGGCGAAAAAAGAAGTCCTCTCTTCAGAAGCTTGCGGAAATGAACTCCAGCTCTTTGAAGATAAACCCGACCAATGGGATGCATGGAACATCGGTTATACCGGGCGCAACTGGAAGCTGGATAAAGCCGATGATATCAGAATCGTCCATGGCGGGCCAGTTCTGGCCTCCCTGGAAGTGGAGAAACATTTTCTGGGTCTTTCCAAAGCCCGCCGAGGACCGACTCCTGATTTTCCTTCTTCTTTCTTTTCTCAGGAGATCATCCTCTACGAAAATCTGCCCCGGATCGACATCCATATGAAGGCCGATTGGTGGGAGGATCATGTCCTCCTCAAGGTGGCTTTTCCAGTCGATGTCAGAAGCAACTGGGCTACTTATGAGATTCCTTTCGCTTTTGTCCAAAGACCCACCTCCCGCAACTCAGACTGGGAAAAAGCCCGCTTCGAAGTCTCTGCCATTCGCTGGGCAGATCTCTCAAGCGAAAATTACGGAGTCAGCCTTCTCAATGAGTCTAAATATGGCTGTGATATCAAAGACAATGTCGTCAGGCTCACCCTTCTGCGCTCCCCGAAATGGCCTGATCCCATGGCCGACAGGGGAAAACATCACTTCTCTTATGCTCTCTATCCTCATCAAGGTGACTGGCGAAGGGCTGATACAGTCCAGAGGGGCTATGAATTTAACCACCCTCTGATAGCCCTCTTCGTTGATTCTCACTCCGGTGAACTTCCACCCTCCCATTCTTTCTTCAAGGCCTCTCCCTCAAACATCATCCTGGTGACCATGAAGAAGGCAGAAGACAGAGAAAGTCTTATCCTCAGGCTCTATGAAGCAGAAGGAATACCCACTCAAGCTCAGGTTGAATTCTTCCGATCTCCGAAGAAGATTTTCGAACTGGATCTCATGGAAAACCGGCAACAAACCCTTTCTTGGAAAAAAAATTCTTTAGCACTCAAATTTGGAAAATCGGAGATCAAGACCATCGAAATCGTATTTTGAAGCTCTCAAAATTGCCCAATTTCTTTTTGATATGAACCCTGATATTCCTTAAACTCAAGAGCGGAAGCCGATGAGGATCAAGATAGCCCTGGTTTTCTTGGTTTCTTCTACCAAAGGGCTAGCCACTATGTTTCTGAATCCGAGGTGGTATCTCCCTTCGACGAAAAAAAACAGATGATCCTCTATCTTGATCTCAAAACCACACCCGAACACAAGCCCGAAATCAAAGCTGCGGGTATCATTTTTGAGATCGACAGGCTCCTCTTCTCTGGTGACGACTTCATGGGAGAGTATTGAAGAGAATTCAACTCCTCCCACAACATAAGGCGAGGAGTTATACAGAAACTTGCTTCTGAAGAGGATGGGAAGACTGAGGACATTCAGCTTGTATTTTGCCTCTGAGTCTGGGAAATCCGATGATTCAGATTGACTGCCTTTTTGGAAGTAGAGGATATCCAGTTCCAGAAGCATGAATGGATTCAAATATTTTTCCAGTCCGATTCCTCCCGAAAATCCTCTTTTATAATCCCACTGGATATTTGCTGACTCAGGCGAGACATCGTACCTGGAAATGTTCATTCCCCCCATTATTTTAAAATCAGCATAGAGGGGAAAAACAACCAAGGTCCATAAAAGAAACCGGAGAGCCAGATTAATCGGTTTTCCCCTGATTCTCATCCCATACTCGGCTGTCCGATGGACTCAACTCCTCAAAACGCCTTGATACCCACCACTAAGAGAAGAACATGAGTTCTTAAAGAAGAAAATTCCTTATAATCTCCATTCATATTCAACGATCCATAATGAAATCGCACCTCCACAAAAAGGTTCTGGAATTCTTTCATTCTTACCTCAAAACCGCAACCCAAAACAAGCCCCAGATCTGAACGTCTTGTCAACTCCTTTATGTCCCCTTGCTGCTTGCTTTCTCCGATCCTTCTCTCAAACGAATGAGATAAAACGAGCGAAAATTCACTCCCGCCCAGCATATAAAGGGGGAAGGAAGCCTTGGGTTTGAACCGAGCGAGCACGGGGAAACGAAGAGTGCTCATGCTGAAGGTCAATTCTCCATTTGTGGGCTTGCCATCCTCAATCCGGACACCCTTTTTTTGCACGATGAATCCATCAATTTCAATAGCAATCTTCTGACTCTCGCACAGATCAAACTCGAACCCACCGCCCACACACAATCCCAATTTTTGGCTCCATCGGAAAGTGCCCTCACTAGCCCTGGCTGAATATTTTAAAAGATTCAATCCAACCATAAGCTTGAATCCGTCCGCATAGAGACCGGACACGACAGTCACCATCAAAATGATGAAGAGAATTTTCTTGGCCAACTTTCCTCTCTCAATTAATCTCAAGATAAGTCATCATAATCGGATCAAGCTTACTCATCAGATTGTATATAATCAAACATGATTATATGGACATTGGCCATCATTGGCAACTTAATAAAAAAACGCCCCCGACGGGATTTGAACCCGTGTTGCCGCCTTGAAAGGGCGATGTCCTAGACCAAGCTAGACGACAGGGGCGTTCGTGACGTGGTGAGCCGTGCTGGACTCGAACCAGCGACACCCGGCTTAAAAGGCCGGTGCTCTCCCTCTGAGCTAACGGCCCGAAAGGAAAAAATATTTATAAGTATACAGAAAAAAAGTCAATATCAGCCCACGGGCTCGAATAGGACGATGACCCATCTTCCCCTGCGATCGAGGCCCATGGCTTCGTCTCTTAAGTCGTATCTTTTCAAATAAAATCTATAAGTCTTTTCCTCTCCCTCCTTTATCACAATCTTCACATCGACTTCCTTGGATTGGCTATCACCTGTTAAATCTCTGACATTGGGAATCTCTCCCGCACCCAGGGAAAAGAGGGTGATTTCTTCTTCTCTGGCCGCAGCAGCCTTGGATTCGTTGTATTGCCTCTGAAGCTCTTTGTGTTCTTCATATATTTCATCATACTTGGCCTGGAGTTCGTCTATCTTTGTCTGGGCTGCATTTTTCGCTGCTCTTGTCCGGGCATTTTCCAGCTCAAACTCAGCCTCATCCAAAGCATCTCTTGCATCGAGGGTGACCCCTACATGATCCTCCAATTTCTTCTTAAATTCCAATTCCTTCTTATTCAACTCTGGAAGCGGTGCAGGTTTGATTACTTCTTCGCTGACGCTGATAATATCCCAACTTTTAACATCCATGTCAAATGGCTCTAGTGCCATTGTGGACATGGTTGTTAAATCATTCAAAGAAACGGCATGAAAATATCTTTTGAGAAGGCCCTCTTCTGGATTATGCTTGCAGGTTTGCACGATGAACATGAGAAAAGCTAATCCAAGAATGATTGGAATTTTTCTTCTCATTCTTCCTCCTTCTTTTCTTTATGGTTTAATTTTTCTCATTTTACTTTTTTTTCCAGCAAAAAAGCAAGTTTAAATACATTTTTGATTCCAGAATAAAGTTACCCAAGATCAGTGAAAATATTTCTTCTGCCTAATATAATAAAATAAGATGTTCATTTCAATTTTGAGCTTTGTTCAGAAGTTACTTGACGACATCAATTATGGAGTAAATAATATAATACTTAACTTTTTATGTTTTGTTATGATAGAGAGCTAGCCTTTGTATTGTGAATTTTTTTTTTTTATCAGAGACAAAAGATTAAGTTTTGTGTTTCATAAATCACTTACATGTTAAATATCCGGCAACATTGGAGAAAAGCCTAATTTTCAGGAGTTCCTCCAAAAATTAAGCACAAAAAGACCTAACTTATTTTATTACTGACAATTAGATGAATTCCAAAGTGGAATCATAAAAAATGGGGATACTTTTTTCTCTTTTTGGATTAAATTGATCCTCACAATGCCAAGCCCGAAAAGCTTGCATAAACTCACTTTTCAGGGGAATTCCCAAATAAATTATGCCAGAACGGGTTCGAAATTGCGAGAAAAAATTCTCAAATCTTCGGGGGACTTTCAGTTAATTTTGTATGTTACGCCAACATCAAAAGTAGACGGTTTGCGAAAAACAAAAGTAGACAAGGGGGATTTTCAGGTAATAGAAGGCTCATGGTAGAACGCCTCATAAGGAGGAAGTTTTACCATTTTATAAACTTCGTCGGCGATGGTTACAGTGTATGATAGGGAAAAAACCATTTACGCTCTATTCCCGTAGCGAGAGTGCCTTCCATCGATTGCCTGAGGAGGTAGAGAGGTGGTTGCATGAAGAGCTGTCTTTTATTCAGCAGAAGGCTAAGGTTTATCGTGGTCGATTCAACTTCGCGCTTTTGGCTGAAGAGGCACAGAAGGTCTTTGGCTATCGGTTCCATCGAGAGACGATTCGTTATTTTGCCCTGCGTCATGGCTATTATCATGCACGGCCGGAGGAGAAGCACAAGCTCTATGTCCGTTTTGAAACCCCAGGCCCAGGGTTTCTATTCCAGCACGATGCTTCCAAACATCGTTGGGTGCCGGCCTTAGGAGGTTATCAGTATCTGATCTTGACCAAGGACGATTATTCGCGGCTTTTTGTTGGGGCTCAACTTGTTGAGAAAGAAGGCAGTTTTGAGCATCTGGAGACAGCTCGTCAGACGGTCAAAAGATATGGTAGGCCTCTAACCTACTATCTCGATCAACATAAGATTTTCCAGTGCTGGTCGGTTGAGACCTCTTCCAAAAAGGAGTTAACTCATGGGAAAAACATTAGTTATTCAACCCGTTATAAGAATTGAAGGGAATGCCAGGATTACAATCCAACTCGATGATACTGGAAATGTGAGCGATACTAGGGTCAGCATTATGGAGTTAAGGGGCTTTGAGCGGTTCTGTATTGGCAAACCAGTCGAAGAAATGCCCAGAATCACCACGCGGATATGCGGGGTTTATCCCCCGTCTCATCATTTAGCTTCTGCCAAGGCGACTGACGTTGTTTTTGGAGTTGATCCGCCTCCTGCTGCAAAAAAACTGAGAGAATTGTGTAACAGTATTGCTTTCATGGAAGAACACATACTCCACTTCTATTTTCTAGCTGGAGCAGATTTCATACTCGGGCCGGAAGCGGATTATTCAGTCAGGAATATTATCGGCATTATAGGTGCAGTTCCTGATGTGGCCAAAAGGGTAGTAAGAGTCAGACATATGGCAGCCAAGACGCTGGAGATGATTGCTGGAAAATCAATCCATCCTTCTGCTGCTGTTCCTGGAGGGTTTAGCCGTCCTTTACTAGAGGAGGAGAGAAAAGAGCTGAGGAAGATGGCAGATGAATGTCTCGAGTTTTCTAAATTCTCCATCTCTTTTGCCAAAAAGGACCTCTTTTCTAAATATTTGGAAGTCGTTAAATCCCTGGGTGTTATAAACACAGGATTTTTAGGAACTGTGACTGAAGATGGTTTGCTCGATCTTTATGATGGAAAGCTGAGGATGATGTCTGTCGACGGTTCTTATGAAGATTTCAAATGCGATGAGTACACCGATTATATCCGTGAGCATGTTGAACCCTGGACCTATTTGAAGTTCCCTTATGCGAAGAAAGCAGGTGGATTTTCTATGGATCTGGATAATCCAAATGGGATTTATCGGACCAATACACTGGCTAGAATCAATGTCGTTGATAAAATCGATACGCCTTTGGCTCAAGCTGAACTTGAAGAATTCAGAGAAAAATTCGGCCGTCCTGCCCAACAGACACTCCTCTATCACTGGGCAAGGTTAATTGAGCTGCTCTATAATGCAGAAAATATTGTGCGACTTCTTGATGATCCTGAGATCACTAGCACTGATATAAGAAAAACTGAATACTATCTATTTCAATGCTGAATCTATCCTCATTAGTTGGATAGATGCTTCGATTTCAAAATGGAAAAACTCCCTGTCTACTGTCGAAAAGAAATCTTAATAGCCGGGTGTGGGAACAAGCTTTTCGGTGATGATGGGTTCAGACCCGAAGTCGTCGAATATCTAACAAATCACTGCAATATTCCAGAAAACATATGCTTATTAGATGTGGATACGGGAATAAGAAAAATTCTATTTACTATTTCTTTAAGTGAGGTTCGACCAGAGGTCATAGTTATCATCGATGCTGTGGACAAAGGGAGAAAACCAGGGGAAATATTTGATATCTCTCTTGCTGAAATCCCAAAAGAAAAAACCGATGATTTCTTGATCCATCAAGTCCCTTCTTCAAATCTTTTAAAGGAATTACAGGACTTATGTTCGGTTAAAGTAAGAATAATGGCCTACCAGGTTAAAACAATACTCGAAACAGTTCAACCTGGATTGTCTGGACCGGTTAAAAAAGCCGTTCGCCTAATGGCTAAAAAGATTGCGGAAGAATACTTCTAACCCATATTCTTCATGAAAAATCAAATCTCTTATATTCAAAACAGGATAAATCCCATTAGATTTGCATGCCTTCTCTCTGCTTGCTAATATTGACTTCTGACTACCCGAACAGTTATCATATGAATTCCTAAAAGGAAGATTCATAGAAAGCCAGAGTAAGGGCGAATATGGCGTCGGCCAACATAAAAATAGCAAAAGTCATTCCTTTACTTAGAAGAAATGCCCCAGAAAACTAAAATGACTTTAAAAGAAATCAAGGAACTCCTTCAGGCTGAGGTCATCAGCGGAATTGACTGTCTTGACATGGAAATCAAATTTGCAGGAGGATCTGACCTGATGAGCGATGTCTTAGCTTTTGGTAAACCAGGAATTCTGCTTCTGACTGGTTTATCCAATGCTCAATCTGTCAGGACAGCAAATATAATAGATGCCAAAGCTATTGTGTATGTCCGGGGCAAAAAACCAGATAAAACGGGAATCGAGCTAGCCAGAGAAAAAAGAATCCCCCTTCTATTAACCAAATACATGATGTACACAGCTTGTGGCCTTCTCTTCAGTCATGGTCTTCCAGGTGTAAGTGGCCTCTCCCCAAAAAAACGATGATGAGCGACGAGAATAAATTATCTCATCAGTTTGAAATCACAGGCGGTGATTTCAGCAATGGAGGAAGGACATCCACAAGTATCAAAGAAATTCTCCAGGAGATTGGTATCGACCATTCTGTCATCGTCCGTGCAGCCATCGCCTCCTACGAGGCAGAAATGAATGTTGTTATGTATGCTCACAGAGGTGTGCTCACTCTGAACATTACTCCTGAGAAACTTCATTTTAAGCTCGAAGACGAAGGTCCTGGGATTGAGAATGTAGATTTGGCCATGGAGAAAGGTTTTTCGACCGCCACCGAGGAAATGCGAGAGATGGGATTTGGTGCAGGCATGGGACTTCCCAATATTAAAAAAAATGCTGATAAATTTGAAATTTCTTCAATCCCTGGCAAAGGAACGTCATTAGAGATAACGATCTGCCTGGATAAAACAGAAAAAAAATGAATCAATACTTTCATTCCATCCGGATTGATACGGAAAAGTGTCATGGCCGTATGAAATGTTTGCGGGTGTGTCCCACTCAAGCCATCAGGGTCAGAAATGGAAAGTCAACCATCATCGAAGAAAAATGTATCGATTGTGGAGAATGTATCACAGTTTGTCCTCACAACGCCATCATCCCTTTGACAGATCCCTTTGGAGAACTCACTAAATTCCGCCATACAGTTGCCATTCCCTCTCCTGCTCTATATGCTCAATTCGGAAGAGAAATTCTGCCAGAGAAAATCCTCGCCGGGATAAAAAAACTGGGATTCGATGATGCTTTTGACCTGGCGTTTACCTGCGGAGAAGTTAGTTTCGCCATCCAGGAATATCTCCGAGAATACAAGGGTCCCAAGCCGCTTATTTCCAATGTATGTCCGACTATCGTGCGTTTAATCCAGGTCAAATATCCAGCCCTCATCGACCAAGTTATACCCATTGATACTCCACGAGAATTGGCTGCCCGAGAAATCAAAAAGAAAAAATCAAAACAACTAAAACTTAAAGAAAAAGAGATCGGAATCTTTTATCTCACACCATGCCCGGTGAAAATGATTTCTATCAGGCAGCCTGCAGAAAAAGGGAAATCTTACATAGACGGAGCCATCTCTATCTCAGACATTTACGCACCTCTTCTTTCGGCTATGGAAGGCATAGAAAAAGGCAGCTACCGGAAAGCACTGGAGAGCATCTGCATTCTGGGAATCGGATGGGCAATGGTTGGAGGCATCTGCCGAACCCTGAGAATGAAAAACTCCCTGGCTGTTTCAGGTCTAGCTGAAATCTTAAAAGTCTTTGATGATATTGAAAGAGGAAAACTGAGAAACATTGACTTCGTCGAAGCCTATTCTTGCCCTCAAGGGTGTGTTGGAGGCTCTTTGACAGTGCAAAATATTTATATTTCTTACAACAAAATTCTGAAATTGATCGAGACCTTAGAGTTCGAACAAATAAAAGCCTGTCCAGACATCAGGGAGGTACGAAAGCTCTATGGCCAGAAATACTTTTTCATAGATGGAAAATTGGAGCCCCGCCCCCTCAAACCTCTCGATAAAGATTTAGCCAAAGCAATAAAGAAGAGAAAAGAAAAAGAGGATATCTACGAATCACTGCCCAAAATTGACTGCGGAGCATGTGGTGCTCCCACTTGCTTAACCTTTGCTGAAGACGTGGTTAAAGGAGAAGCAGAACTCACTGACTGTATTTTCAATCTTCCCCGAAGGTTTAAAAAACTCACCCAAGAATTTTCAAAATTGCTTAATAAATCTGCTTTCTTAACTCAATCCAAGTCTACCTTCAAAAAAACAAGCAAAAAAGGAAAGGCGATAAAATGAAACTTAAAGAGATCATTGAAAAATTACAGCTTAAAGTTTTGACAGGCCAAGATAAGTTGGATGTGGAGGTTACAAGCGGATACACGAGCGATCTTCTTAGCGATGTGATTGCCAACAGCAAAGAAAGCAATCTCTGGATCACTCTTCAGACCCATCAGAATATTATCGCTGTGGCCAAACTGAAAGACCTGTCTGGAATAATCATAGTCAATAACCGAGAGCCTGATGAAGACACGCTTAAAAAAGCAAAGGAGGAAAATTTGCCCCTCCTTGGTAGTGAAGAAATGGCCTTTGAAGTTTCGGGTAAATTGTATGAATTGATAAGTTTAAAAGATTAATTCATGCTCAGACCTTTCAAAGCGGACTTGCATATCCACACCTGCCTTTCTCCCTGTACTGAACTGGATATGTCTCCAAAGGGAATACTCAAGGCGGCAAAGAAAAAAGAAATAGATATCATAGGCATCTGTGATCATAATTCATCTGAAAATTCTCTGGCCATAATGAACGCTGCCAAGAAGATGAATATTAATGTTTTCCCCGGTATGGAAGTGACTTCTCAAGAAGAAGTTCATGTCTTGGCACTTTTTGACGAAATAGAAAACGCTCTAAAACTGCAGGAGCATGTCTATGATAAGTTGCCTGGAGAAAATGATGAAGAAGCCTTCGGGAAGCAAGTCATCGTGAATGAAAAAGAGGAAGTGCTTGGTTTCAATAATAAACTCTTGATTGGAGCTACGACTATTCCTCTTGAAAAAATCATCAAAATCATTCACTCTCTCGACGGAATAGCGATCGCCTCCCATATAGATAGAGAATCTTTCAGCATCATCGGCCAACTGGGGTTCATCCCAGATAATTTGGAATTGGATGCTTTAGAAATTTCTCCTGCAATCACTCCCGAAGAGGCAAAGAAAAGGTATTCAAAGGATTATCCGATCACCTGCTCTTCAGATGCCCATTATCCCGATGATATTGGAAAAAGCTTTACATCATTCCTGCTCAAGGACGGCACAGTGGCCGAAATAAAAAAAGCCTTGAAAAATGAAGATGGGAGAAAATTAATTCACTAACCTGAATTATTCACGAGTCGAGCTTGCCGCAGATGCAAGGCGTCGGCTCATGAAGCTGTGGCCTTTCACTGCGAATGGGCCGCAACGCAGTAGATGCAGTGAGATCAGCTCGCCCAAAAGGTAAAAAATGCCGATTATGATTGAGAGAGAATCTAACAAGAAAAGCGATTCCATTAATCTTGTGATAGATCATGCTAATAAGCAGATATCATTGAAAATAAAAATAGGTATCGGCATTTTTTATGAATAATCCAGGCTGAGGTTTTGATGGAAGATCTCTCTCTGCACATTCTAGACATCGTCGAAAATTCTGTGGCGGCCAAAGCCGATAAGATTGAAATAAGGATAAAAGAAGATAAAGAGAAAGATTTTCTGTCTATCGAAATCACCGACAACGGTATGGGTATGGATAAGCAAACCATGGAAAAGGTGCTTGATCCCTTTTACACTTCTAAAACGGTTCGCCGATTTGGCCTAGGACTGTCTCTCTTATCAGAAGCCGCCAAAGCAGCAAACGGTCACCTCTCCATAAAATCCAAAAAGGGAGAAGGGACTAAGGTCAAAGCCGATTTCCAGCACAGCCATATCGACCGGAAGCCTTTGGGTGATATTGGACAAACAATCATCACTCTTGTTTTAGGGAATCCTGAAATAGATTTAATCTATGTCCACAAAAAGAATAGTCACAAGTTCTGTTTAGACACAAGAAAAATAAAGGCTCAGCTCAAGGAGATGCCTATCAATTCTCCTGACGGGATAAGAATGATTAGGGAAAATTTAAAAAAAGATAGAAAATAAGTATAACAACTCATCAAGAAAAGATACAGAACATCACTGAATTGAAAACACCAAATAGACTGAGTTATTTCCCCCACTTCTCTTGCAGATAAGTAGATTAGAAAAACAGGGGGAATGAGATAAGCTCGATGTTTTTCTTAAATCCGCAATCAACCAAGGAGCGATCGAATCAAAACGGGTTAGGTAGTTGGAACAAATCGGATTTAGTGGTCACTTCGGGATGGATTATGCATCGTTGCCGCCCGGTCATACATTTTGGCCTGCTTCCTTTTTTGATTTGCGGCTTTAATGGCAAGTTGGCGGTCTACCTCATCCTCGATTGTCTGGTGAAATTCACAGCTCTCGCAGCGGTAAAGCCTATCGCAGGATCTGAGAGCAATTTCTCCACTCATAGTATATCTACACTGCTTTCTGCCTTTTTGAGAGTTAAGTTCGTCAAGAAAAGGTTTCATCCTTGGATCATTCCTGAATTCCTCTTTTTTCATCATCGCTACATGAAACTTACATGCATTATTGCATTGATAACCCAGGGTACACATCCGTTTTTTTACTAAGCCCGCTTGCATCCAGATGCATGGAGTTACAATTTTCTCTTCAACTATTGGTTCTTCAACAGGCGGTGTAGGGACTATTTCAACTTCGTAAGATTGGTTGATTATGTTTTCAAGATAGTCCAGCTCAAAAGGTTTTGGTAAGTAGTCAGTCGCACCACCACGTATAGCCTCTTTTGCAGTTTCAATCGAGGGATAAGCCGTGATGATAATAACTTTTGCCTTCGGATTCTTCGCTCTAATCTCCTTCAGCACGGAAAGCCCATCGCGCCCGGGTAATTTAAGATCGACTATCATGACGTTGTAATCTTCTAAATTAAATTTTTCCAATGCGTTATCCCCATTATTGGCGGTATCAACTTTATGGCCCCCGTCAGAGAAGTAATCGGATAATGCCTCCCGCATAATATCCTCATCTTCTACAACCAACATAGTTTCTTTTTTCATTGCTAACCTCCAATTTTTGTTTTATTAGTCAATTTCCACCAGGACAGCTTTGGCGACAGTGACTATCCTATCGGAATTAGTCATCTCATTTTATTTATATAGCAAGTAGCGTGCCAAAATAGACGCAGTTCAAAAATTTTTTTAGGAAAAGTGCTAACGCTCTAAATATAAATGATTTATGATAAAGGACAAGATTGCCGAAGAATGGCCAAAAAAATGAAAATGTGTTAATTAATTGGACACTTCATGTCTAATTTATGGACAGTTTAATTATATTTTTTCAGCTTATTATAAAGGGTCGTCCGCCGAATACCCAGTACCTTTGCTGCCTTCGAAACATTGCCCTTTGTTTCCTCAAGCACATTAATGATATGGTTTCTCTCCACTGCCTCGATGGTTTTTCCTTCTGCAGGAGTTGGGTGAATAATGTCATGTGGAACTTCGCCCAGAGTGATTGCTGCATTCTTAGTCAGAATTACACCGCGTTCGATCATGTTTTCTAACTCTCTAACATTACCAGGCCATGAATAATTCAGCATAAATTCTACTAGTTCAGGAGAAAATTTTTTGATGCTTTTATTATTTTCTTGAGCATACTTTTTCAAAAAATGCTCTGCCAGCAGTAGAATATCCTCCATCCTATCCTTAAGCGGGGGGAGGTCTATGGTTACTACATTCAATCGGTAATACAGATCCTCTCTGAATGCCCCCCGCTCAACCATATTTTTCAAATCTCTATTTGCGGCAGCAATGACACGTACATCAACATCAATTTCTTCATTACCACCCACTCTGGTAATTTTCTTCTCCTCAAGTGCTCTTAGGAGATGAATCTGGGTGTTGGCATTTATTTCGCCTATTTCATCAAGAAATAAAGTGCCTTTGTCTGCAGCTTCGAACTTGCCTTTTTTTCTCTCTATTGCTCCTGTAAAAGAACCTTTTTCATGACCGAAAAGTTCACTTTCCAGCAGACTTTCTGGAAGGGCCGCACAGCTTGTGGCAATGAAAAATTTTTTTCGACGCGGACTCTGATGATGAATAGCCCGGGCGATAACTTCCTTGCCTGTTCCCGTTTTTCCAATAATTAATACAGTGGCATTAGTTGGGGCTACCGTTTTAATAAGTTCAACTATCTTCAACATTTTAGGGCTTTTTGTGATGACACCCTCAAAGCGGAATCTATCCTCGACCTTCCGCCTCAGAGAAATATTTTCCTCAATCAGATCCTGATGTTTCACTAAATTCTTTATGAGAAGTTCGACCTTTTCCGGGCAGAACGGCTTTTCGACATAATCATGAGCGCCTTCTCTTATCGCGGTTATCGCTGTTTGAATCGTTCCATGGGCTGTTATAATGACCGTTGAGATTGTAGGAACTATTTCTCTTGCCTTTTTCATTAGTTCGATACCGTTCATACCTGGCATGATTAGGTCAGCAAGCATAATTTTGATCTTTTTCTGCTTGATTATCGGGAGTGCTTCCTCTCCAGATTCGGCAATTTCCACTTTGTAACCAACACTACTCAGCCAATCACGGAGTGATTCTCTTACTATATCTTCATCGTCAACAACGAGTATATTTGTCCTTTTTCTCATCCATGACCTCCAGATATACCGTAAATGTTGTACCTGCGTTTGGCTCACTGTCCACTTCTATCTTTCCTTTGTGCTGCTCAATAATCCCATGAACAACAGGAAGTCCAAGTCCCACACCTTTGCCTTTTTCTTTGGTAGTGAAGAAAGGCGTGAAAAGTTTACTCAGATTTTCTTTGGGAATTCCGACTCCAGTATCCCTGATATCGATTCTAACAGTATCTTTGAGTGACTCGCCGATTTTAATGCCTTTAGCGACTGATGTGGCGATCGTTAAGTTTCCGCCATCAGGCATCGCCTGAATCGCATTCATGATGATATTTATCAATACCTGCTGGATCTTGTCAAAGTCCGCAAGAACAAGAGGAAGCTGTGCATCCAATTTTTTCTCAAGCTTTATATTTTCAAGGCTAATTTGATGTCCCACTAATAACAAAGCTGCTTCTACTACCTTATTCACCTCAACTGGTCTTATGGCTGGTTCTGATTGGCGGGCGAAATCGAGAAGATTTCTGATTATCCGGGTAGTTCTATCCAGTTCTTTTTCCATTTTCAAAAGCTGCTTTTCTGTATCTTCAACCTGCAGTTTCTTTTCTTTATGCTTCTTGAGAAGGAGTTTTACATAGACCAGAATACCGGCTAATGGATTATTCACTTCGTGAGCAACGCTGGCGGCTAACTGACCTAAGGAGACTAGCTTTTCTGATCTGATTAATTCTTCCTCTGTTTGTTTGCGTTTGGTGATGTCTTCTCCTGAACTAAGAGTGCCAATGATATGACTCTTTTCATCAGTAAGTGTAGTGTTATGCCATGCGATAATCCTTTCCTCACCAGATATAGTCATAATTGAGTTTTCATAATCTTCAGCTTCTTCTGTTTTTCCAGCCATCACTTTTTTAAAAATATCTTTTCTTTCTTTTTTCTCTGTTTCCGGGACGCATAGATCAAACCAGTTTTTGCCAACAATTTCTTCTTCTTTGTAACCCAAGACATCGCACCCTTTTTTGTTAATAAGGGTGACTATCCCCTCGTCATTAATAGCAACGATTATAACTCCCGCTATGGTGAGGTACTGCTGTGCTTTGTTTCTTTCCTGGCGCAACTTCCCCCATAATCCTTTATGTTTGGTCAAATCCCTGAAGTTTTCTATAGCACCAATTATCTCATTATTGCTGGATCGCAATGCTGAAGTCGTTATGTTTACAGGAATTTTATTCCCCCTTTTACTGGTAATCATAATCTCATAATTGAAGACTGTCTTTCCAACTTTTAAGATCTCTTCTAAAGGACATGATTCTTCACAGAGATCGCTCTTAAGAATATGACAACATTCCTTATTCAGTACTTCCTCTCTCTTGAAGCCAGTGATCTCCTCAGCAGAACGATTGAATGAAGTAATCCTGGCATTTTTGTCTACAGTAAGGACTCCCCCGTCCATGCTTTCTAAGATATTTGCTAAGAATTCTTTTGTGACTTTATCTTCCTGTCTCAAGGCAATTTCTCCTTCTGATACCATTATATAATAACAAATTCTTTAGTAAAGATTTTTACTTCCGAGGGGGTATTACTTCTGTTTTTTAAAAAAAAGGATAGGTAACATTGGGTTCATAAACTCTCCTTCAAAACCATCATTTTCTAATTTCTGCATCATATCCTGGACCTCTTTTTTAGATTCATAAATAACACAATCCCATATGAATTATTTTTTCTCTTGACATTGCTTTATTTGTATATTTAAATAAACAATTAAAAAAATGATGCATATAAGACGCAAAAGTTTCACTATATTATTATATTCTGTCAAATAATGATTCTTTCCACAAATGAAATATAAATACAAGGATGAAAGTGAGCTCTTGAAAGCATTCGCTCACCCTGTACGTCTGCAAATAATAGAGCTGCTATTATTAGGACTTCATAAGGAAGGATGTAGCGTTAATTCAATACAGAAAATATTAGACATCCCTCAACCTACAATTTCTCAGCACCTCCAGATATTAAAGAACAAAGGTATAATTGATGGAAGCAAAAAGGGAGTAGAAGTATGTTATAAAGTGAAAGATAAGCGTGTTGTTAAAATCTTGCAAATACTAAAGAAATAATTTTTTCTTGAAAAAGAACATATCAGGATTTTCAGCAATATCAGGAAGTTATCTTGATATTGCTGAAATAACAAAAAGTGTCGGCATTTTTTATGAATAATTCAGGTTAAATATAAAAGATAGACGCAATAGAGGAGTGCCAAGATTCAAGTAATAAGGAGGAACAATGGCTGAAAGGATAGGCGTATATGTGTGTAAATGTGGACCAAACATAGGAGACA
>CAYSCW010000043.1:0-19682 GCA_964429795.1 uncultured Eubacteriales bacterium
CTTATTCCTCGGCTCGCTCTCCTCTTCGAGGCACCATGCCCGCTCGCCTCCGGATGACTTCCTCATCAGCCTGCCTGACTGTTATGAATTTGTCCATACTTGCTGGCAAGGATGGATAGAAACCGACGCTTTTATTAGCTGTCACGGAAATGGAAGTGCTTATCATAAGCATTTTAGTGTTTGAATATACCCCATGGTTGTGATATATACAGCTAAGAATTTTTGAGGGCAAAATCAGAAGGAGAAAAAGTGAGTCAGTATAACAATAATAAAGAAAATACAACGACCTCCAATACATCCCGTTCTCCAATACCCAAAGCCCATATTTATTTTTTGGCATATCTGGCATTGGTCCTTATCAGTCTTGCAGCCATGGCGAGTTACTTTGCCTACGATTGTATCGGACCGTTGACTCCGCTCTTCAAGAGCGAGCTGAATCTTTCCGCCACTCAGGTCTACTGGCTGTACAGCATCTATTCGGTTCCAGTCATCATTTTTGTAGTTCTGGGCGGAGTGCTTGCCGATAGACTAGGAGTGAGAAAGGCTGCCATACTCTTTACTGCCCTTTTTGCGGTCGGGACAGTGTTGACGGCAACTCGAAGCTACTGGATTATGATTGCCGGAAGGTTCTTTTTTGGAATCGGGGCAGAATGCTACTATGTTGTTTTGAATAAAATATTGGCCAAGTGGTTCAAAGACAGAGGATTGGCTTTGGCATTTGGGATTAATCTTTTTCTCATGCGCGCTGGCACTTATGCTGCCTTTTTTGTTCTCCCCTGGATGGCGGAAAATTTTACGCTGGGAAATGCCTTATGGATAGTTGCCGGGATCAATGTGATTGGACTTGCCTCAACAGCCCTCTATGGCTTAATGGATAATCTTGGAGAGAAGAAAAGATATGTGTCGTTCGTGGAACAAGAACAAGAAACAGAAGAATTTCGCTTGCGACAGGCTTTCAAATTGCCTCCTGCTTTCTGGGTCATCAGCCTTCTCTGTGTTACCTATTATTCTGCAATATTTCCCTTTCAAGGCGCAGCTACCGATTTTTTTGTTGAGCGCTACAGCATGGATACGATTTCAGCGGGCAGATTGGCAGGAACAATCATTCTCATATCCATGTTCACCACCTGGTTTTTTGGCCTCATCGTCGACCGCATCGGCAAACGGGCAACCATGATGATTGTTGGATCGCTGGCCATGATTCCCTGTCATGTTTCCATGGCATACACCAATATCAATCCATTGATACCCATGATTGTCCTCGGCATCTCGTTCTCTTTGGTTCCTGCTGCCCTCTGGCCAGCCATTCCATTGATGGTCAAGGAGAAACAACTGGGCACAGCTTACGGACTCATTGCCATGATCCAGAACGTCGGCCTTTTCACCTTTCCCCTTGCTGTGGGCAGAATCAGAGACACATTAGGAAGTTACAAACCTGCCATGATTATGTTTGCCGGATTGGGCATTTTAGGTTTTATCTTCGCTATCTGGCTTAAAATTCTGGAAGCCAAAGGGGGGGGTTATCTGGAAAAAGCCTGAAGCTGTTTCAAAGCTTAGCAATCTTTCGAAAGTGGAATCCATAGATAGCGAGTGATATGGATACTCCAATAAGATGGGGGCGCCTGGTTAAAGTCCATAAAATCAATTTCCAGTAATGCAGCCGTTCTTTTCCTCTTATCCCCAGGAGCCAGACGGACTTGAGGAAAGCTATGAAGTAACTGAATTTGAAGTAAATTTTTTGCTCCAGTTGCTTGGGCTTGTAGTGTTTCAGGAATGTCCTTACTCGCTTATAATAATGTTTTGGCAAATATATGGTGCTGAGAATTTTTTTATAACCTCTAATGAGTATCTCATGATTCATCTTGGGAATAAAGTTCAGTGAACAATCTGTATTGTCCCCGGAGGTATCACTCAGCAGTCTTCCTTCATTTTTTAGACGCTGATAAAGCCTCGTACCTCGGGGAGCATTCAACAGCCCGACCATGGCTGTTACAATTCCGCTGTTTTGAATAAACTTTATCTGTCTTTCAAAAATGGATGGAGTGTCACTGTCAAAGCCGACGATGAATCCTCCCTGGACTTCCAATCCCAAGCTCTGGATCTTCTTTACACAGGCGAGCAAGTCGCGGTTTATGTTCAGATATTTGTTGCATTCTGTGAGGCTCTTTTCATCAGGGGTCTCGATCCCGATGAAAACCCTTCGAAATCCCGCCTTGGCCATCAACCTCATCAGCTCATCATCGTCGGATAGGTTTATTGAGGCTTCGGTCAAAAAATAAAAAGGATATTTTTTCTCTCTCATCCATTCGATCAGGGAGGGAAGAATTTCTGATTTCAGTTTTTTCTTGTTTCCTATGAAATTATCATCGACAAAGAACACTCCGCCTCTCCATCCTTGGGCGTATAAAGTTTCCAATTCCCTTAAAATCTGCTCCTTTCTCTTGGTGCGGGGTCTATGCCCGTTTAAAACGATGATGTCACAAAATTCGCAGTTATAAGGACAACCCCTCGAATATTGAATGTTCATGGCAGCGTATTTTTTCATTTCAACAAGTTTCCATAGCGGGCAGGGTGTGTTTCTAATATTTGGCCATTCTTTAGAAGAGTAAATGGGGCGGGGATTTCCCTTTTTTAAGTCCTCCAGAAAAGGCGCTAGCGAGATTTCTGCCTCGTTGAGCACGAAATGGTCTATGTCGTCAAACTCTTCGTATCCCGTGGTGAAAAGAGGGCCGCCAGTGACAATCGGAACTCCTGATTTTTTACATCTCTTCACGACTTCTTTTACTGATTTCTTCTGAACAGACATGGCGCTCAGGAAGACATAGTCAGCCCAGCTAAGGTCTTCGTCAGTCAGCTCGGAAACATTCATATCGATGAGCCTTTTCTCCCATTCTTCAGGAAGCATAGCGGCAACAGTTAAGAGGCCTAAAGGGGGAAAAGATGCTTTTTTGGAAATAAATTTAAGAGCGTATTTGAAGCTCCAGAAGGTGTCAGGATACTGTGGGTAAACGAGAAGAATTTTCATGGCGAATTTCCTTTCTCATTTTACCATATGATTGAGAACGGTTCTATCCTCCTCTCTAAATATTTTCGTTGTACATAGATGGTTAAACGTTATAGAATATTTTCTTTCATTCACATGTGTCCTTTGGTTTCATCGTATATAATCACGCAATATCACCCTTGCCTACTTACATAGTGAAGTATTTTCAAATTAATTATATTGATGTTTTTAGAAGAATAAAGAGAGTCAAAATTTTTGTTTTATCTATGCCTTATCACTATGAAAGCCTGAGTCCAATTACTTAAGGAGGTAAATTATGGATAAAAAATTGAGTTTTCTTTGTGCCTTGCGCCGAGCCCTGTTGAGTATGGTTATGAGCATACTCTTCATTCTGGTTCCTCGGGTGAGCACAGGCACTGACTCAGAGCCGAGGCCGCTTATGCGGTTTCCGGATATTCATGGAGATACTGTAGTTTTTGTCTACGGTGAAGACATCTGGTCAGTTCCTGCTGAAGGCGGCATTGCCACCCGGCTGACCATCCATGATGGTGAGGAACGTTTCCCCAAATTTTCTCCAGATGGAACTTTGATCGCCTTTACTGGAGAATACGATGGCAATACCGACGTCTATGTGATGAATGCTCATGGAGGAGAGATTACCCGTGTGACCTTCCATCCTGGCTACGATGAAGTCGTCGGCTGGCATCCTCTCAAGAATAAAATCCTTTTCAGGTCCTCTCGCCACAGCTTCAGCCGTTTTTACCGGCTTTTTCTCATCTCGCCAGATGGGACTGGCCTTGAGGAGCTGATACTTCACGAAGCTGTTCAGGGTAGTTTTTCACCTGACGGGAAAAAGATAGCCTACAACAAGGTCCCCAGAGAAGAAAGAACTTGGAAACGTTACCATGGAGGAACAGCCCAGGAAATCTACCTTTATGATTTTGAAAAAAATGAAGAGCGAAATCTGACAAACTTCAAAGGGACAGACCGAATCCCGATGTGGATTGGAGAGAAAATCTACTTCAGTTCTGATCGAGATGGGGTTCTGAATATCTATTCCTACGACACTCAGACTGAAAAAATTGAACAGTTAACCCGCCATTCAGAATATGATGTCCGCCGTCCGAGCATGGGAGGAGATAAGATTGTCTATGAAGTTGGAGGAACGCTCTGGGTTCTCGATGTCAACACCAAAGAGACCAACACAATTCCCGTTGAGATTCGTACTGATGCTCCTGAAGTCCGTCCTTACCTTAAAAAGGTTGACAGATTTATCACTGGCTTTGATTGTTCACCCTCCGGGAAAAGGGCTCTTATCGTGGCCCGGGGAGAAGTCTTCACTGTCCCCTGCGAGGAAGGTCCAACCCGAAATTTGACCGGGAATCCAGGTGTCCGAGAAAAAGATGCCGTCTGGTCTCCAGACGGAAAAACAATAGCCTATCTCTCAGATGAAAGCGGAGAGTATGAAATATATCTGGTGGATCCGAAAGGCCAAAAAGGAGCCATACGCCTCACCCAGAACAAGGATGGCTATCGCCACACTCTTCTCTGGTCACCGGACAGCAAGAAGATCGCCTTTGCTGATCAAACACTGCGCTGCTATTACCTGGATGTCGCTACAAAAAAGATTGTGGAGATAGATAAAGCCCACTATGAGAGTATCGATGTCTCCTTGGATGTTAAGCCGATATCCGATTTTGCCTGGTCGCCTGACAGTCGTTATATCGCCTATTGTAAGATGGATAAGGATCTCGTCTACAAAGTCTACCTCTATTCTTTGGAGACCGGGAAAATTAACTGTGTGAGCAGCGGCATCTTTAATGACTTCAGTCCTCTGTTCTCCAAGGATGGAGAGCATCTCTTCTTCATCTCCAACCGACGTTTTGACCCAACATTCTGTGATTTTGAATGGGAAATGGTTTACAAGAAAGTTGCCGGCATCTACTGCCTGACCCTCCGCAAGGATGGGAAACCTTTCTTGCCCTTCAAAAGCGATGAGGAAATTGCTGAGAAAGAAGCGAAAGAAAAAGGTGAGGAGAAAGAACCTCATGTCATGATCGATTTCGAAGGGATCACGGAGAGGATTGAAGCTCTGCCTCTGCCGCGCGGAAATTACCGTGATCTGGCAGTGAACAAATCTTCGCTTTTCTATTTGAATGCCGATGAGGGGGATTTCAACCGTTTTGAGTTCCGCTCGTTAGGGCCGCGCAATCTTTACGCTTTTGATTTTGATAAGCGGAAAGAAAGGACTTTGATCGAGAAGATCGACGGCTACAAACTCTCTGCGGACGGCTCCTCTATCATCTACAAGAGAGATGATACTATCGGGATTATCGAATCAAGTGCCAAGGATTCAAAGGGAAAAAACATCAACCTCTCCGACTTGAAAATGTGGCTTAATCCCTTGGCAGAGTGGAAGCAGATATTTAACGAAGCTTGGCGCATGGAGCGCGATTTCTACTACGAACCTAACATGCACGGTATTGATTGGGGTGCCATGAAGGAGAAATACGGACGCTTGCTTCCTTATGCATCCTGTCGGCAGGATATCCGCTTCATAATAGGGGAGCTTATCGGCGAACTGAGCACTTCTCACACCTACGTTTTTGGAGGAGACCTCCAGCGGCAGGCAAATCGGGTTAACGTGGGCATGTTAGGAGTGGATTGGGAGATAGATGAGGCCAGCAACCGATACCGCTTCAAGAAAATCTACCGTGTTCCTGACTGGTCACGGGAAATCTTCCCGCCACTTGGGAAGCCCGGAGTTGACATTAGGGAAGGCGATTACATCCTCCAGGTCAATGGCCAGGAGGTTAAAGCAGACCGGAATATCTATAGTTATTTTCAGAACCTGGCTGGAAAACAGGTGACCCTTTTGGTCAACAACAAGCCTGAAGAGATAGAGGCAAAGGAGTATGTGGTCAAACCTCTTAGGAGCGAAATGCTTCTTCTCTACCTGGACTGGGTTGAGCACAACCGCCGGATAGCAGAGGAAGCTTCCGACGGCCAGATCGGATACATCCATCTTCCTGATACCTACCTTAATTCAGCCATTGAGTTCCCCAAGTACTTCTACTCTCAGACAAGGAAGAAGGGCCTCATCATCGATGGACGCTTTAACGGAGGAGGACTGGATCCAGATATTTTCCTTCAGCGCCTGGATAAGAAAGTTCTTACCTACTGGACTCGGCGTTACTCCCATGACCAGACGACGCCAGCCGTAGTGACTCGTGCTCATATGGTTTGCCTGACCAACCGGCAGGCAGGCTCCGGAGGAGATATGCTGCCTATGGAATTCAGGATGCGGGGCATGGGCCCGGTTATTGGCACACGCACCTGGGGTGGACTGGTCGGCGTCTCGATGTGGATTGGCCTTGTTGATGGCGGTGGGCTCTCTGCTCCTGACTACCGAATCTACGATCCAAAAGGAAATTGGATTGTGGAGAATGAAGGAGTTGAGCCCGACATCGTTGTGGACCTCAATTCAGCAGAAATGGCCCGTGGCTATGATGCACAACTGATGAAGGGAATTGAAGTTCTGCTGAATAAAATCAAAGAAGATCCCAGACCATGGCCTAAGCACGAAGCTTTCTCTGTACAAAAGAAGTAGATTTCAAAATCTAATCGGAACATCCATGAATGAGTAACTTTTTTTTAATTTTTTACGCATATAATATCTGAGGGATTAGTCCAAATTAATCAGGCCTTTCAATTTAAAGGCTAAATTTAATCCATCAGGAAGGAGGACTGTATGAAAAAAATCACAAGACGCGCTTTTATCAAGACCTCAGCCACTGCGGCAGCTGTGACTGTTGCCACCCCGCTTTTGCCAAAGGGTTTGTATTCGCTTGCTCGTGCAGATACGCCGGGTTATTTTGAGAGCGAATTTGGCATTACCGACAGCTTGTGTCATAAGGTCATTGCCAAGGCGTTGTCTAAGGGAGGAGACTTTGCAGATCTCTACTTCGAGCACACCATCGGTAACTGGATAATCCTTGAAGACGGCAAAGTCAGCAGAGCTTACAGCGATGTTGCTCTCGGCGTGGGCATTCGAACCGTGAAAGGCGAGCAGGTTGGCTATGGATTCACCCAGGAATTGACTGAGCAATCCATGCTGGCAGCTGCCTCTACTGCGGCCACGATATCTGACGCTGAGGCAAAGAAACCAGCCGGTGAGTTTGTGACACTGAAGACAAAAAACTACTACCCCCTTAAGACTCTGCTCACTTCAGTTCCACTCGAATCCAAGCTTCCGCTCGTCACGTCTGTAAATGACAGATGCTTCTCTCTCTCACCCCTGGTCACCAAAGTGTATGCTCAGTTTCATGACCAGCAGAAACGGATACTGGTGGTCACCAGCGACGGCACAAAAGCCGAAGACCTGCAACCCAAAAATTATATTTATGCATCTGTGGTGGCGGAGAAGGATGGAAAGCGAGAACGGGCCGGTTGGAACATCGGCGGCCGTAGAGACTTTTCTTTCTACACTAAAGCTGTTGCAGAAGAGGTTTCTAAGATGGCAGTGGATCATGCGCTTGTTCTTTTTGATGCGGTGCAACCTCCCGCTGGAGAGATGCCAGTTGTCTTGGGTCCGGGTGTCACTGGTGTCCTGCTTCACGAAGCCATCGGACATGGGATGGAAGCTGACTTCAACTGGAAGAAGATGTCCACCTACTGCACTATGATCGGAAAGCAAGTTGCTGAGCCCTTTGTGACTATCGTTGACGATGGCACTGTGCCAAATCTTTTGGGTTCCATTAACTTTGATGATGAAGGCACTCCTGGACAGAAAACTGTCCTGGTCGAAAACGGAATCCTTACCAGCTACATGCACGACAAGATTTCTGCCAAGCATTATAACGTAAAACCCACAGGAAACGGCCGTCGAGAAAGCTATCAGCACTATATACAACCTCGCATGCGGAACACTTACATGCTGGCAGGTCCAGCAACGCCAGAGGATGTCATCAAAAGCGCGAAAGATGGTATCTATGTCCAGGATGTCAGCAACGGGCAGGTGAAGATAGGTGAAGGTGATTTTGCGTTCTATGTCTCTCAAGGACAAATGATCGAAGACGGTAAGCTCACTGCGCCCATCAAGGATATTAACATCATGGGCAACGGCCCCAAGATGCTGAGGAACATCACCATGGTGGCAAACAACCTCGAAATGAACAAAGGTGGAAGTGGATTCTGCGGTAAAGGCGGGCAGGCAGTTCCCTGCGGCTTCGGCCTACCAACCTGCCTGGTGAAATCATTGACTGTTGGCGGTGTAAAAGCCAGATGAAAGGAGAGTAACGATGAAGAAAGAAATGTATGATTTGGCTGATTGGTCGATCAAGACCGCAAAATCGGCAGGCGCTGATGAATGTCGGGTCGGTATTAACAGCGAGCGTTTCGTTGAGATAAGCTACCGGGAGCGCAAGCCCGAGAATATCAAAGAGGCTTCCACAAAAGGGCTTTTCATCGAAGTCTATGCCGATGGCCGATTTTCAATCCAGAGCACTTCGGATTTGCGTAAGACCGCTTTGAAAGATTTTCTCTCAAATGCCGTGGCCATGACAAAGCTTTTAGCAGAGGATCCTTATCGTGTTTTACCAGACCCGAAATATTACAAGGGTAGAGCAGATGTAGAATTAGGCCTTATCGACCCTGACTATAAAAAGCTTACGCCTGAAGGCCGACACAAAATGGTGAAAACAATAGAAGAAGCCTGTCTTGCAAAAGGCGGGGATAAGGTTGTAACGGTTACAGCAGAAGAGTATGACAGCCGTGTTGAATCGGCCCTGATGAGCAGCAATGGTTTTGACGGATATACGGAAGCCACCATTTACTGGGCTGGCGCACAGATGACTGCTCTGGATGAAGGGGACCGGAGACCCATGGGGAGTAACTCTGCTGCGGCTGTTAAAGGAAAAATCATGCCCAAGCCTGAGGAAATCGGTGCTGTTTGTGCGGAACGCACTCTCGCTTTACTCGGTGCCAAAAAAATCAAAACAGAGACCCTGCCCATTATCGTAGAGAACAGGAATGTTCCAAGGCTTTTCGGGGGTTTTCTTGCGGCTATGTATGGAAGGAACATCCAGCAAAAACAATCCTTCCTTGCGGATATGAAAGGTAAGAAGATTGCAGGCGAACATTTCACAGTCACCGATGATCCCTTTGTTGTGAATGGCTTGGGAAGCCGGTTGTATGATAGCGATGGGTTTGCAACGAAGAAGAGAACCATGATCGACAAGGGTGTGTTGAAAGAGTTCTATATCGATTGGTACTACAGCAGGAAACTCGATTGGGATCCGACAACAGGAGGACCTTCAAACCTGGTTGTCCCTCCAGGAAATCGCTCAGTCAAGGAAATCATGAAGGATCTCGGAAGAGGCATCTTCATCACCGGATTCATCGGCGGTAATTCCAACTCGACTACTGGCGATGCATCGATAGGTATTATCGGTCAGCTTTTTGATGAAGGCGAGCTGGTGCATCCTGTTTCTGAAATGAACATTGCTGACAATCACCTCAAGTTTTGGAACAGGCTTGTCGAAGTTGCCAACGACCCTTGGATTTATTCTTCCTTCCAGACGCCGAGCCTGGTTTTTACAGACGTAGTTGTTGCTGGTATTTAGACATCCTTATATAGCCCCCTCTGAAGTCGAAAGAATAATCTGTTATAAAAACTCAGCAATTCTCTGGTACGCCTCTAGCTCAGGGGATAGGCGACGAATCCCGGATCCGATTTCTTTATTTTTCCTAAGTCCTTGAAAACAAAGTAATAGTCAATCTTATCAACAATTTACGAAATTTATTCTAGGTACGTGTAGGTATATCTAGGTATGGGAAAGTACATCTCAGACGGTCACAATTTGGTCACAATTTGACACCCCCTTCATTCCTTGATATCTTTTCCAAGACCAACAACGGGAAAATAAGGGGACAGCAATGTCAATTAAATGTTCCAAATGTCATCATGAGAATCCCGATGATACCATTTACTGTGGTAAGTGTGCCTCACCTCTTCATCCTTCCGAAGGTATAGCTGTCACAGAAACCATTGAAACTCACAAGGAAGAATTAACCAGAGGAACTACCTTTGCAGATAGGTACGAGATCATCGAAGAACTAGGTAAAGGCGGGATGGGAAGAGTCTACAGAGTTGAGGATGCTAAGTTAGAACAAGAAGTTGCCCTCAAGCTAATTAAACCAGAGATTGCTTCAGATAAGAAGACTATTGAAAGATTCAGAAACGAGTTGAAAACAGCACGTATGATAGCCCATAAGAATGTGTGTCGCATGTTTGATCTTGGGGAGTCAGAAGGGGCACGCTTTATCACTATGGAGTATGTGAGCGGGGAAGATTTAAAAAGCTTCATCAGAAGGTCTGGACAATTAACAGTGGGGACAACAATAAGAATTGCCAAACAAGTATGCGAGGGGTTGTCTGAAGCGCACAGACTTGGTGTTGTGCATCGTGATCTCAAGCCCAGCAACATCATGATAGACAAAGAGGGAAATGCCAGAATTATGGATTTCGGTATTGCCCACTCACTCGAGGCGAAGGGAATCACAGGTGCAGGAGTGATGATAGGAACACCTGAATACATGTCGCCGGAACAAGTAGAGGGAAAGGAAGTCGATCAGCAGTCAGACATCTATTCGTTAGGAGTCATCCTTTACGAGATGTTAACAGGAAGGGTGCCGTTTGAAGGTGATACTCCTTTCGTTATAGGAGTCAAGCACAAGAGTGAAGCTCCTAAAGACCCGAAAGAATTCAATGCCCAGATTCCTGATGATTTGAGCCATTTAATCCTTAAATGCTTGGAAAAGGATAAAGAGAAAAGGTATCAGAGTGCAGGTGAAGTTCGCTCCGAGCTTGTTAATATCGAGAAAGGAGTTCCTGCCACAGAGCGAGTAGTTCCCAGAAGAAAACCTCTCACTTCAAGAGAAATAACAGTAAAGCTTAGCTTAAGGAAGCTTTTCGTCCCTGCTATGGCAGTTATTGTTCTTGCAATAATTGGAATAATCATTTGGCGTTTCATTCTACAAAAAGGAGCATTGCCACTTCCTTCAGAAAGGCAATCTATCGCTGTCATCGGTTTTAAAAATCAAACTGGAGATAAGGCCTTCGACTATCTGCAAGAGGCTATTCCCAATCTGCTTATCACCAGCCTTGAACAGTCAGGATATTTGAGTGTGACCACATGGGAAAGAATGCATGACCTCCTCAAGCAGATGGGAAAAGAGGATGTGGAAATTATTGATAGGGATTTGGGCTTTGAGCTGTGCCAATTGGATGGAATAGATGTTATTGTCTTGGGGAGTTTTGTTAAGGCCGGGGATATGTTTGCTACCGATGTGAAAGTTTTGGATATCGACTCAAAGAGCCTTCTGAGGAGTGCCAGCTCAAAAGGCATTGGAGTCCAGAGCATTCTCGAAAGCCAGATTGATGAACTAAGTAAGGAAATCTCTCGGGGAGTCGGGCTCTCAGAGCGTAAAATAAGAGCCACTCAACTCAGTATTGCTGAGGCCACCACCGCTTCCATGGATTCCTACAATTTCTTTTTAAGAGGAAGAGAGGACAAGGAAAAATACTACTTTGATGATGCCCGACGATTTCTAGAGAAGGCAGTTGAGATCGACCCGACCTTCGCCTTAGCTTACCGCTATCTCGCTGATGTTTACACTGTTTTAGGTAATACCAAAGCGAGAGATGATGCAATCGAGAAAGCTAAGAAGTTTTCTGAGAAAGCAACAGATAAAGAGCGACTTTTTATTGAAGCTGCTTATGCCATGCACATTGAGAGAGATCTAGAGAAGAGATTAGGTATTCTAAAGGAATTAGTAAAGAAATACCCTAAGGAGAAACGAGCTCACTATGAATTAGGCTTAGAATACAAAGGACAGGAATCATTCGATGAGGCCATCAAAGAATTCCAAAGAACATTGGAACTTGATCCCAACTTTGGTTTCGCAATTAATGAACTTGCCTATACTTATTCTTATATGGGGGATTTCGAGAAAGCTATAGAATACTTTGAAAAATATGCTTCAGTATCTCCTGGGGATGCGAATCCACTAGATTCTATGGCTGAGATGTATCTGAGGATAGGAAAGCTTGATAAGTCCTTAGTCAAATACAAAGAAGCGTTAGAAGTTAAAAATGACTTTGGTTCAGATTGGAAGATTGCCTATATCTATGCCTTAAGGGAAGATTATGATGAGTGTAAGAGATGGATCGATCAATTTATTTCTCAAGCCCTATCGCCAGGCTCAAAAGCCGAAGGATATGTATGGAAAGGATTCTATGAGTACTGGCTTGGAAACTTTGATCAAGCTCTAACAGAACTACACAAAGCGGACGAAATAGCCCAGTCGGTGGAAAACGAGTTGTGGAAGGCTTGGATAGACTATGTAAGAGGTTGGGTTCATTATGATAGAGGAGAACATGAACTTTCCCAGAAGTGCTTCAAAAATTGGCATGACATTATGGCGAAAAACTTCCCTTCCTCTATGCCTTTTTTTCAAGCTTTATATAGCGTTTATCTTGGATTATTGGATTTAGAGAGAGGAAGAAACGATTCTGCCGAATCCAGGTTGGCTGAGGTCAAATTGCAAATACCAAAGGTAAATCCATCCACAGAAATCCGAATAAAATTCCGTTATGACTTGCTCTCAACTGAGATCCTGCTGGCCAATGGTTCTGTAGAAGATGCGGTCTCAGTTGGAGAAAAGATGTCGTCTTTAGGAATGATAAGGTCGATGTTCAGTTGGTATGTTATTTCCTACAATGTGCCCATTCTTAAGGATGTATTAGCCAGGGCCTACATTCAAAAGGGAGAATTTGACAAAGCTATCACTGTGTACAAACGACTTATTTTGTTTGATCCAAAAAGTCCAGAGAGGTTTCTTATTCATCCAAAGTACCATTACAGGATGGCCAGATTGTACGAACAGAAAGGCCAGATGGACAAAGCCAAGGAGCACTACGAGAAATTCATAGACCTCTGGAAGGATGCTGATCCCGGTATTCTTGAAGTTGAGGATGCGAAGAAGAGGCTGGCTGGGTTGAAAGCTTAGTAGAACAAAATCGTCGGATTTGGAATCCTTCACTCTTATTATTTTTTAGATTCGACATCTAATTTGTTTTCAGACAATTAAGACTTCACTATTTATTGAAGTTCGAGTTTTGTGTCTAAAATGTGACCGATTGGTTATGACAGAAAGAGCGCTGGACTCCGGATCCGTAGGCCACAGGTTAGATTCCTGTCAGGGGCGCCAGCTTTCCCCTGGAAATCCCATATTTTCGTTTTATCAATTATATGCAAAAGTAGGCGATCTTAATCAAATTCTGTGACAAAATGTTGACAGGGAGAGGAGTCTATTTAAACCAGATGTTAAACTGCTTTTGGTTTGAATATAAAAAGTAGCATATTATAAACAAAGAGCACCGCTGCGCTTGACCAGTGGAACCATCCTGTTGCAGTTTCAATAAAGTGATAAACTACAATAGAAATAATCACCAATGCTGCTGTAATTATTGCACTGTTGATGATAGCAATGTTTCTCTCAACATCCTTTAATGCAAACAGAAATAGAACAGCCCAACCCAATGGGAAAATTCCGTACAAGCGTAGGAAGAATCCCTGAGTTTCAGGAACAGCCAAAGCAGTAAGAATTCTTTCCGGGGTAAATGAAAAGATTATAAACCAGAGTAAAAATAAAACAATTCCAATCCACAATAGAAATTTAATTGTGCCCAAGTTTTTTGCTATTTTGATTTCCCTCCTTCAAGAGAATTGGTTAATGTTTTTTTAATTTACATTTTAGGAATTCAGTTGTCAACAATAAGTCTAGTGTTTTCAATTAAAAAATATAGGAAATTCGTTTTTGCTATTATCAATCATGACAATGGAAGGGATTGAAGCTGCTGAAAATGTTCGGGAAGTATTGACAGATTATAGGGATGCTATAAGATTTGTTTTGAATCAAACATTAAGGGGAATGAATAAAGGATTAACACCTGATGAGTTGGTTCAATTTGTCAGGTTGCCAGCTTCACTGGCGAATAGAGAATATTTTCGAGAATATTATGGGACAGTTGAATGGTCTGTGAGATCAATTTATTGTGGTTATCTCGGCTGGTTTGACGGCAATTCAACAAATTTATATCCACTACCGCCAGTCGAAGAAGCAGAACGAATTGTGAAATTGGCTGGTGGAGAAGAAAAAATTATGAATCAAATAAAGGAAGCCATCGCTTTAAAAGATTATCAATGGGCTTGTCAACTTGCAGACTACATAATTGCACTTGACCCCGAATCCAGGGAAGTAAAATTGCTGAAAGCGAAGGCTTTAACCGCATTAACGGAAAAACAAATAAATTCTAATGCTCGACATTATTATCTTTAAGTGGCAAAAGAATTAAAAAAAGAAATCAATGAAAAATCAAAATGAAATTATCCCAAATTGTCTTCTGACGCATGAAATGTCAAAATTTTCTTACCATTCAATCCTTGGGTCTATCCATACAGCCAAATCCTGAGTTGATGTATACAAAACATGAACCTGTAAGACAACATCAACCTTCTGACCAGCATATCTACCCAGATATAAAGCAAGATCATCCAAACGGCCGTCATAATAACACCTCTTGGCTTCGTAAAAGGATGGATCTTTTTTCACAAAAACTCTAAACTCAGCGCCATCTGTTTGACTTGCTTCCTTCAAAAATCCAATTCTTGTCCTGAATGTCGCTTTTGCTGGTAGATTTTCGATTCTAAATATTCCTAGAATTAATCCAAATTCATCTCGCAACTGAGGACGCATCAACAAGACTTGTGAATATTTCTTATCATCCTCCAATAAAGCATCATATCGATAGCCAGCGAAACCTCTGAAATCACTTTCTTCTCCAGGAAAAGGAAGATCCACATAACCATTCGCCCATTGAGTATTCACGTTTTCTGCTAATGGTAATAATTTAATTATTTTCCCTGGTAATCCCGCAGAACGTGGTGCCTTTCTCACATAAACTTTTCTGTTGCCTGTCCAGGGTTCATTGTCTGTATAGTCAAGGACCTTGGCCCCATACTCCAAGGAACCTTCAGGATAAGGCCCCCCTACAAAAACACAAGGAGACGTTAAACAAGCTTTTACTTCCTTTTCGTTGATTAAAATAGCAATCCTTTTTAAGCCCGTTCCACTATTATCCTGAGCGTTTACAGTGAAAGTGATCATATCTTTAGTTGTTGGCTCCAAAGGATAAATAGATATTTTTACAGTGGGTTTTCCCATCTCTAATAATCCTGTTCTTTGTTGAGAGGAAATTTTTATCCCAAGTGATAAGACTATTAAAAATAAAAGTATTAACCTCGTTGAGTTACGTAAGGGGTTCGGCTCGAGAGACGGAAAAATTTTAGAAAGAATGGATTGTATTCCACAGCTAGCACAAAGACGGGAGTTGTCAGGATTATCAAAATGACATTTGGGGCAATTAATAGCCAATTTAATCCTCTGATCCTTACATTGAAAAAAATATCAAGGAATGAGGAAAGAATCAATGTAAAATATAGGAAATTCGTTTTTGTCTTTGATCCAGATCCCTAATCATTTTCCATAATTTCCATCCACTGACATCCTGAAATGAGAGTATCACATCCAAAAAGACAAGGTCAACGACTCAAAAAGAGTAACGAATCAACCGAAACCTTCAAACCATCAAGTTTTAGATAAACTCCGTCATCGAATCAGCAAAAAGACAACCACAGAGGCCCTCAGAGATATTTCTCCTGCTCCTCGGCTGCCATCAGGAGCTCGTGTTGGGCAATAATGAGGCGGAGGCGGTCCGACCCCCCCAAACCTAACCCGCTCAGCCTCAAAGGTGAGCTTGAGATGGCGGATGATCCTATCGATAACTTTGTGATCTTCGATAAAGGAGATGACTTTCATCTCTGCGCCGCATTGAGGGCAGAGGAGAGGATCAACTTAAAATTACTGTATGCGTATAGATGATCCTCAGGATAAAAGATTCTAAAATATAGTTTTCAAATCTGTCGTTTATTTGTTTTTCTATAATTCATAACATACATCTTTTCGAATAATTGTGGATTCGTATAATCGCACATATAAATATTTGTGGCAAAATTGTGTACGTCAAATTTTAATGGCTCTGGATTATTAGAATTACCGTTAAGTAATTTGAATAATTTGTTATAATATTCAAATGCTCAGTTGTGCGCCTGTAGCTCAGGGGATAGAGCGACGGACTCCGGATCCGTAGGTCGGGCGTTCGAATCGCCCCAGGCGTGCCACAGATACTTTATTTAGTATTCGTTAGTCTTAAAGGAAAAAAATCCCCCCTTTATTCCTTTAATTCTGTCGAAAAGGAAAAATTAAATTGGAATCAGTTACTTCTTTTTTTTAGCTTTTCCTTTCTTTGCCTTTTGCGGAGCTTTCTTTTTTGCTACTTTTGGTTTGGGTTTTTTTGCTGCTTTCTTTGCCATTCTTCTTCTCCTAGGTTAAATTCTTCTTAACATTTTGATTTAATTTCTCTTGTTTTTTTTTGTTGATGATATTTTATTCACTTTATATTGAAATAATCAATCTTTTTTTTATATCTAGCCTAAATTTTTTTAACCGAAAATTAAGATAGCAGGCCTATATTTATTAAATTGCACCTAGAAGACTCAGTGGTTTGGATAAAAAATATGATAAAGATGGAGCCCGGACAAGAAGAAGTGTGCTTGATAAAGTGGAATGAATCAGATGGTAGAGGAGACAATAATAAAAAGCGATTTTATCTAACAGCTTGGTGCCTCAATTGGTAGTGTGTATAAAAACAGTAAGCTTGAATCAAATTTACTCCAATGACAATCGCGTATGCCAGGGTTTTGTTTTTCTTATAAATTTTGTTTGTTCCCCAAACTAAAGTCATGTTGATCAAAGAGTCTATCCCTAAAGTCAACGGAAGGTTATTAATATGGGCGGCAACAATCGGATTTCTCTCTTTTGCTCCATAATTCCAGATAGCATCATAGGTTAACATTGTGTCTAAATTAATTGATACCACGGCACTGAATTGAAGCGAACGAAAAATCTTGTCATCAGCTGATAGAGAGTTAACAATACAAAAAATTAACAATGAGACAAAAAGGACTTTTTTCACTCTAAACATACCTCATGAATAAACTAATGGGATGTGATACTCAATCGCCTCTAAAGACGATTTTGGGGGTGATTTTTTCTACTCAAGGGGGCGACTTTGATCGCTATAAACTCTAGCTCCCTGTTCCTGATTCAATTTTACATTTCTTTAGAATCATCATATTGGTAATACATACAGAGTAAGAACAGGGATAGAAATCGATAAAAACAATCAAGATTAATGGACATTTATTGACAATTTATGATAAATATATATGATTAAAATACATTCCCTAAAAAGGTAGTGTCTGTCTTTAATCTTTTTGGGGAATAGTTAATTTAAAGGCGGAAAAGGAAGAAAAAGGAGAGGTTCCTCCCCCAAACTCCTTTCCGTCTCTTAATTGGGAGGGAGAGGATTGTTGTCCTTTCTTAACAAATTAAATAAGAAACACTCCTCTATCATTAGAATTGCACCCTTTCTTATGCTCCTCACTCTTTTTTCCCTGAGTAATGCATTTGGTCAGACTTATACCATCACAGCCAGCGCAGGGGCAGAAGGAAGTATTTCGCCCTCGGGTGAAGTGAGTGTTGAATACGGAGAGGACCAGACATTTACGATATCAGCTGACCCAAACTATCACATAGTCGATGTGGTGGTGGACGATGTTTCCCAGGGACCGCTGTCATCATATACATTTAACGCAGTGAGCTCAGACCATACCATATCAGCGAGTTTTGCCATAGACACTTACACCATCACAGCCTCAGCAGGTGCAAATGGGACTATAGATCCTTCAGGGGAAGTGGTGGTGAATGCGGGCGGAAGCCAGACATTCACCATAACGCCTGCTTCGGGCTACCACGTACAAGATGTTTTAGTGGATAGCGTATCGGAAGGTCAGGTGACAGAATACACGTTTACGAATGTCATAGCTGATCACACCATAGAGGCCACATTCGAGATCGACTCTTATACATTGACCATCCTGGTGAATCCGGAGGGTGTGGGGAGCGTAACCAAGAATCCGAACCAGACCACTTATACGTATGATACTTCTGTACAGCTTTTAGCGGAGGCCAATGCAGGGTACACGTTTAGCCAGTGGAGTGGTGATGCATCGGGCAGTGATAATCCGCTGACCGTAGTTATGGATTCAGCCAAGACGATAACAGCAAACTTTATCCAGAACACTTACACCATCACAGCCTCAGCAGGTGCAAATGGGACTATAGATCCTTCAGGGGAAGTGGTGGTGAATGCGGGCGGAAGCCAGACATTCACCATAACGCCTGCTTCGGGCTACCACGTACAAGATGTTTTAGTGGATAGCGTATCGGAAGGTCAGGTGACAGAATACACGTTTACGAATGTCATAGCTGATCACACCATAGAGGCCACATTCGAGATCGACTCTTATACATTGACCATCCTGGTGAATCCGGAGGGTGTGGGGAGCGTAACCAAGAATCCGAACCAGACCACTTATACGTATGATACTTCTGTACAGCTTTTAGCGGAGGCCAATGCAGGGTACACGTTTAGCCAGTGGAGTGGTGATGCATCGGGCAGTGATAATCCGCTGACCGTAGTTATGGATTCAGCCAAGACGATAACAGCAAACTTTATCCAGAATTATACCCTAACTATTACAACAACAGGAACGGGGTCAGGGACAGTAACCAGTAATGATGGTGGAATCAACTGTGGTACAAACTGTTCAAAGGATTATGCAGAGGGAACAGATGTAATTCTTTCGGCGTTAGCAGAACCTGATTCAGTATTCTCTGGATGGACAGGAGATGTCCCAGCAGGTCATGAGAATGATAGTCCTCTGACTGTGACCATGGATCAAAATCGTAGCATCACCGCTACTTTTGACCCTGCGGAAGTCACGATATCTGGTACCGTGACTGATAACGAATCTACACCGCTTGAGGGAGTTCAGATAAACGGATTACCTGGCAATCCAACAACAAATGCCTCTGGTTTTTACAGTGCCACAGTCAGTCATGGATTTTCAGGCACAGCCACACCTCAGATGACGGGGTACGGTTTTACACCATCCAGCCGGGACTACAACAATATAGTCTCTAATCAAGAGAATCAGGATTACACTGGAATTCTTGATATTTATACTATCACTGCCTCAGCTGGGGCTAACGGAAGTATTTCGCCATCAGGGGATGTGACAGTAGACCATGGTAGTGATCAGACATTCACCATAACGCCTGCTACTGGGTATCATGTATTTGACGTTTTGGTAGATGGAGAGTCAGTAGGAGCTGTAACCAGTTATAACTTTACAAATGTCACAGCCGATCACACCATAGCAGCAAGTTTTGAAAGGAATGAATTTGTAACAGACAAGGAAAATGTGTCTGTTCCAGAGGGCGGGATAGATACATTTCAAGTAAAACTCAACTTTCAGCCTTCCCCCGATGTCAATGTTTCTGTAAGTCGTATCAGCGGTGACACTGATATATTTATCCAATCTGGTGCAACCCTTACATTTTCATCGACAAATTGGGATTCTTACCAGAC
>CAYSCW010000044.1:0-16184 GCA_964429795.1 uncultured Eubacteriales bacterium
AAAAAATGGAACTATCCCCTTTTTTTGATATAATGAGAACACTTTGCACTTATTACTAGGAGGCCTTCATGAAAAAAACCATCCTTTTCGTCATCATCATCTTACTCTGTCTTACTCCGGCCTGGTCTAAGGTCGGAGATATTCTCCAAGTCATCAAGACTCCAGGGCCCTGTCCAACAGGCTTGGCATTCGACGGGAAGAATCTCTGGCTGAGTGACAGTTTCACCGACAAAATCTACAAGGTCGATCCTGAAAGCGGAAAAATCATAAAGAGCTTCGACTCGCCAGGCTATCAACCAGAGGGACTCGCCTGGGATGGAAAGAACCTCTGGCATATCGATGCAGGCGAAAAACACATGTATCTCCTGGATCCTGAAACAGGGAGAGCCCTTTCCATCCTGGAATCCAACAGCTCCAACCCACGTGACCTGGCCTGGGATGGTGAATATATCTGGATCGCCGACTACAGTAAAGACATCCTGCTCAAGGTTTCCACTGTGGATGGAATGATGGTCCAGAATTTCCCATCTCCTGCCTCTGAGCCGGCAGGCCTTGCTTTCGACGGCAAGTATCTCTGGGTCTCAGACCGGGCTGAAGATAGAATCTACCTAGTCAATCCCTCCGATGGGCTCACTATTTCTTCATTCCGCTCCTACGGTCCTTTTCCTTACGGATTGGCTTGGGGAAATGACGTTCTCTGGAATGTCGATTATGAAAACGACGAGATATACAAGGTCAAGGTCTTCTGCAAAGACATCATCTCCAAGTGGGACCAGCGGCAGATGTCCCTCTATTTCGTCAAGGAGTTTCGAAACTACGGTCCAGGAACAGTCAAGACACTGGATATCTACCTTCCTCTTGCCGAAACCCGTGACAACCAGACTCTTATGGGAAAGGTTGAGTTCGATCCTGAGCCTAACGAAATCATCGAGGACAGCTGGGGCCAAAAGATTGCTCACTTCCATTACGAAGACTTAAAAGCCACCTCTGTGGTTAAGCCCAGCTGGAAAGTGAAGGCTAAAATCTATGCCGTTGAATACTTCATCTATCCGGATAAAGTGGGAAACATCGAAGATATTCCTCAGGACATCAGAGAAAAATACACCCGGGACGGAGACAAATACCGCATCAGCGATCCTTACATCCAGAATCTCGCCCGTAAGATTGCAGGGGAAGAGAAGAATCCCTACTGGATCGCCCGCCGGGTGTTCGACTTTCTAGGAGAACACCTCAGCTACAACCTCAAACCTCTAGGAGGATGGAATCCGGCTCCAACCGTTCTCAGGCGAGGCACCGCATCCTGCTCTGAGTATTCTTACTCCATGATTGCTCTTTGTCGGGCGTTGGGCGTTCCCATAAGATATGTGGGGGCAGTCAGCCGCCGCGGTGATGATGCCAGTATCGACGATGTTTATCACCGCTGGACAGAAGTCTATCTTCCTCCATACGGATGGATCCCCTTTGATCCTAACAAGGGCGATACAGACCGTCCGGGCCGGGGAGTCCTTGGAATCGGAAACGTGGATGCCCGCTACATCATCACAACTGAAAACGGCGGTGGTGACGAATACCTGTGGTTCGGCTATAACTACTCTTTCAAATGGACCGCAGAGGGAAAATGCCGCATTCATGAGGAAAGCTACGGACTCTGGTCACCTTGGGGCGAAAAAAAGTATCATAAACCGATCAGAGAGAAAAAAGAATAAAACCGGACTGTAAAGAATCTTCTCCTCGTGATTTTTGTCTAGATTCTATCTTTAAGCTCGAAAGTCAAACAGAGATCCATGGTGGCGGGGAGAGCTGCCATAAAAGAAGTCATCTCCCCAGACTGAAAGAGTCTGAGCAGCGGAAGACCTTTCTGTCATTTTTCTTATGACTCTATGGAAGAAGTTGTGGGGCTTGCTGTAGGGACAGACAAAAATACAGAGAGCACAGTCCGTTCCCACCTTTCGCCAGAAGCGATAGCATTCTTCCCTCTTTAGTACCCATTTCAAAACACCATTCTCCTCGACTTTTTCCCCGTAATCGATGGCTTGAGCCGGGCAATTTCTGGCACACTTCTGGCATTTTTGGCAAAAATCCTGTACTCCGAAGGCCTTTGGCCTGTCAGGGATCAATGGAAGGTCCGTAGTGACCAGGCCTAGTCTGGCCCGGGGGCCATATTTATAGGTAATCAGTATCCCCAGCCTTCCCAACTCCCCTATTCCGGCCTCCCAGCCAAGAGGAGGAAGCACCGCCTGATAATTGCTGCCAGCGATGTGGGCCCGGGCTGGATATCCCAAGCGGCGGATCAAATGAGCGAGGATGATGGAAATTCTGGCAGCCTCAACATATCTCTTGGCAGTCTCCACGATGACAGGAGCATGGGGAGCCACCCTCACCATTTTCAAATCCATTTCCACCGCAAAAACGATAGCAAATTTATGTTTAAGGTCTATCGCACTTCCATGCGGTTCTGGCCCCCTTCCCACATTGGAATAGAGATAAACCTGATTCAATGAGCAAATCCCACAGACATCAGACCCCAGATACCCTATGATGCTTTTTATTTTCTGCGTGTTCTCATAAGCAGAGGATGTCAACTTTATGTCTCTGACAGACCCACTCACCTGGTTAAGCTGGTGTTCTAAAAAATCAAACTCAGCTGCTGCCAGAGAAAAATTCCAGAGGTTCCTTTTGGTATGAAATGGAGAGAGAATGTCAGGAATCTCCCTTATCTCATCATCGATTCTTTTGTATTCAGGCTTCCTTTTATAATAATCCTCGAATATTTCAGTACCTTCCTGGTATTCAAACCGGGCAAAGATAACATCCCTCTCATCCACCCTCTTCTGCTCGCCGACAATTGCTGTGAGATGTTTCTTCAGGGGAGGAAACATTGTGAAAAGCACAAAGAGGAAGACCAGGGCAAAAGCGCTGCCAAAAGTCCAGCTTCTCAGAGGCTCCTCTAAGAAAAATAGGCCGATGTTTGTAAAGAGAAGCAACAGAAAGAAAATCGAGCTTATCCCGAATGCTCTCAACTCTCTCTCAAGAAGGCTAAAAAGAGAAAAGGCCAGAAAAAACACAATCAGCAAAGAAAGAGAGATTTCACCCAGGATGGGCCAGACACTCATGGCCTAAAATTAATAAATGGCTTCTCTCTTGTCAATGAAACATTGATCCAAATGACAGGACCCATCCTAAAAAAGAGTACAGCTTCAATGAGTCAGCGTCTCAATGATTTCGCCCTTCTGGCCTGGCTGGAGGGGGAAGTTGTATTTCCTGACACAATTTCTTCTATGATCAAAGAGGATGATGGCTGTCCCGCCACCAGCAATATCTCTAAAAACAGCAGAAGAATCGATCAGTATAGGGCACCTGATGTTATTGGCTTTTGCAAAACCTCTCACTTTTTTCTCTGCCACCCTGAACAATAATTTCATCTCCGCGGTATCTTTCCCGTGCTCATCTAAGACCAGTACTCCCCAGACCACTTCTTTCTTCGGACATCTCGAAACTTCATGATAAAAATTCAGGAAAGAATCAAGGCAGGGGGTACACATCAGAATGCTAAAATCCATGACAAAAATAAGCCATGAATGGCTGGAAAGCCTGCTTTCGGCATCTGCCTGACTCTCCGCAAACCTCTCATACAGCCCTTGCCATCCCAATCCCATAAGGGGAATATGTATCATAATCAACAAGAAAAAAAATATGCCCGTCTTAGCCTTCTTTTTATACATGACTGGACCAGCTTTCTCTCAACCGAGTATGCACCTTTGGCGGGACTCAGATCTGCTCAGACAACCGCCTCACTGATAAACATAGTCCATCCTGAACTTTTTCAATGTGATCCCTTGATTAGCTCTTGAATAGAGGCAATTCTTCCCATCGATATAGATGCAGTGGGATGTATCAGGCAGGGTAAAAGTAGCAAGATGCTTGCCTTCAGGATTGAGAACATAGACATCGCAACTCCTGTTTTGAGAGAAATGGCCTCCCAGCACAAAGAGGTTCCCTTCTCCGTCAATTGCCACATCCTTGAAAACCAATTCAGTAGGAACAACAAAGGAGGAAACCTTCTTTTTCTTGACCTTTTTGACCTTGAGAAGGTTTATCGACCACAATTTTTCACCTGTTTTGCTCCATTTCTCTATCCGGTCTTGAAAGTTATAGGCCAGATAAAGATTCCTCTCTTGATCAAAATCGAAACTCACCACGTCCATCATCAGAGGTGAATCTCTGTCTGAGTATTTAATCTCTCTGACAAGTTTTCCTTCTTGATCAAAGATGAATACGGCAGGTTTCTCAAGCATAGGAAGAGAAGTCACTGCAATTTCTGAATCGGAGAGAATCCTGAGATCAGAGACAAGCATCTTTATCATGATATTGCGGACGAAATTCAATTCCCTGTCAAAGACTTTAAGACCGCGAAAATCCTGATCTGTAGCATAAAGGTAATTCTCTGAACAATCCAGAAGACGAGGGGCCATGAATTCTCCCGGGCCTTGCCCCTTTCCTCCCGCTTTTTTGATGAGATTACCTTGGGAGTCAAATCTTTTAAGGGAATAATCCATTGCATCGGATAGATAAATATTTCCTTGAGGGTCAACTGCCACTCCTGCCCACTGAAAGAGAGTATCATCATCCAGTCTCCCGATGGATAAGACCTCCTCAAGAGAAACCTTCCTCAGCTCTTTTGCCTCCAGGAGGCCTTGAGAGATGCTCAAAGCAACAAAAAGCAGAAATAAGAGTAGACTTTTCCTTTCTATCATCCCTGTTCCTCACAGCTTTTATTGCAAGCAGTCACTTTCAAAGACGTCGTGGTTCAAAAAAGTTCTCAGTCTATCCGATCAACCTCTGATGTACTTCTTACAAAATATGTATCCGGCCGCACAAAAGACAGCACCCGAGAGAGCCATCCAGCCAAAATCATCCCAACAGGCAAAAAGAGCCGTCTCGCAGCTTCCAGCTTCAACCGGCACTGCAAGAAAGGATGACAGCAGGACAAAAACGGCCAAAAGGATAGCTATGGTTTTCAGCCTTTTCAAAACATGTAAAAACATCTTTCCTCCTCCCTATCTGTTCAATTTTATCAGTAATACATCAAACACCACTGATAGCCCATGGCGCACCCCGCGGCAAAAACAAGTCCCGGAGCGACACCACTGAACAGGCCCACAAGAACAGCGTCAACAGCACACCTGCCTAAAGCCGCTCCACAGACGCTAGCATCAGAGTGAAGAGGCAAGAGGGCCAGGAAAGTCATCAGTAAAGCCAGAGTCAAGCAAATAGCTTTACTCCCTTTTAAGATTCTTGAGTTTTTCATCCTTCTACCTCCTTTTCGCTTTTTCAAAGTGCAAATTTCATGCCACATAAGAAAAAGGAAAAGGATTACTTCTCGTGGATGGCCTGGTATCTTATTTTAATTGCAAGATGGAATGCAGGACAGTTTAGATAGAACGTTATTTTGCTATTTTTTTCGGATTCTTATCCCTTTTCGTTTACAGCCCGCCAATGGTGGTTGACGGTTCAAAAAAAATCCCTCAGCTTTTCAGCATAGGAATTTTTATTCCCTTTTTCTTCGCCGTCTCCACGGCGTCTTCATAGCCGGCATCAGCGTGACGGGCTACCCCTAATCCAGGGTCAACTGTCAGCACTCTTTCCAATCGCTCCTCTGTAGAATCCTCACCATCAGCCACGATGACCATTCCAGCGTGAATGGCCAGCCCGATACCTACTCCGCCTCCATGGTGGACAGAGACCCAGGAGGCTCCGCAGACAGCGTTCAACAGGGCGTTGAGAACGGGCCAATCGGCAATGGCATCTGAGCCATCCCTCATACCCTCTGTCTCTCTGTTGGGTGAGGCCACCGAACCAGTATCCAGATGATCACGGCCGATGACGATGGGAGCGCTGATCTTTCCTTTCTTGACCAGATGATTGATGAGCGCTCCGAAGCGAGCTCTCTCTCCATAGCCCAGCCAGCAGATCCGGGAAGGCAGCCCCTGGAATTTCACCTGGCTCTGGGCTTTTCTAATCCATCTCTCCAAGGCCTCATCCTCTGGAAACTCACGCAATACAGCTTCATCTGTCTCATGGATATCTTTTGGATCTCCGGAGAGCGCTGCCCAGCGGAAAGGGCCCTTGCCCAAACAGAAGAGAGGCCGGATGTATTCGGGCACAAACCCGGGAATATCAAAGGCATTCTCCACACCGGCCTTCTGGGCCTGGCCGCGGAGATTGTTCCCGTAATCAAAAGTCCTGGCACCCCTCTTCTGAAGCTCAAGCATGGCCTGACAATGGACAGCCATGGAGTCATATGCTCTTTTTATGTATTCCTCTGGATTTTTTTCCCTGAGCTTAAGGGCTTCCTCATAGGGGATGCCGTGGGGGACATAGCCATTCAGTTCATCATGGGCAGAGGTTTGATCCGTCAAAACGTCGGGAGTGATTCCCCGCTTGACAAATTCAGGGAGGATATCAGCCGCATTCCCCAGAAGGGCGATGGACAAGGCTTCGCCTTTTTCTCTGGCTTCTTGAGCAAGCTCCAAGGCCTCATCCAGGTTGGCAACCATGGTGTCGACATATTTTGTATCCAGTCTGCGTTGGATGCGATCTCGGTCCACCTCAACCACGATAGCCACTCCTTCATTCATGGTGATGGCCATAGGCTGAGCACCTCCCATTCCTCCGAGGCCTGCGGATAAAACGAGCTTCCCCTTCAGCGAGCCACCAAAGTGGGTGCGGGCCACCGAGGCCAGAGTCTCGTAGGTTCCTTGCAGAATGCCCTGGGTCCCGATATAAATCCAGCTTCCTGCTGTCATCTGCCCGAACATGGTCAGGCCTTTGGCTTCCAGGCGCCGGAACTCATCCCATGTAGCCCATTTGGGAACGATCAGAGCATTAGCTATGAGCACCCGGGGCGCCGCAGGATGAGTCTTGAACACAGCCACCGGCTTCCCCGATTGGACGATCAAGGTTTCATCATTTTCCAGCTCCTTAAGGCTGTCTACGATGGCCCAGAAACACTCCCAGTTGCGAGCCGCTTTTCCGGTGCCTCCATAAACGATGAGCTCCTGGGGCTTTTCTGCAACCTCAGGATCGAGGTTATTCATCATCATGCGTAGCGCCCCTTCCTGGGACCAGCCTTTGGTCTGAAGCTCGGTTCCCCGGGGAGCCCTTACTTCTTTGTATTCAATCTTTTTATAAACAGCCATTTACGCCTCCTACAATACTTTTAAATTCATCTATCCTCTGGATGGTTTTTTCTTTACCCACAAGCTCGAGTACATCGAAGATTCCCGGGCTAACCGGTTCTCCTACCACCAGCATTCTCAGGGCATGGATCAAGAGGGCAGCTTTGACTCCTTCTTTCTCGGCTCGCCGGCGCAAGAGACTCTCGATTTCTGCGGCGGTAAAATCTTCCATCTTGAGGAAATCTTCCTTCAACCTGGGCAAAATCACCTCTAGTCTCTCATCGCTTAGATACTTATCCACTCCTTTGGGATCATAGAAAAGATCATCCCTGAAAAAGGGCTTTGCCCTTGATGCAAAATCCTTGATCACATGGCTTCTTTCCTTCAGAAGGTCGATCATCTTGAAAAACCAACTCCTCCGTTCCATCATCAGGCTCTCATCCCAGAGGCCGGCTTTCTTCAATTCCTCAATCACAGAGGGAGCCAGTCCGGCCGCATCCATCCTGGAGATCAGCCTGTTGTTCAGCCTCTCAAGTTTCACCAAATCCAGCACAGGGCTCCCCTTACTCACTCTATCCAGGGAAAATTTCTCCACCATCTCTTCTACGCTATAGATCTCCTCCTCTTCCCCACCTGGAGACCAGCTCATTTGAGCCAGGAAATTCAACAGGGCCAGAGGCAAGTAGCCGTCCTCTTTAAACTGAAGCACGGAAGTCACCCCATGCCGCTTGCTTAATTTTTTCCTGTCAGGACCAAGAATCAGGGGAAGATGGGCAAATCGGGGTGGTGTCGACTCATATGCCTGATAAAGCAAAATCTGTTTGGGAGTGTTGGAGATATGGTCATCGCCGCGGATGACGTGGCTGATTTCTTGGCCTAAATCATCCACTACCACAGACAGATGGTAGGTAGGCAGGCCATCGCTTCTGAGCAGAACAAAATCCTCGATGTTTTTGTTGTCGACGGAAATTTCGCCATGGACGATATCTTCGAATCGGGTCTCACCATCCCGAACCAAGAACCGGATGGCTTTAGGCCTTCCCTCGCCCTCAAGCCGATCCTTTTCTGCCTGAGAAAGCTTGAGACAGCGACGGTCATACTCCCAGTACTCTCCTCTGTTGCGGGCCTGAACTTTTCTCTCCTGTATCTCCTCTGGAAGACAGTAACAGTAATAGGCTTTGCCTTTGGCCACAAGCTCTTCTGCCTTTTCTCTGTAGATCTCTATCCTCCCGGATTGAAAAACAGGGCCCTCATCCCAATCCAGACCCAGCCACTTCATCCCTTCCATGATGCCTTGACTCATTTTCTCTGAGGAACGGGCCACATCGGTGTCTTCGATGCGAAGGATAAACTTTCCTCTATTATGGCGGGCAAAAAGCCAGTTAAAAAGGGCGGTGCGGGCAGCACCGATATGGAGATGACCTGTGGGAGAGGGAGCAAATCTTACACAAACCATAATCAAACCCGGTTTCCCCATGAATATACCACATCAAACCTCTAATCGTAAATTGGGTAAAAAATCTATTGACTAGATGGATAAAAAAGATTATAAAATGTATGTGGGAAATTCAAAATAGAGGAAGCTTTCCCACAGAGCACGATAGTTTTTGAGGATTACGCCGAGGTCCTAACAGCCAATAAATAAAAAGGGCTTCATCTATAAATGCCTATTTTGACAGGAATATGACAGAAGACAACATCCTCATCCTGAACGCCAACACAGAAGAAAAAGAACTGCTCCAGAGAATCTGCAGCACTGTGGGCACCGTCCATGCGGCATCCAATCTCTCTGATGCCATTTCTTTCCTGGAATCCATTAATTTCCAAGTCCTTGTTGTCGATACCCGCTTTGCCAGCTATTCCTCCCTCAAAGGCCTGATAAAGCTGACAACAAGTATCATCATCACGGGAAAAGAAGAGAACAAACTCAAGGCTCTCATCATGGGCTGGCCTGATCAACGATACGTCGATTATCACATCACTCCTCTCCTCGAGACAACAGACGAAAACTTTCTCAGAGCTCTCCAGACAGCCGTCGACCACTCCCTGCTTAAATCAGAAGCGGAAAGCCTCAAGAAAACCGTGGAGCGCACGGAAATTGAGCTTCGAGACGCCTATTCGGAAATCAAAGAAATCAAGAATGTTATCAACGAAAGCGTCATCAAAGAATTGGAGAAGAGGATCGAGCTGGAGGCAAAATACATCTGGTTCAAGAGGGAAAAAAAGAAGATCGAGAACATCCTCAAAAATCTTTATACAGCCAATGATGTGACCCATCTCCTGGATATCGTCCATGACATAAAAGACATCGTCAGGGCCAGAGGGATATCTCTCTATATCCTGGAAGAAAGCAATGCTCTCGGAAAATACCTCAAGCCCCTTGTCTGGGATAGCGCCTTCCTCTCTCATCCTGACTTTACCAAGCATGTGGTTCTGATAGATGCACAAGATTTCGCCGCTTCGGTGGCCCGTTACGGCCAGGAGATAAACACCGAGGATATGGCTTACGATGCCCGATTGTCGAAAAGATATATCGATCAACTCAAGACCCCTCTGCGCAATATCCTGAGTGTTCCGTTGATGCATGAAAGACAAGTGATAGGCGTTCTGGAAGTGTACAACAAAATTCAGGCCAAAAACTCTCAACCTCAGGGTTTCACAGAGGAAGATCAACAGATCCTGCGTACTCTTTCTGAACACATCACAATAGCTATCACCAAGCTCAACCTGATTCAGTATGACGCCCTCACTGGTCTGCTCAGACCCGAGCCTTTCTTCGAGAAAGTCATCCAGGAAATAAAATCTCCCAGGAAGCGCCGCCAGGAAGAAGCTTCCTGTGCCATGGTCATGGGCGATGTGGATTGGTTTAAAAACTACAACGACAGGAACGGCCAAGAGGCCGGCAACCATCTTCTCAGCGAGTTAGCCAAGATTCTCAAGTCTTCCACCCGAGAGGGAGACTTGCTCTGCCGATACGGGGGAGAGGAATTCCTTTTCTTCCTTTCAGGGATAAAGAATGTGGAGGAAGCCTGCCGTATCATAGAGAGAATACGAAAGACTGTGGAAGAGCATTATTTTGAACACCAGGAATATCAGCCCAGAAATAACCTGACCATGAGTTTTGGTTTGACCTATTTCATCCCCGAAAATCTAGAATCCCTGGAACTCGTCACCAGAAATGACCTCAAGAAACTGGCCAACGAGGCTGATATAGCGCTGGCAGAAGCAAAGGGTAAAAACGCCGCAGCTTTAGAATCCTACAAAAATGAAGACACATCCCCACCGAAGAACAAAGTCTGTGTTTATTACAGAAGAAAAGCAGAAGAGCTAATGGAGAAGGGCATGATCAGGCCCTATCAGGAAAGATTTCTCCAGGAAAGGCGAAAGTACGAAAGATTCTACACCTCGACCGTTCTCATTTACAGAAGGAACGACACCCACAAAGTGACCAAGACCATAAACATCAGCCTGGGAGGAGTAAAGATTTCCTCGGACCTAAAACTTCCCTTGGCTAATACTCTGGATTTGATCCTCATCCTGGGGAGTAAAGCCTGTCAGCTCAAGGGAGAGGTGATCTACTCAGAAAAAGCCAGAGGAGAATTTCTCCGCTATCATTCTGGATTGAAATTTAAGGACTTCTCTTTTGAAGACAGGAAAACTTTGGAAGACTATTTTGCGGCTTTACAAGCTAAAGACTCTTCCCCCCTCACCCACTAGGGCTATTCTCTCTCACTCAATCTCCAGCTCATCGATTATGGATTTCAGGTATATTGCCGGAGGAGTGATGCGTGAATAAAAATTGGTCTTCAGGTTCTTGGCATATTTTTCAAAAAAGGTAAAATCGTCCTGGTTACTCCAGTTCTCCATGGTGAGCTTTTCCAGAATATCTTTGAGGACATCCATATTCAGGATATCCGCGGTATAACTGGGAAGAGAGCAGTTTTCTTTCTCGCACATACTCACGCTTCTCATGATCACCTTCCGTAATGACTCCTGATGGCGGATAATCTCCTGTTTGATGAAGAACTGATCCTTGGGAGACTCGGTTTGGTTGAGCTTGATGTAGAGCTTCTTCGCTTCATCCAAGTTGTTTCCCAAAGCCGAAACCAGACACTCTCCGTCCATGACAACCTTGTTATCCTTCACAAAATAGCTGATCTCACCGTTGTCTTCTGTTGATTCAGTCTTGCGGAACTCCTCCAAAGTCTCAAACGCACCCTGGAAGGTTGGCTCTCCACCCAACTCAACCTGTTCGAGTTCCTCTTCTGAGGGCACCTCAGGAGCAGGAATGCCTTCTTCTTCCTCTGGCATTTCTTCCACTTTCTCAGCAACTTCCTCCATTTCTTCGGCTTCTTCTTTTGCCTCCTCAGTTTCTTCTGCGAGGGCTTCTGCTGGAGAAGTCAAGAGTTCTTTGATCTTTTTTAGCTTGGAAAGCTCTCGGTCTAAATCTATATCTACCTCACTGATTTCATTGGTCTCAATTACTTCAGCCACGATACCAAATCTGTCTTCCAGATTTTTCTTCAAAACAGACGCCTTCTCTTCAGCCTCTTTGTGCAGATCCTCGAGCCTCTTGTTCAACTCACCCAGTGCCTTGAGTTCTTCCAGAGTCTTGGCTGTGAGGCTTTCAATATCTGACTGGAATTGGATGGCCTTATCCAGATGTTCTTTTATCTGATCTCTGAGTTTGGATTTATTGTTTTCATATTCTTTTATGGTGTCCTTATAACTCTTTAAAGCCTGTTTTTCCTCGGCAAATTCCTTCTCGATGTCTTCGATGCGCTTTTTTGCCTCCTCCTTCTCTCGTTTTATCCTTTCCTCGAGTTCTTTCTCTATCTCGTCTTTTTTCTTGGAAAGAGCTTCTCCAAGCTGCTCTTCGATCTCTTCAATGATAGAGGTTGATTCTTTGAAGTTACCTTTTTCTTTTCCCATTTTCATTCTCCTTAGCCAGTAATCATATATTAAACTTCCTCCTGGTAACTGTCAAGATAACTTCCCCCGGGAGGTTTAGCTGAAATACTCTCTTTACAGTCATTTTGCCTGGATTATAATGTCAGAACGATTACCCTAATACAATCGCCTCTTGAGACGATTTGTCTGAGCATTTTTCGCCTGTCCTTCTCATCTTCAAGGATGAAGTAAAATCACCTTTTTAAAAAAATAAATTTTTTGCTTGACAAATCTTACAATATATCGTATTTTTACTAAAAAAGAGCTCTATATATTGTATAGCAGAGACAGTACAGATTTTCACTCGTAAAATGAAAAGTGGGGAAGTAACTGTCTTCTTATTATGGATGGAATAAATAAGGAGGGCCGAAAGAGAGGATCCCAACCTTTATCCCCTCTTCTTTTCTTCCTTTTCCGCCTGGCACGGCCCTCCTTTTAACTATTCTGTATTCCAAAAGCTCATAAATAATGTCACAAAATTTTTATAAATGCAATAATCTTTTAAGGTGAATTTGAAGATTATTTTAGGTCTCTTTTTTTCACCCTTGAAGGTAGGCCCAGAGATGACCCATTTTCGTCGCTCATCCTTGAATATTGGCATCAAAAAGAGTATAAAGAAGCTTAAATTTGCAGAGGCTGATTGAGTACATAAAAAATGAGGGAGTCCGTTCATGAATAAGAAAAAGATCTTGATCTTAGAAGATGAGGAAAAACGGAGAAAACGGCTAGCCCATTTTCTCTCCGGGATGAATCTTTCGGTCACCGAGGCCTCCTCCTTCTCTGAAGCAAGTCAGCATTTGAGTCATTCTGATCATTTTGCCCTGGCTTTAGTCGGACTTTCCCCTTTCCAGGAAGATCATATCAAACACTTGAAACGCATCAGGAAATCTGATTCAGGGATTGGAATTGTTCTTCTCTCTCTGATAGAAAACGCAGAACTTGCTCTCTATCTTCTGGACAAAGGCCTCGTTGACCACATCGCCTCTTACGACAACCCAGCAGGTATATTTTCAGCTATAAAGAATGAATTCAACAAGAGAAAACTGATTCAAGAAAATGAGTTCTATCGCCGGAGTCTGGACAAACTCAGATCCCAGCAAAAAAGAACGCGAAACAGAGCCTCGCATGCGGAGGAAATCTATGAGGCCACCCTTGAGAATTTGATGACCGCTCTGGATTTAAGGGATGTGGAAACTTTCGGCCATTCGCTGACCGTGGCCAAATACAGTCTTGTTCTTGCCGGGATTTTAGGCATCGAGGATAAAAACACCCTGGATAACCTAAAGAAAGGAGCCCTGCTCCATGACGTGGGAAAAATTGCCATCCCTGACTCCATCCTCAAGAAGCCCAGCGCTCTCTCTGCGCAAGAATGGGAAAAGATCAAGCTCCATCCCTCTTTGGGCTATGGATTGATCAAGGAAGTCAACACAGTCAAGGAGATCGGGAACATCATCCTCTATCATCACGAGCGGTATGACGGCACTGGCTATCCCGAACGACTGAAAAAGAATGAAATCCCCCTGGAGGCACGCATATTTGCCCTGGCAGACGCTCTGGATGCCATCACCTCCCACCGTCCTTACAGGAAAGAGAGAGGGTTTGAGGCTGCTCAAAAGGAAATCCAGGATAACTCCGGAACTCAGTTCGACCCCGTGGTTGTCGAAGCCTTCTCATCCTTGAGCATCGATAAATGGGAAAAAATCCGGTTTGAAACAACGAAGTTCATGCCCTCTGTCGATTACATCAGCCAGATCAATAAAATTTAGTTCCAAAAAAAAAGGCCCGCTCAGAGAACGGGCCCTGCAGGGTGTTTTTCTACAATCAGGCTTTAAAGACCGGAAGGATTTATTTCTTCTGGGCGAGGATGAGGCGGGGAATATGGGCCAGGTCATCGAAGCTTTCTACATTCTTCCAGCCCGAATCGAAAAAGCTAAAGACACTCTCCTCCTGCCCTTCTCCGATTTCGACAAGCAGATAGCCGCCGGACTTCAGGAAAGACAGGGCGCCGTGGATGAGCTTCTGGATAAACTCTAGGCCTGTCACTCCTGCTACCACAGCCCTTTGGGGCTCATGACTTTTAATCTCCTGGGCAAGCTCTGTCCATTCGCTCTCAGAAACATAAGGAGGATTGGAGACGATGAAGTCACATTTTTGCTTAAAATCAAGCTTTTTCAGGGGAGAAAACAGACTCCCTCGAACAAATTGAACCCTGGAGACATCCTGGAGTTCAGCGTTCACTCGTGCAACTTTTAAGGCCTTCTGAGATGTATCGGTAGCCATGATCTGAGCTTGAGGCAATTCTCTGGCCAGAGAAAGAGCAATGTTACCGCATCCTGTGCCGATATCAACGATAGTCTCTTCTCCCCTGGAAGAAAGCTCCAGAACTTTTTCTACCACCAGTTCTGTTTCGGGACGGGGAATGAAGACTCCTGTGGATACCCTGAAAGGGATTGACCAGAACTCTTTTTCCCCTGTGAGACAGGCCAGAGGAAACCCCTGGCGCCGCCTGGAGATCAACTTGTAAAACTGCCTTTCCTGCCTGCGGGAAAGCTCTCTCTCAGGCCGGGCATAAACAGTTTCCTCAGGCAAGTTCGAAGCTTTCTGGAGGAGAATTCTTGCTTCCAGTGCAGGCTGAGGAAAATTCTTGAGAAGATCTCTTCCTTTTTGGAGCAATTCTTGGATGGTGCTCAATGGATGCTCGGTTTATGCGGTTGCTCTCTCCCTGTTGGCCATCATTTGCGCCTGGAAGTGAAGTGTTAAGGAATCGATGATCTCATCCAATTCTCCATCCAGCACAGAATCAAGCCTGTGGAGAGTGAGGTTGAGACGATGATCTGTGACCCGGGATTGAGGGAAGTTGTAAGTCCTTATTTTTTCACTCCTCTCCCCTGTTCCTACCTGTAATTTGCGGTTGCGGGCAATCTGATCCTGTTGTTCCTGGCGGGCTATATTCAACAGCCTCGAGCGTAAAATCCTCAGGGCTCTCTCTTTGTTGCGGTGCTGGGACTTTTCATCCTGGCAGCTCACCACAAGCCCGGAGGGTTCATGAGTGACTCTAACAGCCGTGTAATTGCGATTGACATTCTGGCCTCCAGGGCCTGAGGCACCGAAAGCCTCTATCCTTAAATCCTTAGGATTAAGCTTGACATCCACTTCATCCGCTTCAGGAAGCACAGCAACGGTGACCGTGGAGGTGTGGATGCGTCCGCTGCCCTCTGTCTCAGGGACTCTCTGGACGCGGTGAACTCCGCTTTCATACTTAAGATGGGAATAAACGCGATCGCCGCGGATGTTGAGGATCGCCTCTTTAAACCCGCCGATGGGAGAATAACTTGTGCTCATCACTTCCCGTTTCCAGCCATTCTTCTCCGCAAAGCGGGTATACATGCGGAAGAGGTCCTGGGCAAAAAGGGAGGCTTCGTCTCCCCCGGCTCCGGCTCTAATCTCCAGGAACACGTCTCTCTCATCGTTGGGATCTCTGGGAAGAAGCAGAATTTTAAGCTCCTCCTCGAGTCTTTCCTCTCTTTCCTGAAGAGCTTTAAGCTCGGATTCGGCCAGTTTTATCAGGTCTGCTTCAGAGTGAGGATCGGCTATGATCTCCTCCGATTCCTGGATACCCCTCTTCACTTTTTGGTAAAGTTCATATTTTCTAACCAGAGGCTCGAGCTCGGCTCTTTTCTTGGCGATTTCCTTTATTTTTTGGGGATTGGAGGCTAAGGCGGGATCAGACAGAGAGAGGGTAAGTTTGTCGTACTTCTCCTTGATTTCTTCCAGTTCTTCGAACATGTCGTTTATTCTTTGACTTTTCCATATTTTTTCCTGAATTTTTCCACTCGGCCGGCGCTGTCCACAAATTTCTGTTTACCGGTGTAGAAGGGGTGGCACTGGGAACAGATTTCTATCCGGATTTCTTTCTTGGTGGAACGGGTGGTGAATGTGTTCCCGCAGGCGCAGGTAACCTTACATTCCACGTATTCAGGATGTATGTCTTTCTTCATTTTTCGCTTCTCCTTGGTCAGGCGATTATTATATCAGAGTGGTAAGGGAAAAGGAAGC
>CAYSCW010000044.1:16284-18238 GCA_964429795.1 uncultured Eubacteriales bacterium
GAACCGCTTCTAAATCTTCGAAAAATATTTCGCTGTGTTTTTGAACGATATAAATGTTATAAGCAATATGAGGAAAAACATTATTCCAGCCATATCAAAAAGCATATCATTAAAAGAAAAAGAACGATATCCCAGCAGAAGTTGATAGAGCTCAATAAAAATTCCGTAAAAGATCGAGCACAATCCAATTTTTAAGAAAAGAAATGAGGTGTTTTTTGCCTTATAAAAACCATAATAAAGAAGGGCTGTAAAAATGACAAAAGCAAAAAAATGTTGAAAAGAGTCAGAGAATATTAATTTATAAAATATGCTTAGATTTTTATGTTGAAACAACTGTGCTGATGGAAGAGAGGAGACAACAAAAATTAAAATGCCAAATGAGATAGCAGGAAAGAAAGATCGAACTTTCATTAAATTAAGACCCTCTCTTGCCTATTTTCAACAAAGGCTCTTTCCTGTATTCTGAGCAAATAGAAATATTACAAATTAGCACCATGAATACACTTTGAGTTTGCTGAATCCTTTTCCGCTCTTATTCTATTGATTGCGCCCGGCGCTTTTTACTCTATAACATTCCCAATCAATTGTAAAGCTTAAATTTTTCTCACTCTTTCTTACTTTATCTTTATAAGCTTTTGAGTCGAAATATTTCTTTAAGGTCTTATTTATGGGATAGACTTGTCTTTCGCCTTTCCATTCAAAGGTTTCATTATTTTTCCCTTTTAAGCAGTTGAGATGAACAATCCAGGCAAGATCCTTGAAAGAGACTTGAGGAAAAGATTTCCGGATAGCATGGACTTCAGCCTCTTTCTCTGGATTGATAAAGTTAAATTGCCGGGAAAAAAGAAGCGCATTATGGAAATATGCAGGGCAGGCAAGCAGGCCATCTTTTTTGGTGAGACGGGCTAAGTAAACAAAAATATCCAACACTTTCTTTCCAAGGTTTAATCCTGGATTGTTCTGCCCGGGAAGAGGAGCTCTCTCTGGAGAAAAATCCTGAAGAGGATTCTGAAGGGTCAGCCACTCAAGGATCAGAAATTCATACTCAGAGGAGAGAAATCCTAAGGCAAATTCGTCCTTCACGCGGAATCTACCCTCTCTTATCTTCAAATCAACGGTCATATTCTGAGGATCTTTCTCTCGATAAAAAATCTGATATCTCTGAAGGGGATACTCCGAGGAATCCAGATCAAAGCTTAGAGGCCACAAATTTCTTTTTTGAGCTTCCCTTAAAAAATTTCTCTTCCGAAGAACAGATATAACCTCATTCATGGAATATTTACCAAGGAAAAGGGAGGGCCCTTTGTCCTCGACCAACTGAGAGAGAATATCACTCTCCCTTATTTCAGATGTTTCTTCCAGGAAAGAGTTGTCTTTTGGATTGGGCTCTTTCATTTATCTACTGTTTTCCATAAAGAAGTTAAATGAAAATTCTATTTTAAATCTTCACCGAATTCAACCGCTCTCACCCACTCATCCATAAAAAGAGAGTATATCATCTCCAATATTTACCTGACGATAACGATCGAAATATTTCGCTTCAAACTTGATCTTAAAATAATGGCGGAGGATGATCATTCCTCCTTCCTTGAGAATTCCCCTTTTTTTTATCACTTTTAAAGGATTCCGCTCTTCCAGAAGCTTGTAGGGAGGATCGAGGAAAATGATATCGAATTTCATATTTTCCTTAGACAGTTGAATCACAGCCCTGTTGAATTCCTTCCGGACAACCAGCCCCTTCTCCTCTGCCCCGCATTTCTGGATATTATACTTTATGATTTTTATGGCTGGATAATATTCATCGATGAAGACCGCCAACTCTGCTCCTCGGCTTAAGGCCTCGATTCCCACCGATCCAGTGCCCGCAAATCCATCTAAAAACACTGTCCCCTTCACTTTTTCCTGAATAATGTTGAAAAGGGATTCCTTGAGTTTGTCCGGCATGGGCCTCACC
>CAYSCW010000045.1:0-18138 GCA_964429795.1 uncultured Eubacteriales bacterium
ATCAGAGCGATGAACGCATTTTCCATTCTTGCATATCTTATTCCATTCCACTCCCGTGGTCAACTTTACCGAAAGCATTTCCATATCCTTGCTTAATATATATAAAAACGAAAGTCTAAGTGAGGTGAGGGAGGGGGGTGAGGAAGCCCCTGTGAGGGCTGAGCGGGCATGGTTTCTCTCTGCAGGAGAGAAGAGCGAAGCCCGAACGGGAGCTGATTTTCCTCGCTGGGGAAAATCAACGTGCTGACGACCCCCCTCCCTCACCTCTATCGAGGAAATAGGAATACGGTGAACATCGCGTTGACTGAGGGAGGAAATAGTGTTAACTTCTGAACGTGAAATTCTTAAAAATCCTGGTCAATTCCTTGCTCAGCGGACTCCTTTTCTGCCTCCTGTTGTCGCTTCTTGTTTCCGATCTTAACATCAACCTTGACATTGATCTTCCCTTCTTCTTCCAGCTCACTCTTTTCCTTTTCATAACCTATGGCCTCATCATCAGCCTTTTCTGTTTCCTGGCCTTCTTTGTCCTCCAGTTTTTCCTGGGAAGAAGATTCAACATTGCCTTTGTTTCTCCCTCCTTCCTTTCCATCAGTTTTTCTCTCATTCTTATCCTCTTTCTCCTGATTTTCAGAGGAAATCAAGCCTATTTTCAATCCTTCTTCGACCTTGAAGCGCAGAGAATTCTCCAGACTCAATTCATAATCCTTCTCATTCCGGCCCTTATCGGACTGGCCGCCTTTTACCTTTACTACCGCTACAAAAAAAGGGCGTTTATCTTCCTCGTCTACTTCATCCTCTCGTTTGCCTCCCTTGTTTACGTGGTCAGTCTCAGGTTTTACTATTCGCTACCTGTAAAGATTAAAAATGTGGCCAACATCGAGGCCAAAGAAATTGACAAGAAGATCACCATCATCGGTCTTGAGGGCTTGAGTTTCGACTTTCTGATCCCGGCCATCAACAGTGGGAAGCTCCCCAATTTTTCCTGGCTCATGGAAAACGGAAGCTGGGGCCAACTGGCAAGCTTCTCTCCCAGTGAGCCCTTCATTTTTAACAATTCCTTCAACACCGGAAAATTTCCCTATAAGCATAGACAAATTTCTCTGTTCATGTTTCAACCCTGGAATGTATCGATGTCCCTGGAAGTCACTCCCCGCTATGTCTTCTTCCGCCAGATGAGCAAGGCAGGGCTTCTTGAAGTCTCTGCTAACAAGACTTCTCTCTTCACCAAAGACATCTGGAAAATCCTGGAGGAAAACAGCACCCCATTCATCAGAAAAGACTGGCCCTACGAACTCGAAGTCAGCCAACCCTCTCCAAAAGCAGAAAAGCTCTTCAGTGTATTTTATGATGAATTGAAATTCGAACCCAGCCATATCTTCAACATGGTCAAACAGGCTTTCTTCAGGGATTTTGAATACGAGGAAAAAGTCAGCCAGGCAAAAAGCAAAGGCTCTCCTCAACTTATTTATTTTCTGCTGAATGGCCTGAATATCGTGGAGACTTATTTCTATAAATACAGCTTTCCTGATTTATTCGGTACCATCGACCAGGAAGAGATAACAAAATACGGAGTGATTATCGAAAAGTATTACCAATTCTATGATCAAATAATCGGCAAATACCTGGCCGCCCTTAAGGAGGGCGAGCTTCTGGTTATCTACTCCCCTCACGGGATAGAACCACTTCCTGTATGGAAAAGATTTATCGAAAGTCTCCTCGGAAACCCAGAAGTCTCAGCCTACCACGAGAATGCTCCTCCGGGAGCGGTATTTTTCTACGGAAAAGACATCCTGAGAGGAAACAACATTAAGGGGATGAATCTTATAGACGTAACCCCCACTCTCCTCAATTATATGGGTCTTCCTGTGGGAAAAGATATGGATGGAATCGTCAACACATCCATATTTATGGAGGCATTCAAGACAGAAAATCCCATCCTGTATATCTCTTCATACGAAGAAATAACCATCAGAAGTTCCAAATAACAGGAAAACAAGATGCTGATTTTGGTTATCTAACCAGATGGAAAATGCGTCTCCACCGTGCCTTGAGGATGAAATTCACGAATTTCTTTAACCTTTCTCTGAGGTCTGTTTTCAGGTAGGCGTCTTTCTCGGCCCTGTAGGAAAAATAGATCACCCAGGGCCTGCCTTTTATATTATCGAGAGACAAGAATCCCCAGTAGCGGCTGTCATAGCTGCTGTCGCGGTTGTCCCCCATAACAAAACAGTAACCAGGAGGAACCTCCACGGGACCAAAATTATCTCTAATGGTGTCATTGTAATGATAGTATCCCTCTTCGCTGTGCACTTGGCTGTCGTTGTGAACTTTGTGTTCTTCGAGAATAGGCTGGCCATTGATATAGACCTGCTTGTCTTTGATTTCTACGTTTTCCCCTTCCAGGGCAATGACTCTTTTAACAAAATCCTTACTGAGGTCTTCAGGATACTTGAAGACCACGATGTCGTACCTTTTCATTTTCCTCATAGGGAGAATCTTCTCCTCCCATGCAAATTGAGGTTGGACATACATGAATTTGTCCACAAGGAGAAAATCACCTATGAGCAAGGTGGGTTCCATGGAGCCGGTGGGAATCTGGAAGGCCTGCACTACAAAGGTCATCACAAAGAAGACGAAAACAGCCGTCTCTGCAATGAGTTCGAAGTATTCGCGAAAGGTGCTTCTTTCCCTCTCCTTCTCTTTTTTCTTCTTTTCTTTTCCTTTCTTCATCTTAAAACACGAATGAAACACTTAATATAGCTAAAAACACAAAATTCATCAAGATTGTGGTCTTGACAGCGGGCAGAAAGCCAGGCCAATTTCCGAGGTTTTTCATGGCCACTTTAAAGGCCATGAGAGGCAGGGGAAGACTGGCCAGCACAATCAACGACCATATGGGCCATCCTCCAAATATTATTCCTGCAAGGACTGCGAGATAGCAGCACAGGGCAAGCAAAAAATAGATGATCAGGCTATTCTTGAACCCATAAAGAATCACCCACGTTTTTCTCCCGGTCAAAGCATCAGCCTCTTTGTCGGCAAATTCGTTGATCAGAAGAACGAGGGTGGTCAGAATTCCGGAAGGAACAGCCGCCATCAAAGGCCAGAAAGAGCGAAGGACGTTGGCCTGGACATAGTAGGCACCGATGACCATCAAAGGACCCCAAGCCAAGAAGATAGCGATCTCTCCCAGGCCTCTGTTAACCAGCCTGACCGGAAAACCATTGTAGCTGAAGACAAAGAAAACAGCCGCCATACCGATCAGCAGGATGACATTCCCTCTGGAGACTGCATTGAGGTAAAGCCCTATGGCTGAACCCAGAGCGGCAAAAACCAGGGAAACAACCAGCGCTTCTGCGGGCTTGACGAACCCATCCAAAACCATCCGGCTTCCTCCTGAGAAAGGAACGAGGGCATTGCGGTTGGAGGCATCGTTTCCGCTTTTAAAATCAAAGTAATCGTTGGCCACATTGCAAGCGATGTGAAGAAAAAAAGCTCCTGCCAAGGTCAACAAGAATAATCCCAGATTGAAGCGATGGGTATGCCACCAGGCAAAAGCTGTCCCTACGAAGACAGCACCAAGGGTGACGGTCAGAAAGGGAAGTCTCAGTAGAAGAAGAATCGCCTTTGCTTTACTCATTTTTAAAGGTTTATTATAAGCCATATTCATAAATAATCAAACCGTTAAACATCTCATTTATATATATGGAACAGCACAATTCGGAAAACAGCCCTTAAATAACAGAGCGACATGTTCGGAAAACTGTCGCTACAAAACCTCCCCAATGCTCTCTTCCTTGATCACGGAAATGGAGATGCTCATTTTCTCCCTCTTTTTCTTGATGGCGGCTTCTGTTATCATACAGGAAAGATGAATTTCACCATTTTCGGATATCCTAAAACCGGAAAGACAACTCTCTTTAACCTTTTGACAGGAGCTAAGATAGAAGTTAAGGCTTACGAGGAAAGAAAAAAAGAGCCTAACCTGCGCACATGCGCTGTTCCCGATCCTCGATTGGACAAACTGGCAGCGCTTTATCCTGACAAGGAAAAAAAGCCTGCAACGGTCGATTTTGTGGATCTGGCCGGCATATCCTACGGCGAGATCAAAGGCAGCGCCTATCTCGACTATCTCAGACGGGCCGATGGTCTCGCTCACGTGGTGAGAGGTTTCATCGACCCCCAAATTCCTCCCCCAAAGGGAGAAGTCAGCCCCAAGGAAGATATCTTGTCCATGGAGGAGGAGCTCATCCTGGCCGATTTAATCTCGGTGGAGAGCCGATTGGAAAAGCTGGAAAAAGAGCTTCAGAGGACAAAACATCCTGAAGGCGAGAAAGAGAAGGAAGCTCTGGAAAAGATACGCCATCAACTGGAGCAAGGAAAAGCAATTCGTCTTCTCGAATTTTCCCCTTCCGAGGAGAAGTTGACCAAAAGCTTCGCCTTTCTCACCCAAAAGCCTCTTCTCCATATGATCAACATCGACGAGAATGACATCCCTCACATCGAGACTCCCGGGGAGCTTTTCTCGCTTCCAGAAAAAGAACTGGCCACACTGGCTTTCTGCGGGAAGATTGAGACAGAAATCCTGGAGCTTGAAGACGATGAAGACAGAGAAACCTTCATGAAGGAATACGGGCTGAAGGAACTGAGTGTGACCAGATTTTTGAAAACATCCTATGACCTTATGAGGATGATCACATTCTTCACCATCGGCAAGGAAGAAGTCAAAGCATGGACCATCATGGAAGGAACGCCTGCTCAACAGGCTGCAGGCACCATCCACACAGACATGGAAAAAGGTTTTATCAAGGCAGATGTGATCTCCTGGGACCAGATGCTTCAGTATTCCTCTTTTCAAGAAGCCAAGGAGAAGGCAGCAGTCCGCCTGGAAGGAAAGGATTACATCGTCCAGGATGGCGATGTGATCTATTTCCGGTTTTCATCGTAGCGGATATCACGATCACAGAACATGCAGCGAACGGTCCCTGCAAATAAAAATAATGAAAAAGACATTCGAAATCACGGCTGAAGATCCCCGGTCTTCTGCCCGGACAGGAATCATTCACACCGCCCATGGACCCATCGAAACCCCGGCCTTTGCTCCTGTGGCCAGTCAAGGCACAATAAAAGGCCTCCTTCACAGCCAGCTTGAAAACCTGGGTGCCCAACTGCTGCTGGTTAATTCTTACCACCTTTATCTTCGGCCGGGCCTGAAGACCATAGAAAAACTGGGAGGCCTCCATGCCTTCATATCTTGGAAGCGGCCCATCCTCTCCGACAGCGGCGGCTTCCAGATCCACAGCCTCTCCCCTCTGGTCAAAGTCAGGAAGGAGGGCGTGGAATTTACCTCCCATCTCGATGGGGCAAAAATTTTTCTTTCGCCTGAAGATGTCATCGACATCCAGTCCAGACTAGGCTCGGATATCATGATGACTCTGGACTACTTCCTCCCTTACCCTGCATCCAAAGAAAAGACCAAACAAGCCGTTGCCTTGACCACCGATTGGGCTCAGCGTTCCAAAATACGCTTCAGTCAAAAAGAATCTTCCCAGCTCCTGTGGGGAATATGCCAGGGCGGTATTCTCTGGGAGCAAAGGGAAAAAAGCATCGAAGCTTTGTTGGAGATCGGTTTTGACGGCTATGCATTGGGAGGCCTGGGCATAGGCGAGCCAAAATCCCCGTTCATGGAAGTGGTGGAAAAGGCCCACTCTCTCCTTCCCACAGATCAACCGCACTATCTTATGGGGATAGGCTATATCAATGACATATTAGAATGTGTGGAAAGAGGGATGGATTTTTTTGACTGTGTCCTCCCCACCCGCAATGCCAGAAACGGCACTCTCTTCACCAGCAAAGGCAGGATTGTCATCAAGAACAAAAAATACGCGAATGACCCCAGGCCTGTGGATGAGGCCTGTGAGTGCTACACCTGCCAGAATTTCTCCCGCGGCTACCTTCGCCATTTGTATGAAAGGCAGGAGATAAGCTCTGCCATCCTCAACACCATACATAACCTCTTTTTTTATCTTGACATCTTCCGAAAAATTAGGCAATCTATTCAATCTCATTCGTATCAGAAATTTAAATGTAGTATAATAAATAAAAAAGAAGAGGAATAAGCAAATGCCCTTCGTAAGCCTTTTCGCTATTTTCCAGCAATCCCAACCCGCGCAGCGCGGAGGTGGAAGTTTCATTTCCGTGTTGATCCCTTTCATCCTGGTCTTTCTAATCTTCTATCTGCTGATCATAATGCCCTCCCGAAAGAGGCAGAAGAAACACCAGCAGATGGTGGAACAGCTCAAGCCCGGGGACAAAATCATCACCTCAGGAGGAGTTCACGGAACAGTGATGGGAGTCCAGAAGGACAAGATTGAGCTGAAAATCGCGACTAACGTCAAGATTGATGTCACCAAGAGTGCGGTGGGCGCAATCCTGAGCCAAAAATCAGAAGAAAAGGGCAAAAGATAGTTCCATTCTTATTTTATTGATTAAACCCTTTGATTACGGCAGGGAAAAGCTGAGATGAAAAAAAAGCTGCGCTGGAAAGTGATTCTGGTCGCCGCTGTGATGGCCCTTGCCCTTTTCCTCTCCTATCCCCCCGGTAAAAAAATCAATCTCGGCCTAGACCTCTCGGGGGGGATGCATCTTGTCCTTCAGGTAGTCACCGATGATGCCATTAATATAGAATCAGACCAGGAAATCATGCGTCTCCAGGAACAGATGAAGAAGAAAAACATCGCCTTCGGGACTGCAACCAGGGGAAAGCTGGGCGAGATTCTTATCGAAAAGATCAATCATGACCAGGAGGGCCAGATAAAGGATCTTCTGGATGAATACTTCAAGGAATGGAATTACACCGTCATCCATGAGAAGGTAACTCTCTCCATGAAAGCCAGCGTCATCCAATATCTAAGAGACCAATCTGTCCGGCAAGCCCTGGAGACCATTCGAAACCGAGTCGATGAACTCGGCCTGGCCGAACCGACCATCCAGAGACAGGGACTGGCAGGAGAGAGAATAATCGTGGAACTCCCCGGAGTGGAAAATCCGGAAAGAGTAAAAAACATCATTAAGACAACCGCACTTCTGGAGTGGAAACTGGTCTATGCAGGACCCGTTTCTGACCAGGAAACACTTCTTACCGATTACAGCGGCGAGGTTCCCAGCAATATGGAAGTGGTCAGGGGTGATCCCCAGAGGACTGAAGGAGGCTACTACCTTGTCGACCGGGTAGCCGCGGTTTCGGGAAATGACCTGCGGAATGCCCGCCGCTCGGTGGATGAATGGAATAATCCTGCGGTGGCCTTCACTCTCAAACCTGATTCAGGCAAGGTCTTCTACAAATTCACCGGAGAAAATATCGGTAAGCCCCTTGCTATCGTCCTGGACGGAAAAATCCAGGAGGTGGCCACCATCCAAAGCCGGATTTCTGACAGCGGCATCATCCACGGTCGGTTCACCATAGAGGAGGCTGATGACATCGCCCTGGTTCTAAGAGCCGGAGCCTTGCCCGCTTCCATCAAATACCTGGAAGAAAGGACCATCGGACCATCCCTTGGAGCAGACTCTATCCGCAAAGGACTCTCTGCTACCATCATTGCCCTTATCCTGGTGATGATCTTCATGGTCTTGTACTACCGGTTCTCAGGCTTGAATGCCATCACCGCTCTTATCCTGAACATCCTTATCATGATGGGTGCCCTTTCCTATTTCAAGGCCACCCTGACCCTTCCCGGAATAGCCGGGATCATATTAACTATCGGAATGGCGGTGGATGCCAATGTGCTCGTCTTCGAAAGAATCAGGGAAGAGCTGGCTTCGGGCAAGAATATCCTGAACTCCGTCGTTGCTGGATTTTCGCGGGCCTTCCGGACCATCCTGGATGCTAACGTGACCACCATCATTGCCGCCATCTTCCTCTTTCAATTCGGAACCGGGCCGGTTAAGGGATTTGCGATCACCTTGATTATTGGAATCAGTGCCAGCATGTTCACGGCCGTTTTTGTCTCCCATCTCATCTTCGATATCTTCATGGGAAAAAGAAAAAAGAGGGATAAACTGAGCATATAAAATGGAGTTCTTCAAGAAGCCCCACTTCAAATTTATGAAATTCAAATATCTGGCTTTCTCTTTCTCGGCTGTTCTTATCCTTATAGGCATCTTGAATATAACCTTGGGAAAAGGGCTGAACTACGGCATCGATTTTGCTGGAGGGACTCTGATCCGGCTGATATTTAAAGAACAGATCTCTGTTTCAAGAATCCGGCAGGAATTAAGCGATAAAGGTCTAGGAGCCAGCCGTATTCAGGAAGTGGGAAAAACAGAAAGGGAGTACATCATCAGAACATTGCAAGAAGTCGAAGGTGCTCAACTGGATGAGCTGGAAGCTCATGAAATCATGGGCAAAAGAGTCATCGAAGCTCTGCAGGGAGAGAAAGAAAAGTCTCTCCTGGATCAAGGAAAGAGAGACATCAACAGCATCGACGAAGAAGAACTGACCCTCATACTTGAATCCTCCTTCCCTGAGGAAGGCCAGCATGTGGCTCAGAAGATACTCTCTTACAGGACAGATAAGGGGATTATCCAAGATTATGAACAACTGGAAAGAGCCGCAGGCATTTCTCCCGAAATAACATCATTCCTCAAAGAAAAGACTTTTCTGGGTGATCTGGCCATTTTGAGCAAGGAAACCGTCGGCCCCCAGGTTGGACACGATCTTAGACGAAAGGCCACCCAAGCAACCATCTGGGCTCTCATCGGAATGCTCATCTACATCGGCATTCGCTTCCGGTTCGCTTATGGCGTATCTGCTATCCTGACCTTAGCCCATGATGTGCTGGTCACATTGGGCATTTTTTCCCTGACCAACAGAGAGATAAATCTTCCTGTGATCGCAGCCATACTGACCATAGTCGGTTACTCGCTGAACGATACCATCGTTGTCTTCGACAGGGTCAGGGATAATCTCAAGATACTGAGAAAACAGGAATTTCAGGATATCTTGGACACAAGCATCAACCAGACTCTGAGCCGAACCGTCATCACTTCGGGAACGACTTTTCTGACCGTTTTTGCTCTTTTTCTCTTCGGAGGAGAAGTGATCAACGACTTCGCTTTTACCATGATGATAGGGGTAATCTTCGGAACTTATTCTTCCATCTATCAGTCTTGCCCCATCCTCTATTACTGGAATAAAATATTCAAGCCCAAAAAAGGGTTACGAAAATAATTAAGATGCTTGACAAAATAATTTTAGACTTGTAAAAAGAAGTGATTTCAATTATACTTTCATTTCAAACACCCTTTTTATGAGGTCAAAAATGGCTGAAAAAACTGGGCCAATAAAGAAGGGAGAAGTCCCTGACATCTTTAAAGATTCTTTCTTTGTTGCTAAGAAAGGCGGCGCTAGAAAAGCTTTCGCCTTTCCTCTTGCAGTCATTTTCCATGCTGTGATTGTTGCAGCCATGGTTGTCCTTCCTCTCTTAAGCACTGGGACTTTACCTCAGGTAGAAGTCTACAGCGCATTTCTTGCCCCTCCCCCACCTCCTCCTCCACCACCTCCTCCCCCAGCTAAAAAACGTCGCTCCCCCCGCTCCCAAACCCGCATCAAACCAGTTCGCGCTAAAACCACTATTGAACCCGGTACCCTTGTCGCCCCTGTCGAAATCCCCGACGAAATCGCCGAAGAAGAACTCTCCGATATCGGTATCGAAGGCGGTGTCGAGGGCGGTGTGGAAGGCGGCGTGGTTGGCGGAGTGCTGGGCGGTGTGGTCGGCGGAGTGCTGGGTGGTGTGCTCGGTGAAGTGGAAGCCCCTGTCAGAGCTGTAGGCGAGATCAAACCTCCCAGGCTGGTAAAAAAAGTCGAACCCCTCTATCCTGAGATCGCCCGCCAGGCAAGAGTGGAGGGTGTTGTCATCCTGGAGGCCACCACTGATATCTACGGCAGAGTGCAGAGAATCAAGATGCTGCGCTCCATCCCTCTTTTGGACCAATCCGCTATCGATGCTGTACGGCAGTGGGTCTATGAGCCGATGGTCATCAACGGTCGCCCCAGAGGCGTTATTTTTACCGTTACAGTCAGATTTAAACTCAAGTAATCAAGCTTTGAATGGCTTTTGAATTTAAAAGGAGGTACCAAAAATGCAATTTGGTCTGATTGAAATGTGGCAGGCTATGGGAGCTGTGGCTAAAGCAGTTGCATTCATCCTTATCGGACTATCCATTATCTCCATCTATCTATTTATCGAACGACAGATCATCTTCTTCAGAGCCAGAGCCAAATCCAAGCTAGTTGCCCCAAAACTTGCTGACCTGATGAAAGCAGGCCAGATCAAGGAGGCCTTAAATCTCTCTTCTAAAAAAGAATTTAACGTCAGCCACCTGGCCCGAATTACTGCTGCTGGAATCCGGGAGTTCTTCGAAGGTAAAGAGGCAAACCTTTCTATGCAGGAACAAGTAGAGACGGCTCAGAGAGGTTGTGAAAGAGCTGCTATTATCTTTACCCAAGAGCTGAAGAGAGGAACAAACGTCCTGGCTACAATCGCTACCTCTGCACCATTCATTGGTCTCTTCGGTACAATCGCCGGTATCATCAATGCTTTCCGAGGCATGGCCCTTACGGGTTCAGGTGGAATCGGTGCTGTTGCTCAGGGAATCGCTGAAGCTTTGATCACGACAGCTTTTGGAATCGGTGTTGCGATAATTGCCCTCTGGTGCTACAATTTCTTGACCACAAAGATCGATACTTACGGCGCAGAAATGGCCAATACAACTTCCCAGATCGTCGATTTCTTCGTCAGAAAAGAAAAGAAAGCTTGAGTGGCCAGTCCATTCAAAATAATAAGTAAGTAAAGGGGTTAAAAATGGCTATTTCAGTCGGGCAAGAAGGCGATGTCAAGTCTGAACCCAATGTGGTCCCCCTCTGTGATGTTCTTCTTGTGCTGTTGATTATTTTCATGGTGGTCACCCCTTTGGTTCAAAAGGGAGTCGATTTGAGACTTCCGACTGCTCTGAATACCATGGGCATGCCCGATAACCTAGAAGTCGTTCTTGCCATCAGAAAAGACGGCACCTTCTATGTCAATCAGGAACAGGCCACCGAGGAAACTCTACAGACCCTCCTGGAAGAAGCATTCATGACAGCCCGTGACAAGAGGCTCTACCTGAGAGCCGACCAAGATCTTGAATACGGAAAAATCGTCGACATCATCGAAATGCTGAAAAATTCGGGAGTGGAGGTTGTAGGCATCATCACCGAGAAAAAGGCAGAAAAAATCGATTAAAAGACTGTCACCTATGTCTGCAGCATTGGGGAGTCTTTCCTTCATTTGATATTCCCGCGGGGCAAGAGAGAGTCTTCCACTTCTCGCTCACTCCGCGGTACCCACCCTAAAACCTCCTGCCAGACATCCTTATTTTCCATACAAAAATAAAAAGGCACCGCTTCCCCTCCATTTTTACGGATAGATTCGAGGATTTCTCTGTAGAGTTCAAGACGAAGAGGCCTGAAATAGCGGTATTTTCCATCCTTACCCTTTATAAATTCATCATGGAAAATCTTTTCTCGAGGAAATCTCTCCTTGATGATTGATTTGAAATGAGGAGAAAAACGCAGACTGCCCAGACTGATCCAAGCCACTCTCGCTGGATCGATCCCATGGAGTAATCTCTCTATGACTCCCTTATAATCCTCTTTCCAGCCGGGATACCGGATCAGGGGATCAAAATGGAATCCCACCGGAAAGCCCTTCTCTGCTACCTGATGCGCTGCTCCAATCCTCTCCTCGACCGGAGGAGCTCCCCTCTCTTGTTCCCGGACTATTTTAGGTGTATTGAGAGACCAGGAAACGATGATATTTTGGGCAGGCTCCTGACTTAAAATGTTGTTTATGTTTGTGGTCTTTGTCTTTAACTCAAAAAAAGCATGTTTCTTCCTCCTGAAATAGCGGATAAAATCTTTGGAACTCTCAGTGATATGATCCAAAGCCAAAGAATCGCCCAGTTCCCCAGTTCCAACACGGAAAGGCCTCCCTTTTCTTTTTTGCAGGAAGTCATCCAATTCTTTCCACAGATCTTCAAGATTGACATGAATGGTAATTAAGGGGCTGGAGAGATAATCCTGGAGGATACAGTAGGAACAGTCGAGGGGGCAGTTGAGTTCTGAATTGATGACGAAATAGTTGCAGCCGATGTACTGGGGAGTGCAAGGACAGGGCTTGACAAAATCCCCTTTTTGCTCGGTGAGAAAAAGATACTTCTTTCCCTCTCCGATTGGGTCTTTACCCGTTTTTAGATCTTCGATGAGAAGATGAGGATCTTCGATCGTTTCCTTGGGTATAGAGCCAGTATTTTTGATGATTCTTTGGGCCAGAGGAAAATGGAGGCTTTTTTTATCGATGTAGATTTTATGAAGGGAGTAACCTGATTCATTCATCGGAAGGCCCTTTAAACACCTCTGCAAATTCCTTCTTGGACGAAATCTGCTGAAGACGTGCAAGTAGAGACCGTAACCCCTCTTTATCCTTGAAGCGAAACTGGACAGTTATTGCTTCCTCTTCGAAAAAGGGTGAAGGTTCGATGGAAATATCCTCGGGCCATCCTGAGTTTCTCAAGGCCTGCTTGAAGGCCTTCCTGCGTGAGGAAAGACGGGGATATCGTTTTTGTCTTAACCATTGGCGGATACGGTCTGACTTCTGGAGGGGTGAGAGTTTCTCAGAATGAAGGATTTTACCCATCCCCTCTGAGATAAGGAACTCTTGTGCAGAAACACCATCCCTGAGAGATATCTCATGAAGATCTTCCAGCAATTCCATCTGCTTGTTCTGACCCAGAGGCTGAAGCAGAGGAAGGAGAAGCTTTCTTTCTCTTGAGTTGAATTCTGCAAATATTTCCAAAGAAGCCAGAGACATGTTTTTCTGGTGGATGAATGACTTAACATCCTTGGAAAATCGAGATATGGTCAAGTAGAGATCAAGATAGTAAGAGGTATTGGGTATATTGAGGAGAGGAAAATAGTGTCTGATAATCTTCTGCTCCTTTTCGCCTAACTTTTTGAGCCTGCGCAGAATCTCGGCCTTCTCCAGAAGGTTGAACTCTCTAGATGCCAGATTTTCATAGAAAGCCAGTAAAAACATTTGTAGATCATCATCTGACCTGATCACCCAGACAGGAATTGAAGTCAGAGATAATTCCAGGCAGGCCAAGACTCTTTTCCAGCCCGAGACAAGGATAAGCTGTCGGTTGCGGCTTGTCACAAGAGGAGGATTTATGAGGCCGACTTCTTTTAAGGAAAGAAGAAGACCTTTCAGCGAGAAAAAATAGGAAATCCGGAACCGCTCATCCTTAAGATTGATATTTTTTATATGGATTTCTTCTCTTTTCATCTTTTATATTTTAGTTGAATAGATCTACTGAGTCTAGCCGCCTAAGAGGAGAAGTTAAAAATTACCTTATGGTGGAGGGAAATGTCTCCGGCTGGGCTGAAAAAGGTGAGGGCTGGGGGATGAGGAAGCCCCTGTGTGCACTGGAAAAGGTTATGAAGATATTTTCAGACCTAAATATAATTGGAAAGTTCAAATCTCTTGGGTTGGTGGCTGAACCGATTAGTGGATGAAATTATATTTTAATTATCTCCGTTTTGGGTGGCCAGGTTCCCTCCTGTTCCTGGTCACCTCTCCTCGCTATTATTTTATATGTATCAAACGACTAAATAGTAAGGATAGATAATGACAGAAAAACTTAGTGGTAAAGAAAAGTTTAATAGAATTGAAGATCCATTCAAAGATGATTTTCATAAAATCACTAATTCTAAACTCACTAAAAAACAAAAAAAAGAAAAGCTTCGTCAATTGGCTCAAAAGTCGGATGAAGAAATGGATAAGCAGAACTTACAACCATTTTGGTTTGGAAAAAATTCTTACAAAGAACGTGTAGAACGCTATATTGAGAAAATGTTTGTCCATACAAGAATTATCAAGCAAGATAGAAGTTTAATAACGTCAGAACGAATGGTCAATTACATCTTCAGCCAGTTAAAAATAAAAGGGATTGAAGGCTATGGAACAAGGGGCAGGGAGCTAGATTTCAAACTAATGTGGGTTGTGGATTTTTTAAGTGGCAAAATAACTGATCACTTACAAAAAACTTTTAAAGACCAAAATGATGGATTGGTCTTATTTAAAAATGCGGATATCTTTCTTAAATGGATAGATAGGGTTAGAAATGGTCAAATTGCTGCGGAAAATAGTTTTATTCAATTTGAATTTAATGCTTCAGAAGTAAAGGATGAGTTGGGATTAAGTTCAGATAAAAAAATATCTATAAAAGATGTGGTTGGTTTGTTTGAGAAATTGCAGGAAGTGATTTTTGAAGTTAGAGGTTTGCCAGTAATATTTGATGCTGAAGAGGGAGGCTGGAGAAAGTTTAAAAGGAAGAAAGGTAGTGACACTCTATATTATCTTGAGTCAGAAAAGACTGGAGTTATTGTTTCCAATAGATGGAAAACAAAAGACTATAAATTATCTTTAACTTTCAATTCTCCTATTGGCTGGCTGTTTTTAGCAAACCTATCTTGTGGAAAGCCGGCCTGGCTAACTCTTCCCAGAAGCGCACATAACCTCCCCGAATATGAACAAAATATTTTAAGAGAAATAAGGCTGTGGAAAAAACCCAGACCTTATTATATTCTTGAACTGGCAGCGATTGCGGGATTAAAAGGAAAAGATGTTAGTAAATTAAAAAAATCATTAATTAGAGTATTAACAAATTTAAAAAATAAAAAATATATAAAAGATTTTAAGTTTGATGCAGGCAGAGGAAAAAAGACAAAATTCACAATTATCAAAAATGAAGTTTTCTAAAAGTTTTAATGCCATATTTTTTCTAAAGATTTTGAGGGTCAGTTCTAAAGGTTTTAAGGCGATTCCTAAAGGTTTTGAGGCGGGTTTTTTCCAATTTTCCGTCTGTAGAAATGGCCTGGTAATACTATTTAATACTTTTTAAGAAGAAAGAATTTTTATTTTTGAATAAAAAAGAGAATGATAAATGATATATTTTCCCCACCAGAAAGATATATCTTTTCTAATGCCAGGTTATCACAGATGTTTTATTTTTCAAATAAATTAGTGAAAATATTTAAGAGGTAAAAAAATGAGTAAACAAACTGATGAGGTAAAAGTGATTAAATTAAAGGGTGACCATTTTGTTTTTCTCAATATCAAGAGGTTTGATTTCCGCTTTTCGCACGGAGAGATTAATAAAATTTAGGGGGGTAAGAATGTATAAATTCAGTTCAACTTTGAGAGTCTCTTTGGCATTTTGTATGGGCCTCTTTATGGCTAGCTCTTTTTTAGTCTCAAGCGTACCAAGAGAAAAACAGACTCCAATAGCAGGAGTGGCCATATTTCCAAACGAGGAATATGGAGATTGGCTGAGAATGCAACTTAATCCAGCCTTTGGGAATAGAGAGAAGATCATCTCTACCATAAACACATTTTTTATTCTGAAGTATGAGAGCTGGCTAAAAGAAACATTATTTGACTTTGGTTTTCTGTTTGATCAGGATGATGCCAAAGCTCTTGAGGACTATGCTTACGAAAGAGGTCTTCTACATTTATCATTGGAGGGATGGCGTTATAGCAACACATTGTTAGAAAGCTACCAATATGAGCCTAATTTCTATAAGGTTTTAATTGGCAAAAGCGAAGCAACGGTTGAAATGCGTCCTAACGCCCATCTTGTGCATCGCCATACGCAGGGCCGAATCTCTTCTAGTCCTTGGACCGAACATGAAATCTCTTTGATTCTAAAAGGCGATCGCTGGCTTATAAAGAGAATCGTCTGCGATGATCCTGTTCATAATATTTATCCCCACGGATCAGACTTTGAAAAGATAGCGGCAACTTTACCTGACCGAATCCGAGATGAGTTAGCTAAAGATGAAGCTAGAATTGCTGAAAAAGAGAGATAGAGAGATAAAACGTCGTTCCTATAAATCTGTTGGAAATTAACTATATGTATAAATATAGAATAGTTATAGAAAACACCTCTTTATCTCTCTATCTCTCTTCTCACTGATATAGTGATTGATTACAGAGTTACTGAGATAGAAAATTATAAGTAATTTATGATGGATAATGATTATTGTACTGCAAATGGGATATGAGCAATATCAAGATTATAGCTGTGAGTAAAATTTTTGAAATGAGGAAGAAGAAAATTATCACAGCTGACACATCTGTCTCCAACCTTCTAATAGCCATAACACACTCCTAAATCAATTATCTAGCCACAAAAGCCGCTTAAACCTTCTTATGTGTCACAGCCACTTTCCAACTAGGCAAAACCGAGCCGCAGCCACTCTTCTCTAAAACCACCACTCAGCCAGGAGGGGCAAGGGTAAAGTCATCTCAAATTCAAAAGTATTCTAAACTCAGTTCAAATCACAAAATAAAAATCTACAGACAAAACAAAAATCAACTGTTGTCATTTTGTTTATATTTTAGGAGGATTCTAAATAGAGGTAATTGAGAGATGAAAAACAAATATCTAGGTGATGAGCAATTAAAAGTGTTAATGTCAGCAATTGAGAAAAGAAAAATTCTCAGAGATGAAGTGATGTTCAAATTAGGTTTGTATTTAGGTTTACGCGTTCAAGAAATTTGCAATATCAGGTTAGAAGATATTGACCCAGAAAATAGAGCTATTACAATTCAGGGAATTAAAGGCGGCAGGATTAGAACTTATAATGATATCGAAGAAAAGTTATGGAAGAAGTTGAGTCGATATTCAAACAAAATTAAATCAACATATCTATTCCCCAGTTCAAGAAACTCAAAAGGAAAACTGACAACGATGGCAGTTCAAAGACTATTTAAGTTCTATGCAAACAAGGCAGGACTTCCAGAACATTTTAGTATTCATAGCCTAAGACATAGCTGTGGCATTATCAGAGCAAAAGCAAATCAAAGTCCTATCAAGATAATATTATGGTTGAGGCAGAGAAGTATTTCAAGCACACAGGTTTATTTTGAACAAGTCAGTTTTGAAAGAGATGCTGAACAAGCCAATGAGGAATTTCAAACCTATTTGTAAAAAATTCTAGTCAAATAAAATGGACTAACCAACATTTGACCTGACAACGCTTGTCAAATAAAATCTTAATTATTGAGAAAAAACTACTTCTCCTCCTTTGGCTTAAGCTCCATGCCGAGTTGCTGACGCAACTCAGAAACCTTGCTGAATCAGGATGAGGTGTTTCTAATACTTGACTACCTGTCCTGTCACAGGCATAGAAGAATGACTTTGCACGAATACCCAATTCCCGTTTCTCTTCTCCATTACTCCTGTAACTCTCATTCCTTCTACACTGAACGGCTCACCCATCGCCTCTCCTTTAAAATCCATCAACAACGAAACCCAAGCAACTTCACCTGAATTATGAACCTTGATGACTAATTCCCTGATTGATATATCCGCATTCTCAACGGACTCAAATTGTTTCTGCACCGACTCTTTAATTGACTCCCAACCAACCCAGTGTTCAGCAGCATCTGTACCAAATGAAACCATATCATCATCATGAGCAATGATTTTCGAGAACAATTCTATGTCCTCAGTTTCTATGCATTTAATCCAATCATCTAACACTGCTCTAACTGCTGCTTTTTCGGCTTCGATGTCTACCGCAGGTTCCTCAGCTACCTCTTCACTCTGCTGGTAGCCAAATGTAAAACAAAGCAGAAAGACCAAAGGAATGACCATAAGTAGTTTTTTCATTTACCTCTCCTCAAAATGTGATGCATAAATTAGACATCACTTAACACTGTCTGTCAAGTTAGGTGCGGATTATTCCAAATTAAAACATTCCTTGAAGTCCTTGATGGAAATAATATTTTAAGCCTTGAAAATCCCCTTAAATCCCACCAAAAAACTACTGAAAATCCCTTAAATCCCACTGTTCTGATGTGAATGAAAATAATCAAAATAATCGTTGTCTTGGTTAAAAAAGTATAGGAGGCTTTAAGTAGGAGATATGAGAGATGAAAGGAAAATACAAACGCATAACAGTCAAATTCTTGAAAGATTCTAGGGTCTCCCCCTTGTTTGGACAGAATATAGGCTTGTTTAAGGTGCATTGAG
>CAYSCW010000046.1:0-17156 GCA_964429795.1 uncultured Eubacteriales bacterium
AGCATCGCAAATTTTTCTCTCTATTATTTTCCCTTACATTACTAATAGCCTGTATTTTCAGTTAGAGAAAAGTAGCATATAAGAAAAATAAAGTCAAAATCAGCCATAGAAGGACAATTAACTTGCTTTATTTATGAATAATCCAGGTTAAGTGATTTTTCAACCTTTTTAGTTTTTATGTAGTTGCAACCATAACTATGGAAATCTTTCCAGATGACAGCATGACTCCACTTCTATGATTCTTTTCCCTCAGAGCCTCATAAATTATTGAAAATAAAGAAAAAAAATATTTCTCAAAATATACTTCTCTATTTCAAACCTTGGCACTAATATTGCTCAACCATATTGATGAGGAGGTAATCCATCCAGAGTTAAAAGGACATGGAAATCACCTAAGATGGGTGCAGGTTTTAAACATATATTTTCAGAAGAGGGGCAAGAGTTGACTTAAGAGTACCTTAGGATTATCTTATAAAGAGGGAATATTCACAATAGTTAACTTATCGGATCGTAATGAATTAGAAACATGAAGAGAATAATGCATAATTTCACTGATAAAGCTCCTTAACTTGAGGATCACAGTGAGAAAGCGTAATACGCAATCCGTAAATCGTACGATCAAGTGTTTTTTCTCTGTAAAGGAGAGATCCATATGGCTAAAACAAAAATTTTAGTGGTTGAAGACGAGGGCTTAGTAGCTAGGAGTATCCAGAGTATGCTGATCAATTTGGGATATGATATCGTTGAGATTGCTTCATCGGGTAAGAGTGCAATCCAAAAAGCAAAAGAAATAAAGCCAGATTTAATCTTGATGGATATCAAACTAAGAGGAGAAATGGATGGAATAGAAGCCGCCAAAAAGATAGGTGAGAACCTTAATACCCCTGTGGTCTACCTTACAGCATATGCAGACAAGAAGACACTGCAGCGGGCAAAGGTCACTGAGCCTTTTGGCTATCTGCTCAAGCCTTTTGAAGAAAGAGATTTGCATTCTACCATAGAAATAGCCCTTTATAAGTATAATATGGAGAGGGAATTACGGGAAAGTAAGGAATGGTTTTCCACTACGCTCAATAGTATTGGAGATGCTGTGATTGCCACGGATAAAGAGGGATCAATAACATTTATGAATTCTGTTGCAGAGGCACTTACAGGATGGAGGCAAGAAGAGGCTCTAGGAAAAAATTTAAAAGACAGGGTTAGAATCATTCTCACCGATGAGGCATATTCCCAGAAAAAGAATAAAGGGAAGATATCTGGAGAGGGAAGAAGTATTTATTATGTGGATCAGGCTATGCTTATCAATAAAGGCAATCATGAAATACCTGTAGATTACAGTGACGCACCTATTAGAGATGAGCAAGGGGGCGTTCTGGGAAGCGTTCTTGTTTTCCGAGATGTGACAGAACGAAAGCAGGCTCAGGAAGAACTACAGCAGAGTTTCACAAAATTACGGAAAACCCTGGATGAAACTGTCCAGTCTCTTGCCTCAGCAGTGGAGATGAGAGATCCCTATACCGCAGGCCACCAGGAGAGAGTGGCCAAGCTAGCCTGTGCTATAGCCAAAGAGATGGGCCTTCCTGCCGGACAAGTCGAAGGCATCAGGATGGCCGGAATCATCCATGATATCGGAAAGATTTATGTGCCCGCGGAAATCCTCAATAAACCTTCCCGATTGAATGAAGCCGAGATTATGCTGATCAAGAAACATCCCCAGGTGGGCTACGATATATTGAAGGGGATAGAATTTCCTTGGCCTATCGCCCAAATTGTGCTTCAGCATCATGAAAGGATGCTGGGAACCGGATACCCTCAAGGCCTGAGTGGAGGAGATATTCTCTTAGAAGCGAGAATTATTGGAGTCGCTGATGTTGTAGAAGCTATGTACTCCCATCGTCCGTACCGGCCATCCGTGGGGGTAGAGAAAACATTACAGGAGATATCAAAAAATAGAGCAATCCTCTATGATCCGGTCGTGGTGGATGCCTGCATTAAGCTATTCACAGAAAGAGGGTTTAAATTCGAGGATGAAATGAAAGAGATGCAGGAGGAATTCGTCCCTGATAGTTATTGAAGATTTCTGACTATTTATACATAAAATCAAGCAGGAAAAATGGAAGCATGCTCGAGATCTCTTACTGAAAATGATCAAAGGAGGATCCCTTTGATTTGTTGCTGAGATCGACGGCAACTTTTAGCTTTATTCGACAGGATTAAAAGGGCATCTCGTCCTTTGAAGGCGAGATGCCCTTTTTTTATCTCCCTTTCAAATATCCAGCAAGTTTGGGACAAAGCCAAAAAAATAATGTAGAATAATTAGAGAAGAGACTGTTAATTGCGGTATTTTGGAATTGGAAACTCGTTTGGGATGGATTTAAGAGGATAAGGAGAAAGAACATAGAAATGAAGGAAATCAAAAGCCTATGAATGCCTGATAATCATACAGGTGTCCTTTTTGGAGATCAGCATGGGAATAAAGATTAAGATAAGGGAAGTTGGCACGGCATTTGCTCGAATCTATCTGTCATACAGAAATGCATGAAAGGAAAAGAGGAAGAGAGGTTCCAAAGCATCGAACGATATGCAACTTTTCGAATTTTCTTATGTTATAATATATAGGTTCGATAGGATTACAGAGATATATGATTTAGAGTAGGATAGAGGAGGGAATGGGATGAAATTTATCCTTTATAAAAGGTTCTGGTGTATTTTAAGCCTTCTTGTTTTGGGTGTTGGAATATTCTCCGCCACCTCAGATGCTCAGTATTTTGGAAAAAACAAGGTGCAGTATGAACGCTTCCATTTCAAAGTCCTGAGCACCAAGCATTTTGATCTCTATTTCTATCCTGAAGAGGAAGAGGCCGCCAAGGTGGCTGCTCGGCTTGCAGAGCGCTGGTATGCCCGCTTTTCCCGTATTCTCAACCATGAGTTGAGAGGCCGCCAGCCGCTGATACTCTATTCCAGCTCGCCTCATTTCCAGCAGACAACAGCCATTCCCGGTGTCTTAGGAGAAGGCACTGGAGGAGTTACAGAAATGTATAAGCGACGAATTGTGCTGCCCATGGGGGCATCTTTGGAAGAATCCGATCATGTCATCGGACACGAACTTGTGCATGCCTTCCAGTTTGACATCACCTCCCAGGGTCAATCCAGATATGCTAGTGCTGCCCCGACAGCTCTTCGGCTTCCTCTGTGGTTCATTGAAGGACAAGCTGAATACCTTTCCATCGGTGCAGTCGATCCCAACACCTCCATGTGGATGCGGGATATCACTCGAAGGGAAAAACTTCCTTCGATCAAAAAGATGGTAGATCCCCAGTATTTTCCCTACAGGTATGGACAGTCCTTGTGGGCTTACATCACGGGAAGATGGGGAGACACAGTCGTGGAGCGCATCATGAAGGGAGTTAGCCGCGTAGGAGACTACGAAAGTGTGTTCAAGAGAGTTCTTGGCGTTGATGAAAAGACGTTGTCCAAAGATTGGCATGATTCTTTGAAAAAAGCCTATGACCCCCTAATCCAGAAGACCGCGTTGGTAGAAAGCTCGAGCAGAGTGTTGTTTAAAGGCACAGAAAAAAACGTGTTGAACATATCGCCAGCTCTAAGCCCGGATGGAAAACAGATAGTTTTTCTCTCCACAAAAGACCTTTTTTCTGTAGACTTGTTCTTGGCGGATGCTGATACAGGAAAGATCAGAGAAAAACTTATCACCACAGCTGTCAATCCTCACTTCGAAAGCTTGCAGTTCATTAAATCAGCAGGGTGTTGGGATGCTGAAGGGAAGAGGTTTGTGTTTGCTGGGGTGAGAAAGGGGCAGCCTGTTCTGACTGTGCTCAACGTGGAGAGAGGGAAGATTGAGAAGGAGCGCATCTTTCCCGAAATGGGGGAGATTCTCAACCCTACTTGGTCTCCTGATGGACATTTCCTTGCCTTTTCAGCTCTTGTCGGTGGATTCACCGACCTCTTCATCTATGACCTGGAGAGAGATACTTTGAAGAGGATGACTGATGATCAATTTGCAGACCTTTACCCGGCATGGTCCCCTGATGGCCGCTGGATTGCTCTTTCCACAGATCGATTCTCCACTGATCTTTCCATCCTCAGCATCGGTTACTACGAGTTGGCTTTGATGGATCCAAACACAGGTGAAATAAAGAAAGTTCCTGCTTTCAACGATGCCAAAAACATCAATCCTCAGTGGTCATCTGATGGGAAAAGCCTTTATTTTATCTCCGACCAGAACGGCATTCCCAATGTTTTCAGGATTGACCTCCAAAGCCAAGAAATATTCCAGGTGACAAACCTCTACACAGGAGTAAGCGGCATCACTGACATAAGTCCTGCTCTTTCTGTTGCCCAAAAGACAGGTCAGATATCTTATTGTGTGTATGAAGAGGACAAATACAGCATTTACTCCATAGATTCTCCAGAAAAGACAAAAGGACAAAAAACATTGATTCAGTTTGGGGAGATCAGGCCTTCGGTTCTTCCCCCCAGGACAAAACCAGAGGGAGAGCTCCTCGGCCTCTTGAAGAATCCCTTGTTCGGTCTTCCCGAAGAAACGGATTATGGAGTCAAAGACTATAAACCCAAGCTGAGACTGGATTATATCAGTCCCCCCCAGTTAGCCATCGGCGTTGATAGATATGGCAGCTATGGAGGAGGAGGCATTGCCTTTTACTTCAGTGATATGCTGGGGTATCACAATGTTGCTGCTATGGCGCAGGTGTCCAGCCGGCTGCAGGATTCAGCTGCCCTTGCGGGTTATCAGAACAGCAAAAACCGTTTGAATTGGGGGGCAGTTGTCCAGCGGATTCCCTATGTCTCAGCATGGTACAGCCAAACAGTGGGCTATGTCTATAATGAACTGGCTATCATTGAACAGGAAGAGATCTATCGCCAGATCAACTATCAGGTGTCTGGATTTGCTTTCTATCCTTTGAGCCAGGTCCAGCGTTTCGAGCTTTCCGCAGGATATCGGTTTATCGACTTCGACTGGGAGATTCGCACGCGAGCCTATTCCTATTACACCGGCACTGAGATCATCAATGAAAAGGAAGACTTGCCAACTCCTGCAGGCCTTCATCTCGCTTTTGCCACTCCGGCCCTTGTCTATGACAGCTCCATTTATGGCGCGACTGGTCCCATCCTCGGACAAGCCTATCGCCTGGAGGCCACTCCTTTTTTTGGTTCTCTCAGTTTCTCCGCATTGCTGACTGATTTCCGGCGCTATTTCATGCCGGTGAAGCCTTTTACAATTGCCTTCCGCCTTCTTCATTACGGACGCTACGGGAAGGATGCTGAAGACAACAGTCTTTATCCCCTTTTTCTTGGATATGAGACTCTTGTCCGTGGTTACAACAGCGGGTCTTTTAATTTTGATGAATTTGGAGATGATGGCTTTGATTATAGCCGGTTGTTCGGGAGCAAATTGCTGGTGGCCAACGTGGAGTTACGCTTTCCTCTTTTCCAGGTGCTGGGAATCGGAAAAGGGTATTACGGAATCCTGCCTTCAGACTTTATCGCTTTCTTTGATACAGGAGTGGCCTGGAGCGATGATAATAAGCCTGATTTGTTTGGATTAATCAAAGGCTCTCGAGAGCCCCTTTCCAGCGTAGGGGTGGGCATCAGAACCAACTTGTTTGGCTACTTTATAATCGGAGTTAATTACGTTCGGCCTCTGAGCAGACCGGATAAAGGATGGTACTTCCAATTCTCCATCACCCCCGGGTTCTAGGAGCCATCTTTAAAACAGCTCGAGAGACTCATCCACAAGGACATCCCAAGGGGATAAATTCCTTTAGCGCTGCTCCTCTAGAAAAGCAAATCGGACTCCAGACCCGTATATAGCGTTTGGCTATGGTTATGCCCAGAAAGAGATAGATCAGTGACAGTCTGGGGATGATCGAAAGGGTATCAGAAGTTGCTAGATTACGGGGCTTTTGGTATGGGCTTCGGATGGACAGGAACCGCCGCTTTTCTACCTAACTGGATGAATAATCTTCAATCATCACGGAAATGGAAATGCTATCAGGAGACGGTTCGAAATTGACTTCCATTTTTTGCTCTGCTATAAGGAGCTTAGAAATAGAGGGGATGAATCTCCTCCATGGCATGGAAAAAGAAGAGTGAAAAGGAAGGAATTATGAATAAGTTGACTAAAATCTTCGTCGGATGCGAGGAATCAGATGATTGATCTGGCCGTCATATCTGGCACCGGATTTTATGATTTTCCAGGATTAGAAGATGGAAAAGACCTGGAAATAACCACAAAATACGGCAAAGCCTCACTCCACAGAGGAATTATTGCTGGAAGGGAGATCGTTTTTCTCGCTCGACACGGAAAAAACCACAGGATTTTGCCTAACATGATCAACTATCGGGCTAATCTTATAGCCTTGAAGAAATTGGAAACACAAGCTCTGATTTCCACCACGGTGTGCGGGGTTTTGGACCCAGACCTCCCTTTGGCGAAGTTGGCTGTCTTTGATGACCTGTATTTTCCAGATAACCGTTTGCCATCCGGGGAAGCGTGCACTGTTTACGATGAGAAAGGCCATAGATTGAGAGGTCATTATATTTTCGATAAGCCTTTTTCTGAGGAATTGAATGAGCAGATCATTGCTGCGGCTGAGAATCCAATCACGCAAGTCGTTTATGCCCATGTCAATGGCCCCCGTTTCAATTCAAGGCCTGAGATCAGGACGCTCAAAAATTATGCCTCATTCGTTAGCCAGACCGCGGGGCCGGAAGTTGTTCTTGCCGGCGAGCTGGAGATTCCCTTTGCCCTCATCGGTTTTGGTGTGGATTATACCAATGGAGTTAAAGAGGCACCCACTCCGATTGAAGCTTTGAGAGAGAACATCAAGAAGAGCAAGACCGTTTTCACTACGGTGATCAAAAAACTCCTAGAGGCATACCAGGCACCTCGGTTCGAAGGTTTTATCTACAGATTTGAATAATGGGATCGGATTTTAACGGATGTGAATATTGATGAGAGTCGATTGACAAATCTCTAAGAAATGATAAAACTTATCGAGTTCTAAGTCAGAGTTGGAAGGAGTGAGAAAGGAGAAAGGAAGCGGACTGGATAAGAAGAAAGAGGCGTTGATATTGCCTTAAAAAAAATTAAATAGATTTAGATAAAGTTCGAATTTAAAATAAGGAGAGGTCGATCGATGAAGATCATTCTCGCCTCAGATCATGCTGGATTCAGACTTAAGGAAAAAGTCAAAGCCTATCTCAAGAGGAAAAAGATCGAATTCGAGGATTTTGGGACGGATTCGACCAAACTCGTAGATTACCCCGATTTTGCCATCAAGGCAGCCAAAAAAGTCGCCGAAAACAAAGACTATAGGGGAATCTTGATCTGTGGAACAGGAACCGGAATGGTGATAGCAGCCAACAAAGTGAGAGGTATAAGGGCGGTGGCTGCCTACGATGCCTATTCGGCAAAAATGTCCCGGGTGGATAACGATACCAATGTCCTGGGTTTAAGGGGAAGGTTTTTTCCTTTTGAAAAGATAGAAAAGATCATTTCTGTCTGGTTGAAGACGCCTTTTAGCAGTGAGCCAAGGCATAAAAAACGGCTAAAGAAGATAGCCCAATACGAAGGAGAAAGATGAAGAAATTTATCGTTCCCGCGGTGATCGCCAAAACCCAGAACGAGCTGGATGAAGTCTTTGACAAAATCAGCAACCATGCCTCCTTAGTTCAACTCGATGTCATGGACGGCAAGTTCGTCCCCAACTCCTCCCTTGATTTTGATTTCAAGCTGCCGGAGAAGAACTACCAGTTTGAAGCTCATCTGATGATTGAAAGCCCCATGCAGTGGGTTGAGGAGAATGGGGAAAAGGTGGATACCGTCATCGCTCATTTTGAAGCGGTCAACGATCCCGATGCTATCATAGTATCTATAAAGAACAAGGGAAAGAAAGCGGCGTTTGCCCTGAATCCGGAAACCGAGATTCATCAAATCAAGGATTATCTCTTGGCCATCGATCAAGTTTTAGTCATGACGGTTCATCCTGGCTTTTACGGCAGCAGATTTTTACCAGAGATGTTGGACAAGATCCGGGAACTTAGAGACTTAAGGCCGAATTTGGATATCGAAGTGGATGGAGGAATCAAGCCAGAAACAATCGGCATGGTGGATGAGGCTGGCGCCAATATGTTTGTCTCTGGATCGTATCTTATCCGCTCGGTTGATGTTGGAGAGAGAATTGATATCCTGAAGGCCAAGATAAGGATTTGATAGGAGACCAACCCGGTTTTCTCCGGAAATTTTAAAAGAAGAGGCAAAGATGAACCAGAAAAAAGGATCCTCTTTTACTCTGGGTGTCGACCTGGGTGGTACCAAGGTGGAGGCCGCGTTGGTAGACACAGAAGGCATCATTTTAAGTTCTCATAGGCATCCCACTCATCCTGAAAAGGAATCTTCCCAGATCATCGAGGACATCGCTACCTGTGTGGATCAGTGCCTTAACAAGGGAGAGAAGCACGCTCAAGCTCTTGGAATTGGAGTGGCTGGACAAGTAGACTTTTATGGAGTTGTCCGCTCCTCTCCTAACTTGGGATGGCGCAATGTCCCCTTGCGAAGTCTGTTGGAGGATAGAGTGAAGCTTCCCGTGTATGTCACCAATGATGTTCGGGCTGCCTCCTGTGGTGAATGGCGATTCGGAGCCGGAAAAGGAATAAATGATCTGATCGTAATTTTTGTTGGTACAGGAATAGGCGGAGGAGTAGTGAGTGGAGGGCTCATGCTAGAAGGATGCACCAACACAGCCGGAGAAATCGGCCACACCACACTTTTCGCCGAAGGGCGCTCATGCCATTGCCCTAACCGTGGCTGTTTGGAGGCTTATGCTGGCGGTTGGGCTATAGCTGAACGTGCCCAGGAAGCTGTTCAGGGTGATCCCGTAGCGGGAAAAAGTCTGGTTTCTCTGGTAGGAAGTATAGAAAAAATCACTGCAGCTACTGTCAGCCGGGCCTACCGTGAAGGGGACCTTCTGGCTTTTCAATTAGTGAAGGAGACCATCCAGTATTTAGGTTCCAGCCTGGTAGGCATGGTCAATGCCTTCAATCCATGCGTTATTGTGATGGGTGGGGGAGTTGTAGAAGGATTACCGGAGATAGTCGAGGACGTGGAGGCCATTGTCAAGAAAAGAGCCTTGAGGCCTGCCGCGGAGAAAGTGAAAGTGGTCAAAGCCGCGTTAGGAAATAAGGCGGGTATTATCGGGGCCGCAGCCCTAGCCCGGGAAGTTCTAAGAGAGAGCAGGTAAACAACAGATAGGGAAAAGAGCAATAAGAGCCGTTCGATTATGATGCGAAAAGAGATGAAGTAAGAAAAAATGAACCCATTGAAAGCTTTGCAGGAATATGATCAATCTTTTTGGTTGGACTACATCCGCCGAAGCCTGATCACGGGAGGGGAGCTTGAACGCCTGGTCAAGGAGGATGGCCTGCGGGGAGTGAGCAGCAATCTCATCATTTTTCAGAAAGTTATCGCTGGAAGTTCTGACTACGATGCGGTTTTGAAAAATCAAATCAGGGCTAATAACCACAGACAGCCCTTGGCGCTCTATGAAGAACTGGCGTTTGAAGACATCCAGATGGCAGCAGATATTCTTCAATCTGTCTACAAGGAGACAGAAGGTGCTGACGGGTTCATCTGTATAGAGTTGCCTCCAGACCTTGCTCATGACACTCGTGGGAGTATCGATGAGGGACACCGCATTTGGAAGGCTTTGAGCCGTCCCAATATCATGGTTAAAATCCCTGCCACCCCAGAGGGAATCCCGGCCATCGAAACCCTTATCTCTGAAGGTATTAACGTCAATGTCAACCTGATGTTTTCCTTGTCTCATTATGAAGCAGTGACTAACGCTTACCTTAAAGGAGTGGAGAAATGTTCCACTCCTGCAAAGGTCGCTGCGGTGGCCTCTTTTTCTCTCAGCCGTGTGGATCGTGCTGTGAACAAGGCCTTGGAGGAGATAGGGACAGCGGAGGCCTTAGCTCTCCAAGACAAGATAGCCATAGCCAACGCCAAGATGGTGTACCAACGATTCAGGGAGATATTCAGCGCTGAAAAATGGAAGAAACTCGATGACAAAGGGGCCAGGGTGCAGCGTCTTCTGTGGGCCAGCACTGGAGCTAATAATCCCGCCTGTTCGGATATTCTTTATGCGGAGGAACTCATCGGGCCGCAAACAGTCAGCTCTATGGCTCCAGCTACTCTTAATGCCTTTCGTGATCATGGACGAGTACGATCCACACTCGAAGAGGGCCTGGAGGAGGCTGAGGCCTCTATTGAGAAATTGTCTTCCTTGGGAGTTGATCTCAGGATGATAGCTGAAAAACTTCAGATTGACGAAGTGGCGGCCTTTGCTGAATCCTTTGCGGCACTCCTCGAGACTTTGAAGGAAAAACGCCATGCGCTTCTCCATGGTTTCAGAGAAAGGCAGATTCTTGAACTCGGAGAATACGACTCTCAGGTTGAAAAGCGACTGAAATTGTGGGAAAGCCAGAATTTTGTCCGCAGGCTCTGGGCCAAGGATTACACCATCTGGTTTTCTGAACCTCAACCTGAGATTGTGAACCGTTTGGGCTGGTTGGCCCTGCCCGAAGTAATGCACGAAAGGCTGGATGATTTTGATGATTTTGCGGTCAGGGTAAAAGATGAGGGTATCTCTCATGTCGTTCTCCTCGGGATGGGAGGTTCTAGCTTGGCGCCTGAAGTTTTCCAGAAGACATTCGGCAATCTCCCCGGTTATCCAGAACTCTTGGTGTTGGACAGCACTCATCCTGCCTCGGTTAGGTCTGTGGAGGAAAGGCTGGATTTAACCAGAACCCTTTTTCTGGTCTCCAGCAAATCTGGAACTACTCTGGAGACTCTTTCTCTCTTTCGATACTTCTGGAGTCGAGTCAGGCTTCAGTCCAGTAGAGCAGGCCATCATTTTGTGGCCATCACCGATCCTGACAGTCCGCTGGTGAAGATGGCCCAAGAGCGGGGATTCAGAAAAGTGTTTGAAGCTTCTGCCGATGTTGGCGGACGCTATTCAGCCTTAACCGATTTTGGACTCCTTCCCGGCGCTTTGATCGGGATGGATATCCACAGCCTTCTTGACAAAGCATGGATTGCTTCCGAAAACAGCGCCTTCTGTGTTTCTGAGCAAGAAGCCTCTGGCTTGATTCTAGGAGCTTCGCTAGGGGAACTGGCCAGGGACCGGAATAAGGTGACCATCCTTGCCTCTGAGTCTCTTCGTCACTTTCCCCAGTGGGTAGAGCAACTCATCGCAGAGAGCACGGGAAAGGACGAAAAAGGCATCTTGCCTGTGATCGACGAACCGCTGATTTCGCCTGATGAGTACGGAAAAGATCGTCTTTTTGTTTACTTTTCCTTGGAAGGGGAAGAAAGTCGGGAGCTCGAAGCTCACCTCTCTTCCCTCCGGAAAGCAAGACAACCAGTGATTCGCCTCAAGCTTGCCCAAAAGTATGATCTCGGTTTTGAGATTTTCAGCTGGGAGATGGCCGTGGCCTCAGCTGGTTCAGTTCTGGGGATTCATCCTTTTAACCAGCCGGATGTCCAGCTAGCAAAGGAATTAACCAGGAAGTTAGTGGAGGAAAAGAGTGAAAGAGGAAGAGAGCCTGACTATGATCAAGAGACATTGTCCTTAGGGAAACCAGAAGTCTTAACCAAAGCTCTGAAAAGGTGGATCGATCAAGTCCGATCCGGTGATTACATCGCTTTACAAGCCTATCTTTCTCCTCTGCCCGAAGCCACAGCCGCCCTTCAGAGCATCCGACATAAGCTTTTAAAGCTGACAGGCCTGGCCACCACCTTAGGATATGGCCCGCGATTCCTGCATTCCACGGGTCAGCTGCATAAGGGTGGCCCTAACAACGGTCTTTTTCTCCAGATCGTGGATGAGCCTGGGCAGGACATCGCCATCCCTGAGACAGAATATACTTTTGGGGGCTTGATCCAGGCCCAGGCGCTCGGTGATTACCAGGCTCTTCTGCAAAGAGGCCGGCGGGTCCTGAGAATCAATGTGGAAAAAGATGTGATAGGGGGATGTCGGCGGCTTAGAAGTTTAATAACGGATCTATAAAAGGGGAAACGTCCCTAAAATAACTTGCCTTCGCCTGTGGATTACTTTAGTGTGGAGAGAATGTTTGAACCGGTTATTGAAGTCCAAGGATTGACCAAGGTCTTTCCTTCAGTAAAGGCGGTGGATACTGTGTCTTTCCACATCTATCCTGGGGAGATTCTTGGACTTCTCGGGCCCAACGGTGCCGGCAAGACCACAATTATCCACATGTTGCTGGGCTTGACCACCCCCACAGCGGGAGAGATAAAGGTTTTTGGTCTTGACCTGAAAGAGCATAGAGAGGAAATCGTTCAAGATGTCAATTTTTCATCCACCTATGTCTCTATGCCCAATTCCTTAACCGTGAAAGAATGCCTCCGGGTATATGCCCGGTTATACGATGTAAAAGAGAGAGAAGACAGAGTCTCTGAGCTCCTCAGAACATTCGAAATCGAACACATCCAGAACAGGTTGATCAGACATCTATCCTCAGGGCAGCAGACCAGGCTCAACCTGGCCAAGGCCCTGATCAATAATCCGAAGCTCCTTTTTCTTGATGAGCCCACAGCCAGCATGGATCCGGATATAGCCGATAAGACAAGAAGGCTGTTGAGACGGATAAAGAAGGAACGGAATCTCTCCATACTCTATACATCTCATAACATGGTTGAGATGGAAGAGATGTCAGATAGAATCCTCTTTCTTCATCACGGGAAAATCATTGCCAGCGGCCGACCTCAGGAAGTGGTAAAAAGTTACAAAAGAAAAACTCTGGAGGAAGTCTTCCTTAAGATTGCAAGGGAGGAAAAGGTTTGAGGACTCACAGGGTCACTGCTCTTTTCTTCCGGCATATGTATCTTTATCGGAGAAGCATTCCTCGGATTATGGAAATCTTTTACTGGCCCCTCTTGGACCTCCTGGTTTGGGGCTTTGTCACTGTTTATCTAAGCCGATTCCGACAAAACCTGCCAGGCTTTGTGACATTCTTCATCGGAGCTCTGATCTTATGGGATATCCTCTTTCGTTCCCACCAGGGAATTTCTGTCTCCTTCCTGGAGGATGTCTGGTCGAGAAATCTTCTGAATCTTTTTGCCAGCCCTCTGAGTCCGGCCGAGTACATCCTCTCATTGATGACGGTCAGCATGGTCAAACTCATCACCACGGCTTCGGTGATGGCCCTCTTAGCCTGGATATTCTATTCTTTTAACATCTTCCTTTTGGGCATGGCCCTCATTCCCTTTATCCTCAACCTCATCATTATGGGCTGGGCCATAGGGATTGTGACCACTGCCCTCATTTTGAGGTTTGGACAGGAAGCTGAAGTTCTTGCCTGGGCTCTTGGCTTTCTCTTCATGCCTGTCTCGGCTGTTTTTTATCCTGTGGCTGTTCTCCCCTCGCTTCTCCAGACCGTTTCCCGTTTCATACCCGCCTCATATGTCTTTGAAGGTATGAGAGCCGTGATCAACACAGGCCAATTTCCTGTCCAGGCTCTTCTCTGGTCTTTTGGCATAAACGCCGTGTATATCTTAGCGGCAGGATTATTCTTTAAATGGAATTTTGCGGTTGTCAAACGCAAAGGGCTTTTGGTGAGGATCGGCGAATAAAACTAGTAGCGCCAGCTTGTTAAATCAGCTCCTGGGGGTGCTGTCTTCAGTATGCGCTCAAGGATTTTAAGCGCATATGTCTGATGGTACCGCAGACGGGAGATCGCATTGGGTAGAGTATGGTCGCCGTTCCAGCAGTGCTCAGCCCGATCTCCGTAGTCGACCTCTCCATCATAATAAGGATCAGAAGTGCTTTCCAAGAATTCTTCCATCAGGTAGACAGCGTTATTCAGATAGTAATTGTCCATGTCTCCACAGTAGATATGGATCTTTCCTTTGAGCTTGGGCCCCAGGTTCTGCCAATCTCTTTGGAGGATGTAACGCAGGTCATAATTTTCCCGCCAGTATTCTGCCACAGTATGGTCGACCTGACCGGTCATCTTGTCCCAGATGGACTGGGGATATCCACCCTCACCCACTGGCCCGTACACAGCCTGCCAGATATCATACTGCTGTCCGGATCGGGTTTTGGTCCCCAGGACAAGCTCGAGGTGGTTGACTTCTTCCAGAGTCTGGCTGATATGTCCGAGATAATTGCGCCTTTCCGGCCTTGGAGTGTGTTTCCATTCGCTTTTAATATAGTAGGCATTCTCGTCCTCATAGATGTTCACTTGTACATAGGCCCGGAAATCTACAGGGTCTGGGCAGGCGGCAAAACAGCCATTGTACATATCCGGATAGAAGACCTGGGTGGCAAGTACTTCCCAGCCGCCAGTAGAGCCTCCGTAGAGGAACCGCGCCCAGCCTTCGCCGACACAGCGAAAATTCTTCTCAATATAAGGAATAAGTTCATAGTTGATGGCGTCCCCGTAAGGGCCTAAGTTTTTTGAATTGACCGCATAGGAATCATCATAGTAAGGATTAGCATGCTGAATCTCGATGATGACCATCCTGGGTGTCTCCGGAGCTGTCCAGTATTGGTAAAACTTATAGGCATATTCCTGAACAGTGATGTTATACCCCGGCCAGTGGAATCTTTGGCTATACTCTGGTTTGAGGTCAGGCTCTGGAGGAGTCTCCCGAAACCCGTCAAAGGTATAAGGAAAATGACCATGGAAGACACAGAGGGGATAACGGGCTTCAGGATGTTCATCGAACCCTTCAGGCAGGAGCACGCAGGCTCCCAGATACATGGCGTGCCCCCAAAACTCGGTCAGGAGCTTGCTTTGTATTTTCACATGTTTGATGTACTTGGCATCTTTAGGCGGAGAAATGGGCGGAATCTTCTTGTCGAGGGTGATATGGATTGTCTCATCCTCTTGTGGGACGACCCGCACCTTCTTGGGTGTGCTGTATAGGTTACCGGGTGCCCGGTTCCATCTTTGACCCTCGCCCCGATCCATGGGAAGCTTTACAGTATGGCCATCTGCTCGATGGAAAGTCTCATATCGATGGAGCAGTCCCTGGACCCAGTATTCGCCTTCGGGAATCTCAGAGATGCTTCTCAGAGGATAGCCAAAAACGTTTTCATCGATGAAGGACTCCTCTTCCGGTTTTAAGCCATCAACATCGATGCCGAATATGAGCTGGGTATCTGGACCCTCACTTATTTGAAAACGGGGCTCTTCTGAGCCATTCGAGGAGATCATCAGTAGCATCCGTCCATCCAAAGGCTCGACACATTGCTCCTTTCCAAAGGAAAGGCCAAAGCGGAGTTTTGCATCTTGTTCTTTGCCTCTTTTTTGGCAGTTAACCGGACCTGCCAGAAGAAAGACAAGAAGAGGGAAGAGGTAAAAAAGGTTTTTAGAAGTTTTTATCATAGATTTCTTCTCCTTTAGAGATATGGATGTTTTTCATTTATCTGAGGAGGGGTAAGAGTGCTGAGATAAAAAAGGGACAACTTCATCTATTTTATTCTGAGCCATCCCAGCAGTAAGTGCACAATCTCTCCTTGGGAAGGCCGATAGCCTGGACGAGATCCTCAAGCCGCTGATATCTCAAAGTAGTCAGTTTCAGCCTCTCCCTGATTCTTTCCACCATGGCTTTGTATTTTTCGCTGTCTGCATTTGAGTATTCCTCAAGATTCTTGTCATCCGTATCTTCCAGCTCATTTATCGCCTTCCTTGCTGCAAGATCCAGCTCTGAGCGAGACTGGGAGAAATTCAAGAATTTACACCCATAAGTGAGGGGGGGACATGCAGGGCGCATATGAACCTCCTGCGCTCCGAAGTCATAGAGTCTCTGGATGGTGTCTTTCAGCTGAGTTCCCCTGACGATGGAGTCCTCACAAAATAGCAACCTCTTACCTTCTATGATATCTCGGATGGGGATGAGTTTCATCTTGGCCACCAGATCTCTGACCCATTGATCCTGAGGCATGAAGCTACGGGGCCAGGTGGGAGTGTATTTGACAAAGGGTCTTTTGAAGGGAATGCCGGCCTCGCTGGCATAGCCCAATCCATGTCCTATCCCGGAGTCGGGAATACCAGCAACGAAATCTACCTTCACCATATCCTTCTTGGCCAAAATGGCTCCACAGCGGTTTCTTACAGTTTCCACATTGATGCCTTCATAACTCGATGCGGGGTATCCATAGTAAACCCACAAGAAGCCGCAGATCTGCAACCTTTCTCCTGGAGGTTTCTTCTGTTCGATTTCCTCTTCGGTGATGAGTACGACCTCTCCCGGCCCCAGGTACTTTAGGGTCTCGAAATCGAGGTTGGGAAAGGCACAGGTTTCCATGGTAACAGCTGTGCTTTCCTGCTTTTTTCCGATGACCATCGGTGTTCTGCCCAGCTTGTCACGGGCAGCATAGACACCTTCTTCGGTTAAGAGGAGAAGGGAACAGGATCCCTCGATTGCCTCCTGGGCGTTTTGGATTCCGTCCTCAAAAGTCATTTCTTGATTGATCAGAGTGGACACTAGTTCTGTGGGATTGATTTCTCCTTCCCCCATCTCTGAGAAATGGATCTTTCTCTGGCTGAACGCCTTTTTTGCTAGCTCATCTCTGTTTTTGACTAAACCGACGGTAACAACGGCATATTTTCCGAGATGAGAACGGATAAGAATGGGCTGGTCGTCATAGTCACTGATGACGCCTATTCCTTTGTTGCCGGACATCTTCTGGATATCTAACTCGAATTTGGATCTGAATTGAGCATTCTCGATGTTATGGATAAATCTTGTGAATCCCTCTGAATTCTGGACAGCAAGACCACCTCGCTTTGTACCCAGATGAGAATGATAGTCTGTTCCGTAAAAGAGATCGCTCACACAGTCTTTTTTTGATACGACGCCGAATAGGCCTCCCATTCTACCCTCCTTGGAGGAATGTGACCGTCTTTTAGCTTAAAAGGGGAGCATCATCTTTGAGCTCGGCGGTCATAAAAACTAGAGATAAATATGACAAATTTCTGTCTTCTTTTCAAGCTTTGAACTTTCCCTTTGCGATTTTGTATAATAAATAAGAAGCAAGAAAAGCAATAAGGAGAGAACAATGAGATGGACTTTAATCGTTTTTTCC
>CAYSCW010000047.1:0-15983 GCA_964429795.1 uncultured Eubacteriales bacterium
AAGCAAGAAAAGCAATAAGGAGAGAACAATGAGATGGACTTTAATCGTTTTTTCCACTGTTATGTTTCTTCTGTTCAGTTCCTGTGTGATTGCGGTTGTCGATTTTCCTGGCACTATTGAGGGCTTTCCCTCAGAAGGCTTCCATAAGATCGTTCCCTTGGAGCCGGGAGGCACTCTTTCTTTGGAAAACATCGATGGGGACATCGCAATCTATGGGTGGGAAAGGGATGAGGTGGAGATAACAGCTGAAAAACTGGTTCCCCGTTCTTATGGAGGAAGAGTGCGGGTGTTTTCCCTGAAGCATTTGAGGCCGCGGATAGAATTAGATAGGTTTGAGGATTTTGTTAAGATCAGGACCAGACCTGCTTCAGGTGACAGGAGGGGTGGTGTCGTGAATTATGAAGTGATGGTTCCCCAGTCTATTGACCTCAAAGACATCATCGGGAAGGAGGGAAATATTGTTATTTCTGATTTGTATGGGAAGGTCTTTGCAGAGCTTGAGAGAGGCGATGTCACAGTCAAGAACTTTTCCGGTTCATTGACGGTATCGGCCATGGTCGGTTCGGTAAAGAGCGAACTGTACGATTTGAGAAGTGAGGATGAGATCGAGATCACCACTAAAGAAGGTGACATCATTGTTTTCTTGCAGCCGGAGGTTGTGGCTCATATAGATGCGCAAGCGCCTAGCGGAAGCATTCTGAGTGAGTTTGACCTAAAAGTATCCCTCCCCACCAGAGAAGTATCAGTGGAAATAGGAGGCGAGGGAGGAGCATTTCTTTCTCTTTCGACTTTAAAGGGAGATATTCATCTCAAAAAGATCGAATAGCATCGATTTTCCCTGTGCATTCCTGATCAATTTGGCTTAAAATAAGAAAGGAGGCATAAGAAACCATGGAAGAGAATAGAAAGGTTATTATAACAGGGATCATCTTCGTCCTTGTGGTTGCCGCAGTGGTGTTGGTTTATTTTCTTTTCATTCGGGGAGGAAAGGAAGCGCCTGCAGAAGAGGTTACTGCAAAGGCCCCTCAACAGATTCCTTTAGATGAGGCCCTTAAGAAGGAAGAAATAATCACCGAATTTGCGCAGATGGAACTAGGCAAAAGTGATGATTTGATTCGCGAACAAACCAAAGAGCTTTCCTCCCATCCCAAGCTGGCCCGGTGGTTGATGACTAAAGATATCATCCGCAAATTCACAGCCGCCGTAGACAATATTGCCAATGGATTAAGTCCGATCCCCCAAATTGACTTTTTTACGCCCGGGGGAGAATTTGAAATCACTAAGAGGAATGGGGATTATAGGATAGACTCCAAGAGTTTTCGTCGATATGATTCTGTAGCGGATGCCTTCCTTTCTTTGAATACAGAAGGCTGTGTAAAGCTCTACAGGCAGGCTAAGCCCCTGATACAGAAAGCTTACATGGAGCTAGGATACCCCACCAAGGATTTTGATGAAACGCTTTTAAGAGCTATGGTTGAACTGCTTAAAGTTCCCATCGTTGAAGGGGATATGGTAGTCCAGAAAGGAGTGGTAACCTATATTTATACCGATTCACGTTTAGAGAAGCTGAGCGAAGCTCAGAAACATCTTCTTCGTATGGGTCCGGAGAATGTTCGTATCATCCAGGAAAAGCTGAGAGAATTAGCCTCGGAATTTGGTTTTCCTCAGGATAAGCTCCCCAGCCCAGAGACGTACTAGGAGAAGATTAGACAGGCATTTTGGAAGATCCTGTTCCTATTGCCTTTGGTATCTTAAATCCACACTGTTTCAAGTTCTGTTCGCGGAGAGAACCATGCAAACCCTATAGTATGGATCTTAGTTTATTTGATGATAAATTTGATCACCAGGAAGCCGCCAAGAAGAAGGAGGAAAAAGAGAATGGCCAGGAGGTTGAAGTATCTATCGATAAAGCTCTTAATGCCTGGCCCAAATTTTCTGAACAGAGCTGCCACCAGGAAAAAGCGAAGTGACCGGCTGAGAGCAGAGGCGGTCAGGAAAATGAGGAAGTTGAGCTTAAATACTCCTGAGGCGATGGTAAAGACTTTGTAGGGGATGGGAGTGAAGCCGGCAGAAAAGACATACCAAAATCCGTAAGTCCGGTAATTAATCATCACCTTCTGGAAGAGACTTTCCGTAAAGCCTGGAATATACTTGAAGAAGAAGGAATCCACTGACCCCCAGATTCCGTATCCGATAAAATATCCTATAACTCCTCCTATGAGAGAAGCGACAGAAGTATAGAAGGCAAACCGCCATGATTTTTTGATCGCTCCCAGACAGAGAGCTATCAGCAGAGGATCAGGAGGAACGGGGAAAAAAGAACTTTCAGCTAAAGCAAGGAGAAAGAGAGCAAGGGGGCCGTAGGGAGTGTCAGCCCAGTGGAGGACCCAGTCATACAGTTTTCTCAGAAATTTCATGGTTGATGGCGGAGAGTAGGTTCTGAAGAAAAGGAAGCCGGATGGATGGATAATCTGTGGAATCAGTATGGAGGGGAGTCATGGTGATGAATCCTTGTTTAATGGCCTTGACATCGCTGTCTTTGTCCCCTATGGATTTTGGATTTCCCGTCCCTATCCAGAAATAAGTGTTTTGCCTCGGATCCTTCTTTTCTATGATTTCAGGGTTGTATCTTTTCTGGCCCAGTTTGACTATTTTTATGCCTTTAACAGGCGGAGAAGGAATATTGACGTTAAGAGATATCCCCCCTGGGAGTTTTTCTTGGAGAAGTATCCTGGCTATCTCATAAGCAACGCGGGCAGAAAAATGGAAAGAGTATTGCCCTTGGCTATCCGGCAGGATAGAAATGGCCGTGGAAGCAATGCCCAGGAAAGCTCCTTGTATCGCTGCTGCCACTGTTCCTGAATAGGAGATATCCTGCTGGCCTACGTTGGGGCCAAGATTTAGTCCTGAGAGAAGCAAAGAAGGAATTCGAGGCAGAAGTTTTTTCAGCGCCATGTAGACACAATCAGCAGGCGTTCCATCCACAGCATACACGTTCTTTCTGATTTTCTTTACCCGCAGGGGACGATGGAGAGTCAAAGAAAGGGATGTGGCGCTTCTCTCCCGGTCAGGAGCAACGATGTAGATTTCTCCAAGGTCCAGGAGTTGGTGATAAAGAGCTTCTATTCCTTCCGAGAAGAAGCCATCATCATTGGTGAGAAGAATCAAAGGGTCCATAGCGTTTTTTGCTCAGCAACTCCAGATGAGTTTTCCAGTTTTCAGGAATTTGCATTTTAACATTTGTCGGAGATTATTGTAATCAATTTTTAGAGTCTTTCAAGCTCGAATCATGATCAAGAGCATCTTGAATTTTTCAAGAGCTTTGAGGGCATGTGGTTTGTGGGCCGGCATGATCACCATCTCTCCTTCTTTAAAGGGGACGGGTTTTCCAGAGACGATAACCCTGGCTTCTCCTTCCAGACAAAAGGCGATGGCATCAAAGGGGGCCCTCGAGGAGATGAATATCATCGATCCAGATAGTCCCATTGCCATCGATGACCAGATTAAGTTTCACATTATCCGGGTTTTCTCCTTTCTTCAAAAAGAAAACCGTCTCCACAGTTGTCCAGCCTGTGGTTCCTGAGAGGGTATTCTGAAGCCCGCGTGAAAAGAACTCACCTTTTCCAGGAAAATGGCACCACATCTCCAGAAAAACCTGCCCCTCCACGTTTTCTGTGCGCAGCTTCGCCTGGTAGAGAAGGCGTACCTCTTCGACTTCCAGATCACCGGTTTCAAAGAGATGAACCACCGTGGGCTCCTCAGCACTGATTTTAAGAGAGCCTTTGCCGTCGCTCGAGATCTTTTGATCCAGTTCCACACCCGACTGAGTAAGGATACCCTCCAAACTGTCAAGAGGATAATGTTGAAGTTCCGTGGCTTGCTCTTGTGTTCGGGAGTAGCTCGTGAGAAACAGAAGCATTCCTACACACATTCCTATCATGTGGATTCTGTAATTCATCAAATGAACCTCCTTTCTTTTATCATGGGAATTTTTTTTGTCCATTATACAATTCATTTCCTTGTTTTTCTATGTTTGATTGAAGACAGGCTTCGCCATCAAAAGAAGCCAATGGTCATTGTTCTGGCTCTGTGCATCTTTGGATATTGAAGCCTGCCCGAACCTAACTCTTGTAATAAAATGTTCAATATCGCTTATTTTTATTACTGCAAGTAAAGCTTTATAAAAGGAGAGGCTTGTTGCTTTTTTTTAGAAATGACTGCCTTTTAGAAAAAGTATCTCAATATCCATATTGTGATTTTTTTTATATAGAGAAGAGATGTTTTCTTTTGTAAAGAGAGTATGAAAAGTTATAGATGGTCGGGACGAGCGGATTTGAACCGCCGACCCCACGCACCCCAAGCGTGTGCGCTACCAGGCTGCGCCACGTCCCGACCAGTAAAAGATTAGAAAAGAAATAGAATCTCTAGTTATTTTCTTGCTTATTCTTCCAGCGTGGAAATGATATCCTGGAGCTGTTCTCGAACCCGGAAGAGCGTTTTCTTCAGGCGATCAGGATGGACGCGAGATGATTTTTTGATTCCAAACTCCTCTTCAATCTTTCTTTTAGCTCCAGCAAGAGTGAGACCCTCTTTCTCCAGGAGTTCCTTTATCCTGAGGATGATGACCAAGTCTTTCTTCCTGAAGATTTTGGCTCCGCTGCCGGTTTCTCCTGCGTTGAGAAAATAAAATTCCTTTTCCCATGATTCGATAACCTTGGGATCAAGATGGGAAAGCCGGCTGATTTCCTCTAACTTGTAGACCAGCTTGTTAGGTTCTTTGGCATTCTTAGCAGGGATTTTTTCTTGAGCTGCCATCCTTTAGCCCTTAAAAATACTTGACTACATTAGCATGGAATCTGTTGTTCGTCAAGGCAGGCTCCTCTTTTTGCATTTCGAGGTTAAATCCTGAACCTCTTCTTCAATTTCTGGTATAATTGGAGACCAAGAGGGAAACATGAGCCACAAAAAGAACGAGAAGTATGTCCCTTTGGCAGAGAGGATGCGTCCCAAAAGTTTGGAACGCTTCTACGGTCAAGAACACCTAGTTGGGGAGGGGAAGATCCTCACGGAGCTGATAAAATCCAACCGCCTGGTTTCCATCATTTTCTGGGGGCCTCCTGGCTCAGGAAAGACCACTTTGGGCTATATACTTGCCCAATATTTCAATTTTCCCTGCCTCTTCTTCAGTGCTGTCCTCTCCGGTATCAAAGAGATCAAAGGAGTGATGGCTAAGGCAGAAAGCCATAAAAAATTATATGGGCAGCCCACCGTAATATTTATCGATGAGATTCATCGCTTCAATAAGGCACAGCAAGGAGCTTTCCTGCCTTACGTGGAGAGAGGGGATATCATCCTTTTTGGCTCCACGACGGAGAACCCTTCCTTTGAGGTCATTGCCCCCTTGCTTTCCCGCATGAAAGTACTTGTCCTCAACCCTTTATCAGATGAAACTTTAGACCGGATCATCCATGAAGCCCTGGAAGATGAGGAGAACGGTCTGGGGAGGCGTCATCTTGAGCTGGATGAGCAGGCTCTGCGGATGATCATCGATTATGCCAATGGAGATGCCCGGAGATCATTGAACACACTAGAGATCTCCGCTGATCTGACCAAGGGCAGCAAAGTAACTGGAGAAGAAGTCAGGGAGGCCTTGCAGAAGAGAATCCTCCTCTATGACAAGAAAGGGGAGGAGCACTACAATCTCATCTCTGCTCTTCACAAGAGTCTTCGAAACAGCGATGTGGATGCTTCTCTTTATTGGTTGGCCAGGATGGTGGCGGCAGGCGAGGATCCTCTTTATATCGCACGCAGGCTGGTAAGGTTTGCTTCTGAGGATATTGGCATGGCCGATCCTCAAGCCCTAGCTGTGGCCCTCAGTGCCAAAGAGGCTTATGATTTTATCGGTTCTCCTGAAGGAGAGCTTGCCTTGGCTGAAGCTGTCATCTACTTGGCCTCGGCTCCAAAGAGCAATCGTGCCTATGCTGCCTTCTTGAAGGCGATGAAGGATGTTGAGGAGAGCCCTTTTGAGCCTGTTCCTTTACATTTGAGAAACCCCGTTACAGGACTGATGCGAGAGGTGGGATATGGAAAGGACTACCTCTATGCTCACGATTTTTCCTTCACCACCACAGATATGGAGACCTTTCCCAAGAGACTGAAAGGGCGAAAATATTATGAGCCCGGTGAGCTGGGATTTGAGAAGGATGTCAAGAAGAGAATGGAATGGTGGAGGAATCTCAAGGAGAAGATAAAACGGGAAAAAAAGTCTAAAGAAGAAGAATCCTAGGGCCTTCTCCTGATTACGTTCCTTTTTCCTTCAATAGATAATAGACTTCCCAACTGATTTCATCGGCCACACAACTGACACAGGAATGTTCCGTGGTGGCCAATTCTCCATCTGCAATCTTTTCTTTCAATATTCTTTTTACTCTTTTCTTTATTTTGTAGAGTTGAATGTAGTTGATCATTCTCTTTTTCTCTCTGGAATGATATCAGCACCTTTCTCCCATGTAAAGTTTGTGGAAGGAATAAAAAACATGCTATCATAGCCTTTTTCAAGAAGAATGCGAAAAATCATATCTCTTACCTTCTTGTGCCTAATTTTATGCTTCTGTTCTCTTTTTCGTTCTAAAACACTGACTTATCCCCGTGGAGTCATCTTCCCCTTGGAGAAAGATGGAGAAGTCCCTTATCAAGGTGAAGTTGTGGAGCACATTGAGAAGCAAGGATGTTATTTTTATCTCTCCACAAAAGCCGGCTTTATCTACTGCATTGATGGTAAAGAGCGGCAGAACATCTGGTCTTTCCAGGCACAAGACGAACTGGAAAGTCCTCCTTGTCTGGGAGAAGAAAATATTTATGTCTATGATAAAAACTCGGTTCTTTACTGTCTGAATAAAGCAGGCAAGCTGTGCTGGAAAAAAGAATTAGGCGAGAATATTTCCACTGGAGTGGGGGAGAGTGCAGGGATAATATTTTTTGGAACCGAAGAGGGAGTTTTGATCGCCCTGGATAAGAAAAATGGTCAAGAGTCATGGCGTTTTCAGGCTGATCAAGCCATCCGTTCCACACCCGTGTTTGGTGAAGGAATGATTATCTTTGGCTGTGATGACCATCATCTCTATTTTCTTGATAAGAAAGGGGGCCTTGTGGATAAATTCCCGACCGGAGACAAAATTCAATTCACTCCTTTGCAGGACGGGAAATCCTTGTATTTCGGCTCAGATGATCTGAACTTTTATTCTCTTGATTTTAAGAGAAGAAGAGCGAGATGGAAGGTTAAGATCGGATGCAAAATATCTGGCTCTCCTCTTATCTATAAGAAAAGAGTCCTCTTCCTCTGCCTGGATGGCATTCTTTACTGTCTGGATAAAGGAAACGGTACTATTTTTTGGTGGAGGGCTATTCCCTCCCGAAGTTATTACCAGTTAACTCAAATAGAAGGGAAAGTCCTGGTTACTTCGCTCTCTTCTCTTTTGGTTTCATTCGATATCCGTACGGGTGAAAAGGTCGGTGAATTCGACAGCGGAGAAGAAATTAAATCCAACCCTCTTTGGCTTGAACCCAACGTGTTGGTCAGCCTCTATGATTACAGGAAGGGAAGGGGAAGCTTGGTCTATTTGAGAAAATTAGTGGATGTCAATTTGAACGCATCTAAGAATTCCCCTCAGATTATAGGAGAGGAGCTAGAATTTGCCGCTTCCCCCACTGGCTTTTTTAAACCAGAGTTTGAGTTTGCCCTCAGCCGGCTTGATCAGGTCCATTTCCGCCTGCCATTGTTCCTTCTCACTTCTGTGTGGGAGAGAAAGATTGTGCAGGGGAAGTCAAGCAAGGAAACATGGCGGTGGTATCCAGAGATGGCCGGTCTTTATGTTGTGGAGTTGAAGGTGGAGGATGAGAAAGAAAAAGGACAGGCCAGAATTCCTTTTATCGTAGTAAAGGAGAAGCCCCAAGTCTCCATACTCTCCTCCCTGGAGTCCCCCCAGAGGAAAAATCAAGAAGTTATCTTTCAAGCCATACACAGAGGCCTCAAGACGCCTGAATTTGAATTTTACCTCAGCCGGCTGAAGGGGATGGATTTTCACCCCTCATTTTTTTACCTCACTATGGAATGGGAGAGGAGTATGGTACAGAAGAAATCAGAGAAAAATACATGGACCTGGGTAGAAGAGACGCCAGGTGTCTTTGTGATCACAGTTAAGGCTGCCGATGAGGCGGAGGAGACACAGGGCATGGTTCCTTTTATCATAGAGAAAGAAGTGGATAAAGATGTCATAACTAACATTTTATCTCTGGTTCGATGGATAAAGATGTGCATCCTCCCCTAGGAAAGACTGATCAAGTTTATTTGATTAAGAAAAAAAAAGAAAGGAGATAACGATATGGATAGAGAACAAGCTTTAGAAATCGTCCGCCAGCATCTCAAAAACAAGAATCTGGTCAAGCATTCTTTAGCAGTGGAGGCCTGCATGAGATCTCTTGCTCGCCGACTGAGCCAGGATGTGGAGAAGTGGGGATTAGCAGGAATTCTCCACGACCTGGATTATGAGATAACAGAGAAGAGTCCCGAGCTTCACACCACAGAAACCGTGAAGATTTTAAAAGAGATGGATGTGGAGCCTGAAATCATCCAGGCTATCCAGGCCCATGCTGGCCAGGTTTCCTGCCGGAGTGAAATGGACTGGGCCATATTTTCCATTGATCCCTTGACAGGCTTGATCATCGCGGCTACTCTGATGCACCCCAGCAAGAAGCTCAAGGATGTCGATCCCAGCTTTGTCAAAAGAAGGTATAAAGAAAAGAGTTTTGCCCGGGGAGCAAAGCGAGAGGATATCGAACAGATCAAGAACGTCGGTCTTGATTTGGATGAATTCATATCCATTTGTTTGGATGCCATGCAGGGTATCGATAAAGAGCTCGGTCTCTAGCAAGATGAGATTGAACTCTTATTGAGAAAATACTATATTGAGAGATCATTTCTTTGTGAGCCGGGATACTGACTTTAGGTAAATTTATTAGGAAATCCCAAAATAATAAAAAGGAGGATAAGATGAGCAATGCTGTCATAAGGGTTCCTCGTCCCACAAACGAGAGGATTTACAGTTATGCTCCAGGAACTGCGGAGAGGGAGAATCTGAAGATCCAGTTTAAGAAGATGCTGAGCGAAGAAATTGAGATTCCTTTGATCATAGGGGGAGAAGAGGTGAGGACCGGAAAACTCGCCGATTGCCGATGTCCTCATGACCATGGACATCTATTGGGGCGTTATCATAAAGCCGGGCCTGAAGAAATTGATAAGGCAGTAGAAGCGGCGAAGAAGGCCTGGAGAGACTGGTCAGAGATGGACTGGGTGTCCCGCGCTTCGGTCTTCCTCAGGGCAGCAGAGTTATTGGCTACCAAGTATCGTTATATTCTGAACGCATCCACGATGCTCGTTCAGTCGAAGACAGCCCACCAGGCAGAGATCGATTCCGCTTGCGAGTTGATCGATTTTTACCGATTTAATCCCTACTTCATGAGCCTGATCTATACCGAGCAGCCTGACTCCGCTCCCTCGACCTGGAATTACATGGAATACCGGGCTCTAGAGGGATTTGTCTTTGCTGTAACGCCGTTCAACTTCACTTCGATTGCTGGCAATTTGCCCACTTCGCCTGCTATGATGGGAAATTGTGTATTGTGGAAGCCGGCCTCTTCGGCTGTCTATTCTGCCTATTTCCTGACCCAACTCTGGAAGGAGGCAGGATTACCCGACGGTGTGATCAACTTCATCCCTGGCCCTGGCCGCTATGTGGGAGATCCTGTCTTGGAAAAACCTGACCTGGCCGGGGTTCATTTCACAGGCAGCACGGTTGTCTTCCAGTCGATGTGGAAGACCATCGGAGCCAGTATCATGAATTACAAGAGTTATCCGCGGATCGTGGGTGAGACCGGCGGAAAAGATTTCATATTTGTTCACCCCTCTACTGACCCAGAAGCAGTGGTTACAGCTCTGATCAGAGGCGCCTTCGAGTACCAGGGCCAAAAGTGCTCAGCAGCCAGTCGAGCCTATATCCCCGCGAATCTCTGGCCTTCTGTCAAGGAAAGGATGTTGGATGAGATCAAGACCATCAAGCTTGGAGATGTGGCTGATTTTTCCATTTTCATGGGAGCTGTGATCGACAAATTGGCTTTTGATAGTATTGTCGAGTATATCGAGTATGCAAAAGAATCCAACGATTCCGACATCATCTGTGGCGGAAGCTACGATGACTCCAAGGGTTACTTTATCCAGCCAACAGTGGTTGTGGCCCAAGATCCAAAACACAAGCTGATGGAAGAGGAGATATTTGGCCCTGTTCTCACTGTCTATGTCTATCCGGAAAAAGAATACAAAGAGACGCTTGCTCTCTGTAATGAGACTTCTCCCTACGGATTGACAGGCTCTATTTTTGCCAACGATCGCCAGGCTATTATTGATGCCCTGATTGTTCTCCGCCATGCAGCCGGAAACTTTTACATAAACGATAAGCCCACGGGGGCTGTTGTCAGCCAACAGCCTTTTGGCGGAGCTCGAGGTTCGGGCACTAACGATAAGGCCGGCTCTTACTTGAATCTTCTGCGCTGGACGAGTGCCCGGACGGTCAAGGAAAATCTGAATCCCCCGAAGGATTATCGCTATCCATACTTGGAAGAGGAATAGGAACACATCTGAAAAAGAAGGAGAGAGAGATGGAAAGGTTACTCCAAAAATTAGGAATAAGGGATCTCAACATCGGAGCCTGTGCCGGACCGGACGCCTGGTACCAAGACCCTCAAGGCCAGGAACTCGTCTCTTGCAATCCTGCAACCGGAGAACCCATCGCCAAAGTCCTCCAGGCCACTGAGAAGACATATGAACAAGTGGTGACACAAGCTGTAGAAGCCTTTGAGAAGTGGCGGATGACACCTGCCCCCAAGAGGGGATTGGTGGTTCGTGATCTGGGACTGGCATTGCGAGAGTTGAAGGAGCCCTTGGGAGAACTGGTGACCCTGGAGATGGGAAAGATCATGGCAGAAGGGATAGGGGAGGTTCAGGAAATGATCGACATCTGCGATTTTGCCGTTGGACTTTCCCGCCAGCTATACGGTCTGACCATGCACTCTGAACGACCTGGACATCGTATGTATGAACAGTGGCATCCTCTGGGTGCTATCGGAGTGATCACAGCATTCAACTTTCCTGTGGCTGTCTGGTCATGGAATGCAGCCATTGCGGCTGTCTGTGGTGATGCTGTTATCTGGAAGCCTTCCTCCGACACTCCTTTAACAGCTATCGCTGTCCAGCATGTGGCAAACCGGGTAATGGCCGATTATGGATTGACAGGTATTTTTAATCTTCTTATCGGGCGGGGAGCTGTGGTGGGAGAGAGGATGATCAACGACAAAAGGATTCCTCTGATATCTTTCACCGGTTCCACACAGATGGGGAGAAGAGTTTCAGAGGCTGTGGCTCGTCGGTTCGGGAGAACTATCCTCGAGCTTGGAGGAAACAATGCCATCATCGTGGCAGAGGACGCTGACCTGGATATGGCCGTCCGTACCATCCTTTTCGGGGCTGTTGGCACAGCCGGTCAGCGCTGCACCACAACCCGCCGGATTATCGTGCACAGGTCTGTCGCCAAGGAATTGACAGAGCGCACGATCAAAGCTTACCAACAGGTGCGGATCGGGAATCCTCTGGAAGAGGGGATATTGATGGGACCTCTGGTAACAAAGGCGGCAGTGGAGGACATGATGGCTGCCTTGGAGAAGGCCGAAGAGCAGGGAGGTGAGGTGATCTACGGCGGGCGCCGTCTTCCGGATTTTGGAGCGCAGTTTGTGGAACCCGCAATGGTCAAGATGCCTTCCCAGACTGAAATCGTCCATCAGGAGACCTTTGCCCCCATTCTCTATTTATTGGAATATGAAACCATCGAAGAAGCCATCAGGCTCCACAATGAGGTTCCCCAGGGTCTTTCCAGTGCCATTTTTACCACCAACCTGCTAACCGCTGAGAAGTTTCTCTCCCATGAAGGGTCCGACTGCGGTATTGCTAATGTCAATATCGGGACATCCGGAGCGGAGATTGGAGGTGCCTTCGGCGGGGAGAAGGAAACTGGGGGAGGAAGAGAATCCGGATCAGACGCCTGGAAGGGATACATGCGCCGCCAGACAAACACCATCAACTGGTCCAAGGAACTTCCTCTGGCTCAGGGAATCAAGTTCGGAGATTGATGGAAGCCAAAGTAAGCCCGGATATGCAGGTAGAAGAGCTGGTTGAGGCATTTCCTGAATCGGTGAGATTCCTCACCAGGCGTGGGTTGAGATGCATCCGATGTGGTGAACCTGTCTGGGGGACTCTGGAGGAATTTCTCCTGAGCGAGGGTGTGGAAGATCCTCAGGAGCTGATTGAAGAGCTAAACGCCTACATCCAGGGAAGAAGGCGAGAAACAGGATAGAAGCAAACAAAGAATGGCCTTGAACTTTCTCTGGGTGTTTTACGTATTTTTAAATGGCAGCATGAGAGTAAGAGAATACCTCTTCTAAAGGATGTAAAGATGACTAAAAAACTCTATCGATCCCAGAAACAAAAGATGTTAGGAGGCGTTTGTGGAGGTTTGGGGGAATACCTTGATGTGGATGTGACTCCCATCCGGCTCCTTTTTATAGCCCTCACGATTTTCACGGCTTTGTTCCCCATGGTGATCTTCTACATCATTGCCTGGATTATCGTTCCTGTGGAAGAAAAAGCCAAAAATTAAGCATTGTTCCCCAGATTTTAAATTGACTTCTCCTGGTTGATAGGTTATGTTTTAGCCGACTTTTTTATCCGGTTTAGAAGATGGTGGATGAGGCGAAGATCATTTTCAGGCACATAGCCATCGAAGGTCCTCCAAAATCTGGAAAAACACAGCTGGCCAATATACTGGCCCAGAAGGTAGGGGGAAGGGTTACTTATGACAGGGTTGAAAACCCCTATCTCAAAGACTTTTACGATGAAAAAGAAGGAGCAGCCTTTCTGGCACAGCTTGTCTTTTTGGTCAACAGATACCATCAACAGCAACGGCTGATGCAAAGAGATTTATTCGAGGAGAGAGTTATCTGCGATTACCTTCTAGAAAAAGACAAAATATACGCCTATCAGACTCTCTCCGACGACGAGCTCATCATTTATGAAAGAATTTATGGCATTCTGTCGGAGAGAGTGGCTAAACCGGATCTTTCCATTTATCTGCAAATCTCTTTACCCACCCTGATTAAAAGAATTGCTCAGGAAGGAATGACTTGGGAAAAGAACATATCGGAGAAGTATTTGGCTGATATTCTGGAGGCTTTTGATTATTTCTTTTTCAATTATGAGGCAACTCCTTTGCTGGTGGTTAGGGCGGATGATTTGGATTTTAACCGGGAAGAGGATATAATGGATATCGTGGAGAAGATCAAGCGGATGAAAAAAAGTCCTCTGTATTATGTTCCTCTGAGCAAGGATGACAAGGATACAAAAAAGATTAAGTAGTCATATATTTGGATAGGGCAACGGAATTTAAGACTTTACCTCAATCTCGATAATAAAGGCGAGATGGGGAGAAAGGATCGATCATGCCTGACCATGAAAAACAGCCTGTTACTATCCCTTTACTTCAAAAGAAAAAACAAGCCAAACAGAAGATCGTAGCCATCACAGCCTACGATTTTCCCACCGCCAGGATTGTGGACGAGTCTGGTGTCGATCTCATCCTGGTGGGAGACTCGTTGGGTATGGTGGTTTTAGGGTATGAAAACACAATTCCCGTCACCATGGAAGAGATGATCCATCATACCAAACCTGTGGTGAAGGCTTCCAAGATGGCTCTTGTGGTAGGAGATATGCCTTACTTTTCCTTCCATCTTTCCATCGAGGAGTCCGTTTGTAATGCCTCGCGCTTCTTGAAAGAAGCAGGGGCCAAGGCTGTCAAGATTGAGGGTTTCTCCAAGAAAAGGCTGAGACTGGTTGAAACTCTTGTGGAAGCTGAAATTCCGGTTATGGGACATCTAGGCCTCACTCCTCAATCCATACATCGTCTGGGCAGTTACAAGGTGAGAGGTAAGGAGATTGAAGAGGCCAAAGAGATGATCCAAGATGCCTTGAATCTGGAAAAGGCAGGGGTGTTTTCTGTGGTTTTGGAGTGCATTCCCGATGAAGTGGCCCGTCTCATAACAGAGAAGCTTAGCATTCCCACTATAGGGATAGGAGCTGGCCCCTATTGTGATGGTCAGATTCTGGTGTTTCATGATCTTGTCGGGCTTTCGGATGGTCACCTTCCCAAATTCGTCAAGAAGTATGTGGATCTTCATCAAATTATCAGCGGCGCTGTAAGAGAATATATTTCTGATGTCAGAGAGGGGCGGTTTCCTGATGAAGGTCATTCCTATCACATCAAACCAGAGATGACGCGATTGTTGGTCCAGGAAAAGAGCAGAAAACAGAAAGATTGAGTTCGTCCCATGATAGTAGGATCTGCTCTTTTCATTTTATGACCATGTGATCCTAAAGGAATTCTGAATGAAAAAATGAAGATATTGAAGACGATTCAAGAGATGAAGGAGGTTTCGGCCGAGCTGAAATCCAGCGGTCTATCTATCGGTTTCGTTCCTACAATGGGCAGCTTACATGAGGGCCATCTGAGCTTGGTTCGAAGCTCACGTAACCAGGCTGATCGCACTGTGGTGAGCATTTTTGTCAATCCAACGCAATTTGGTCCCGGGGAGGATTTTAAAAGATATCCCCGCGATTTGAAGAAGGATCTGGAAATCCTGGAAAAAGAAGAGGTAGATTTTGTCTTCGTTCCTGAGGTAGAGGAGATGTATCCCGATGGTTACAAGACGTACGTGGAGGTTCATGAACTTCAGGATAAGCTCTGCGGGCGCTCTCGTCCAGGCCATTTTCGAGGCGTCTGCACCATTGTATTGAAGCTTTCCCATATCATAAAGCCCGATCTCTCTTTCTTTGGACAGAAAGATGCCCAGCAGGCCATCATTTTGAAGAGGATGGTCAAGGATCTGGATATGGATGGGGAAATAGAGGTTCTCCCCATCGTCAGGAATGAGGAGGGTATTGCACTCAGTTCAAGAAACGAGTACCTGAGTCCGGAGGAGAGGAAGGCTGCTCTTTGTCTTTCCAAGAGCCTGAAAAAGGCCCGTTCCATGATAGAAAAGGGCGAGAGAGATACAGAAAAGATCATCCGGGGGATGAAAGAGATCATCGCTGAAGAGCCACTTGCCAGGATCGACTATGTGGAGATAGTGGGAATGGAGGAACTCGATCCCTTGCCATGGATCGAAGAAGAGGCTCTGATCGTCCTGGCGGTTTTTGTCGGAAAGGCCAGGCTTATCGATAATACCATCGGCCGTATAAAGGAGTGAATGATTATGAGAAGAATCATGTTGGAGGCAAAGATACATAAAGCAAGAGTGACAGAGACTAACCAGGATTATGAAGGGAGTTTGACCTTAGATGAGAGCCTGATCGAGGCTGCGGGAATGGTTCCCTATGAGCAGGTGCATGTCTACAATATATCTAACGGAGAAAGATTCATTACCTATTTGATCAAAGGACAGAAAGAAACTGGAGTAGTGGGCGTCAATGGAGCCGCAGCCCACAAGGCCAAAGTAGGCGAGGAGTTGATCATTGCATCCTATGTTGTCTTGGAAGAGGAAAAGGCAGGCTTTTTTTCGCCCAAGATTGTTATCGTGGATGAAAAGAACAGGATAAAAAGGATAAAATAGTCACTATGGGGGAAGCTCCTTTCTCTGTGTGATGGGGACAGGTTGCTTATTTGAAAGGAAGCTGTCTGTCCCTTTTATCTCCTTTATTTCGACGAATGGATCCATCAAGAAAGCAGCATCATAAGGAGAATAAAGGATGAGAAAAAGAGTCAGATGGAGTTATCTTTGATCCATAATAGAATACTCTTCAAAGTCCTTTTTTCTTCAATGATAATACC
>CAYSCW010000048.1:0-15245 GCA_964429795.1 uncultured Eubacteriales bacterium
TTTAAATGCGGCTTGGTCCGCTCAAACTTTGCCCTCGCCATTGCTCTTACCTCCTTATGTTTAATAATTTTTCTGTCGGCTTCTTATTCATGATCTTTCTCTTAATTCTCACTCAGTCCCTCATGTAAGGCCTGTGCGGAAAGCAGGCACTACATTTATCATTGTCACTTCTCTTTATCACTTTTTACACTTTGTTACAAGCCTGTTCAGGAAACAGGCACTACAAATTTTATCAGCCCGTTCAGAAAATGGGATCTTGCCCTATTCTATCGATGGGCAGGAATTCTACCTTCCACTCGAGCAATGATCTCTTGCATGACCCGAGGGGGAGCTTGTACGTAATGAGAGAATTCCATGGAAAACAATCCTCTGCCCTGGGTTATTGTTCGCAGCGTAGTGGCATACCCGAACATCTCATCCAGAGGGACCAATATCTTGATAACCTTTGAACCGCCTCTGACATCAATCTTTTCGATCTTCCCCCGGCGGGCATTGGTATCGCCTACAATATCTCCTACATATTCCTCGGGGGAGACAATAACAAGACTCATGATGGGTTCAAGAAGAACAGGCTTCGCCTTTGCTGCCGCCTCTTTGAATGCCATGGACCCTGCTATTTTGAATGCGATGGCGCTGGAGTCCACTCCATGATAGGAACCGCCGATAACTGTAGCCTTGACATCAGTGACCGGATAGCCAGCCAGGATACCTGTCTCCATGGCCTCCTTGATTCCGTTCTTGATGGCTGGTATGAACTCTTTGGGAATAATCCCTCCCTTAGTCTCGTCGACAAAGGCAAAACTTTCTCCCTTTTTTAGGGGTTCGACCATGATCCTGCAGTGACCGTACTGCCCACGACCGCCTGACTGGCGGATATACCTTCCTTCGCCTTTTGCTATCTGGGTGATTGTTTCTTTATAGGCGACCTGGGGTTTCCCAAGATTCGCCCTCACCCCAAACTCGCGAGCCATCCGATCCATAAGAATCTCCAGATGGAGCTCTCCCATCCCATAGACCAGAGTCTGCCCTGTTGTCTCATCCTGTGCTATCTTGAATGTGGGATCTTCTCTGCTCAACCGGGCTAGCGCATCGGCCAGCTTGGTGTGTTCTCTTGCCGATTTAGGCTCGATAACGGCTGAAATGACTGGTTCTGGAAACTTGATTGACTCCAGAATAATAGGATGACTCCTTTCACAGAGTGTATCCCCTGTGGAAACATTTTTCATCGCGCCCATAGCTGCAATTTCCCCTGCAAAAACTTCTTTGATATCTTTTCTCTTGTTGGAATGCATTTCCAGAAGCCTTGCGACCCTCTCTTTCTCTTCTGTATTGGAGTTGTAAACAGTGGCTCCTACCTGTGTTTTTCCCGAATAGACTCTGATGAAAAAAAGCATGCCCACATAGGGATCATTCATAATCTTGAAAATCAGGGCTGAAAAGGGCTCTTCGTCGGAAGCCTTTCTCTCTTCGACTTCTAGGGTTCGGGGATGACGGCCTTTTATGGGAGGGACATCCACCGGTGAGGGCAAATAGTCCACTACTGCATCGAGCAGAGGATGAACTCCCTTATTCTTGAAGGAGGCTCCAAAAAGAACAGGAATGAATTGAAGGGAGATGGTTCCCCGCCTGATAGCCTTCTTGATTTCCTGGACAGGAATTTCGGACCCATCAAGATAGCTTTCCATCAATTGATCACTCACCTCGCTGAGTTGTTCTAACATCTGGTTCCTTTTTTCTTCAGCTTCCTCCCTGTATTCTTCTGAAACATCACGGACTTCAAATTTTGTCCCCAGAAGATCATCTCCCCAATCAATCTCTTTCATGTTGACAAGATCTATAACTCCTCTAAAACTTTCCTCTCTTCCCAAAGGGAGTTGGATGACCAGAGGATTTGCGTTCAGTTTCCGCTCCATCTCTTCGATGGCTTTCTCTGGATTGACTCCGATACGATCCATCTTGTTTATGTAGACAATACGGGGAACACTGTATCGATCAGCTTGGCGCCACACTGTTTCAGATTGAGGCTCCACACAGCCCACTCCACAGAGTATGATTATGGCACCGTCAAGCACTCTCATAGAGCGTTCCACTTCTACAGTGAAATCCACATGTCCGGGGGTATCAATGATGTTGATTTGGTGGTCTTTCCAGTAACAGGTGGTGGCGGCTGAGGTGATGGTTATTCCACGTTCCTGTTCTTGGGCCATCCAATCCATAACAGCCGTGCCTTCATCCACCTCTCCCATCTTGTATGTGATTCCGGTGTAGAAAAGAATTCTCTCCGTGGTGGTAGTCTTCCCCGCATCGATATGGGCCATCAGCCCAATGTTTCTCAGTTGTCTGATAGGGTTTCTTCGCGCCAACTCTTCGCTCCATTTTGATAAGTGTAAAAATCTCGCTGTTTATTAAGGAGACTACCATCTATAATGAGCAAATGCTCTATTGGCTTCAGCCATTTTATGCGTATCTTCTCTCTTCTTTATGGATCCTCCTCGATTATGAGCAGCATCTATGACCTCAGCCGACAGTTTTTCCACCATGCTCTTCCCCCCTCTCTCCCGTGCATAGTGGATGAGCCATCTTACTGCCAGGGAAGTAGCCCGGTTTAAGGGAACCTCAATAGGAACCTGGTAAGTGGCACCTCCTACCCTTCTTGATTTGGTTTCTAGGGCAGGCCGTGTGTTCTCCACGGCCTTCTCGAATACCTTAAGGGGATCCTCGTTCGCTTTCTTCTTGACGAGTTCCATGGACTCATAGATGATATTTTCGGCTAAATTCTTCTTTCCTTTTTTCATGACTGTGCTGATAAACCTGGAGATAAGCGTGCTGTTGTAGAACGGATCGGCCTTCAATTTTTTCTTCTTGACCTTTCCTCTTCTTGGCATCTCAAACTCCTCTATCTGGCGATCCGCTTTTCTTTCGGTCTCTTGCTCCCGTACTTGGACCTTCCTTTCATCCGCTCTCCCACTCCTTCACAGTCCAAGGAACCTCGGATGACATGGTACCGGACTCCGGGTAAATCTTTGACTCTTCCCCCTCGAATCAGAACGATGGAGTGTTCCTGAAGATTATGTCCGACTCCAGGGATGTACCCGGTTACTTCTACATTATTGGTCAATCTTATCCTAGCCACCTTTCTCATGGCTGAATTAGGCTTCTTTGGCGTGGTGGTAAAAACACGGGTGCAGACTCCTCTCTTTTGAGGACTCCTGTCCAAGGCGGGAGACTTGCTTTTCTCTTTCTTGCTCAATCTCCCTTTTCTTACCAGCTGGTTGACTGTCGGCACTACTTCAACTCCTTAAATATACTCTGGGTTTATTCGTTCCAAGCCAAAAGGCTTCAGCGGAATGAATGTGTGGATAATAGCAGAAACAAGCTGCTATGTCAAGGAATTTGAGGGAGTTAGAGCCAAATCTACTGTTGCAATTCTAGATCCAATTCTTCGGTCTTTTCTACCCTTTCTTCTTCTCCTTTAAGCTCAAGATTTCGATAATACCTGTAACCTGTTCCTGCGGGGATCAGCCTTCCCATGATGATGTTTTCTTTGAGCCTCCGGAGGTAATCAACCTTGCCGTAGAGGCTTGCCTCGGTGAGAATTCGTGTTGTCTCCTGAAAAGAAGCAGCGGATATGAAACTGTCGGTGCTCAACGCACTCTTGGTAATTCCCAAAAGAAGCGGTCTTGCCTTGGCAGGCTTGCTCCCTTTCTGGATGACTCTTTCGTTTTCTTCCTGAAAAGCAAATTTATCTACTTGCTCATCGACCAAGAATTCCGTATCTCCCACTTCTTCCACTTTGACCCATCGAAGCATCTGGCGAATGATAATCTCGATGTGCTTGTCGTTGATAGTCACTCCCTGCAACCTGTAAACTTCTTGAACCTCTCTGAGCAAGTATTCTGCCAGCTCCTTCTCTCCCAGGACTTTTAAGATATCATGGGGATTGACCGGACCATCCATCAAAGATGTACCAGCCTTAACTTTTTCCGCCTCACCCACACTCAAATGAGCACCTTTATGAATAAAATATTCCTTTTCTCCTCCTCGTTCGTTGCGAACAGTGATTTTTCTATGACCTCGAACCAATCCTCCAAATTCAACTACGCCATCGATTTCAGAAATAACAGCGGGTATTTTTGGCCTTCTCGCCTCGAAAAGCTCCTCTGCTCGAGGAAGCCCCCCGGTGATATCTTTAGTACGAGCCACTTCTCGTGGAATCTTGGCCAGAATATCTCCCGCATAGACCTTATCTTGATCCTTGACTTCTAAATTTGCTCCGGAAGGGAGAAAATATTTTCTCAGCGTATTGCCTTTCCCATCCTCGATGATGATTTGAGGCTGCATCTTCTCTTCTCTAGGATTGATGATAACGGGACTGATCTTACCTGTAAATTCGTCTTGGATTTCTTCCATGGTGATGCCGAGAACCACATCATGAAAATTAACGATTCCCGATTCTTCTGTCAGGATAAAGGTGTTGAAGGGATCCCATTCGGCAAACTCTTGATGGGCTTTGACTTCTTCTCCATCCTTAACCAATACCTTGGCTCCATAGGGAACCTGGTAATGTTCAACCTCTCGGCTACGATGGTCAAGGACGGCAATATTGGCACTGCGGTTGACCACAATCAAAGAGCCTTCCTTATCGATGACCGATTTCAGATTGTTGAACTTCACCACGCCATCATTCTTGGCTTCCAATTTGGATCTCTCTGTCCCTCTCATGGCGATTCCTCCCACATGGAAGGTCCGCATGGTGAGCTGTGTTCCTGGCTCCCCGATGGATTGGGCAGCAATGATACCCACTGCTTCGCCAAGTTCCACAAGATGTCCGCTGGCCATATCCCGCCCATAGCAGAGCTGGCATACTCCTCTCTTCGATTCACAGGTCAGAAGGGAACGAATCTTGACTCTCTCGATACCCAGTTCCTGCAACCTCTGGGCCACTTCCTCTGTGACTTCCTCATTCATATCCACGATCACTTCATTAGTATCGGGATCAACGATCTTCTCAAGGGATGTCCGCCCCACAATTCTATCCACGAAGGGTTCGATGAGCTCTCCATTCTCTACGATGGCAGAAACATTGACTCCTTTAAGAGTCCCACAATCATGTTCATCAACGATCACTTCCTGGGATACATCGACCAGCTTTCGAGTGAGGTAGCCTGAATTTGCTGTCTTCAGAGCTGTATCAGCCAAACCCTTTCGCGCTCCGTGAGTGGAGATGAAGTATTGTAAAACGTTAAGTCCCTCTCTTAGGTTGGAAGTGATAGGAGTCTCGATGATCTCTCCAGAAGGCTTGCTCATCAAACCTCGCATTCCCGCCAGCTGGCGGATCTGCTGTTTGTTTCCTCTAGAACCAGAATCAGCCATGACAAACAATGGATTCAGTTTTTTCCTTTCAAAACTGATCTTTCTCATTCTGTCTATCATTTTAGCCGAGACCTTGTCAGTAACAGATCCCCAGATTTCCACAACCCGATTGAACCGCTCGCCAGCGGATATGGTCCCGTCTTGGTAGAGATTCTCAATCTTCTGAACTTCCTTTTGGGCTTTTTCTATCAGTTCATTCTTTTCTGGAGGAACGACAAAGTCATCAATTCCCAGGGAAAAGCCAGCCTTGGTGGCATAATTGAAGCCCAGTTCCTTCATACTATCCAGCATATCGATAGTCGGCTGGAGGCCCGCTTTTAGATAGGTATAATAGACTAAGCTTTCCAATCCTTTCTTCTTCAACATGCCATTGACATAGGGAATCCCTTCAGGAAGGATGTTATTGAAGATGATCCTTCCTGGAGTGGTTTCTGTAAGTTTGTTTTGGATTTTGGATACAGGGCAGGTTAATACAGCTTGGTCATCATAATAGGTCTCCAGGTTCATAAAAGGAGCATTAAACCTTAATTTGATCCCAGCATGAAGACTAATCTCGCTATTCTCCAAGGCAAGCAGAACTTCATCAGGTGTAGTAAATATCCGTCCTTCTCCCTTCTCCCCTTGCCTTTCCAGAGTCAAATAATAGCAACCCAACACCATATCCTGGCTGGGAATGGCTAGAGGCCTTCCGTGAGCAGGAGAAAGGATGTTGTTTGTGGAAAGCATCAAAGTCTGGGCTTCCACCTGAGCCTCTACAGACAGTGGAATATGGACGGCCATCTGGTCCCCATCAAAATCAGCATTGAAAGCCGCACAAACCAGAGGATGAATCTGGATGGCCTTCCCTTCTACCAAAACAGGGTCGAAGGCTTGAATCCCTAACCGATGAAGCGTGGGAGCCCTGTTGAGCAGGATAGGGTGCTCTTTGACCACCTCTTCCAGATAATCCCAGACCTCCGATCTTTCCTGCTCATGCCATTCTCTTGCCACTTTGACACTGGGTACCAAACCATCTTTTTCCAATTTGTGGAATATGAAAGGTTTAAAAAGCTCCAAGGCCATCTTCTTGGGTAATCCACACTGATTCAACTTAAGCTCAGGTCCGACCACAATCACTGATCTCCCTGAATAATCAACCCGCTTACCCAAAAGGTTCTGGCGGAATCGCCCCTGTTTTCCTCTGAGAGCCTCACTCAATGATTTGAGCGGTCTCCGGTTAGCTCCCAGATGGACTCGTCCTCTTTTCCCGTTGTCAAAAAGAGCATCGACCGCTTCCTGGAGCATTCTTTTTTCGTTGCGGATGATCAGCTCCGGCGCCTTAAGTTCAATCAGCTTTTTCAAACGGTTGTTCCGGTTGATGACTCTTCGATAGAGGTCGTTCAGGTCAGAGGTAGCAAACCGGCCTCCATCCAAGCGGACTAAAGGCCTTAAGTCAGGAGGTATGACCGGAATCACATCCAGGATCATCCACTCAGGATGGTTACCAGATTTCTTCAGAGCTTTGAATACTCTAAGCCTCTTGGCATGGCGGAGCTTTCGTTGCTGAGAGGTCTCCTTTTTCATCAATTTTCTCAGGCGCTCAGTCTCCTTGTTGATGCTTATCTTATCTAGCAGATTCTTGATCGCTTCGGCACCTATGGAAGCTTCGAATTTTTCTCCATATTTCTCATGAGCCTCCTTGAATTCTTCTTCGTTAAGCAGCTGTTTTTCCCGCAAGGGAGTCTCACCTGGATCGATGACAAGATAGGATTCGAAATAGAGCACTTTCTCTAAATCTTTAATGGAGAGATCTAGGACCAATCCGATCCGGCTCGGTGTACCCTTGAAAAACCAGATATGGGCTACTGGCGAGGCCAGCTGGATGTGTCCCATCCTTTCCCGACGGACTTTTGAGCGAGTGACCTCGACTCCGCATCTTTCGCAGATGATGCCCCTGTACTTCATCCTCTTGTACTTCCCGCAGAGGCACTCATAATCGTTTATTGGTCCGAAGATCTTGGCACAGAACAACCCGTCCTTCTCAGGCTTGAAAGTCCTGTAATTTATAGTCTCAGGTTTGGTCACCTCTCCCCAAGACCAACTTTTTATTTTCTCAGGAGAGGCGATAGAGATTTTTACTCGATCAAATTCGACTCTTGGTTTCCCGCCCAAGGTTTGTCGACTATCCATGGTCATTCTCCTTTAATGATTTGAGGAACATCAATGCCCCACGGCAGGATTTCTTCTTTCTCTTCCTTCACTAACTCGACATTCAAACATAGACTCTGCAGCTCCCGGATCAGAACATTGACAGACTCTGGAAGCCCGGGTTTAAAATCCAGATCCCCCTTAACGATAGCCTCATAGATTTTGGCTCGTCCTTCCACATCATCAGATTTAGCAGTCATAAGTTCTTGGAGTGTGTAGGCAGCTCCGTAAGCCTCTAAAGCCCAAACCTCCATCTCTCCAAAACGCTGACCGCCGAATTGGGCTTTTCCTCCAAGTGGTTGCTGGGTGATCAGAGAATAAGGCCCGGTAGATCGGGCATGAATCTTGTCATCCACAAGATGGTAGAGCTTCATGATATAGATATAACCCACGGTGACCTCATGATCAAACAGCTCACCTGTGATGCCATCATAGAGAGGAACCTTCCCGGATTCAGGAAGCTCTGCCTTATGCAAGAGATCTTTGATTTCCCTCTCTGAAATACCATCAAAAACCGGAGTGGAAACCCAGAGATTCAATTTCTTGGCGGCCCAGCCCAAATGAGTCTCCAAAATCTGTCCGACATTCATTCGGGAGGGAACACCAAGAGGATTCAACACGATATCAACGGGTGTACCATCTGGTAATCGAGGCATATCTTCATCGGGTACGATCTTAGCGATGACTCCTTTATTTCCGTGTCTTCCGGAGATTTTATCTCCAACAGATAGTTTTCTTTTCATAGAAATGAAGACTTTGATAGCTTGGATGACACCAGGGGACAATTCATCTCCCTTCTTAAGGGCATCCACCTTTTCCTTGAAAATTGACCGGAGAGCATCAATTTGACGTTTGACTTTTCTATCGATGTCCCTCATCATCTTCTTCATTTCTGTATCGTTTTTCACCTTTAACTTCTGGATATTCTCCGGTTCAAGCTTATTCAAAATTTTCTCAGTCAGTTTGGTGCCTTTCTCCAACAAAGTATCACCAGTTTTCAGTTCTTTATCCACAATCTCTCCGGCAAGAAGGCTTCTTATCCTGCGCCACTTTTCTCCCTCCAAGATGCTGATTTCATCATCCAGATTTCTTTTCATCTTGGCGATTTCTTCTCGATCAATGGCTTTAGCTCGCACTCCTTTCTCTATTCCTCGTCGAGAGAATATTCTGACGTCGATCACGGTTCCTTCTACTCCGGGAGAACAGTAAAGAGAAGCATCCTTGACATCCAAGGCTTTCTCCCCGAATATGGCTTTGAGGAGTTTCTCCTCAGGAGAGAGTTGTGTTTCTCCCTTTGGCGCCACTTTCCCTACCAGAATATCTCCTGACTTCACATAAGCGCCTATCCTGACGATACCATTCTCATCCAAGTTGCGCAGAAGGTTTTCGGGAACGTTGGGAATATCCCTGGTGATTTCCTCAGGGCCCAATTTTGTGTCTCGTGCTTCTATGGTCTCCTCCACAATGTGAATAGAAGTGAAGATATCCGCCTTAATCAATTTTTCGCTGACGATGATGGCATCCTCGAAGTTGTACCCTCTCCAGGGCATGAAGGCGCAGAGGATGTTCCTTCCGAGGGATAGCTCGCCTTTATCAGTACAAGAGCTGTCGGCAAGGATTTGACCCTTTACCACATTATCACCCTTCCTGACAATAGGCCTATGGTTGACGCAGGTGTTCTGGTTAGTCCTCAAAAATTTAGTCAGAAGGTAGAGATCTGTGCCCACTTCATGTTCCTTAGCCTCTTCTTTTTCGTCGACTCTGACCAATATTCTTTCTGCATCCACAAACTCAACAACTCCTGACCTCTTGCAGATGAGGACATCCCCTGACCCCTTGGCTATGAGATGCTCCATCCCTGTTCCCACTAGAGGAGCCTCTGGCCTGAGCAGAGGAACAGCTTGCCGCTGCATATTGGATCCCATGAGGGCCCGGTTGGCGTCATCATGCTCGAGAAAAGGAATCAAAGATGCGGAGAGGGAAACCAGCTGTTTGGGGGAAACATCGATAAAATCAATCTGATCCCTAGGGATAAGCCGGAAGTTTCCTGCCTGTCTTGCGCTGACCAGTTCGTTGAGAAAATTTCCTTTTTCATCTACAGGGGCGTTGGCTTGAGCGATATTGTATTTTTCCTCTAACCAGGCGGTCAGGTAAAAACAATAAGGCTCCACCACGGGCATCTGTTGATCCTTTTTCTTTTCTATTTTCTTGACCTCTTGCTCCAGTTTGTCCACCTCAACTATTTCGCCTACCTCAAATGAACTGCTTCCAGGATGAAGGATCTTCACATAGTCAATGATTCTTCCGTCCTTGACTTTTCGGTAAGGTGTTTCCACGAAACCAAAATCATTCACTCGGGCGTAACAACTAAGAGAAGATATCAATCCGATATTTGGCCCTTCAGGAGTCTCGATAGGACAGATCCTGCCATAGTGGGAAGCCTGAATGTCTCTCACTTCGAATCCAGCTCTTTCTCGGCTCAATCCCCCCGGGCCGAGTGCACTCAAACGTCTCTTGTGAGTGATTTCGGCCAAACTGTTGATCTCATCCATGAATTGAGAAAGCTGAGAACTTCCAAAAAATTCCTTCAAAGCAGCAATGACGGGTTTTGAATTGATCAAATCCTGAGGCATAGCGGAAACTAAATCCGTTGCCACAGTCATTTTTTCCTTTATGGTCCTTTCCATACGGGTCAATCCAATTCGGAAAGCATTCTCTACCAATTCTCCTACCGAACGCACCCGGCGATTTCCTAGATGATCGATATCGTCAATCATACCCTCTCCTTGACGGAGACGGAGTAAATATTTGATCACTTCAACAAAGTCAAGAGGCGTCAGTGTGATCTCTTCTAGCGAAGTTTCCATGCCCAGTTTGATATTCATCTTCAGCCGACCTATTCGGGAAAAATTATATTTTTGAGGATTGAAGAACAGGTTGTGGAACAGATTGTGGGCACTTTCCATCGTGTGAGGCTCTCCGGGTCTCAGCTTTCTGTATATCTCGGCCAGAGCCTGGTTTGTATCCTTGCAAACATCCTTTAATAAGGTATTCGAGACGATGTCTCCGAATTCATCCTTCTCGGGGAAAAAGACTTCGAAGGACTCTTTCTGATTCCTCAACTTCTCCAGACGTTCATCGTCAATTTCCTCATTAATTCCCACCACTCCTTTGATCTCACTCAACGAAAAAGCACCTTTGAGCTCTTTTTCCCGCAGAGGAATTTTCTTTATGCTCAGCTTCTCAAGCTCCTCGTATATTTCCTTGCCGATCTTTTTTCGAGCCTCTACCACAATTTTTCCAGTCTTGGGATGGGTGATGTCCTTGGACACAACTTTTCCGATGAGACTTTCCGTCAGTTCCCAGTAAAGATTGCCATTATCTGCAATAACCTTGTAGCTCTTGTAGAAAAGTCTGAGAATTTCTTCGTTGGATCCGAATCCTAAAGCCCTCAGAAAAACGGTTGCCAGGAATTTCTTCTTTCTGTCAAGGCGAACATACAAGATGCTCTTTCCGTTGTACTCAAACTCAACCCAAGCACCTCGATAGGGGATAATTTTTCCCACATAAAAGCCTCTGCTATCGCCTTCTCTGAAAAAAACTCCAGGTGAGCGTTGCAGCTGGCTAACCACTACTCTCTCGATGCCGTTGAAGATGAATGTCCCCTTCTCTGTCATCAGCGGAATATCCCCGAAATAGACTTCTTGCTCCTTGATGTGCTTCAGCCTCTTTGCCTTGGTTGTGGGATCTTTTTCCCAGGAAATCAACCTCACCTTCAACCTTAAAGGGACTGCATAAGTGTAGCCTTTCTGGAGACATTCCTGCGGACTGTACTTCATCTTCAGGGAGACCTTATCCCCGCAATAATCACAAAGGGGAATCTCAATTTTTTTCATAGAGCCACAGTAGGGACAAATCTCTCTTTCCGTCAGTTCCATTTTTGCGGGCAGAAGAGTTCCGCAACTATTACAGCGATAACGAGCGTTCTCGATCCCCTTCAGGCGTCCACATTTGCATTCCCAATTTCCTATTGAATAGCTTATAAAATCTAATTGAGTGGTTTCCTTGAAATCGGAAATGGGAAAGATATCCTTAAAGGCAGCTTGCAATCCAACTTCTTTTCTCTCTTCGGGAAGTAAATCCATCTGAAAAAATTCAGCATAGGATTGTTTCTGGATGGCAAGCAAATCTGGAATAGGAATGGACGTTTTGATTTTAGAGAAATCAACTCTTTCTCTGTAAATGTTTTCTGATTTTGTAATCATTTTTTTTCTCTCTTATAGGAGATTTTATGTTTAATTTGAGTAACCAAGGCCAAAATTTCTATCTACTGCAATTCGACCTCAGCACCCACTTCTTCAAATTTCTTCTTGATCTCTTCTGCCTCTTCCTTGGAGACTCCTTCCTTGACCGGTTTGGGGGCATTGTCTACCAGATCTTTGGCTTCCTTCAAGCCTAGATCTGTGACCTCTCTCACGGTCTTGATAACATTAATTTTCTTGTCTCCTACACTTTTTAGCACCACCGTGAATTCTGTTTTCTCTTCTTCCGCCTGAGCTTCAGCCTGAGGTGCTGTAGCCCCAGCAGCAGCCACAGGAACGGCTGCAGCAGCGGCACTGATTCCGTATCTTTCTTCGAACTCCTTGATATAATCTGCGAGTTCCAAAACCGTCAGATTATCCAAGTGCTCAAAGAATTCCTCTTTGGTTAACTTCGTTTTCTCCTTTTTTCCTTTTGCCGAATCACTCGCTTCTTTCTTCTGTGCTTTGGCCATGTTTACCTCCAACTCTATTTATTTGTTTTTAAATGACTCAACAACCGACCCAGACTATCTAAGGGGGCTTGCCAAGTCCTTGCCAGTTTTACCAAGGGAAAGGCCATCATGTAGCCAATCCTGGCTAACAACTCCTCTCGGGAATTTATACTGGCTATTTCCACGAATTGCTCTCCTGTAAAAATTTGACCCTCTAGCATACCGCCTTTCACGGTTAAAACTTTATGTTTAGTAGAGAAATCCTTGATCATACGAGCCAATCCAATCGGATTTTCCTCTGCAAAACCTATGGCAGTTGGCCCTTGAAAAAAGTCTTTCAGCTCTTCTGGGAAATCTTCTTTCAAGGCTCTGAGAGCCAGACGATTTTTGACTACCCGGATAGAACAAGAATTTTCTCGAAAATATTTTCGCAGCTCCATGAATTGAGAAACAGGCATGTTTATGAAGTCGACCAAGTAGAAAGTGTGATAATTACGGAAATTTTCTTTCAATTCCTGAACGATCTTTTCTTTCTTCTCTCGCTTCACTTTCTTCTCCTATTTTTCCAAGAATCCTTCGGAAATCAGCAGCGAAGGCCCCATGGTGGAAGAGATGTGGATATTTCTGATGTATTTGCCTTTTGCGGCAGGTGGCTTTGCTTGAAGCACGGCTTTAACAAAAGCCTTGATATTTTCTATAAGCTTTTTGTCTGTAAATGAGATCTTTCCCACAGTCGAATGAATAATGGCTGTCTTGTCTACGCGGAATTCGACTCGACCGGATTTAATCTCATTGATTGTTTTATTGACCTCGAACGTGACTGTCCCTGATTTCGGGTTGGGCATCAATCCTTTTGGTCCGAGGATGCGGCCTAACTTGCTCATAGCTCTCATCATATCAGGTGTGGTTACCGCAACATCGAAATCCATCCATCCCTTGGATATCTTCTCGATCAACTCTTCTCCTCCCACATAATCAGCGCCCGCTTCTTCAGCCTCCTTTATCTTCTCTCCGGAAGCGATAGCACAAACCTTCTTGGTCTTTCCTGTCCCATGGGGAAGGACAATATTTCCTCTGACCATCTGATCAGAATGTTTGGGATTGACTCCCAGACGAATAGCCAGGTCTACAGATTCATCAAACTTGACGAAGCTATTCTTCTTGATGAAGCCAACAGCTTCCTCCAATGTATACTCTTCCTTTTCTTTCGAATCCTTGACTTTGATGTATTTTTTTCCTCTTTTAGCCACTCTCAATCTCCAATCCCATATTTTTTGCCGTACCTTCGATGATTTTCTTTGCTGCTTCCAGATTATAGGCATTCAGGTCTGGCATTTTGACTTTAGCTATCTCCTCAATCTGCTTCACCGTTACTCTGCCAACCTTCTCTTTATTAGGGGCTCCTGAACCTTTGGCAATTCCCGCGGCTTTCTTCAATAGATAAGAAACAGGAGGAGATTTCATGACAAAAGTATAGCTGCGGTCCTTGTAAACAGTGATGATGACAGGAATGATGGTTCCTGCTTCCATCTTGCTGGTCTTTTCGTTGAATTGACGGACGAAGTCCATGATGTTGACATTATGCTGTCCTAAAGCCGGCCCTACTGGTGGAGCAGGACTAGCCTGGCCTGCCACGATCTGAAGCCTGATTGTTGCCACAACTTCCTTGGACATCTTTCCTCCTAAATTTTTTCCACCTGCAAAAATTCCAGTTCCACAGGAGTAGACCGCCCAAAAATAGTCACTAAAACTTTCAATGTGTTCCTTTCGTGGTTAACTTCTTCTACGATTCCGTTGAAGTTAAAAAAAGGTCCATCTATGATCCTGACGGCTTCTCCTTTCTCAAAAGTATGTTTGGGCTTGGGTTTTTCCGAAGTCGTCTCCATATGCTCCACGATCTGGCCGACTTCTTCCTTGCTGAGCGGAGTGGGCTTGCTTCCCGAACCTACGAATCCAGTCACTTTGGGTATTTCCCGGATCATAAGCCAGTTTTCATCCGTCATTTCCATTTCGATTAAAATATAGCCAGGGTAAGATCTCTTGGTGGAAACAACTTTCCTGCCTCCCTTGATTTCCACAACTCCTTCTGTGGGGATGATGATTTTTCCAATCTGGTCTTCCAAGCTGAGCTCAACGGCTTTCTGCCGGATAGTCTCGGCCACGAATTTTTCAAACCCTGAATATGTATGAACAACATACCAATTTTTTGCCATTTTTCCTATCCAAATAAAGATTTTATCTGTGCAACAAGCCAAGAAAAAATAATATCCATAAAAAAGAGGTAAAAGCCAAAAAAGACAGTAGCCAGAATAACCACAATGGTTGTGCTGTAGACTTCATTCCGGGAAGGCCAAGTCACTTTCCTTAGTTCAGCCCTTACGTCCTTGAGAAAAGGAATAAAGCGCTTGTACCATTTTGTCTTTTGAGCCATTTTTTTATCCTTGCTATAGAAGTGAAAGTGATTCCGGAAAAGGTTATCCTTCTCTTCCGCTCATCATCTGTTTCACTCTCAAAATCTTGTATCCACTGCATTCAATGGCAGGTGAGGCAGGACTCGAACCCGCAACCTTCGGTTTTGGAGACCGATGCTCTAGCCAGTTGAGCTACTCACCTGCTCTTTTTCTTCTCCTTTACATACCAATATATGATATCTAAAGCACCTAACCGTTTCGTTTATTTTATTTCCCTGTGGACGGTGTGTTTTCTGCAAAATTTGCAATATTTTTTCAACTCAATCTTATCGCTCTGCCTCTTTTTGTTCCGAGTGGTTGTGTAGTTTCTTCTCTTGCATTGTGTGCATTGAAGAGTGATGATTTCTCTTGCCATCTTCCTTTTTCCTGTCTAGAATGTCTATCTAATGCTTACTATCACCTTCCCGGGCAACAGGGCCTATTCCAAAATCTCCGTTACTGTCCCGGCTCCTACCGTACGT
>CAYSCW010000049.1:0-13331 GCA_964429795.1 uncultured Eubacteriales bacterium
ACAAATTATATCTTGCTCGCTACTCAATTATTTTGACATATGTTGCGGTGAGAAACTACATCTTTTTATCGACATATTTGTGAGCTAAATTAACAATGCTTTTAAAATAAGGCTTTATTGTGACCTCTACTCCAAAACCTATCAGGGGAAATTGAACAAGCGATATTTATTTTACCCGGATCTTTGCTCTGGGGGATATGCTTTTAGACTAAAAGTTATTGCACCCGTGGTCCAGACAGCATCTTTTTGCCAGGAGGATTAGCGGAGTTTAAGTATCTTAGTGTGGATGAAGCCTGTAAAAGAGGACTAAAACTGGATAGGGAAGAGATTTTCCTCTCAAAGCTGAAAGATCAATGGATCATTAAGATTTGGATTTTTTTGATCATAAAATTATAAAGAAATTGTCTTTCAGCATATTTCACTGAATTGACTTTCCTTAAGGCAAGCTAATATAATTTTGGAAAAGTTACACAACGATTTTTAGGAGAGCGAAAATAGAAAGTAGCTCACTCGATTTACTCCAAGAACAGGTTCTTCTTTGCGATGGCGCTATGGGGACCATGCTCTACACCAAGGGAGTCTATCTTAATTCTTGTTTTGATGAGTTGAATCTCATCAATCCGGATCTTGTCAAGGATATCCACAGAGAATATATCCAGAGTGGCGCAGATATCATCGAGACAAACACCTTTGGTGCTAATCGCTACAAACTAAAAAAGTTCGGACTGGAAGACAAGGTGGCTGAGATCAACCGGACAGGTGCTCTGATTGCTCGTGAGACAGCCGGTAAAGAAATCTTTGTTGCCGGTTCCATCGGGCCTCTGGGATTGAAGATCGAACCCTGGGGATCGACATCCTTTGCAGAGACTGAGCAGGCATTCCATGAGCAGGCAGAAGCACTCCTTGAAGGCGGAGTGGATCTTTTCATCCTTGAAACTTTCTCCGATATCAATGAAATCCATCAAGCCATAAAAGCTGTTCAAAAATTAGGAGAGTCGTCCGTCGTTGTGGCTGAGATGACCATTCAGGAAGACGGAAATAGCCTTTACGGTACCACGCCTGAAGTCTTCACCAAAAAACTTGAAGAATGGAAAGCGCAGGTGGTCGGAATCAACTGCAGCGTGGGGCCGGCCCATATGTATGAGTGTATAGAAAAGATGGCCAGAGTTACCAAGCTTCCTCTTTCCGCAATGCCAAACGCAGGAATTCCGAGGGAAGTGGAAGGAAGAAACATTTATCTCTGCTCTCCCGATTATATGGCCGAGTATGCCAGGCGCTTTATTTTAAAAGGAGTAAAGGTTGTGGGTGGATGCTGCGGAACAACACCTGCGCACATCAAAGCCATGAGGGCGGCTATCAAAGCTTTCCAGCCCCCGAAGAGAAGAGTTTCTCAGATTTCCTTTACACCTGAAGAAAAAAAAGAGAGAGAAGCCATCCCGGTCAGGGAAAAATCTAAGATGGCCCAAAAACTAGTGGATGGAGAATTCGTGGTCAGCGTGGAGATCATGCCGCCAAGAGGACACGATCCCTCCAGAGTCATTGAGGCTGCTCGTATGCTGGAGCGGGAAGGAATCGACTGCGTTAATATCCCTGATGGCCCCCGGGCCAGTGCGCGCATGAGTCCGATGGCCCTGGCTTTTATCCTGCTCGCAAAAACCAGGATAGAGCCCATCCTTCATTACACCTGCCGCGATCGCAATTTACTCGGCATGCAATCCGATCTTCTGGGGATGTATGCCCAGGGGATTCGCAACATTCTCATTATCACTGGCGATCCGCCGAAGCTGGGCGATTATCCCGATGCTACGGCTGTGTTTGATGTTGATTCTATAGGTCTGGCCAATGTGGTCAAGTTTTTAAACAAGGGCGTTGACATTGGAGGGAGAAAATTAGCTGATATGACAGGCTTTCATATTGGAGTTGGAGCCAATCCCGGTGCTATTAACCTGGACTATGAGATATCAAGGTTTGAGCGGAAGGTGGATGCAGGAGCCGAATTTGCCATCACCCAGCCTGTCTATGACATTGGGATCCTGGAGAATTTCTTGAACAGAATTGATCATTGTCGTATTCCTGTGTTGGCAGGGATATGGCCCCTGTTCAGCTTGAGGAACGCTGAGTTCATGCATAATGAGGTTCCGGGTGCGTCCGTTCCACCCGAGATAATGGAGAGAATGAGGAAGGCTCAAGAAGTTGGGGCAGAGAGGGCAAGACAGGAAGGAGTCGCCATCGCCCAGGAAGTTGTTTCAAAGCTCAAAGGAGTGGTGGAAGGTATTCAAATAAGCCCTCCTTTAGGGAAGTATGAGCTGGCCCTGAAAGTTCTTGAGGTGTTATAAATTTCGCATATAACTAATTGAAGAATAAAGTGGATTTTTGAAATGATTATCGTCGGAGAAAGACTGAATTCCAGCCGGCCTCCTGTCTTTAAGGCTTTGGATGAGAAGAATGAAAGATTCATCATTGAAGAGGCCAAAAGACAGGAAGAGGCCGGAGCAAGCTACATAGATTTAAATACAGCTGCCCTTATAGATAAAGAAATAGATACACTTAAGTGGGCGATTCCCCTCCTCCAAAAAGAGCTGACAGTTCCTCTATCCATCGATACCCCTAACCCGGAAGCTATGGAAGAAGGATTAAGCCTTCATAAAGGCCAGGCACTTATGAATTCTCTAACCGGAGAGCCGGGGAGAATCAAGACTTTTCTTCCTTTTATAAAAGAATATAAGCCTCGCATCATTGTCCTCTGCCTTGATGATACCGGTTTACCCAAGTCTTCTGATAAGGAACTATCCATCGCTCAGAGGATGGTCGAGCTGCTTGATAAAGAGGGAGTTGAGCCAGAGAATATATTTATTGATCCTCTTGTTCGGCCCGTCAGTGTTGATCAGAGTGCGGCAAATCTTTTTCTGGAGTCTTTGGAAAAGATAAAAAAAAACCTGCCCGGAGTAAAGACTATTGCAGGAATCAGCAACGTATCCTTCGGTCTTCCTCAAAGGAGTCTATTAAATAGAATTTTTCTCACTTTAGCCATATCTAAAGGACTGGATGCAGCTATTCTAGATACTCTGGATAAAAAGATTTTTTCCGCCATCCACTCTGCCCAGGCTCTCTTGGGAAAAGATCCTTCCCTCAAGAAATACCTAGCATTTATAAGAGGTAAGAAGCATTAATTAATTACAAGAGTTTTACTGTTATGCTCTCGATATAATTTGGCATTCATGAATATTTATGTTAAAAAGGTTTCTGTTCGTTGATGAAGATAAGATTAATTGATTGAGAAGAAATTTTTTTATCCGGCCAATCAATACAGTTTAAGAGGCATAAAATGAAAAGAATAAAAAGGAAACAGCTCAAAGAGGATGAGCTTGTCACCACTTTTAACAAGATCCTCCGGTTTGCCAGCAAGAGGTCCAGAGAGCTTATCGCTATCGCAACGGCCATAGTACTCATTATTGTTATTATCGTCGGTGTCCGGCTGGTCAAGGCTCATAATATCAAGAAGGAAAGCCGTATACTGGGAGAGATTCTTGAACTTGCCTCCAACATCAAGGAGAATCCAGAGAATATCCAGAAGCTCGAAGATATGGCAGGCAAGGGGAAGTTTTCCCGAATGGCCTACCTGCTCCTGGCCGGCTACTGGGTGGAAAGCGGCGATCTGGAGAAAGCAGAGGCATACCTGCAGAGAGTGTCTGACAAGAAGAAAGATCTCTCTTACTACCAGGCTCAGGATCTCCTGGCCCAGATATGCATTAAAAGGGGAGATTATGACAAAGCCATTGATATCTACCAAAAAATAGTAAAAGAAAAGCCCCAGGAATACGTCATGGATGCCGTCCTCTTCCGCCAGGCTGAAGCTCTCGAGCAGAAGGGAAATATCGATGAAGCCTTAGCTCTCTATAAAAAAATCCAGGAGGATTACCCCCAGACCTTTTTTGGATATGATGCCTCTCAGAAAGTTCAGAAATTAGGAGAAAAAAAATAGTCCCTGCTCTTGTAAATTCATAAAAAAAATATATAATAAACAGTTAATTTTTAAGAGGAGGAAATAAATGGCTTACATGATTACAGAAGAATGCATCAATTGTGGTGCCTGCGAACCTGAATGCCCGAATCAAGCGATAGCTGCAGGGGACGAAATCTATGAGATTGACCTTGAAAAATGCACAGAATGCGTGGGGCACTTCGATGAATCCCAATGTGCGGCTGTGTGTCCTGTTGATTGTTGTGTGCCTGATCCTGACCATAAAGAGACCAAGGAAGAATTGATGGATAAGTACAGAAAACTGCAAGAAGAAGGCTAATTCTTACCAGTTACCAATCTTTCATATAGGAGTGTGGGAAATCACTCCTATTTTTTTTCTCAGATATTTCGGATTGATAAAAAATGGATTACCCCAATAAAAAGATCTGGCTCAATGTCATTCTCTTTGTGGTCACCATCTTCTCAACTTTTTTTGTGGGGATAACCTGGAGCCTCAGCTATAAATATGCTGACGTTATCAGTCAAAATCCTCAAGTCAATTTGAGCGTGAAGATATTTGATGACCCACAGATTATTTTCTTGAGCATCATCTATGCGGTTGTCCTCCTGGGCATATTATTGGGACATGAGTTGGGCCATTTTCTTACCTGTCAGTACTATAAGATCAATGCCACCCTTCCTTATTTTATTCCTGCCCCTACATTGATCGGTACTTTGGGGGCTTTCATCAAAATAAAATCGCCAATAACCAGAAAGCAGCAGCTGTTTGATATCGGTGTGGCTGGGCCGCTGACAGGGTTTATCCTATCTGTCCCTACTCTTATATACGGCCTTTCTCTCTCCAAAGCCGTTCCCGCTATTCCCCGGGAAGGGAGCCTTATTTTTGGTGAGCCTCTCTTGCTCAAGATCGCAGGAAGCTTTATTTTTAAGAATGTTCCTCCTGATTTCGATATTGTTCTCCATCCTGTGGCCTTTGCCGGATGGGTGGGGATTTTTGTCACGGCCTTGAATCTTTTTCCCGTGGGTCAACTGGATGGGGGACATATTGCTTATGCGCTTTTAGGGCCGAAATCGCGGAATATTGCTAAATTTTTCATCGGGGTATTCATCTTCATGGCAATCTTCTTCTGGACAGGATGGTTCGTCTGGGCTTTTCTTATCCTGATCTTGGGCTTGAAGCATCCCCACGTTGTGGATGAAGAGATACCCTTGTCATTTTCCAGGAAGCTCATTGGTTTTGTGGTCTTGGTTATTTTCATCCTGTCCTTTATTCCCGATCCCATAAAGGGATTTGAAGGCTCCAACCTGTTTGAGCTACTCAAAAGATTAGTAACTTAAGGATGAATAAAAGGCGTGTTAAGAGGAGTAAGAAATTTTCACAAAAACTGTGGAAAAATTGTGGAAAAGGAGGCTTTTGAAACGCCAATACTTAGAATTTTCTTGAAGATATGACAAATTGCACAGGTTTCGGTCACTTTTTGTAACTTATTTATTATCAATTGTTTGCAGATAAGTATTGTAAATAAAGAAGTTACAAAAAGTGACAATTTTTGATTCCTTCAAGCGCAAAACTAGGGGCTTGATACACTCTTCTCGATAGACTATATTGGTGTCGAGTGTTGATCTTTGACCAGTAAAGAATTGGAATCTGGAAGTGTAGATTATAAAAATGAAAAAAGAATTCAAAGACGTTGAGCAGGAATTCGTACAGCTCAAGAGAGAATTCCGGCGGGGAGAGATCTCCCGGCCTGAATTCATAGAGCGGATGAAAAAGCTGCGCTTGAAGGATGAGGAAGGCCGGTTCTGGATGGTCGGTGCTCAGAGCGGGAAATGGTATTATTATGATGGGGAAAGATGGATTCAGTCCAATCCGCCTTCGCTCAAGGAAGGGAAGGCGATTTGCATACACTGCGGCTTTGAGAACAGGCTGGAAGAAGAGGTCTGTACTCGCTGCGGAGAGAATATCGCGGAAGGGGACAGATACTGTCCTGATTGCGGGAATAAACTGGAGGATCCTCAGAAAGAATGCCCTTTTTGCAATGAACAGGAGGTTTCGGGTGAGGCAGTGAAGGATGTTTTCGAGGAGAAAGAGGCTGCGCACAGGGTGCTTCGATCGATCCATCCTCTTTCCTGTCTAATTTTCTTCGGGACAACGGGGATTTTTGTGGGCCTTATCCTCGGTGCTTTTGCCGGCACCACGGATATCTTTCGGATAATCGTAACCATTATGCCCGCGGTTCTACGAGAAATGCAGGGAACCCTGCTCGGTGGAGTCATGTATGCCATCCTGGGGGGTATTCTCGGTTTGGTTTTTTTTGGATTGATGGGCTTTTTATTCTCCCTCTTTTTTAATTTTATATCCTCATTTGCGGGGGGGATCAAGATACGCCTCGACCAATAAAGCATGAGGACTGTTCGGGGAACAGGCCCTACATTTTTAATTTATTCAGGGCATATGCGATTTGACCGAGGGAAATCGACTCGTCGTTAGGAGAATATTTGATGGGCCTGACCACTCTGAAGCCCTTTTTCTGAAGAAGGTGTGAGGCTTTCTTAAGGAGCTTTTTGTTAAGGAATACTCCTCCGATGAGAACCACGGTATCTATCCCCTGATCTTTTCTTGCTCTTTCCGCCACTGAGGCTATGACCTGGGCCAGAGTGGAGTGGAATTTTGCTGAGATTTGAGACACGGACACATTATTTCCCAGGTCATCCACAATGGACCTTATGGTCTGAGCAAAAGAAATCTCGAGGGGAGACGATTTCCCATCTATAGAGAAGGGATAGCTTTGCTTGAGACCATCATCAGCCACAGATTCCAGTCTCATGGGGGCTTCGGCTTCGAATTCCATCTCAAGGGGCGCAAGCCCCACTAAAAAGGAGACCGCATCGAAGAGCCTTCCGCAGCTCGAAGCGGGCGGACAATTGGTTTTCTGCTCGATCATCATCCTTACCCCTTTGATCTTATTCTTGCTCACTTTTTCCAGAGCTTTGACTTGGGGATATTCAGGGCCAAAGATGTCAATAAGATAAGAGAGAGCCATACGCCAGGGCTGCCTGGCGGCTGCATCTCCTCCAGGCAGAGGGACGTACCTGAAATGGGCAAGCCTCTCATAGCAAGAATAATCTGCCAGCAGAAACTCTCCTCCCCAGGCTGTGCCATCCTCTCCGTACCCGTAGCCGTCCAAAGCTACTCCCAGGACCTGCTTCTGCGGCAGGATGTTATGCTCCAGAAGAGGAGCCAAAACATGGGCAAAATGGTGCTGGACCTGAAGAAGAAGAAGACCCATTTTCCGGGCATACATTGTGGTGTGAAAGTCGGGATGAAGGTCGCAGACGACCACTTCTGGCTTCACTTGGAAAACACGGGTCAGATGAGCGATGGTTTCCTCGAAATATTTGAAGTTCTCGTATTCATCCAGATCCCCCAGGAACTGACTGGTGACAACATATCCTCTCTTGTAAAGGGAAATTGTGTCCTTGAGTTCCCCTCCCAAAGCCAGAACATGCTGAGGGATGGACAGGGCTGAGGGAACCTGCTGGGGGTAAGGAACATATCCCCGGGCTCTCCTCAGAAAGAGGGGTTGCCCATTGACGACTTTGAGCACGGAATCATCCGCTCTCATATGGATGGGCCGGTTATGGGTCAGGATGTAATCACAGAGCTTCTCGATGCCTTCCTGCTCTTCTTTCATGATGGGGGCGTCTTTTTTGTTGGAGCTTGTGGCCACGATCAAATCCAGATTTTCGAGAAGAAGATAATGCAGAGGAGTGTAGGGAAGCATAAATCCCATTTCATCCAGATGAGGTGCGATGCCTTTGATGTCCTTCTTCTTGCGGAGAAGAACGATGGGCCGGCGGGCAGAGAGAAGTTGGGTTCTCTCTTCTGCATTGAGAAAGGCATATTTTTGGATTGTTCTTAAATCCCTGGCCATCAAAGCCAGAGGCTTGGTTTTACGTCCTTTGGTCTTTCTTAACCTGAGGATGGCCCTGTGATTGGTGGCGGAGCAAACCAGATGAAAACCTCCCAACCCTTTGACAGCCAGGATCTTTCCTTCCTTTATCAGGGTGGAGGCCTTCTGGATGCTGCCTTTGATTTCCTTTCCTGTCCTGGCTTCAAGGAGCCTGACATGAGGACCGCAGACAGGGCAGGCGATGGGCTGGGCATGGTATCTTCGATCCAGGGGATCGGTGTATTCTCTCCGGCAATCCTCGCACATGGAGAAGCTTTTCATGGTGGTTTGCGGCCTGTCGTAGGGGAGGGATTGGACGATGGTGTAGCGGGGGCCGCAGTCTGTGCAGTTGATAAATGGATAGCGATGCCTTCTGTCTGAGGGAGACATCATCTCCTGGAGGCATGACTCACAGATGGAGATATCTGGAGAGATGAAGACAAAACTTTTTCCCTCTCTGGATTTTTGGATCTTAAAATCTTTAAGATTTTGGAAGGCAGCAGGCTTGACCGAGACATCTTCAATCTGGGAAAGAGGAGGCTTTTTTTCCTGGAGAAGCTTGAGAAAATCTTTGAAATCTGTTTTTTTATCTGTTTCGAGGTGAATCTCCACGCCAAAGCCGATATTTTTGACCCATCCCTGGAAGCCGAATTTTTTGGCCAGGCGGTAGATGAATGGCCTGAAGCCCACACCCTGGACAACGCCGAAAACTACGATGTCGATGGAAGAAAAGGCTTTAGGTTTTGACATATCGGGGAACAAAGCCTATCTCATGCTGTACACACATCCGCAGTATTCCTGTCGGTAGAGGCCGAAATCTCTGCTCAGTTCAACGCTTTTTTTGAAGCCGTCCTTCCTTTTGAAGTTGGCCTCCAGGAAACGGAGCTTATAGCGTCTGGCGAACATCCTGCCCAGCCGGTTGAGAACATCGGCTTTTTTCCAGGGGCTGAGACTCATCACTGTGGTGAAGACGGCAAAGCCCAGCTCTGAGGCTTTTTCTGCGGTCTTCTGGATCCGTACGGCATAGCAGATATTGCATCTTCTGCCTTTTTCAGGTTCATCCTTGTGTTTTTCGGTAATTGCAAACCACCTTTCATCGTCATAGCTTCCCTCGATGAGGGGAACCTTGAGGGCTTGAGAGATCTTTCTGGTTTCCTCGAGCCGCAGCAGGTACTCCTCTTGAGGATGAATGTTGGGGTTGTAGAAAAAGCCGCTCACCACGTAATTCTCTTTGAGCAGCTTCAGCACATAGAGGGCATCAGGCGCACAGCAGACGTGGACCAGAATATTCGGTTTCATGACCCTTTATTTTAGAGGGTAAGGAGACTGGAGTAAAGTGAAGCTTAAGGTGGTCAGAGATTTTCGATTTGTTCTTCCAGCTCTAGGATTCGCTGGTTGGCTCTGTCGATCTGGGAGTAATAAATGACCAGCCCCTCATGCTCCGGCCTTAGTTTATCTATATTTTTTCCTAAATTGTCGAAGAGAGGCTCTTTCTTCTCATCCGCGTGTTTTATCTTCTCCAGGATTCTATCTATGTTTTTTTCCCACTCTTTTATCTCTTTCTGAAACTCATTCATCTGTTCTTTCTCTTCTTCCCCGGTTTTTTCGATTTCTTTATCAAAGCCGTCTAGGGTCTCCTGCGTTTTATCCATTTCTTTTTTGACCTCTTCTTTTTCGTCTTTGAGGCCGAGGATTTCCTGTCTTATCTTTTCTTTTTCCCGTTTGAGATTATTTATCTCTGCTTTAAATGGTTCTCTTTTTGATTCCTTCTCTTCATCGGAGAGGGAATTGTTCTTTTCGATTTTGTGGATTTGCTTTTCTTGTGATTTTATTTTTTTCTCTGTTTCTGCGATGGTCTTTTTCATCTGCTCAATTTTAAGGTCTATGACTTTTTCTTTCTCTTTAATCTCTGATAATTTCTGTTTGTGAGGCTCCTTTTCTTCTGTCTGCTTTTTGACTTTATCTTCGTACTCCTTCTTGGATTCCTCCATATTCAGCTTGAGCAGGTCTATCTTTGATTTGATTTCTTCTTTTTTCTTTTCCAGGCTTTTCTTTTCTTTTTCCAGTTTTTCCAGTTCGTCTCGTATTTTCTCTCCTTTGTCAGGAAAGATCTTCTCCTTCCATACTTTTTCTCCCATGGCTTTGAGAAAGACAGCCTTCTCCCGTTTTTCCTTTCTCAGCTTGGCCTGGAGGCGGAGTTTGATCAGTTTGATTTTTGTCCGAAAAAGGAAGGAGTTCAGGCGCTTCCTCAAGTTCTTGTCTCTCAGGAAGATGAAGATGACCAGAAGTACGATGATGAAAAGAAGGGACCAGAAAGTCCAGTAGGGAAGGCCTTCTCTTGCAGATGAAGTTTGTTGGCGAGAGAGAAGCTCGGCGAAGAATGCTCTCATTTTTTACATCTGTGTGGATATATCCAATATTTCTAATACGTTAACCCAAAATTGTCAAGTTTAAAGGGAGTGGCCAGCATTTTTTCCGTGATAATAACTGTGCTCTTTTTTAAGATGGGTCCTGTCATGGGGTGTCCCCCGTACGTCCTCGCTCCACCCATCCCCCCGTGGGGAACCCCTTCCGCTGCGGGCGTTGCGGGGGAGCACCCCATGCCACCCATCATTACTTAAGGAAAACAGTCATCACGGAAAAAATGCTGCCAAGGGGGAGAGAAAAGGAGAGGGAGAGATAGGAATTCAATTTTTAAAGGTGCGAGTTTGGGTTGTTTTTTCTTTGTGGTCTGCTTCTTTTTCTGGTGAGGGAATTTCGGATGCATAGTTCTGGATGGACCATTCGATGAGATAGAGGGCTGCGGGGAGGTTTTCCTGAAAGATGGTGGAGATATCCTCTTCGGCGTTGAAAAAGCCTCCCTGGAGTTCGTCTATTGGCGGGAGCTCTATGGTGAAGGCAGGAGTATCGTAGATTCCCAAAGCCCAATCTGTGGTGTCGCCATTGGTCAGATAGAGCTGCGATCCCGCAGCGCCGAACTCGTATATTCTTCCGCTTTCGGACCGGATGAGTTGAGACATGTTTCGAGCCATTTCAGAGAGAAGGGCATCTTTCGGGGAAGGCTCTGTTGTGTATCCCCAGGGATAAAGAATGACCTGGGAGTAGTTATGGTAGGAGATGAGAGCCTGAAATTTTCTCTGCAGAAAAAGATCATGGATGGCCTGCGTTTCCGGCTCAGAAAAAGGAGCTGGTCCTCGGTAGACCTCAGAGAAGGTATCGGGGCTTGATCCCTCATTGTCAAAGCCCCACATGTAATCGTAATTGCGGTTGATATCCACGCCATAGCTTCCGGGGCCGTTGTACCGCCTGTTTTTCCGCCAGTAACGGTAGAAGTAGACAGAGTATTCCAGGCCGTCAGGATTGAGAAGAGGGACGATCCAGATCTGGCTGTGGTCGACAAGGTCTCGAACTCGAGGATTTGAGCCGTAATTTTCCACCAGGTACTTACCCAGCAGATAAGGGACTTCCACAGAGATCCATTCCCGGGCATGATGACAGCCGATGAAAAGGACCTCAGCCTCATTCTCATCGAGGGAAACATTATCGCTGATTTTCAGGGCGTAGATGTTTCGGCCTTCAAGGCTTTTCCCGATGTCATGGAGGCGGGCGAGGTGGGGGTAGTTTTCCTCAAGGGCCACCAGATCTCTTTCCAGCTCCTGGTAGGTATGATAATCTCCGTTAACACCGGATTGGATGGAGATATCTTTCTGGTTGAAAGGATAAAAATTTGAGGTTTCCACCCTGTAAGCAATTTGAGATTGTTCTAGCTTTGATGGGTCATCCCGCTCATGGTGGAGAACGATATAGATTCTGCCCTTCCATTCCATCAACAGGTCTAAGTCCATTTCCTGAAGTTTTTTGATGACTTGAGAGGTTTTTTCCACACTTATGATGTCTGTATCGGCATAGGTTTGAGGAAAGAGGGGAGGCAGAATCGAACAAAATAAGATCAGAAAAAAGAGTATCAAATTGAACGCCCTTTTTCTTTTCATTTTTTTTGCCCCCTTCCCTATAGCCAGAAACTCAGGGATATAGAAATTCTTTTTACTGAAAGAGAATCTCCTGAGCCGCTTTCACTGCCAAAAGAAGCGCCCACATCGAATGAGGAACTTCCCCAATGAAGACCGGTGCCCAGAGAAAAATATGTGTAAGCAGAATCGGGATTGTTCATGGGCTGAGGGTCATAAGATAGTCCCGCTCTGATAGGTACCATGAATTCAGCGCCAAAGAGCTTCAGAGTAGTCAGATACTCAAGCCCTGCGCCTATCTTGATGATATCCTTAAAATCCCTTGTGAGATCTTCCTCAAAGTAGGTCACTTTGTATTTAGACCAGTTGAAGAAGCTGAAATCCGAAGCCACCCTGAATTTCGGTGAGAATCTATAGCTCAGCCCCAGACCGACCACCAGGGGCTGTTCGTAGCTGTTTTCGGCTGAAGCGTCGATTCTTATATCTGTATTCCCCCCGGGAGAGAGATACCTGTAAGAGCTTTCGCTTTCTGCTTTTTTGGTGAACGGAGCGCGAAAGACTGCGGCCACGGCCAGCCTCTCTGACAGTCCCACCCAGATTCCCCCGTTGATATACTGCCCTTTGAATTCATAGGATTTATCGTCTGTTATGGTTATATTTGCGAGCCTGTATTCCTCCCGGATGTTTTTGGTGATACTCCCTCTGATGAAGTTTAATCCGAGCCCTGCGGAGATGCGATCGCCGATCTTGCGGGCGATGGAAAAATGGGTGGTCATCAGATGCCCTTCCTGGTCGAAATTCAAGGTGTAGTAGAGGGCGTCTTGATAGTAATAATTATATTCTACTGAAGGGCGATCATAGACTTCAGTCAGTGCCCGACTGAAGGAGAAGGCCCAGCCTTTCACCATCACCGAAGCACCGCCAAAATCAAGGGCATAGATTTTGAGTTGGACATTTTGGCTTGTGGTTACTACTCCGGTATTTATGATGGCGTATCTGAAGAGTGATGCCGAGGTGTATGAGGAATTGAGGGTGAGAGTGAATCTTGGAAGATGGGCAAGGAGGGCGGGATTGGAGAGGGACGAAGAACAATCTCCGACGATGGTGTATGATACTCCCCCCAGAGCGAGAGAGGCTCCGCTGGCCAGGCCATAAAGATTCCAGGTTCCCAGGGGGGCTTCGTCCTCGTACTGTCCCAGAATCATCTGGCCCGGGGAAATGCGGGGCAGAGACAACGTGAGGAAGATGAAGGAAAGAAAAAGAAAGAGAAACGGCTGTCTTTTCATGAACAATCGATTTTACCTGTGTTCCAGCGATTCCGCAACATAATTTTCGCGTATGATAGCATCTCTCTTTTTATGATCAAGGGAGAGAGAGAGCATTGGGGGATGTTTTCGCTCCAGTCAGATTTCAAACGCCATTCCCTCA
>CAYSCW010000050.1:0-12768 GCA_964429795.1 uncultured Eubacteriales bacterium
TGCTGAGGAAGTTTTGACTTCTCAATATCTCCTGTGTTATCTATAGAAATCATCTTTACCTCATACACAATCGAGACAAAAATTGAGAGCAGGTCTTGAGAATCTAGCCAGGCGGGATTATCCCGGGCGGATCATCGTCATCGGTAGAGACAATACAGGGAAAAACGTCTTCGTTATCTATGCGATCACGGGAAGATCCCCTTCCAGTCAGGCAAGAAAGCTTTCCCGGGAAGGCGATACTTTATGGGTTAATACGACAGAAGAAGAAATCCTCAGGCAGGGCAAGGTCGAACTGCTGGTCTATCCTGCCATCTGCCTTTCTCAGGGAATTGCGGTCAGCAACGGAAGACAGACCTTAGATATAAAATCCCGGCTCGCACACAGTCAAAATCCCTCAGAAATCCTTGCCTTGGCCCTTTCCAGTTGGAACTATGAGCCTGACCCTCCTATCTACACTCCGAGGATCAGCGGTTGTGTGGTCACTTCGCAGAGAGCAGCACTCAGTATCATCAAGAAAGGAGAGGATGGCTCTTCCGTCAGAAATATCTTTGAGGTTCCTTTGATTGAGGGGAAAGGATGGATGATTTCCACTTACCAGGGAGAAAATAAAGACCCTGTAGAACCGTTTTCTGGAGAACCGCAAGAGCTAGAGTTTGACCAGGATAATCCAAACGATATGGCCGAGGCCGTCTATGAAGCTCTTGCTCCTAGAGAAGGGGAGAAAGACTTCAGGGTTGCCGTGGCTTGCGTCTTTTCTCCTGGTATTGATGTGGGTGAATTCGCCGTTTCCATCATCAACAGGATTGAAAGGATAGACGATCAAAATGGATAAAGTTGGCAAAGAAACACGAAAGCAATACAGGACAAAGGTCCATGAAGAGTTTCCCGATACACTAAACATAGGCAAACAGAAATTTAAGAAAAAATTATCCATGAGATACGGAGAGAATCCTGGCTATCCGGCCGCTTTCTACCGAGAAGTAGGTGCTTCTGGGCCTAATATGGCTACCTTTAAGGTGGTGAAGGAGGGGACTAAAGGCTTGAGCTACATCAACGTAGGAGATATGGACTTAGGCCAGAGGCTGGTCAAGAAATTGACCGGTATTTACACAAAGAAATTGATCTGCGCCATGGTCAAACATGAGATGCCCAGTGGAGTGGCTCTTGGAGATTCCCCGGTGGAGGTGTTTGAAAAGGCCTGGAAGTGTGATTCCCTTTCCAATTTCGGAAGCGTCGATATCTTCAACTTCACAATAGATAAGGATTTGTCTCAGCTTCTGGTGGAGAGCGGAAGAAATATAGAGGTTGTATATGCTCCGGACTATACTCCCGGAGCTTTGGAGATTCTGGCTGAACGGAAATCCCTGAGAGTGGTCAAAATGGGGACATTCCTCGATAAACCTTCCCTGGACTGCGGGTTGGAATTCAAGAGGGTCAGCGGCGGCCTGTTGGTCCAAAAGAGGTTTGACTCTAGAATCACCTCATCCTCCTCCGTGGATATTGTCTCCAGGAGAAAGCCAGGAGCAGAGGAATTGGAGGCAGCCATCTTCAACTGGATTGTAGCCTGCTTTACCCGCTCCAATGCCGTCGTCATCGGAAAGATGGATAAAGTCCATGGGGTCGGTTCCGGACAGCGAAGCCGGATAGATGCGGCGGAGAATGCCATCCGCTATTCCAAAAGAGGGTATGGTCCTCAGGGATGTGTTATGGCTTCTGATGCCTTCATGCCTTTTACAGATGTGGTTGAGCTTGCTGCCGGGAACGGGATAACAGCCATCATCTATCCTCTTGGCTCTATCAAGGACCAGGAGGTCATCGACAGGGCTGATGAGCTTAACCTTTCCATGATCGTCACCAAAAGGCCCGATGAAACAGACAGCGAAAGGGCTTTTTTGCACAGATGAATACTTAAAGCATCTCCTCAAAATCATCTCGAGTTTGGAGATGCATACATGCGTAAAGCGCTTGACTTAATAGAGAGGAGGATTATAATTAACTGTCTTTAAAGGATAGGTTCTAAGGGAATTAATATATATCTTAATATTTTTTAATAGTAAAAGAGGAGGTATCAAATGAAAGAAGTGACAGTGGAAGAGTTGTTGGCCAAGGCTGAACAACCCTCCAAAGACGCTCTCAGGCTTCATCCCTTTTATAAAGGAAAAATCGAAGTCATACCCAAATGCCGGATCAGAAGCTTTGAGGACTTTGCTATCTGGTATACTCCAGGAGTTGCAGCCGTCTGCAAGGAGATTTATGCAGATGCAGAAAAAACATATGAGATGACCAACAAATGGAACTTCGTGGCTGTAATCTCCGATGGCTCGAGGGTGCTTGGCCTGGGGGATATCGGACCCGAAGCAGGATTGCCTGTGATGGAAGGTAAGGCCCTCCTTTACAAGTATCTGGGTGGAGTGGATGCTTTTCCCCTCTGTCTTGATACCAAAAATCCTGAAGAAATCATCCAGGCTGTCAAATGGCTCCAACCCACATTTGGAGGAATCAATCTGGAGGATATCGCCCATCCCAAATGCTTTCATATCTTAGACACCCTCAGAAAAGAGATGGAGATTCCTGTATGGCATGATGACCAACAGGGAACCGCCTGTGTCACTGTGGCTGGTCTTCTGAATGCCGTCAAGATCGTGGACAAGAAGATGGGGGATGTTAGAGTAGCTATGATCGGCGCCGGTGCTGCCAATATCGCCATTGCAAGATTGATCATTACTGCTGGAGTTAAGCCCGAAAACATGATTGCTGTGGATTCAAAGGGGATTTTGCACAAAGACAGAGGAGACAGGGAAACCTTGAAGACAAAGTACAAAGAGAAATGGCATCTCTGTGAAATTACAAATCCCAAGGGTATCAAGGGCGATATCAAAGAGGCGATGGAGGGAATGGACGTGGTCATCTCTGCTTCCAAGCCCGGTCCAGGTGTAATCAAGAAAGAATGGGTCGAGAGCATGGCTAAGGATCCCATCGTCTTTGCCGAAGCCAACCCTATCCCTGAAATCTGGCCATGGGAAGCAAAGGAAGCTGGAGCAAAGATTGTGGCCACCGGCCGCTCTGATTTTCCCAACCAAACCAATAATTCCCTTGGATTTCCAGGTATCTTCAGAGGCGCCTTGGATATAAGAGCGACCAAGATCACAGATGAGATGTGCATCGAAGCTGCAAAAGAATTGGCCAAGGTGGCTGAGGATCATGGCATCAGTGAGGATTACATCGTTCCTAACATGGATCAATGGGAAGTGTTTCCACGAGAGGCCGTGGCAGTAGGGTCGAAAGGCATTGAACAAGGCGTAGCCAGGAAAAAGGCTCCAGCAGAGGAGAGATTCAAACGGGCTGAATACATTATCAAGAAAGCCCGTGAAGAAGTCCAATTATTGATGAGGGAGAAATTCATCATCGACCCGGATGAAGGATAAGAAAATTCTCAGATCCTAAAGATTTAATAGACACAGCCCCTGCCTTCAATCCAATTGATTAACAGGGTGTTATAATAAAGACGTTTTCGTGAAAGCTGGGACTGTTTTCCAAGCGGCACTTTTCAAACTTCCTGTTGAGAATTTATAAAGACATGTGAGGGATTCCCCCTAAATTCGCCTGAAGTTCATACAAAATTTGCCTTTTTACAAAATGTTTATAAAAAAATTATAAAAAATCTTGACAACTTACGACTCAAGTTTTATACTAATCAAAGACTAATACAGGAGGAAAAAATGGCAAAAACTATCGGAATTGACCTCGGTACAACAAATTCTGTTGTTGCTGTGACAGAAGGCGACAAGCCTGTGATTATCCCTAACGAAGAGGGAGGACGAACAACTCCATCAGTGGTTGCATTCACCGATAAAGGAGAGAGGCTAGTCGGGCAGGCTGCCAAGAGGCAGCGAGTCACCAATCCAGAGAACACCATCTACTCTATTAAGAGGTTTATGGGACGCCGATATAAGGAAGTTCCTGGAGAGATCAAACAGGTTCCATTCAAGGTTACTCAAGTGGCCAATGGCGATGTCAGAGTAGAAGCTCATGGAAAGAAGTATGCTCCGCCTGAAATCTCTGGCATGATTCTTCAGAAAATGAAGAAATCAGCAGAGGATTATCTGGGAGAAAAGGTGGAAAAAGCCGTCATCACGGTACCAGCCTATTTCAATGACAGCCAACGAAAGGCCACCAAAGATGCAGGTAAGATTGCTGGTTTAGAGGTAGTACGGATAATCAATGAACCCACTGCCGCAGCTCTCGCTTATGGAATGGAAAAGAAGAAGGATCAGACCATAGTTGTCTACGACTTTGGCGGAGGTACATTTGATATCTCCATCCTGGAAGTCGGCGAAGGAGTTGTCGAGGTTAAGGCTACAAACGGTGACACTCATCTGGGTGGAGATGACATCGATCAGAAGGTGCAGAATTGGGTCGTGGCCGAATTCAAGAAAGACTCAGGAATCGATATCTCCAAGGATAAAATGGCTCTTCAGAGGCTGAAAGAAGCTGCTGAGAAGGCAAAGATTGAACTGTCCACCACCATGGAGACAGAAATCAACCTTCCTTTTATCACCGCCGATGCTTCTGGACCAAAGCACCTTCTGATGAAACTCTCCCGTTCTAAGTTGGAGCAACTCATGGATGATTTGATTCAAAGAAGCGTTGGTCCATGTAAACAGGCTCTGGCTGATGCCAGCCTGAAGCCCGAGGAAATAAACGAAGTCATTCTAGTGGGGGGATCCACGCGAATTCCCAAGGTCCAGCAGATAGTCAAAGAGCTCTTTGGAAGAGAACCTCATAAGGGCGTTAATCCTGACGAAGTAGTGGCTGTCGGAGCAGCCATTCAGGGGGCGGTATTGGCAGGAGATGTTAAAGACGTGCTTCTCTTGGATGTCACTCCGCTTACTCTGGGGATTGAGACCTTAGGGGGAGTGTTCACCAAGATGATTCCTCGAAACACTACCATCCCCACCAAGAAGACAGAAATCTTCTCCACAGCATCCGATGACCAGCCCAGTGTAGAGATCCATGTGCTGCAGGGTGAGAGAGAGATGGCTCAAAACAACAGAACCTTAGGCCGGTTTCACCTGGACGGAATACCGCCAGCTCCCCGTGGTATACCCAAGATAGAGGTTACATTTGATATCGATGCCAATGGTATCCTTCATGTTTCTGCCAAGGATATGGGCACTGGAAAGCAGCAGGCTATTACCATCACCGGCCACAGCGGGCTGGATGATGGAGAGATCGATCGGATGGTCACGGATGCCGAAGCCCACGCTGGAGAGGACAAAAAACGAAAAGAACTCGTGGAAGCCAAGAATCAGGCTGACCAGATGGTCTACAACCTGGAGAAGTTGATGCGGGAGAACAAGGATAAGATTCCCGCAGATGAAGCCAAGAATGTTGAAGCAGAGATTGAGAAAACTAAGAAAGCTCTTGAAAGCGATGACGTTAACCGGATCAAGCAGGCTGTAGAGTCCCTTTCTCAAGCGTCTCACAAACTGACGGAGATGATGTACCAGCAAGCCGGCCAACAGCAGCAAACTCAGCAAGGAACCCAACAGGAGCAGGCTACAGGAGGCCAGGCTCAAGAAGAGGCCCAAGCTGAAGGCTCCGAAGAGGAAGTCATCGACGCAGAAGTTGTCGACGAAGAAAAAGAAGATAAGAAATAATTCCCAGCTAAATTCTGCTTTTATCAGTAAGAGCTGTTTTGTGCTCCGATGATGGAATAAGAGAATGGAAAAGGACTATTACAGAATCTTAGGAGTTGACAGGAAAGCTTCTTTAACAGAAATAAAGAAGGCCTACAGAAAGCTCGCACGAAAATACCATCCGGACCTCAATCCCGGCGATAAAACAGCCGAAGCCAAGTTTAAGGAAATCCAGGAAGCTTACTCTGTTCTCAGCGACCCGAAAAAGAAGAAACAGTACGACCAGTACGGGTTTGTTGGGAATGTGCCTCCTGGAGCGGGTCAACGGACGTACACCTCTGGATTCGAAGGGTTTGACTTTTCCAACTTTGGAACATCCTCTTTCCGGGATTTTTTCGAAAACATAGTCGGTCGAACTGCTGCTCAACCTCAACAGAGGCCAGTTAGAGGAGAGGATCTCCATTACTCCATGAAAGTGAGTTTTATGAATGCCATAAACGGCTTAAAGACGCGCATCCAGTTGACACGGATGGTCCCCTGTTCGGTTTGTCAAGGAAAAGGTTTTGTTTCCCCTGGCGGCCAGCAGGTCTGTGCCGTGTGTGGCGGAAGCGGACAGACCAGCCTCCAGAGAGGATTTATGAAGTTTGCCACCACCTGCCCCTCCTGTGGAGGGACAGGGAGGACTCATGGGCAGGAATGCTCCACATGCCGTGGCAGCGGCTTGGTTCCAAAAACAGAGCTGATCAGTGTCAGGATTCCAGGAGGCGTAAACACCGGATCGAAAGTCCGTATTCCAGGCAAAGGAAATGCAGGGAGATTGGGTGGTCCTTCAGGAGATCTGTTTATTACCATAGAGGTCGACTCTCATCCTCTCTTCAAGAGGGAAGGATCTAATGTCTATGTCAAATTGCCCATAACCATCACGGAAGCCACTTTAGGCTCGAAGATTGAGGTGCCCACGCTCTATGGCAAGACAAAAATCAAAATCCCCCCCGGGACAAAATCCGGACAGAAATTCCGCTTGAAGGACAAAGGTGCTCCTGTTCCTGGTAGACGTACTCGAGGAGATCAGTTTGTGGAGGTCTCCATCGTGCCGCCTCCTTTTAATGACCAAAGAATCAGAGAACTGATGCGTGAGCTGGAGAGGATATCCGGACAAAACCCTAGGGAGAAGATAGGGGTGCATTGAGATGAAGAAGGAAAAAGGAAAAAAGCCTAAAAACTATTACCACATAAGCAGTGTATCCCGGATGTACGATATCCATCCCCAGACTCTCCGCCTCTATGAGAGAGAAGGGCTGCTGAAACCCTCTCGGAGTGAGGGAAATACGCGCTGTTATACAGAGGAAGACCTGAAGCGACTGGAGTTGATATTGACTTTAACCCGAGATTTGGGTGTCAATCTTGCTGGAGTGGAAGTGGTTCTGAACATGAGAGAGAAGATGGAGCAGATTGAAACAGAAGTCAACGAGTTTCTGGAATATGTCAGGAAGGAATTTTTCGAGGGACGCGAAGAAGAATTTGAGATCAGAAAGAAAAGTATGATCCGAATCAGCCCGGCCAAGATTGTTAAAATAGAAAAAGAGGACAATGCCTCCTAAGAAAGGTGATTATCTCGATTCAAAAAATCTGAAGCTCTATCTGGATCAAATTTCCCGTTTCCCCATGCTTTCTCAAGAGGAAGAAAGAGAACTGGGTGAACGTATCCAGAATGGAGACAGGGAGGCACTGCGAAAAATGATCGAGGCGAACCTGCGCTTTGTTGTTTCCTATGTCAAGAAGTACAAGGGAATGGGGCTCGGTCTTCCCGACCTGATCAACGAGGGAAATCTAGGCCTTATCGAAGCGGCCAAAAGATTCGACCCGGAAAGAAAGGTCAAGTTCATTTCTTATGCTGTCTGGTGGATCAGACAGGCTATCATTCATGCTCTCACCCAGTATTCTCGGATTTATCATATCCCTCAGAAGCTCTCTGACCAGATATCAGAGATGAAGAAAGTCAGTGCTAGGCTCAAGAAGGAATTGGACAGGGAACCAACAAGAGAAGAGGTTGCCAGGCGTATGGGCATAACCAGGGAAGATGTAGAAGACATGGAGTTGATCGAAGAGAAGAATATTTCCCTCAGCGATAAGTATTTCGATGAAGATGTTGAAGTAGGGGAGAGGATCAAAGACAATATTTCTCCTTCTGTTGAGGTCCAAATCGTCAAGAATTCCATTCAGGAGCAAATAAGACAGATGCTGGAGGAACTGGATGAGAAAGAGGCTCTTGTGCTAAAATTAAGATTCGGACTGGATGACAACAAGCCGAGAACTCTTCAAGAAATCGGAGACAAACTCGATCTTACCAGAGAACGGATCAGACAGATCGAACAAAAGGCAATGCGAAAATTGTCACGTTCCCACAAACTCCAACAACTGAGGGGGTATCTCAACTGATGGCAGAAGCCGCATGTTCTGAATGCCAAGGCACGGGCTGGATTCTGGAAGAGAGCAAGGGCCGTGCTGTAGCCAAGCGGTGCAAATGCTTCAAGGAGCAGGAAAACCAGGTCCTCATCGAACAGGCTCATATTCCCCGAAGATATGAGAATTGCACCTTTGATAATTTTGAAATTCATGACTCCTCCCACCGCCATGCTCTCAAAATATCCAAACAGTTCGTCAAGAACTATCCTGTCCAGGATGTGGGCCTTCTTTTCATAGGCCCTTGTGGGGTGGGGAAGACCCATCTGGCTGTGGCCATCGTCCAGGAATTGATCCGCAAAAAGAACGTCCCCTGTTATTTCTGCGATTTTCGGGAGCTCATCAGGGATATCCAGAGTACGTATACGCCTGATTCTTCTTTGAGCGAAGTGGATGTTCTGGCTCCCGTCTTTCAAAAGGATGTGCTGGTACTGGATGAGCTGGGAGCTAAGAGAACGACAGCCTGGGTGGATGAGACGGTTTTCTATATCGTCAACAACAGATACAACCACAAGAAACTGACCATCTTTACTTCAAATTACCTGGATAAGGAAGAAGAAGAGGATGCCAGGGATTCCTTCTACAAGAAGAAGGAAGATTCTCTGGTAGACAGGATTGGCGTCCGGCTGAGGTCAAGACTCTATGAGATGTGCAAAGTGGTGGAGATGGGAGGAAAGGACTACCGCAAGGAAATCAAACAGGGTAGTTACCGCTTCTGAAGGAAAAGGCCCTTCCTTTTATTGATATTCTCCCCAAATTTTGCTAAATTATGGACAGCCTGCTCCTCGGTAGCTCAATCGGCAGAGCGGGTGGCTGTACAATTGGTGTGCAGCTTTCACGAGAAATCGTGGATGAAAAATCGGGTGAATTCAGGGAAGCCTACCCTTTGCTTAAAGCGGAGAATGGTAATCCTGAGCCAAGCCCTGGTCAGTTAAAAGGGGTCAGGGAAGGTGCAGAGACTAGAGCATATGCTCGTACTCCAGATATAATCTGGGGGAAGCGCCCGACACCCAACCTCCACATGTGTGGAACGGGTGAAGAGATAGTCCAAGCCCAGAAGAAATTTTGGGGCCCTTGTAACCACTAGGTTGTAGGTTCGAGTCCTACCCGAGGAGCCAAACGTCACTTCCCTTATCAAGCTTCAATGTTCTTTTTGCAATCCAAAGGTGAACACTGGAGGGGAGACTTTTATTCGGCTTTGATATAATAACTACTTTAGGAATGGATTATAGGACATTGCTGCAGGTTGTATTAATTACAAGCCATTTACACTTTACTTTGCGGAAAAGCAGCGTCCATATCCGCTTCCGCCATGCCTCAGCAGATGTTTCAAATGCCAAACGTATAAAAGGAATTTAACAAGAGAAAGGAACCGATTTGAAATGAAAAGGGAATCTGACACACTTCGCACAGATAAGCTTGGCGGGCTTAAAATCATGTTTCGTTCGCTCCGATATAAAAATTACCGACTTTTTTTCGGAGGACAGAGCATCTCTCTGATCGGTACATGGGTACAACGAATCGCTTTGCCCTGGCTGGTCTACCGGCTTAGTGGTTCTCCATTCTTATTGGGTTTGGTCGGCTTTACTGGCCAAATCCCTACCTTCCTGTTATCTCCTTTTGCTGGTGTGGTATCTGACCGATGGAATCGCCACCATATTTTGATTGTCACGCAATTGCTGGCTATGATACAGGCATTAGTCCTGGCGTCTCTCTTTTTTATCGGTAGCATTAAGGTCTGGCATGTCATTCTTTTAGGGACAGCTCTAGGCTGTGTGAATGCCTTTGATATGCCTGCCCGTCAGTCATTCGTTATAGAAATGGTGGAAAGTAAAGAAGATTTGGGGAATGCCATTGCCTTAAACTCCTCAATGGTCAACAGCGCGAGGCTGCTGGGGCCTTCCATAGCAGGAGTATTGATTGCTGCCACAGGAGAGGGAATATGCTTCCTCCTTAACGGCTTAAGTTACCTTTTCGTTATTGCCTCGCTGTTATTGATGAATGTTGCTCCCCAAAAAGTAAAACCGCAAAACGCCAGAGTCTGGCAAAGGCTAAAAGAGGGATTTTCTTATGCCTTTGGTTTTTCCCCTATCAAGTTTCCCATCTTGTTATTGGGATTGGTAAGTTTAATGGGAATGCCTTACGCAGTGCTGATGCCTGTTTTCGCCAAGGAGATACTCCACGGTGGCTCGCACACGTTCGGCTTTCTTATGGGAGCTTCGGGTATAGGCGCTCTGGTTGGAGCCTTTTATCTTGCTTCCAGAAAAAGCGTTTTGGGGCTGGAGAAAATTATTCCTCTATCTGCGGCAATTTTTGGCACCGGACTCATGGCCTTTTCTCTTTCCCGGGTTTTCTGGCTTTCTCTGGCATTGATGTTTATAACCGGTCTCGGACTGATTACGCAGATGGCTTCAAGTAACACAATTTTACAGACAATTGTTGACGATGACAAACGCGGACGGGTCATGAGTTTCTATGCGATGGCATTTTTGGGCACGGCGCCATTTGGCAGCTTATTAGGGGGTGGATTAGCAAGCCGGATAGGTGCGCCCAACACTTTGATCATAGGTGGCATCTCATGTGTTCTTGGCGCTTTTATCTTTGCCAGAAAGCTTCCTGAGTTGAAAAAAATGATCCGTCCCATTTATGTCAAATTTGGCATCATCCCTGAAGTAGCTTCAGGAATTCAGGCGGCAGCAGAATTAACGATTCCGCCAAAAGAATAGAAAAGGTGCCAAATATCACTTTAGAAGAATCAGGGATTAAAAATTTAGCAAAAAAGCGTAAGCTTACCCAAAAAATCACGGAGGTGGCAACGAAAGCATACGCAGTGCCGAAAGAGGCGATCGTTGTGATCATCAAAGAAAATTCCCAAGAAAATGTGATGGGCTTGTGATGATTCTCTTCAATTCAATAAGATTTATCTCAAAATTATCCCTCAAGTTTCGAAATAAGTCATATAGGAGTAAGAGATTAAGAGCTGAGGGTTTTTTAAGAAGATGCTTAAAGAAATATTTGGCATTTGTGGAGAAATCATGTATTCTAATTAACTTGGTTTTCCATATAATGACAATCCGACTGAAAAGCCGATGTCACAAACGGAGATTCTGACACAGCAATTCGTAGAAAGAATGACTTAGGAGTTTAGAGATGAAAGTGCTTTTGGTTTACCCGAAATATCCAGACACGTTTTGGAGTTTTAAGCATGCTCTGAAATTCATTTCAAAAAAGGCATCTTTTCCGCCGCTTGGTTTATTAACTGTGGCTGCAATGATTCCCAAAGAATGGGAGAGAAGGCTTATTGATATGAATGTATCTGTTTTAACGGAGGATGATATTAGATGGGCTGATTATGTATTTATCAGTGCTATGATCGTTCAGAAAGAGTCAGTACGGGAAGTAATTAGAAGGTGTAAAAATTTGGGAGTTAGAGTTACAGCAGGTGGTCCTCTTTTTACTACCGGATATGAAGAATTTGAGGATATAGACCATTTTGTTCTTAATGAGGCTGAGAGTACGCTTCCAACTTTTCTGGATGATTTAGAGAATGGATGCGTCCAACACATTTATACTTCCAAAGAGCGGCCTGATATGAGAGAGACTCCTCCTCCACAATGGGATCTTATTAACATGAAAAAATATGCTTCAATGAGCATTCAATATTCCAGGGGTTGCCCCTATAATTGTGAATTCTGTGACATCATTATTCTGAATGGGCATAAACCACGCACTAAGAGTAAAGGTCAGATTTTAGAAGAACTGGAAGCTCTATATACACAAGGCTGGAAAGGTGGAGTATTTTTTGTTGATGATAATTTCATAGGTAATAAGAGAAGACTTAAAACAGAACTTCTGCCATGTCTAATCGATTGGATGAAAAAGAAAAAATATCCCTTTTATTTTTTCACTGAAACGTCGATAAATCTTTCTGATGACGAGGAACTGATGCAATTAATGGTCAAGGCTGGATTTAATAAGGTTTTTATCGGGATTGAAACTCCAAATGAAGAGAGTCTTACAGAATGCAATAAATATCTGAATAAGAATCGTGACTTGATAGCTTGTGTTAAAAAGATCCAGGACAATGGCTTTGAAGTTCAAGGAGGTTTTATTGTAGGGTTTGATAGTGATCCTCCTTCAATTTTTGAAAGACAGATAAGCTTTATTCAAAAGAGCGGGATTGTTACTGCTATGGTTGGATTGTTGAATGCACCCCGTGGCACAAGGCTTTATCACCGCCTAAAGAAAGAAGACAGATTGTTGAATGATCCATCTGGAGATAACACGGACTTTTCGATCAACTTCATCCCCAAAATGAATATTGAAGCACTTATTAACGGTTATAAGAAGATCCTCAATACGATTTATTCACCCAAGCATTACTATAAGCGTGTGATGACATTCTTAAAGGCATATAAGCCAAAACCATTAAAGGGAAAAATCCATTTCAATTTGCATAACCTTGGAGCGTTCTTTAAATCTGTCTGGTTTTTAGGGATAAAAGGAAAAGAAAGATTTCATTACTGGAAACTTATTTCCTGGACGCTGGTAAGGCGTCCCCGCTTCTTCAGGTTAGCAATTACACTTGCAATTTATGGCTTTCATTTTCGGAAAATTATGGGAACATAAGCGCCAATAGAGAATCGTCTTTCTATGCTTCTCCAAT
>CAYSCW010000051.1:0-12681 GCA_964429795.1 uncultured Eubacteriales bacterium
CCTTGTGACAGAACGGGTTGAACTCAACACCTTTGCCCCCGCCCATATGGTACACATTTTCGACCTGATTTTATTTTGCGTTCTTGCCTTCTTTCTACTCAGCAACGCATTTCGCATGTACTGGTTCACCATGCACCAGGGCAGCCGTGCCAGAATACCTGATGTAATACGGGGCATAATAAAGGATGGCTTTGGATTTACTATGCATCAGGACGAGAAGATCAGGATTCCCCTTCATTTATTCATCACCGAAGCATGGACATTGATATGGAATTTCATTACCCAGAAACTTTTCCTAAAATGTACTAACAACATAGGTCGATGGCTCAAGCACTTTTTACTCGTATCAGGATATATGCTCATGCTCTTTCTGGTAGTCGGTCTCTTGTTGTGGTTTCAAACGGACAATATTTACCCTATTTACCATCCTCAGAGATGGCTGGGCTATTACGCCACTGCTGTTCTCCTCTTCGGCACAGTGGAAATCCTAATAGGCCGAATCAGAAAGCGCGAACAAATTCACAAGTTTTCAGACTTCAGCGACTGGATGTTCCCGATACTGTTGTTACTGACTACTGTGACTGGGATATCGGTCCATATTTTCAGGTATATGGGATTGCCGCTGGCAACTTATTACATGTATGCCACCCACCTGATCATTGCTGTGCCAATGCTGGCGGTTGAGGTGCCGTTCGGCAAGTGGGCCCACATGTTGTATCGTCCACTGGCGATTTACTTACAGGCGGTCAGAGAAAAGGCACTCGAACAGCAGCAAGAGCAGGTGCCTGAAGAGGCGGTTACGGAAAATGCTTGATAACAAAACAGAGAACGAAAAAATTGGTGCCGCATTAGTTGTTGGTGCTGGAATCGGGGGTATGCAGGCAGCACTCGATTTAGCAGAATCCGGTATTAAGGTCTATCTGGTTGATAATAAACCATCTATTGGTGGAGTGATGGCCCAACTTGATAAAACTTTTCCCACAAACGATTGCGCCATGTGTACGATGGCGCCCAGGTTGGTTGAAGTTGGCAGACATAAAGATATAGAGGTGATTACCCTGGCGGATATTGAGAGTATAAAAGGGACTGCCGGTAATTTTGACGTAAAGATTAAAAAGAGACCGAGGTTTATAGATGAAGAAAAGTGTACAGGATGTGGCCTTTGTGTTGCTAATTGTCCTGTTCATAACATAATTTATGTCACACCTGAAAAAGATAAAATAGAAATTTCTGTTAAAGATATGGAAATAATGAACAAGATAATTGAAGAATATAAAGATGCGGAAGGAGGATTAGTCCCTGTACTTCAAACAGCTAATGATACTTTTAATTATCTACCCGAACCGGTTTTGAGATACACAGCTGAGAAATTAGATATCCCTTTAAGTGTAGTGTACAGGATAGCTACTTTTTATAATGCTTTTAGCTTGGAACCGAGAGGTAAACATATCATAACTGTGTGCCTTGGAACTGCCTGTCATGTGAAAGGTGCAGGCAAAGTTATTTCAGCTCTTGAAAATAAGCTCGGGATAAAAAGAGGAGAAACGACAGAAGATATGCTTTTTACCCTTGAGACAGTTCGATGTATTGGATGTTGTGGATTAGCTCCGGTATTAAAGGTAGGAGAAGAAATACATGGTTTAATGTCTAAAGGGAAGGTACCGGAATTGATAGAGATGTATAGAGGTGCTTAGTAATAGCTCAGGAATAGATTATAAGTGATGAGAAATTGGATGAATAATTGCAATTTAACCTGGATTTTCTAGTGATTTTTTTGGGAGAGAGATTATGGCAAAATTGACTATTAAAGATTTAGATAAGATCAGCCAGAGAGTAAGAAAAACAACTCTTTTACGAGAAGGGGCTGGTAGAGCCAAAATAACGGTACATATGGGAACCTGTGGGATAGCTGCTGGGGCAAGAAAGATAATGAACGCTTTATTGGATGAGTTTGAAAAGAAAAATATTGATGATGTTATTTTAACAACTTCAGGCTGCGCTGGATTATGCAGTAGAGAACCTATGGCTACAGTAGAATTGAAAGGCGAAGCCCCTGTCAAGTATGTTGATTTAACTCCGGAAAAGATTCGCAAAATATTATCAGAACATGTGAATGGTGGAAAAGTAGTTCAAGAGTACGCTCTGGCAAAGGGAAGCGAGAGAGTTTCCTGATGAGTTCCAATTTAGAATGGTTGACTAGTCAGAAGAACGATAGGTAAATAGATTATGGACGAACAAAATACCGACAAATACAGGTTACATTTAATGTTATGCGCGGGAACAGCCTGTGTTTCCAATAACTCTTTTAAAATAAGGGAAGTATTAGAAGAGGAATTAAAAAAACAAGGATTAGATGAAGAAGTTCTCGTTGTAATGACAGGCTGTAATGGATTTTGTGCTTTGGGGCCTGTAATGACAGTTATGCCGGACCAAATATTTTATCAAAGTTTAACTGAAAATGATATTCCATATCTTGTAGAAGAACATTTCTTAAAGGGTAGACCTGTAGAAAAACTTATGTTCACTCCGCCTGCCGAAGAAGTTGTTATTCCAAAGATAATGGATATTGGTTTTTTTGCTAGTCAAACATTAATCGCTCTTAGAAATAGAGGTTTGATAGACCCAGAACGAATTGATGAATATATTGCAAGAGATGGTTATAAATCCCTCGCAAAAGCTTTAACAGAGATGACACCGGAAGATATTATAACGGAGATAAAAAATTCTGGTCTCCGAGGCCGGGGTGGCGCAGGATTTCCAACCGGTTTGAAATGGGAATTATGCAGAAAGTCAGAAGGTGAAATAAAATACATAATATGTAACGCAGATGAAGGGGATCCAGGAGCTTATATGGACAGAAGCATTGTTGAAGCTGACCCTCATTCTGTAATAGAAGGAATGTTGATAGGAGCAAGAGCCATAGGCGCAAGTAAGGGATATGTTTATATCAGGGGTGAATATCCGCTTGCAATGAAGAGGTTAGAGATCGCTATTAACCAGGCGAAAGAATATGGACTTATAGGTGAAAATATATTCGATACTGATTTTAGTTTTAATATTCATATCAAGCAGGGAGCCGGAGCATTTGTTTGCGGTGAAGAGACTTCACTCATAGCTTCTATAGAGGGCCGCCCGCCTGAACCAAGACAAAGACCACCATATCCGGCTCAGTCAGGGCTGTGGGGAAAACCAACCAATATAAATAATGTTGAAACCTGGGCGACTGTTCCAGTCATTATTGATAGAGGAGCAGAGTGGTTTGCGCGTATAGGCACTGAAACGAGCAAAGGAACAAAAGTATTTTCACTTGTCGGTAAAATTAATAATACAGGTTTGGTTGAAGTCCCGATGGGAATTACTATAAAAGAGATTATTTATGATATTGGAGGCGGAATTCCCGGGGGAAAAAAATTTAAGGCAGTCCAGACAGGCGGGCCATCAGGAGGCTGTATTCCGGCGAGTTTGATTGATTTACCAGTGGATTATGAAAAATTGACTGAGGCCGGTTCAATAATGGGTTCCGGTGGAATGATTGTGATGGACGAAGATACCTGTGTAGTGGATGTAGCGAAATATTTTATCGAGTTTACAAACGATGAATCCTGTGGAAAATGTTCATCCTGTAGAGAAGGCTCATCCCAACTCCTTGAAATACTTGAAAGAATAAGCAGGGGAGAAGGTGAAGAGCAAGATCTTCAGACTCTGGAAGAACTTAGCATTGTGATAAAAGATACTTCAATGTGTGGATTAGGTCAGACGTTGCCGAATCCGGTATTGAGTACATTGAAATATTTTAGAGATGAATATATCGAACATATTAAATATAAGAGATGCTCCGCTTTAGTATGTAAAGGTATAATTTCTTCCGCCTGTCAGCATATATGTCCAATATCACAGGATGTGCCCTCTTATATAGGGCTTATTGCGCAGGGAAAGTTTGATGAAGCGATAAAGGTAGTTAGAAAAGAGAATCCACTCCCTCTTATTTGCGGACGTGTATGTAATACTCCTTGTGAACAAAAGTGTGTGGCCGGGGAGTGGGGTGACCCCGTATCAATTAGAGCGCTGAAACGTTTCCTTGCAGATTATGAGATGAAGAAAGGTGTTATCGTTGAAGAAAAACCAAAAAGCGAAAAAGAGCAAAAGATTGCTGTGGTCGGTTCCGGTCCTGGAGGGCTGACTTGTGCCTATTACCTCGCTCTGGAGGGGTATAAAGTTACTGTGTTTGAAAGCCAGGAAATAGCAGGTGGTATGCTTGCATTAGGCATTCCGGAATTCAGGTTACCCAAGGATGTCTTGAAATATGAAATAGACAGGATACAAAAATTAGGTGTTACAATCAAAACAAATACTACGATTGGAAAGGATATTACGCTTGATAAGCTGAAGAAAGAATATGAAGCCATCTTCATTGCTGTCGGTGCTCATAAAGGTTTAAAAATGAAAATCCCGGGCGAAGATGTAGAAGGAGTAATCGATGCGGTGGAATTCCTGCGGGATGTTAACCTAAACCGTGAGGTGAATATTGGGGACAAAGTCATAGTTATTGGTGGTGGAAATTCAGCCATAGATGCTGCTCGAGTAACAAAACGTTTGGGTAAGGATACGGGAATATTGTACCGAAGGACAAGGGCGGAGATGCCCGCTGTAAAGAGTGAAATCGAAGAAGCCATTATAGAAGGTATAGATATTCAATTTCTCGTAGCTCCAACTATAGTCCTATCGAGTCATGGAAAAATGGAGGCTATAGAGTGTATCAGAATGGAACTAGGGGACATAGATACAAGTGGTAGAAGACGACCTGTCCCGATTCCAGGGTCTGAATTTAAAGTTGATGTGGATACTTTAATCCTTGCAATTAGCCAGGAGCCTGATGTGTCTTTATTAAGTGGAAATAAATTGAATATTTCAAAGTGGAATACAATTGAAGTTGACCCCGAAACTCTCAGTACGAATGTGGATGGTATCTTTGCAGGTGGTGATGTGGTGAGCGGTCCGAATACGGTAACAGAAGCAATGGCCCACGGGAAAACTGCAGCCCAAATGATAGATAAATATATTCGGGGAGATAAGCTAGAGAGAATATATGAAGTAACTCGTCCTGCATTACGCGTTGAGGCACTTGAACTTACAGAAGAGGAGATCAAGAGCCTCAAAAAACCTGAAATGCCAGTGATGCCTGTGGATGAAAGGATTGGGAGTTTTAAAGAGGTTGAATTGGGATTCACAGAAGCCGATGCGATTTCTGAAGCTAAGCGTTGTCTCCGGTGTGATCTAGAAAGAGAAGAAGCAGTAGCAGAAAAAGAAGAATCAATAGAAGAAACAAAAGCAAAGGAACAAGAATAATCATGAAGGGGAAAAAAGTTAATGCTTCTTGAAATTGAAATTTTGGCACATGATGACAAGAAGATACCAGGAGTAATAAACATAGAGAATTTTATTAAATGTGTTATAAGCGGAGGCTTGGCGTGATAGAGCTGACAATAAATGGCAAGAAGAGTGAATTCCCTGAAGGTAAAACACTATTAGAATGTATTGAGAGTAGTGGAATAAAGGTTCCGACTCTTTGCTATCATAAAGCTTTAACTCCATATGGAGCATGCAGATTATGTGTAGTAGAAGTTACTCAAGGCAACAGAACGACAATTCAGACTTCATGCACTTACCCAGCTATCAATGGTTTAACAGTGAACACTGACACTGAAAGAATAATAAAATCGCGAAAAATGATAGTTGAATTATTATTAGCTAGATGTCCTGATTCAAAGGAGATACAGAGAATAGCAGAAGAATTGGGTGTAAAGGAAACACGATTTAAGAAGAAAAATGAGGATTGTGTTCTTTGTGGGCTATGCGTAAGAATGTGTAATCAGAGAATGGGTATCAGTGCAATAAATTTCGTTAATCGTGGACCACATAAGAAAGTAAGCCCGCCTTTTGATGTGGTTTCTGATACATGCCAGACATGTGGCGCCTGTGCTTTTATTTGTCCAACAGAAAGGATTAAGCTCGCGGAAGTCAGCAAAAATAAAGAAGTCCCCATACTGGATGAATATAATGAAGGATTAATTAACAGACCAGCTATTTTTATCCCTTATCCACAGGCTGTTCCCAATAAAGCTACTATTGATGAGAGATATTGTGTGCACATGCTTAAGGATGAATGTGGAGTCTGCAAAGAGTTTTGTGAAGCAGATGCCATTGATTATGAACAAAAAGAAAAGAAAGTTAGTTTGAATGTCGGTGGAGTAGTTTTATCCCCGGGATTTGATATATTTGATGCAAAAATCAAGGAAGAATATGGATATGGATTTTATCCAAATGTTGTTACTTCGCTTGAATTTGAAAGAATTTTATCTGCTACAGGGCCGTATCTCGGCAAAGTCTTAAGACCCAGTGATGGAACAAAGCCAAAAAGGATAGGGTTTATTCAATGTGTTGGCTCACGCGACGTAGATCGGGATTATTGTTCCTCCGTATGCTGTATGTATGCCACAAAAGAAGCTATCATCGCTAAAGAGCATGCTGGTGAAGATTTAGAATGTGATATATTTTTTATGGACATGCGCGCATTCGGTAAAGGATTTGATGCGTATTATCAAAGGGCAAAGGAGCTTGGAGTAGATTATATAAGGTGTCGTCCAGCTGCTGTGAAAGAAATTTCTCAAACAAAAAATCTTATAATTGAGTATTTGACTGAAGATGATAAGAAAGTTTCTCGTGAATATGACCTAGTTGTTTTATCTGTCGGTATAGTACCTCCAAAATCTGTAAATGAAATTTCCGAAAAATTTGGCATCGAATTGAATGAATTTAATTTCTGTAAGACAAATCCCTTTAGACCTGTTGAATCGACACGCGAGGGAGTTTATGTGTCTGGGCCTTTCACAGAGCCTAAAGATATACCTGAGACCATAATGCAAGCATCAGGTGCGTCATCAAAAGTTTTATCCCTTTTAAAAGATGTTAAAGGCAGTTTAATAATTCCAAAGGAATATCCGCCAGAAATAGATGTAGGAGGGCAGGGGCCAAGAATCGGAGTATTTGTATGCCATTGCGGAACAAATATTGGTGGAGTGGTAAATGTTCCAGGAGTCGTTGAATATGCAAAAACACTTCCTAATGTCGTTTTTGCAGATGATAATTTATTTACCTGTTCAAATGATACTCAGGAAATAATAAAAGAGAAAATAAAAGAACATAATTTGAATCGTGTAGTCGTTGCCTCTTGTACACCAAGGACTCACGAACCTCTATTTAGACAAACAGTCCGGGAGGCAGGACTAAACCCATATCTTTTTGAAATGGCAAATATCAGGGATCAATGCTCATGGATTCATATGCATGAACCTGAAAAAGCCACAGAGAAATCCAAAGACTTGGTAAGAATGGCCGTAGCTAAATCAAGATTATTAGAACCTTTGCAAAAAATGTTAGTACCAGTAATAAAATCTGCGCTTGTTATTGGGGGCGGGCTTTCCGGGATGACATCTGCAGTTGAACTGGCAAATAAAGGATTTAATGTATATTTAGTGGAAAAAGAAAAAGAGCTGGGTGGAAATCTGAGACGTATTCACTACTTAGTAACCGGAGAAAATCCGCAGGATGAATTAAAAAAGCTTATTGAAAAGGTGAAAAAGGCTGAGAAAATCCATTTATATACGGAAGCCAAAATAGAAAAATTTGAAGGTTCAATTGGAAATTTTAAAACAACGATAGCCACAAATGGAAAATCAATAGAGTTTGAACATGGAGTTGTGGTTGTTGCAACCGGTGCACAGGAATATAAACCAAAAGAGTATTTATATGGTCAGCATGAAAGAGTTTTAACCCAACTTGAACTTGAACAGCGCCTAAGGACAAACGGAGAGTGGTCAACTCCAGATAAAAATCAAATGCCCAGAAACATTGTAATGATTCAATGCGTTGGTTCACGGGATAATGAAAGGCCCTATTGCTCAAGGGTTTGTTGTACAGAAGCTGTAAAGAACGCTTTAAAAATAAAAGAACTTTCACCTGAAACAAATATATATATATTATACCGAGATATAAGAACTTATGGATTTAGCGAAAGCTTCTATACAGAAGCAAGACGACAGAATGTTGTGTTCGTAAGGTATGATGAAGACCGGAAGCCAGAAGTTTCAAAAAACGGAAGCGGATTGCTGGTGGAAGTCTTTGACCAGACTTTAACGATGCCGATAGAGATATCTGCGGATTTAGTAGTATTGTCAGCAGGAATAGTTCCAAATGATGACAGCGAAACAATTTCTCAATTTTTAAAAGTTCCGTTAAACACTGATGGATTTTTCCTTGAGGCACACATGAAGCTGAGGCCGGTTGACTTTTCCACCGACGGCGTGTTTCTCGCGGGGACGGCGCACAGCCCGAAGATGATTTCGGAAAGCATTGCCCAGGCACAGGCTGCCGCCTGCCGTGCGTCAGCAATCATAAGCAAAGACGAGTATGAAACCGAGGCCACGATTTCTTCGGTGAATGAAGAAATCTGTACCGGGTGCGGCACCTGTGTCGAGGTATGCGAATTTGACACTCTTGAACTTGTCGAAACACCTGAAGGCGAGATAGTATGCAAAGTGAATCAAGCACTCTGCAAAGGCTGCGGCTGCTGCGCAGCGGCCTGCCCGAGCGGGGCGATAGAACAGAATGGCTTCAGGAGAGACCAGATACTTTCAGCTGTTGATGCGGCAACAGCCTGGGGAGAGAATAGTGGCTAAGGAATTCGAACCCAGAATAGTGGCATTTCTTTGCAACTGGTGCTCGTATGCCGGTGCAGACCTGGCCGGCGTCAGCAGGCTGCAGATGCCTCCCACGTTCAGGGTTATCCGTGTGATGTGTTCGAGCCGCGTCGACCCGATGTTCGTGGTCAAAGCGTTTCTCGGAGGCGCAGATGGCGTAATCATAGCCGGATGCCTCCCGGGAGATTGTCACTACTTGAAGGGAAATTACTACGCGCGCCGGAGATTTGCGGTTTTGAACAAGACCTTTGAGAGTCTCGGATTGGAACCTGAGCGTCTCCGGCTTTCGTGGGTTTCGGCCTCTGATGGACCGCGCTATGCGGAGGTAGTCAAGGAGTTCACAGAGGAGATACGTAAATTAGGTCCTAGCCCAGCTCGAAGGGAAGTGTTTATCTAAAGAAGATAGTATGTTAAGTCGAAAAAACAGGTAATAGTTTAAAGCAATAAAATTGGATATTGTGCCCGTATTATTAAAAATTAAATAAGGAGAGAAAAAAGATGGCAAAGATGGCAATTACATGTAATGGCTCGGCAGCACCGAATATTTATCCAACCTGCATTCTCGGGTCTTCAGCAGTAGCATCGGGTGATGAGGTAATCCTATTCTTTACCCCGGGTGGGGCACCGGTCCTGGTGAAAGGCGAAATGGAAAAGATGCAGGACATGAAAGGGTACCCGAATTTGATTGAGCTGTACAAAGGTTTGGTGGAACTCGGGGCCAAAATCTACGCATGCGAGCTTGCCCTTGAGGCAAAGGACTTAAAGAAGGAAGATTTCAGGGAGGGCGTTGAGATTATCGGGGCGACAACGTTCGTCAACGAGATTAAGGACGCAACAATTACGTTCTCGTTCTAAAGATCGACATAGGAAAATAAAAGGAGGAAGGAATAATGGCTAATTATACGTTGGATACCCTGGGACTGAAATGCCCACAGCCGGTTCTGAAGGTGGCAGTGAAGGCAAAGGAATTGCAGCCCGGAGACATGTTGGACGTGATAGCCGACTGTGAGTCTTTCCCCAAAGATATTGAGGCATGGTGCCAGAAGACGGGAAAGACGCTGCTTTTCTGTAACACCGAGGGTAGCAAGCATACAGCACAGATTCAATTCTAGTTTTTAATGATTGATAGTTAATGGCTAACGGGGATCGGATTCAGAGTTCCCGTTGGCTATCTCTATCAGCTTGTCGGAGTGGAGGCTGTGTTGCCTGAAGGACAAGAAAAGGAAGAAAAGATGAGAGAGGGATTTGAGCCGCGTATAGTTGCTTTTTTATGCAACTGGTGTTCATATGCCGGTGCGGATGTGGCGGGTTCGAGCAAACTCGAGATGCCGCCTACCATAACACCCGTGAAGGTAATGTGTTCGAGCCGTATTGATCCGGTAATGGTGATCACAGCTTTTCTGCGCGGGGCCGACGGCGTGCTGATTGCCGGATGTCATCCGGGAGATTGTCACTATGACAAAGGCAATTATTATGCGCGCAGGCGATTTGCGGTTTTAAGAGAAATTTTCGATACGCTTGAACTTGAAGGGGAGCGGTTGAGGCTTTCCTGGGTCTCCGCGTCGGAAGGACCGCGCTACGCAGAGGTAGTGCGGGAGTTTTCCGAAAAAATCAAGCAGTTGGGCCCGAACCCTGTAAAGCAGAAGACATAAAACACCTTTTGGTGCTGGAGGAAGACTATGACTAAAAAACAGCAAAAGGCGAAGGATCAGGTTCTGGTAATTGGTGCGGGAATGGCCGGGATCGAGGCCAGCCTTACACTGGCTGCTGCCGACAAGAAGGTCTACCTCGTGGAGAAGGAGCCGCTGTTCGGCGGAAAGGTTATCAAGTTCGAAGAAGTCTTTGCCAACATGGAATGCTCCACATGTATGGCAGCGCCTAAACAGCAGGAAGTGCTTCAGAATGAGAAGATCGAATTGCTTACGCTTAGCAAGGTAAAGGAAATTCAAGGAGAAGCGGGTAATTTTACGGTAAAGATTGGAAAAAAGGCAAGATACGTGAGCCTCGAGGACTGCATAGGCTGTAACGAGTGTTTTGAGCCCTGTCCGGTAAGTCTGCGCAATGAGTTCGAGGAGAATCTGGGTAAGAGAAAGGCTATATATATCCCCTGTCCCGGTGCGCTGCCGAATGCTCCATCAATAGATACAGAAAATTGCGTGAGATTTACGAAGGGAGAAGATTGCCAGTTGTGCAAGGAAGCCTGCATGTTTGAGGCAATCGATTTCGACCAGAAAGATGAAGAAGTGGAACTCAATGTTGGGGCAATAATTGTAGCTACCGGGTTTGATCTTATGGATTCGGAACAGATTTCTGACTGGGGTTACAATGGCCAAGCGAATGTGTATACCGCACTTGAGATGGAAAGGTTGTATGCGTCGAACGGGCCAACTCAGGGAAAAATCACTTTAAGAAACAATAAAGAGCCGGCATCCGCGGCAATGATTCACTGTGTGGGACGCGAAAAGGCGGGTTACTGTTCCGCTGTATGCTGTATGTACAGTTTCAAGTTTATTCATTACTTGAAAGACAAACTGCCGGAAATAGCACTGTATGACTTCTACAGCGACCTTTGTATGCCTGGGAAGAGCTACCAGCCATTTTTCGAGCATTTGAAAGATAAAACGGAGTCAGTTCGGTTCCAAGATCTGAAAATAGCGCATCAGAACGGTAAGGTGCGGATTAAATATAAATCCTTGGCGGACCAGGATAAAACACTGGATGTGGATATGGTGATTCTTGCACCTGCCATCGTGCCTGCCAAAGGAGCATCGGAATTGGCCGGGGTACTGGGCGTCGAACAGGATGAAAACGGTTTCTTTGGTTTTCAATCGAGTGACCGTTCACCGGAGGAGAGCGGCCGTGAGGGGATTTATCTTGCGGGGTGCGTTCTCGGGCCCGAAGATATTGGCAAAGCAATCGCCCAGGCCGACGCAGCGGCAGGGAAGGTACTTGCATTACTTGGTTAAGCGGAGAGGCGTGTAATGGAGAAGAGGCGTGTAATGAACAGGAAAATCGGTGTTTATGTCTGTGAATGCGGACCGAACATTGCAGATGCCATGGACATAGACAGGATCATCGAAGCTGTGTCGGGCTTGGAGAATGTCGCTGTTGTCGAGAGGTATAAACTGCTTTGTTCCCCGGACGGGAAGAAATATCTTGCCGAACAGATAAAAAAACATAAACTGACGCACCTGGTGGTTGGAGCGTGTTCCCCGAAACAGCATGAGGCGACTTTTATGGGTGTATGTGAGGAAGGCGGGATGAATCCTTTCCTGATGCAGATGGCCAATCTCCGGGAGCAGATCGCATGGATAACGCCAGACAAAGAAAAAGCTACCGAACGGGCTATCAGGCACATGAAAGCGGCTGTCCGGCGTGTCCGGTATCACGCGCCGTTGGAACAAAAAGAAATTGAATGTAATGCAGATGTGCTGGTCATAGGCGGAGGTATAGCAGGAATGTCGGCGGCCCTGCTGCTGAGCAGTCCAGACCGAAAAGTATTTCTGGTTGAAAAGAATACAGAACTCGGAGGAATGGTTTCAAGATGCGAGAAGCTCTTTCCGGATATGGCCAGAGGCAGTGAGATTACGGAAAGCCGCCTCAAGAGCTTGAAAGAAGACGATAATATCGAGGTACTAACAGGTGCAGCAGTGGAGAATGTCCTCGGCTTTTTCGGGAACTTTGTGGTTACTGTCCGCGAAAAAGAATCCGAGCCCCGGGAGTTCAAGGTTGGGGCTGTCGTGTTGGCCACAGGTGCGGACCTTTTCGATCCCAGCGCCTTGGCGGAATACGGGTACGGGAAGATAAAGAATGTAGTTACGGCTCCCGAGCTTGAAGAAATGAATCTTAAAGGAAATATTGCTCTCGAGAACGGAAAAGAACCAAAAAGCGTTGGGATTATTCATTGCGTTGGTCGAAAAGAGAA
>CAYSCW010000052.1:0-4203 GCA_964429795.1 uncultured Eubacteriales bacterium
CCCGCAAAAAAGCCCTGCTGTTGAAATGGTATATGAGCCGCATCTGGGTCAGGTTTGCGGTGAACAGCCTTTTCCCTTCCACGTTGAGCCGGCTGAAAGAATGACTGACATTCAGGTTAATATGTTTTCCACATTTAAGGGTGATGTCGGGTTCAAAGGCCAATTCTTTTCCTGCTCTCACATTCTCATAGTCGATTTCATCTCCATAACCAGCCCATATCCCAGCGTTCAGAAATCCTGAAGGCCGGATACTGAAGTAGGCAAAGTTGTAGACCTGCGAAAAGGAAACACTGCGATAAATTCTTTTTCTCTTGCTCACTTCCCATTCAAAGAAGGATTGGAGAGGACCGTTGAAATCAAAATCAAACTCCCATTCCCGATCCAGAAGGTTGCCATCATGATCGTCTGTCTGAGTGAAGTCCAAGCCTATATCGATTTGAGAAAAGAATTCCTTCTCTTTACCCCAGTAAGTGTACCATGCTCCTGTATTATAGCGGCGGTAATCTACCTGAGGGATAAAGCCCAGGTCAGCCCTGAAATCAGGGCTGCAATCGGTAAATCTCGCTCTCAAACCATATGATCGTTTTTCTCTCCGGAGGTCCAAGTAAACCGCATAACCCCTGAAGGCATCCAGATCTTGACCGAAATCCTGAGCAACTTCCTCGGGATAATCCGTCTGTGAGCCCATCAACTGGAAGGTTAATGAGTCGGACTTGGAAAATCTAAACAGGCCATCTACACCGATCACCCGGTTGTGGTAATCGTCGCCTTCCCTGTCTGTAACCAGAACACCCACGGTTGAGGCTGTTCCGACATCTCTTCGGTAACGCAGGACATTGGCATAGGAGACTTTATCCAATGATGTGGAGCGAGACTCCTCTGCGCCCGGAAAAATGAGATTGGTGATCCTGTCTTGGGAAGAGAATATCCCGATGGCGTTCTTTCCTTCCTTTCCCGAAACCTTCGCCCCCCAGTCAGGATCAGCCAGAGAACGGGTGTAGATAGCTTCAAGAGAAGTCTCAAAGAAATCGTTCCCTTCCAGGAAAAAAGGCCTTTTCTCTGGATAATAAAGAGCAAACCGTTTGTTAATCTCCAGTTGTGCAACATCAGCCTCGACATGGGAAAAATCGGGGTTGAGTGCCGCGCTAAGGGTCAGGTTGTTGGTGAATCCCCATTGGCCAGAGATCCCGAAGTCCAGGTTGGAATCCTCCTCTTTCATCTTTCCTGCGGGAAAGTCCTGTCTCTCATCGGTTCGGATTCCTGTCATGGTAGGATCAAGCTCTATATTGTGGCCAGGTGTAACTTTTTTAAAGCCCACCAACTTGGGAAACTGGCAAAGAAGGCATTGTTCATTCCTGTTATGCTTGAAGTTTGATATCTGATGCCTTCGGCTTCGAGGATAGTTTCTGACCGGCGCAAATCCCCATACCTGCTCTTCCTCAGAAGGTTGGAACTGGAGGGAGCGGAAAGGAATGGCTATCTCTACCGAATAGCCAAAATCTGTGATTTTTCCTGCAGAATCCCAGATAGCATCCCAAGAATCATCCTCGTATGAACCACCGCGGCTGAAGATTTCATCTCCCTGGATTCCCAGGGGATTGACGAAGAAGGCAAAACCTCGGTTTTCGTCGTTGAATGTATCCAGGATTATGCCTACAGAGTCATCTGCCCAGGCACTGTCTCTATCCGACAGGTAGGACCTGATTTTCTCTGGCTCAGGGTCATAAGCCAGAAATCCGATATAGAGATTTTTCCCGTCGTACATCATAAAACATTCGGTTTTAACCGGGGCTTCCACACTCTCGCCGGGCATGATTTCGATGTTCACAGGAAAAGAAAGCGCCTTTTCCCATGCTCCTTCATCGAGCACGCCGTTTATTTCGATATCGGAGTTTATTTCAGGGATTCTGAATGTTTTTCTCTGAGGGCTTTCCTCTTCTGCCCATAATCCCAGACTGAACAAAAATATGGTGATGAGTCCGATGTGTGCCAATCCTCGAAACTTCATGATGCCTCCTTGACTTTTTCCTGCTAATCAACATGCTCTCCCTAGACCATTATCCCTTCTTTCACTTGCTTATACGAAATCGAAAAGGCAAAAGTTCGCGGTAATTAAGGGGAAAGTTGATCTTGACTCTCTAGAATAAGGGGCTTACCACTCTGAATAGATACAATTTGATAAATTATCTATGGAGTGCTTTAACATTATAAAGTTGACATACCGTCGTGAAATCCCCTCACCCGGATACTTGCTTTCCCAAACAATACTTTAAAGTATCAACAAATGGCCCCTTTCTTTGGCCGCTTTCAGTATGGAGATCTCTCTTATTTCGTTTCCCTTGACGGTGCTCAGATAAACCCATTGTCTGGCCCGTGTCATTCCCATATATAGCATCTTCAGCCTTGTCTCTTCTTTAATGTTGGAAAAGGCATCCTCGACCAGCCTCGGTAAAAAAACCGTGTCGAATGCCAGGCCTTTAGCCTTGCGATAAGTAGTTATCTTGGGCACAAGGTTTCTCAAATCATAAGGTCCATGGATCACATTCTGTGCATCTCTCTCTGTGACCTTCTCCACTCTCACCCTCCTCTTCATCAGCCTTTCCGCTGTATCATGCAACAGACGGTCTGTCGGAACGATGATTCCCACCTTCTCATTCATGGACTGCCGCATCTGCACCGTCTCGGCCATCAGCTCAATTTCTCTTTCAAGTAGGGGAGCGATATAAAAAAAGGGCTGTTCTTTCACTTTTTGGGAGCTGGAGATCTGATCGAGAAAATCCCGCCTTAGAGCCACATCGGAAATAAAATAAGAAGCTAGCCAGGCAATCTGAGGAGTATTTCTGTATACGCCCGCAAGCACCTCCTTCCCCGGTTCCAGCCTCAAAATTTCTCTGACGATATGCTCGGATGTTTCGTTTTCCACAATCTTCTGCTGAAAATCACCAAAAACGGTTATATGGCGGGCAGCCAAACGGAGAATCTCAAACCCTTCCGGAGGCAAATCCTGTGCATCGTCTACAAGAGCAAACTCCAGCTTGTTATGAAGCTCCTTTTTCTCTTTGAGTACGGATAAGACTCGTTCACGAATCATAGAGTAGTCGATTCGCAGGTTTTTATATGTCCGTGGTAAATCTCTCGATACATGATGCTCATAGAAGAGACAGCACCATTGGTCCAATGTAGCCGTTGTCTTCTCGGGAAGACCCAGAAACTTCAAAAATGGCTTGACATATTCCTTGGCCATATCGGTAAAAACAAAGATACGATAGCTCTCAGAGGGTACATTATAGGTCTCTGCAAGATATGCCGCCCTATGGAGGAGCGTCTCAGTCTTGCCGGATCCCGAATGTCCCGATACAAAACGATGCTTACTGGTGGACATTCTTATGATTTTTCGTTGACGGGGCGTCATATCAGAAAGAAACAGGATCCATGTGTCCATCTCCATTCTCATCTGTAATTAAGCGGGTCTTCTCCTCGAATTTTAATAAGCCACAGGCCTATGGGATAGCTTATAGCAAACCACGTAATTCCAAAGACAGAATCCAGGGCATGATGAAGCCCCAGATAGATGGCAGCTACAGCAACCCCCAATGATATGGGCAGCATAACATACCCCATCTTCCTGAAGTAACGAATAGCCAGGAAAGCCCATACCATCGCTCCAGAGACATGGGACGAAGGGAATGCTCCGCCAGTTATTCCACCCGTTGCCTGTATGATCTGGTTGATCTTGATAAGAAAATAACCGGTGATTTGATGGGTCTGTAAACTCTGAAGCATGGGGCTGTGTTGAGGACCGACAACAGGAAGCAGATAAGCAAAGATAAAATTGCTGAAATATGTGAATGTGGCAACAGAAAAAACGGCGAAGACTTGCTGCCTTTTCTTGGCTAAATAAAGCGCTAAAGGCAGAAGTACGAAAAAGGTATAGTAGCCCAAATAAAAGAAGCTCATCAATTCGTTAAGCCAAGGCTGGTAGAATTTCTGTATCCAGACGGTGGGATGCACTCCAAAGAGCAGCTTGTCCCAATGGATGATGATATCTGTCGCCCAGTAAGAACCATAAATCATGCGCACCAGCACTCCCAATTCTTCCCATACAAACAGGAAGAACGGGACAGGATAGAATGTCCTCAATATCCGAAAGAACTTTTTTTGGGGATGTTTTTCACCGAGGCGAACAACCTCTAAAATACCGAT
>CAYSCW010000052.1:4303-12411 GCA_964429795.1 uncultured Eubacteriales bacterium
TGCCATAAGCGCTTTAAAAAATTCCACATCGGCATTTATCTCAGAATAAAGAGGGCCCAAACCTGTTTCAGATGGATGTCCCACTATATCAAAAGTTGTATTTCAAGGAAAAGAGATTTTTTCTTGTTTATCACATCTGTCCTCTTTTTAGTACAAAAAATCACCCTCGCCTGGAACAATTATTTGGCACAACATTTGCTTATAAGTATTGACAGATGGAATGAAAAGGAGACAAAGATGAAAAAATGCATGAAGGTCAGCTTGCTGGGGATGCTCATTCTTCTTCTTGCAGTCCCCGGAGCGTTTGCACGCGGAAAGAAATTTAGGCCAGCGGAGAATTATCTCAACCTTTCTCTATTCGTTTTCTACCCATGTAGTATAGGCTATAAACATTTGGCAACCAGTAATATCTATCTCACAGGAAATCTGGATTATGTTTCCGATGAATCAGACCTGCTGTTTCAGGCAGGAGCAGCCTATATGATCCCCCGTAAATTCTCCATCTTTCGCTTTTATGGGGGCAGCGGAATGGAATTCTCCCGTAACAACGGTTATCTCTATCCTTATGTCATGGTAGGCACAAATTTTTGGGTCTTCTTCACTGAAATCGTTCATCCATTACGAAACAACAAATCACCCGGCTACAGGTTGGGATTCAGTTTCTCATTCTAAGCTGGATAAACCCCTCGTTTTCTTGGTAAAGGGAAAACGACATCATTACTGGGATAAGGAAGATGATTGAGCATCATTTTAGATAAATTCACCCCCCAAACGACTTCGTTCGTATGAACGAGAATCCTGATTGTCCTTGCCTGATCGACGATGGCCCTAGTGATGGACTGCCTTGGCTGCAAGTCAGAACTTATTTCTTTTTCGCCTTTCTCTTTTTCTCTTCTCCTTTTTTCTTTCTCTTTTTTTCCTTTCCTTTCTCTGATATTTTTTCATCCATATTTCCTTTGATCTGACCGGCTCGCGATTATGAGTCTAAGGCAGATATGCGAGGAGCGAGATAGACGTCGAGTGTGTCCCGGGGAAGCTGTAGACAGAGATTTTATACGGCCGACAAATGATGATTAGAAGCGCCTTCCCCCGCCAGATCCGCCTCTTCCGAATCCGCCTCCTCTTCCGAATCCACCTCCTCTGTTGCGGTCGTCACGGCGTGGATACGCTTCGTTGACCTTGAGTTTCTGGCCTTTTATTTCTTTTTCGTTCAGGCCAGAAATGGCAGCCTCGCCTTCGGCTTTATCAGGCATTTCTACGAAACCGAATCCCCTAGGCTGGCCGGAGTACTTGTCGGTGATGACCTTGACTGAAGAGACCTGTCCAAAGGCTTCAAAAGCCTCTCGCAAATCTTCTTCTGTGGCTTCTCGTGCCAAATTCCCTACATAAATATTCATTCAAACTTCCTTTAATTGGATTTCGTATGAGGGAGTTTAAATTATATCTGTTGAAATTTTCTTCCCTCCCTCATGATTCCTGTCTTAGTTTACGTTCGGACAGGCCTCTTTAATTTCAACAAAAAAAATATTATCACAACCAGAATCAATAAGCAACAGATAAACTTCTATTATTGTACTCATTTCAATGTGATGCACTGGTTATCCGGCCTTCTTTAGTTTCTTAGCTCCTGGATCCCAAAAAAATCTAAGTGTTGTGGCCCAGAAATTAGGAAATAGGTATTGTGTCCCCATTTTAGTTTAAATTTTATCTTTATCTTCTATAGCACTTCTTTGATAAAATGGTAAGAAAATAAATAGGAGAGACTTGAATCTGAGCCGAAAAAGTGAGGTCTTAATCATTTCCATGCAAAGATCATGATATTTTATTGAGTGAAAATGAAAATTGCGACAAATATCAGCCTCTCCCCTATCGGTGGGATCACGAGAAGAGTAAAGGAAATGCAAAGAAAAATAAATGAATGTGACGACACGCACAGACTGGTCACTATAGAAATTCATCCCTACCAGAGACTTACAGTTGAAAATAAACACTCAAAGATCTATAAAATCCCCCTTCCTGATTCTATTACATTGGATTCTATCTATAAAGGACTCCGATCCCTGGAAGGACTCCAGCAGAGATTCGAGCCGACTATTCAGGAAATCGAAAGAATACTCGACAGCGAGAAAGTGGATGTTGTTCTATCCGAAGGCACTTACTATGCACCATGGTGTCTCTACCAGGCATCGAGAAGAGCGCACACTCCTTTGGTCATTCTCTATGCAGGTATTTTGAAGTATGAAACAAGGCATTATCCAGAAGAAATCAGGAAAATCCTGGTAGAAATGGAGAATAATTTTATAAATCCCCTTTTCATGTATATTTTCTCCTCAAATCTCACCAGAACCGCCGTGGAGAAGGAATACGGGCAGCTCCAGAGGACAAAAATCGTTCCCAACGGCATATCCAGGGAATTCTTCCAGTTGGAGCCAAAACCTGACTTTGGCGGTATCGGATTTGTGGGCAGGGCAACAAAAACCAAGAATCCGGAATATCTTATAATGCTCAGAGAGGAGATGAGAAGACAAAAAGTGAATATGGATATCTATATGGTCAGTAACTTCAGCGATATGAACTGGCTAAAAAAGAAGCTCTCCAGAGCAGGGATCAAAATGCTGTCCATCATGGATACACCGCGCCTCAGAAATTTCTACAGGGATAGGGGCATCATCATCAGCCCTTCGCTCTTTGAAACCTACGGCAATGTTCCCATCGAATCCATTGCCACTGGGACACCCGCCTTGATCAACAACAATATGGGTGTGGCGGAGATATTCAAAAAACATAATCTCGACAGCTATATAATAGACTTCAATGACGTCCACGATGTGGTCTCTGCAATCGAGAGATATAAAAATCACAGAATAGACAAAGGCACCAGAGAATCTCTCAGAAGATATGCCTGGGATACAATCATTGAAGAATATTACCGTGTCTGTAAACAGGAAATCCAGAGATATCAGAGTTAATAAACCCCAAGGATTGCAAGAATCGGATAAGGTAATTCAGGGCTTTTTTATTGCAGCATTATGAGGGCCAACCACTCTTAGAATGATCTCTCCTTTCTCTCCATATTGAAAAGTCATTCTGTAGAGGTCATTCACACGAGCTTCAAATATTGAGCGAGTCCCCTTTATCTTTTTCACCCTCAGTGAAGGATGCCGAGGATCGGAGACGAATAATTCAAGTTGCCTCTTCAGCTTTTCTCGCGTTCTTTTGTCCAGCTCAAGAACGCTTTTTCTGAACCTTTCTGTCCTTACCAGTCTGAGATTTTTCTTCGATTTCATGGAAGAGTTCCTCGACAGAATCGAAGGCCTTCACTCTGCCCTCACGAATATCGTTTTCTGCCTCAGCTTCGAGCTTCTGCCAGCGCTCTGTCCAAAACCAGGCCTGATCTTTATCCACCGTTTCCTGCGGGACGAGCACAATTGTATTATTTACCATCCTAGCCAAAACCAGACTTCCCTTTTCCAGTTTGAGTTTTTCTCTCATATATAAAGGAAGCGTGATTTGCCCTTTTTCTCTCACTTTAACCAATTCTTCCATCTTTGTCTCCAAAAGGATAGATTATCCTATTTTCTTACTTTCCAACTTTCATCCCAATGATAAGCTCTTGTCCCTCAAATGTCAAGAATTGTAAAAGCCATTAATCAGATTAGGAAGATACCCGCTTTCGCCTCATCCTCCACAACAACTATGCTATCCGCCTCGGCTAGAAGATCTTCTTCAGGAGCGATAAATCTCCCGCCTGTGACCTATCTTATATATGTGCACTGCCAGTTCCTTTTCTTGAATCGAATAAATAATTCTGTAGTCTCCCTGCCGAATACGATATCGCTCTCGAGCAGAAAGCTTCTGACATCCATGAGGTCGAGGATTTTGAGAAAGAGATTGTATACGTTTGATAATCTTTTCTAAATCCCTTTTAGGGATACTTTCTAGTTCTTTTACGGCAGATTGCTTTATGTAAACTCTATATTTTGCCATTCTTTTTTAGCTTTTTTAAGACTTCTTCAAAGCGAAAAAGAGGCTCATCCTTGCGTTCCTCAAAAGCTTTGAGATCGATAGAGTCTTCTTTTAATGCCTGCCTTACAGCTTCATTGACTAATTCGGAAACTGACTGTTCCGTTTCTGCAGCTTTGACCCGTAATGCCTTATGTAATTCGGTATCTAAATAGACTGTGTATCTTCTTGAGAGACTTTTCATAGCACCACCTCCAAATTTGTTGCTTTGGCATTATAACATCAAAACATCTTAATGTCAAAAATAAAAAAATGAAGGTGAAATCAACCTTTTTTCAAATCGCAAGTATATATTATTGAATCTAAAGCTATTATAAGGAGGAATCCACTCTCTCGGATATAAAGACATATCCCCCTCAGAATTGATCAGCTTCCGCATCCATGATGTGGACAAGGAATTTATCAGGCACGTTCAGGAGAAATGGGACAAAAAGCCCACCCCGAGCAAAATCATCAGCCTTAAAATCCACGGATTCTAGAGATAAAAAGGATCTTACTGATTTTTATTACTTATTACGCTCCGACTCATCCGTATGACTCCCCCGGTAAATACCAACAACCTTTGTCACATCGCCTTTTTCATCCATAACAAAACGGACACGAAAGACTCCATAACCTTCGAGCGCAAAAGTGTCTTCTTTCAGGGGAACCAGCCTATACTCTGGCCTCCCATCCCTCTGATAGTATAAGCTTCCCTCTTTCAGTCGTACATGCCTGGGGCCATAATCGCCTGCATATTTTCCAAGCAATTCCTCCGCCACTGAAACCGGATTCTCTTCTATCTCTATCAATTCTTTGATCCATGGAACAGATATCCGGGCTAATGAATTCTTTGGATCTAATTCCAATATCCTTTGGAGACATTCAAGGGATTCCTTGTTTCGGCCCGTCTCAAGGTAAAGCCGGCCGAGCCCTGTCCAGGCGACAACAGACTCTGCATCCGAATCGATAATCCATTTAAAGATTGCCCCTGCTTCGTCCTTCTTATCCCGTCCAAGAAGATAACGAGCGATGTCGCTCAAATCTTCAGTCTCGAAGGCCTTCGGATATTGATCTTTCACCTCTTCCAGCTTACTCAGACCAGCCGAATTCCCTTCTTCCAGAAAAGCCTTCTCGACCGTCATCACGGCAGCCCTTTCCGGATCATCATGCCGCTTGTACCTCAGCCAGTTAAAAGCATACTGCGGATCATCCAGCACAAGAGAGACGAGCTCTTCGGCTATTGTGAACAGGTTCTCGGAGTTGGCAAGAAAGATGAGTCCTTCCTTTCTCTCCCTGTAGAAAACTGTATAGGCTCTGAGGTCGCCGTTGTCTCCCCAATGCCAGAAGCCATTCTCACCTTCACCTGGCTGAATCCCCCAGCCAAATCCCCACGAGATATACTCATCCAGTTTATCCTGTTCCTCTCTTTCCCTCTTTGTCGCCCTCACATGAGGAGTCAGCATCTGATCGATGGTTTCCGGCCTGAGAACTGCGTTATTCATAATGGAACAGATAAAAGTCGCGTAATCCTTGGCAGTTGTGACCAGGCTGGCACCTCCATTGGGCTCAGTCCGGTGCCTCCTCTCGTTGGCAAATCCATGACGGTCATGGCCGGTTGCCCCGTTTTCAGCGTACAGGTCATTCCAGACATAGCTTGTGTGGGCCATTCCCAGCGGTTCAAAAACCTCTTTCTTTGCGAATTCTTCCAGTGACATGCCCGAGAGTTTTTCAATGGTGCGGCCCAAATAGAGAAATCCCTCGCCCGAATAACCATAGAGTTCCCCCGGTTCCCGGATTAGCTTGTTTCCCCAGTTGGGAAGTCCGGTTGTATGAGTCAGGACATGTCTGGCGGTAATTTTTTTATAGCGCTCATCTCCAGCGAGTTTGGGGTAAGGCAAATATTCTGCCAAGGGTTTATCCAGATCCAGTTCTCCGCGTTCCACCATTTTTAAGGCCGCAACAGCTGTAACAGTCTTTGTCAGGGATGCCGCCTCAAATATAGTGTTTTCATCCACGGGCACATTTGTCTCGCGGCTGCGCACACCAAAGGCTCCAGACCAGTAAATTTCACCGTTCCGGACCACAGCCATGGTCAAGCCGGGAATACCGGCTTTTTCCATCAATTTCGGAATTTCCTTCTCCAGCACGGATCCGAGCTCTTGCTGTTTGCGGCAAGACAGGCCAAACAGGATAAGGAAAATCATGAAGATAATACAAAAATGACAGCGTTTCATAGCAACCTCCATTTTATGTCAGGGACATATAAAAATACCTGTTCAATTATAGAGACGCAATAGGAGTGATGAAGGTTTAATTATTTTATTATTAAATTGAAGGTTAAATGTGGGATAGACAGCAATAGCATAAAAAAAAGGAGTGTCGAGTATCAATAGATATTTTCTTCCTTTATTCAATCTCTTCTTCAATAACTCATTCAAACTTCCTTGCAAATTCTGGATCAGTAAAAGCCTTTAACCGCTGGAGTGTTGTCTCATATTTATCTATTCGCTCTTCTTCAAGAGTGGAGGAATAGTCTGCTTTGGGATTTATTTCCTTTAATTTTTCTACTAAAATTTTCTTGACTTATACAGGAATATAGTATATTTTATTACATGATAATAACGTATATTAAATTATAAAATGAAAAGCAAACATACACTCCTCTCAGAGAAGGAACTCAATTTACTCGAGAACCTTATTGCTTCCTATGGAAACATTATTAATTTCAATCAATTTTTTAATGAAGTTAAGGATTCTTTATCAAGACAAGAAGCCCTTAACCTTGCTATGAAGTTAAGACGGAATGGTTGGTTAGTTCCCCTAAAAAAAGGTTTATATTATATAACAAGTCTATCCTCCCATGGCTTCGCTAATATCTCTCCCCTTCTGATTGCAAATATTCTCAAACCTGAATCATACATTTCTTTTGAAGCCGCCTTCAGTTACTACAATCTTTTTAATCAAATGATAAAAACATATATCTCAGTGACCCCCCACAGGCCTCGTTCATATACTTTTCAGGATTTAAATTATAAGTACGTAAAGATAAAAGAACTTCTCTATTTCGGTTTTAAGGAAATTGAGATAGATGGAAACAGATCAAAAATAGCCGAATTAGAAAAAGCTTTTCTCGACTATCTCTATTATCGTAACGACTCCTATTCCATGGATATTTTTTGGGAAAAAATAAACCTCGGAAAAGACAAGATTGATTTCAAAAAAATGATCACTTGGTCCACGAAATTCCCTGTGACGATCAAAAGAAAGCTTGGCTTTTTCCTGGACAAGTTGGGAGAGAACACTCAAAAATTGGCAGATGTTGTCCACAAAAAAGGATACAGTCGGCTGACAAAGAATTCAAAAAAATTCAATAATAAATGGCGGTTATATTATGAAGATAGATTTGATCACTCGATCACAGCTTGAAGTCCTCAACAAAAAAAGTCTAAGATACCCCTTGGCTGATGCAGAAAAGGATTATTTTTTAGCCGTTATTCTCAAGATAATTTACGATTCACACATATCAGATTCCCTTGTATTCAAAGGGGGGACTGCCATTCATCATTGTTATCTTGACTATCTCAGGTTTTCAAATGATTTGGATTTCACTTCACTTGAAAAAATTGATATTTCTAGATTAGAGGGAATATTCAAGTTATATAATTTTCTCCAAATAAAAAATCTGATCGAGAAAAAGTATTCGATAGGATTCCATGTTCAATATCAAGGAATCCTACAGCAGCCTAATTCCATCAATATCAATATTAATGTGAACCAAAAAGTGATATTAGAACCAAAATGGTGCCCTTATTATAATTTTTACAGATTGGACGTTGATGTGAATTTAATGGACATTAAAGAGATTTCCGCTGAAAAAATAAGAACATTAAACGAAAGAGCAAGGGCGAGGGATCTTTATGATCTATACTTAATCCTTGAAAAATACAGATTAGACATAGGAGAAGTTGTCAATATTTTGAAACAAAAAGAATTATTCAAAGTGCTATCCCGGGAAAGCTTAACAGAAAACACAAATATTGCCATGGAATCTTATGAATCAGAGTTAGACAGTCTTTACTATAAAAAGTCGATACCCAAGGAAA
>CAYSCW010000053.1:0-12120 GCA_964429795.1 uncultured Eubacteriales bacterium
GAATTTCGTTTTTGGGCTTACATCCAATCTCTCACAATTTTCCCCAATTTCCACCCTCTGACAACCTGGAACGAGTTATCACATTCAAAACTACGTGTTCAACGGCAAACAAGATAGATAAATCAGCAAACTATCAGAACAATTCCCAAAAGGCTAGACTTTTAAAGGATCGCCATTTTCTTTATTTAGAGTGCCTTTTACAAATAAATTGAGGATGGACATTTTGGAGAGTTAGAGTTTTATGAGTCTTCCAGTGCCAGTTATCTGAGAATTGATCACCTTCGGCTCCCCTTTGTAATAGACAACTCCTGCGCCAGCCAGTACCACATCTAACACATCGGTAACGTAGATGTGACAATACCCGGCCCCGATTATGGTCAGTTCATAAACAGAAGTCATAAAATCCAGGGCATCCAGATTGCCTGCACCGTTGATCTTGACTCTATGGAATTCAGCGCTACCGGATAAACAGACATGACCGCCCCCGTTGATCGTGCTGTAAACATTTTCCGCGTTCACATTCATTTCTATATATCCTGCACCATCTATAATTAACGTTAGCTCACTGCAAGAGAAGGGCTGTTCGCCAACAATTTTTCCCGCTCCAACGATCACAAAGCTCCGGATTTCAAGCATAGAAGTATAAACTGTCACGCCTCTATTTGAATCATAGCTTCTCTCGCTCTCGATGATCAGTGTACCGTCATTCCTTACCCAGGTTTTGATCAGAGGGAGAATATTCTGTTCCGCTTCGACAATCAGTTCTTGCTGCACGTCTTTTTCAAAAAACACCTGACAGCTTCCCCGAATCTCTATGCTGTGGAAATAGGCGACCTCTCTTTTTTCACAGAGAATCGAACCAGGTCCACACACAGAATCGTCACAAAAATCACTGCATGAGGATACGATCAGGACGAGTCCCAATAAGAGCAGCAGGATCTCGAGTGTCCAAACTTTCTGTCTTTTCATTTTGTCCTCCACAGTCTTTTTTCTTCTCACATCGATACAACACCTCAAGCCTTAAAAGGTGTTACCTCAAAAGGAGATTAGATTTGTGATGGCTGGGCTCAGTTTGAAAGCGTTGCTGGAAAAGAAAAAAGGCCTTTGATAATCCCAAAGGCCTTTTGTTGAGAGGGGATTAAAGGCAGTTGTTATTTACCGAATTGAAATCCCACATTGATAACCGGGCTGTTGAATCCGGTGTTTTTTATATCCACAATGGGAATACTGATTCCTGCCTGGATTCTGACAATCCCGGATAGGTTCAGGATGATTTCAGCTCCGGGCTCGAAAATATAGAAAATATTGCCGTTTCTTGCGGTTCCTGAACCTGTGAGCGCAGTGATCCTCCAGTGCAACGTTCTCTCACGATTGAAGATATAGGCAAAAGTCAATCCTCCATAACCAGGCAGCCCCGGACCTGCTCCAGCGAAGTTCGTTTTCCCATATCCTGCAATGCCAAAAGAGAAGGCTTGCCCAAAGGTCAAGCCAGCCCCTCCCCCTAGCCACAGACCCGTTGCGTTGTTAAGGCGCATCGTTTTAGAAACGAATTCGCAGAAAATGAGAGGCTTGGATTTCCTTTTGAGCAGGGTCTCCTTCTGTACCTGTATGGAACGGGCTCCTCTAGGAGTGGTGTATTTTTTATCTGACTTTGAGAACTCCTCGGCATTAAGTGTAAATTCTGAACCGCTCTGCAGTTTGATCCTGGATTCAAAAACCTGTCCTTCGAGGAGGTTGATCACCCTGTACTCACCCTCATCAAGACCCAGTTCAATACTTCGACCTGCGGGTTTGGACAATTCCACCACGAGAGAATTTTTCTTGTCATGTATGAATATCCGTCCCGAGATTTCAGGGGATAAAACAAGAATCGCAGAACCTCTCCGGATATCTGTGATCACCACATCTCCGGTGCCTGACATCTCGATGTCATAGTAGGGATGCTGGGGTCCGCTCATGGTATTGGTGGTTTCTGCCAGGGTTTCATTAAAAGTGAACTGGTAAGCCTCATTGAGAGTCACCCGCCCGTCCTGGGTCATATCTGCCGCCCCTCTTATTCCCGAAATCATATAGTGAGTGAAAAAGGAGCCTTCTATAAGATCGGATTCCTGGGAGGCTTCAGTTGCAGAGCTCGATGTCATGAATGCATAACCTTTCATATCATAGGCTTCGTCTACAAGGAAAGGCTTTTTCTTCTTGCCACCCTTGAGCCTAGCGAACGCTCCAGACAGGCATGAATCGAGTATGGCGATGTGGACGTCTGCGGGCATGCTATTGACGGTTTGGCGGAAATCCTCGTAGGAGATCTTCTCATTGCCCAGCAGGATGTTTTCCTCGTCTGAATGTCCGGAATAGTAGAATATAACCTCGACCCGACTGTATTCTGATCTGGCTTTTTCCATCCTTGAGAAGAGCTTTCCCATTTCTGTGTAAAAGGTCTTAACATTTGGGTCGAGAAGCAACAGGTTATCTTCCTCCATGACACCGCCCAGTTCATCGAGAACCGAAGACATAGCCTTGGCATCGGAAACTGCATAGCGGAGCTTGATTCGGTCCTTTCCACCGTCATTTGCCCCCATGACCACAGCAAATCTTTTGATGATGCTTTTGTCCTGGTTCTGAGCATTTTCTCCTGCATGCAGAGTGGACCCGATGAAGAAAATAACGATACATGTCCACAGAAAAGTTTTTTTACTATTCATTTTTTTTCTCCTTTTTCAAGAGGATGGAAAACTGACTGTAAGATTCGGGGAGCTCAAGGTTTTTGGTTTTAGCGGATGCGGGTGAGAGAGCCAGTCCCTCTGCTTTTTTCATAATGCTTTGCACTTCGATTTCTTCCGTGGCCGTGATGAAGAAAAATCGTTCAAAATCTGGAGCATTGTCGAGTTCATAAGACGATGAGAGAAAGTTTTTTTTCTCCTGTTTGAGAATGGAGGAGTCGCTTTTGCTCTCAGGATGGTGCAGGGTGACGATGCCGTTGCCATCTATGGAGAAAATGACTCCATATCTTTTTCCGGCAGGGATATAAGCAAGCTGGAGAAGATTGCCGGGGCTGACTTGATCCCCATTTTTCAGCAGTTCGATTACGTTATTGTTTTTTTTATAAATGATAATCTGTGTCTTTGTAAAATCGAGCGATTCTTCTCCCTTAATACGCGTAAAATCAGGTGAGGTTCCATTGTTAAAAAATACGACGAAAATCAAGATAACAGCAGAGGCAAGGACAGGGGTGGCATAAAGGAGGCGTTTCAGGGTGAAAGGGCTGGATTTTTCTCTGATACGTGTTTGATATCTGTTTTTTTCATACTGCGTTAGGATTTCTGGGAGCATAGTTTCTGGTGGATGCTGCTTTAAAATCTCTGCATTGGCATGTTTGAGGCGCTCAATCTCTTTTCTTATATCAGGATTTTCCTGTGCGAGCTTAGTGATCTCCTTAATCCTGGAGGGAGGAAGCTCGCCGAGAAGATAGCGTTCGAGTTCCCAGGTCTTCATCCGTTTATTCGTCATAGTAGATCTCCCTCTTGATTTTGGCACGAGAGCGGAATTCCCTTATTCTTTTGCGGACTCCCGATACAGACAGGCCGATTTCATCAGCAACTTCCTGATGAGTCATGCTGTCCACATAAAGCATGACCGCTATTTCGCGCGTGGAAGGATTTTCTTTTCTGAAGATTTTCTTCAGTATGTCTTGCATCACAATCCTTTCTTCACTTTCATCATAGGCAGCGATACTTTCCAGGATGTCTTCACCGTCTAGGAGGTGGCATTTTCGATGGTCTCTGATCATATTCAGACAGGTGTTGGTCGAAATCCTGAACAGCAGACTGGATGGGTACTGATTCTTTAATTGTTTTTTGTTTATGAGCAATTTAGCAAACACCTCCTGTGCGGCGTCCTTTGCCTTTTCCTCATCTCTGAGCAGTTGGCGGCATCGGCGCAGGACCATCGGTCCGTAGCGCAGGTAGAATTCTTCAATGTTGATCTCTGAGTTTTGGAAAGACTGCATTTTTTATTCACCTTACGACCTTCACATGGATTAAACACATGCGAAGTTCGAAACTGTCACTTTTTTATTTTTTTCACTGTTATAATGAATTCTTACGGTAAGAAACAGACCAACTGGTATAAAAAGACATTATATGATTCTATCGCTGTTAAAAAATTTTATAAAAAAACGATGATTGTTGCTAGATTTTAATTCTAATTCGGGGACAGCAAATTCGGGGACAGTATACACGATCACTTTTCTATCCCTAGATTAAGTGCCATAACTAAGTAACTGGGCATCTTGTCCTCAAGCTAAAGGGGAGCTAGAATTAACAGGGGATAGCATTTTTCTTCTTGACCGCAGCACAATATCTGACACATAGACCACAAAGAATGCAAAACGAGGACTCTTTTTCAAAACGGTCTTTGTCTGCTCCATACTCTTGGGCCAGATCCTGCAATTGGGGTGAGCACGGAGCATGAGCCAGCAGAAACTCCAATATCATTTTGCGAATTTTATCCACCTTCTCAGACCTGGTTTTGACTATCAGATCCTGTTCTACCGGGTAAAGGCAGGCAGCAGATATCCGTGTCCGCATTTTTTCTCCTGAGTGCCTGGAGCCGGCCCCTTCTTTTCAGCCAGACCGAGCAGAAGGCCTCCCTCCTGACGATGTCTTTTGCTGCCGGCGTGTTCTGTCCTCTTCAGGAGTCATTCCGAGAGCTCTATGGGAGTGCCCAAATTCCTGTCTCTCTTCAGATCCACTACAGATTCTCCGAAGAGTTTTATATCTTCACAGGATTGAGGTATCTTCAATCCAGCGGAAAGTCAAAGATAGTCGGCCCGAAATATACGGCCGAGAGCTATGATCTCAAGTTTTCCATGATGTCCGTAAGACTTGGATTTTTTTTCACTCTAAAGCCCGGTCAATTTGTTCCCTATGCGGGTGTCGGGGCCAATTACAATTTCTACCGGGAGAAATGGGAGGATATGGGCTATGAAGTCAGAGACCGGAAACTCGGATTATTGGTCCAGGCGGGAACGGAATACTCTTTGAACAGGATATTATCACTTGTCGGCGGTATTGAGTATTCCTCCATTCAAACAAATTCGGGTGCAAAACTCGAGAGCCGGGTGGACCTCGGGGGCTTCGAATTTTATCTGGGAATACAGTTCAAGCTTAAATAATTATTCGAATAAGTTCTTTTCATTTTTGCGGATATTTTTAGCCCAAGTTCGACAGTTGGCATGGTTAAAGAATTTCCTTTTTGGCTGCGGTGGCCGGGTGAGCGTCTTTGTGCCCATTTACCCGCCAGCCATCGTGAGGAAGTGTAAAGCGAGACTCGAAGGGATGTCAATGTCAGTCGGGAATTCCTCATGGCGGTCCAAAAAGTCCGAGAGACGCTTAAAAGCACAGGAAATTATCCGGACCTCTTTGCGGTGAAGACCCCGGTTTCGGACTTTCTGAGTCAGAGCGGGAACGAGATCAAGCCCGGTGAATTTGAGCTGACAAGCTGCCGATTCGAAATCAAGAATGACCGAAACGTGATCCATATCAAACTTTTAAAATAGATCGGTCCCAGATATCAACTGGTTCTGCCAACGGACAAACTTTTCAATTTTATTCTAGGATCGAGCGCGCTCGCGCCTGGATTTTAGCAACCGGGTCGGGGCACGGATGGAAATCGTCAGAATGATGCCTATTGAAGCAAATTCTTCTTCTGTAAAAGTATTTTTCTTGATCCGTTGCTTTTTTGGATCACCACTTCTATCGTTTTGACTTTATCGTCCTGGAGAAGAAGCCAGAATTCCTGGTGCGACTCAAAAGTGAGTTTTTTTGAATTGAATTCCAGGATCCGGTCTCCCACTTCTAGGCCCGCCAGATATGCCGGCGATTTCTCCCATACCCCCCTGACCACGACAGAGTCTTTGCCCTCTTCCTCCAGTGAAAGCCCGGCAGAAAACAAATTGTCCTTGGTCCGGCATCCCGGCCGCGGCAGAAGCAGAAGCTCGTTTTTGGGGTAGTTGATTTTGACCAAGAATTGTGACAGGAAGTCCTTGCCAAGCAGAGGCACAGAGAGCACCGCCGGAAGCTCCGCATAAAACGTCGTCAACTTATTCATCTTCAGAGTACCTGCTTCTATGCTTTTTACCCGCGACAGGTAATTGTCCGTTGATTTGGTCATGGGCCACTTGGCGATCACTCCGTTGGCTTTGAGCGTCTCCTTTTGCATCAGAGCTCCGGTGTTTTCGAGAAAGTTCAGAGGCAACACCAGGGAAAAGGGCTGGCCCGTATCGATCATGGCCTCAACCTCGATCATCCCGTTCAGATTGCACTTGATCATCGGGGAACGATTGATCGGGTGACTCTTGAAGGGGACCAAGTACCCCTTGCCGTTTTTTTCTTTCTCAGCGGCAAGCGATTCCGAAGCGCTCGAAAGAATCAGTTGCTGTTTTTCATAGTCAATGGTGACCAGGTAATCTTCCAGGAAATCCGAGCCGATTATTCCATGGAGAGTAATGCCACTGGCTGTTTTTAATAGTTGGAGATCAAAATTGGTAAAGACAAACACATTTTCAACCGGATAGCCACCGACGAGGAGCCTATTGATCTTGGCCATCTGGCCCTGTTGCTTCAATTTCAAATCATCCGCCAACGTTTTATCGATGAATGTGAGTGCTCCGGTGTCGACGACGAAGTTATACTCTTCTTTGGCATCGTTGATCCGGCATTTTACCAGGATGAAATAACCCTTGAGGTCGAAGGAAATCACCATATCGTTTGGGGATTGCACGGCATTCCCCTGCACCATGCCCAAGACGAATATGCTCCCGACGATCAACAGTGAAATGCCCACGCAGGCTTTTTTCATATTCTCTACTTTTATTTGAGGATAGGATCCAGAAAAGCCAGGTATTGAAGTCTTCCTTTCCAAAACCACTCCTCTCTTCGTCTTGAATGGATCATCAAAAATTTGTCTCGGTCGTGATTTTTTCTTATTTTTCATTATAAAGAAAATGCTTTGAGTCCGCAACTTTAATGTCCAAAAAGACCGGACCCTAACACTTTCGGCCGGGTCAACTGCAGAAAACCTGTGCCTAACAATCATGGTTAGGATGGCAGCTAAAGACTCAATAAAAAATATTTTGTCGGCATTGGTTATAAATCCATTCGCAGTAATTATTTTTGTCCTCAATAGCGTCTCTCAGAATCGAAGCCGCGCATGAGGGAGTCGCATATCCGAGCGACTCGGCTATTATGTGCGCTGTAAGATGCGGATATTTTTTCATGATCTTCGCTTTGACCGGGGGAGAGGTCCATGTGATTTCCGGTGCTTTGGAGCGTTCCTGCGGCTTTTTGGCCCGCTATGAGCAATTCCCGACTGTCCTTGACACTTCTTCGAGCAGGGATTTATACTTCCTTATGATGATTGGATGGTTAATTCGACACAAAGAGGCTCACTAGACCACCACAGCCGAAAAGGAAATTCTTATTGGTTGAAGGTTAAAATGGTAGCGGCATTTTTTATGAATAGGTCAGGTTAGAAAATCGAGGTGATGAGATGAAAAAATGGATATGTATTCCTGGTCTTGTTTGCGTATTCTTCCTGTTAGCCTGTCAGAAGGAAGAGGAACCGATCGCGCCCGTCGCCCAGGGAGTCGGCCAAACGCTGGATTCGGCTGTAGAGAAACTGTCTCAGTTTGATAGGAATTTGCTTTTTGTGCTTGCGGCAAATCTCTCGCAATTTTCCCCTATTACCACCTACTAACATCCAAAAATAACAGTATCACACCTAAAACGACAAGGTCAATGACTCAAAATGAGTAACGAATCAACCGAATTCTTCAAATCCGCAGGTTTAGGATAGACTCGGTCCTCAAGTCAGCCAAAAGCAATTCGGATAACTATAAAAATTACTAAAGGGGCCTCATTAAATTTGACTCTTGCTTCCTGAATTGTTATTCTTTTTTCACCCTAGCTAGAGGGGATAACAGTGACTATTAAATGCCCCAAATGTCATTCCGAAAACACCGATACCGCACGTTTTTGTAGCAACTGTGCCACACCGCTTCCTCGCCCTGAGGAAGTCGATCTCTCCACTGTGACTATGGAAACACCCGCCAAAGCTTTAGCCCGAGGTGCCCTCTTTGCCAGAAGATACGAGGTCATCGAGGAGCTGGGCGAGGGCGGCATGGGACGCGTCTACAGAGTGCTCGATAAAAAGATAAACGAAGAAGTGGCCCTCAAACTCATCAGACCCGAAATCGCCTCTGACAAAAGGACCATAGATCGTTTCGGAAACGAGCTAAAGATAGCCCGCAAGATCTCGCATAAAAGTGTCTGCCGCATGTATCATCTTGCCGAAGAGGCAGGAACCCATTACATCACGATGGAATACGTCTCTGGCGAAGATCTGAAAGGCATGCTGAAGATGACCAGACAGCTCAGTGTAGGAAGCGCTATAGGTATAGCCAGGCAGGTCTGCGAAGGACTGGCAGAGGCCCACAGGCTGGGGATAGTGCACCGGGATTTGAAGCCGGGAAACATCATGATCGACAGAGAAGGCAACGCCCGCATCATGGATTTTGGCATCGCTCGTTCTCTTGAGGACAAAGGGATAACGGGCGCAGGTGCGATGATCGGCACACCTCAGTACATGTCTCCTGAGCAGGTGGAGGGCAAGAAAGCAGATCAGCGTTCGGATATTTATTCTTTAGGTATTATTCTATATGAGATGGTAACAGGACAAGTGCCTTTTGAAGGTGATACTCCTTTAAGCATTGCATTGAAGCACAAGACAGAAGAACCTAAAGATCCTAGAGAGTTCAATACACAAATATCTGAAGATCTCAGTAGATTAGTACTGAAATGTTTGGAAAAGGATAAGGATAAACGGTATCAGAGTGCTGGAGAGCTGTGGTCGGTTTTAACCGATATTGAACAGGGCATCCCTACCACAGAAAGAGCCATTCCAGAGAGAAAGCCTCTCACCTCAAGGGAGATCACTGTAACTTTTGGCTTAAAGAAGCTCTTTATTCCTGCTTTAGTTGTCGTAGCCATTGCAATCATAGGGGTGATTGTCTGGCAGCTTCTTCCTCAAAAGGAGGCTGTAGTTGCACCAAAAATTGAAAACTCAATAGCAGTGATCAGTTTTGAAAACCAGACTGGAAACAAATCTTATGATTATATGCAAAAAGCCATCCCTAACCTTTTAATCACAACCCTTGAGCAATCAGGCAATCTTTATGTGGCCACCTGGGAACGGATGCACGATCTCCTCAAGCAAATAGGTAAAGATGATGTTGAAATTATTAGCCCTGATCTTGGCTTTAGACTATGTCGTATGGAAGGCATAGAGGCCATTGTCTTAGGAAGTTTCATTAAGGCAGGAGACACATTTGCTATGAATGTGAAGGTTTTGGATGTGGAAACTAAAAAGCTTATTAAGAGTGCAAAAGCAAGCGGAAAAGGTGAAGACAGTATTTTAGAAATCCAAATAGATGAGCTGAGCAGAGAGATTTCACAAGGGATAGGCATTAGCAGGGAAAAAATAGAAGCTACTCAATTGAAAGTTGCTGAGGTCACAACTACTTCTATGGAGGCTTATAGTTACTTTATAAAAGCAAGAGAGGCTGTTGAAAAATTCTATATTGATGAGGCCATTCAATTCCTTGAGAAGGCGATAGATCTCGATTATACCTTTGCTATGGCATACTATTACCTTGCTCGAGTATACAGATATTTAGGGGATATGAGGGCGAATGAGGAGGCCATGGAAAAAGCAAAGACGTATTCGCAGAAGACCTCAGATAAAGAGCGGCTTTATATCGAAGCATCTTATGCCGATGTCATAGAGAAAAATCCACAAAAGCAGCTCCGGGTCCTCAAAGATATAGCGAAGAAATACCCCAGAGAAAAGAGATGTCACTTCGAGTTGGGTACGTATTATCGAGGCATAAATATGTTCAATCAAGCCATAGAAGAATACCACAAAGCACTGAAGCTTGATCCCAACTATGGAGATGCCATGAATAGTCTCGCCTACACATACTCAGATATTGGGGATTTTGAAAAGGCGATTGAATATTTTAAGAAGTATGTATCTGTCTCTCCCGGAGATGCCAACCCAATAGATTCCATGGGTGAGGTATATCTGAGGATGGGAAAGCTTGATGAGGCGATAGCAAAATACAAAGAGGCGTTAGAAGTTAAACCGGATTTTAAGTTAACACGCTTGTGCATTGGATACATCTGTGCTTTAAAGGAGAATTATCCTGAGGCATTGAAATGGGTCGATCAGGAAATTAACATAGCTCAAACTCCTTCGATAAAGAGCTTTGGATATTTTAATAAAGGATTCTATCACTGCTGGCTCGGCAGCTTAAAACAGTCCCTTAGAGAATTTCGGATGGCATTGGACCTAGCCGAAGAGACAAGAAATGAGTGGTTTGATGCCCGGATAGAATATATGAAAGGATATGTCTATTATGAAAAGGGAGAGTTTAAACTTAGCCAGAGGAGCTTCAAAATCTGGCTCGATTTTTTCATAGAATATGAGCCGCAATTTAAATCCGATAATACGGCCATCCACAGCTTCGATCTTGGGTTAGTAGATTTGAAGCAAGGGCGAATCGATTCAGCAAAGTCAAGACTGGCTAGGATTAAGGCGCTCTTACCAGAGATAGATCCTTCCAATAAAGACCAGGCAAAATTCTCATATGATATACTCCAAGGAGAAGTGCTACTCGCAGAAGGTTCTGTTGAACAGGCCATTGCTGTTTTAGAGAAAGCATCGTCTCTTGGAAAGCCTCCATTAATTCAGTTCATCCTTTTCTATAACGTACCATTCCTTAAGGATGTACTGGCAAGAGCCTATAGACAAAATGGAGAAATAGAAAAAGCCATTACCGAATATGAGCGGCTGATTACATTTGATCCAAGCACTGAAGAGCGATGTCTTATTCACCCCAAATACCATTACAGGTTAGCCAAATTATACGAACAAAAAGGTTGGGCGGGCAAAGCCATAGAGCATTACGAGAGATTCCTCTCTCTCTGGAAAGAAGCTGACCCTGGTATTGCTGAGCTGGAGGATGCCAGGAAGAGGCTGGATTGGTTGAAGAGGCAGTAATGTTTTTGGGATGCTTTCTAAATCTTAGGTTGGGCAAGAAATTTAAAATCTATTTTTGGGGGATTAAATGTCCAAAGAAATTGATGGAGGACAAATACGAAGGATTCTATTGGAAGTTATCAATGAGATGGCTGAGCGTGGTTCGGGATTTTTTCAGGCTGGGGCAATTTTGAATGAAGCTTCAAAGCGTTTAGGTTCACGGGGGTTGAATTTGAACAGGCATTGTTAACTTTTTGGTATGACCTTTTCCGTACAGGATATTTATCTTGGGGATATAATCTCGCTAATTCTGATCCTCCCTTTTGCCATCTAACAGACCAAGGAAGAAGGACTTTGGAAAATCTAAGTCGCGATCCCGCTAATCCCGACGGATATTTAGCCCACCTTTGCAAACGTGGTACACTGAATGAAATTGCTGATTCCTATTTAAGAGAGGCCTTAAAGACTTTCAACTCGGACTGTTTCAAGTCTACTGCAGTAATGGTTGGAGCTGCTGCTGAGACTATGATTCTAGAACTTCGCGATACTTTGATAAAAAGGATGAAAAGCATGGGAAAGGTCCCTCTAAAAGATTTAGAAGATTGGCGAATCAAGAGAGTCCTTGATGCACTTAAAAAAGAGCTTGATAATCAAAAAAGTAATATGACAAGAGAACTTACTGAAGAAGTGGAATCATATTGGCCAGCTTTTACACAACAGATACGTTCAACAAGAAACGAGGCTGGGCATCCCAAGAGTATTGAACCTGTAACCCCTGAAGCTGTACATGCATCATTATTGATTTTCCCTGAACTTGCAAAGGTAGCAGATGATATCAAATCTTGGATTTCTAATGATTATAAATAAACCTATTATAGAGGCCACAATAATTGCGCTGAAGTCAGTGCGAAATGTTAGATACTTTAGAACAGAGCGAGGCTATCAGGGCGAGTTCTTTTGTGAGCTATTTGATAGGTAACATGATGATGTGATGCACCTCCTCCGGGAGTCTATTGTGTGATA
>CAYSCW010000054.1:0-11832 GCA_964429795.1 uncultured Eubacteriales bacterium
GCGGACGATGGGATTTGAACCCACGACCTTCTGCTTGGCAAGCAGACGTTCTACCCCTGAACTACGCCCGCTCTTTCTACAGAATATCCTGCTTTAAGCTACCAGAAAGTCTGATTCCTGTCAATTTCTCTCCTAGATTTTATATGATTTGATTCGTTCTCTATCAATCTGATATAATACATCTGTAAAACTCCTGATGAGGACAAAAATTATTCTCTTCGGCCTACTTTTTTCCCTCATCATTCTGCCTTCAGCCAGCTCCCAGACCAAAAAATCTCCCAAGGATCTCCCCCAGCAATATCGGCGCTGGCTCGAGGAAGAGGTCGTCTACATCATATCGCCCAAGGAAAGAGATGTCTTTCTCCAGCTCGAGTCAGACCGGGAGCGAGACATATTCATCGAGGTCTTCTGGAAGCAAAGAGACCCCAACCCCAACACTCTGGAAAACGAGTTCAAGAAAGAGCATTACCGGCGCATTGACTACGCCAACAACTGGTTCGGAAAGGACTCTCCCGGGCCAGGCTGGAGAACAGATATGGGGAGGATTTATATCATCTTGGGTGAGCCATATTCCATCGAAAAATATGAATCCTTGACCGAAGTCTTTCCTACGATCATCTGGTTTTATCAGGGAATGACGGAATACGGTCTTCCCAACGCCTTCAGCGTGGTTTTTTTTAAGAGAAGTGGAATCGGCGAATACGAGCTCTATAGCCCGATCAAATACGGTCCTCAGTTTTTATTGCCCAACTACATGGGAGACCCGAGAGATTACGAAAGCGCCTTCAATCAGCTTCTCAAGATTGAGCCGAATATCGCCAGTGTTTCCCTCTCTTTGATCCACGGAGAATCATCGGCCTACGTCCCGTCCCCATCGATCGCCTCGGAAGTTCTCCTCTCCGCCAAGATCCCCGCAGCGCCTTATGAAAAAGTCAAGGACGAGTATGCCGAAAAGCTACTCCACTACAAAGATATCATCGAGGTCGATTATACGGCAAATTACATCGAAAGTGATTTTCTTCTGGAAATTGTCAGGGACGACTCAGGGACTTTTTTTGTCCATTACCTTATCGAGCCGAAGAGGCTGTCGGTCGAGCAATTCGGCCAGAAATTCCAGACCATTCTCGAAATCAACGGACAGGTCTCGGATACAAAGGGGAATACGATTTTCCAATTTGACCGTACCATCCCCATTGAGCTCGACCAGAGCCAGATGGACCAGATCAAATCCAAGCTCTTCAGCTTCCAGGATGTCTTCCCTCTTGTCGAAGGAAATTACAAGTTCAGTGCCCTCCTGAAAAATAAAGTCTTCAAAGAATTCTCCTCCGTCGAGCAGGATATTGTCATTCCCAAGCCGGCCCAGATTCAGATGGGTCCTCTCATCCTAGCCAACAGAGTCCAGAAGGATCCGAAGGATAAAAGAAGCAAGAAAGCATTTCTGATCGGGGATATTCAGTTCGTGCCATCCCCGAGGAATGATTTTTCTCGCGAGGATACTCTTTACCTTGCCTTCCAGGTCTATCCCCTGAATGAAGAGTTGAGAGAGAATGGATTCTTGGAGTATTCCATCCTCAAACAGAATTTTGCAGATACCGAGAAAGTCCTTTCTTTCGCCAAGAGCATCAAAGAATATGCTAATCCGATAAACTTTTACGAGGAATTTGCCTTAAAGGATCTGCTGCCCGATTATTATATAATCAGGGTTACCCTCCTGAATAAAAACAAGGAGGAAGTTCTCTCCCGGGAAAACAATTTCTACATCTCGCAATTTGCCTCCCTTCCCCGGCCGTGGATCCTCTCGCTGCCCGGACCACCTCCGGATAACCCAGTTTACCTTAACATCTTGGGCAATCAGCTTTTAAATAAAAAAGCGATTCCGGAGGCGAAGGCCTTGTTAGAAAAAGCCCATAGGAAAAACCCGAATTCTCCAGAATTTGCTCTGGATCTTTGCCGGGTCCTCTTCATGGTCAAAGACTACCAGGGCGTTAAAAGTGTAGCTTTCCCGTTTTATCGAAACCAAGGAAAAAATGAATTCCTGGAGTTGTTGGGTCAATCCTGCCAGGCCCTCCGGGAATATGAAGAAGCCATTTCTTATTACAAGGCTTACCTTTCTCACTTCGGCACCAACATCAACATCCTGAATTCTATAGGAGAGTGCTATTATCCCCTGGGCAACATCGAGGAGGCTTTGATCGCCTGGGAAAAATCGCTGGAGCTCAACCCGAAACAGGAAAATATCAGAAAGCTCGTCGATTCCCTCAAGCAAAAAAAATGAGAAAAACTGCAAAATCCGCATTCTCTTTTCTCCTTTTATCTCTGTTTCTGGCCTCTTGTGCCATGAAACAGGTGGAAAAAAACCTGGACCCGGAAAGCCAGAAGTTTCTTTCCGAAGTCAGGTATATCATCACCAAAGGAGAGCGCGAATCCTTCCTTAAACTTCCTCCATCGGAGCGGGATCAATTCATCGAGGAATTCTGGAAAAAAAGAGATTTAGACCCGGAGACTGAAGAAAACAGATTCAAGGATGAATATTACCAGCGCATTAAAGAGGCGAACCGTCTTTTTACAGAAGGCGGAACACCGGGCTGGCTCCAGGACAGAGGGAGGATTTACATCCTCATCGGAGCTCCGGACCAGAGAGAAGCCTATCCGCGGGGCCGTTCCTTTTACGATGTCCCGACGGAAATCTGGTATTACGGATTTTTTCCAATAATTTTTGTCGATTCTCACTGGAGCGGTAATTACAAGCTCGACCCTCAGAGCGCCCAGCACGTCGCGGAAATCAACAAAAGCCAGATGGCTTTCAAACCCAGAATCATGGAAGATAGTTATGTTGGCGTTTTTGAGCTCGACCTGGAAATAGAGAAAACTCAAAAAAAACAGACCATCCTCTGGGTCAAGGTTCCATATAGAAATATTTGGCTCACCGCAGAAGGCGAAAAACTCAAGACCACGCTGGAATTGTCTCTCGCTGTATTTGACGCTTCTCAAAAAAAAGTCTGGGAATTCAAGAATCAGTATCCGATCCTTCTCGAGGAGATTGAGCTGAAGGGACTTTCCGGGCAGGAGTATGTGATCGAAATCCCCATGGCCCTGGGAAAGGGCGATTATGATCTCGTCCTCGAGCTCATCAATGCGGCGGATGGAAGCAAAGGGCGAGGAAAAATCTCGTTTCAGATTTGAGCCTGAAGATGCTTAGCTTCTCAGGCTGTTGGATTCCTCTTTTCGATAGCCAGAAAACGGGTATTTAGAATTTTTTTGACTTTGATTTTAAAAGGAGGGAGGAAATGAAGACGTCGAAACAATGGCAATTATTATCTTTTTTGTTCATTTTCTCAGCTTTCTCCATCCTCAGCTTTGCCCAAGCAGGACGGGGAACAGCTCGAATCGGTGGGGTTGTCGTCGATGAGAGTGGAAATCCCATAGGCTCGGCGAAAATCGTCATCTATTTTCAGGGAAAAGAAGAGATATCGCGGGAGGCAAAGGCTGATAAGAAAGGCAGATGGTCGATCATCGGATTGGGTTCAGGAGACTGGCGCGTGACCGCATCGGCCGAAGGCTATATTCCGACCTACTTCGACCTAAATGTCAGCCAGATCAAGATCAACCCGACGATTACCCTGACCCTGAAAAAAATCAAGCCGTCAGAAAGCAGCATCATCGAGGATGAATCAACCCTGGCCCTTCTCGACCAGGCCAGCCGGCTTTTTGACGAGGGAAAATACACGGAAGCGATCGACCTTTGCCGGGAATTTTTGGAAAAAAATCCCCAGGCCTATCAGGCTCACCTGAACATCGGTGATTGTTACAAAGAGATGGGGGAACTGGACAAGGCCATCGCCGAGTATACTCTCGTCCTGGAAAAGTCTGAAGAGGACAAGCTTACTGGGAAAAAGATGACCGCCAAGGCTCTGTCCAGTATCGGTGATATCCATCTGAAAAAAGGCGACCTGGAGAAAGCCCAGAGCTACTTCAAACAATCGATCGAAGCTTCACCTGAAGACGAGATTCTCACCTATAACGTGGGCGAGATCTATTTTTCTAACCAGAAAATCGATGAGGCGATTTATTACTTTGAATTGTCGACCAGGATCAGGCCGGACTGGAGCGATCCTTATCTCAAGCTGGGATACGTCTATCTGAACAAGGGAGATAAGGAAAAGGCCGTGGTGAATTTTCAAAAATTCCTGGAGCTCGAGCCCGATTCCGAGCGATCCCAGACCGTCCGTGGGATTTTAGAGACTCTCCAAAAATAAGGGAAGATAAAGAGAAAGCCCGCCCCGACGCTGAGTCGGGGCGGGCTTTTTTGTCCTGCTGTCGCTTCCTGCTTGGATCAGAAGCTAAACTTTACACCCAGTCGGACGGCAATCGGGTTAAGGAAGTTGTATTCCATTTTGAACCTGGGATCTAATTTGGCAGATGAGGAAGGTTCCCAATCCGTGGAGAGCAAGGCCGCATCACCTGGAGAAACATTCGATATGTACTTGTTCCAATAGACCCACTGGGCTGTAGAGGAGTTGAAAAGGTTGGAGACGTTGGCGTTGATGTTGATTCTGTACCTGTCACCGAACTTCAGGATGTACTCCGCATAGAGGTCGGCCCACCACAGGAATGGCGTCCGCCCCAAATTTCCCCGGTTAAAAGGTAAGAAATTGGGCGTATCAACATTCCACATTTCGGTGACCGGATTCCCGCTGAAGGCGTTGACGGTGGCACCGATGGTCATCCCCCAGTTGAAAACATAGCTGCCGTAAGCTTTGAAAGCGTGGGTTCTGTCGGTGGGGAGAGGGCCGTCGATCGGTTCCAGTTCTTTGGTCCAGGACATATGCCACAGGTCGAAGAATCGTTCTCCGTTGGGGCTGTTCCGGCCGCGCTCGTCTCCGCTGGCCAAGCCGGTGAAATTTCCTTCGAGACGGCTCAAGGTGTAGGAAATTCCGCCCAGCCAGTTGTTGCTGAGGCGCTTATCCAGGGCGATATTCATGCCGTAGTAATCCCGCTTGGCCCAGGGCATTCTGGGAGTCCCCGGCTCGAGAAATCCCCCTGCGATACTTGCCTGATACTTTTCCCAGAGAAAGTCGCTTCCCGGGTTGGTGTAATAGTAGTACTCACCCTCCGGAAGGACAACGCCGCAGTCTTCGATCGCCTTGAGAACGGACTTCTGCACCAGGCGGATAGAAACCGACATATCCTGGCTCAACATTTTTTCTGCACCCAGAGAAATCTCCCGCTGTTTAAACGGGTCCATATCCGGATCGATCGAATCAAAGACGGGTGACCTGAAGTCAATAACCGTGAGCAAGGTGCCGGGATAATTGTCGTTCACGCCGATCTTCGTATAGTCGTAGTCGTCGAGGGTGTAGTAAGCGCTTTTCCACTTGAACCCGCCGAGGGCGTTCGCCCCCATGTTGAGCTTCATGACATCATTGTAGATGCCGAAAGTTCCATAAATTTTCAGACTGGAGTCGCCGAAGACGTCATAGACAACTCCCAGGCGGGGGGCAATCTTCTTCGAAAACGGGAATTTGACGGGATCTTTGATGTTGGCAAAAGCAGGATCTGTGGTGTAGCTCGGCAGGTATTCCGATTCGGCACGAATGCCCAGGTTGAGGGTCAGCTTGCCGGCAATCGTCCAGCTGTCCTGCAGATAGAGAGACCAGCTGTCCATGTTGACCTTATATTTGTTTCCATAAGGCCCGGAATCCGCGTTACCCCGGACTCCATACCAGCCGTATGTTCCCCGGCCGTAATTTGTCCCGTAAGCTATGAAATCCTGATTCCAGGTCAGATAGACGATGGGCTGGACTCCCCCGTCATCGAAATCCTCACTGCGGCGCATGAACTGGATGCCGGCTTTCCAGGCGTGCTCGCCGCCGAGGGTCATGTAATAGGTGAAATCAGCGTTGAGGTTCAGCCTGTTTCTAATGTTGCTGATGCGGTCCTGTACTTGAGCCCTGGGAAAGCTCTGCCAGCCGGCGACTTGCACGAACTGGGGCGGGATCCCTGGCATACCCTGATTTGTGTTAGACGCATAGCTGTAGGGTTGTTCCGATTGGAAGGCATAATAGGGGGTGCTGGAAACCGGGGCCAGCTGGTCGCTGCTATCGGTAAAGAAATAACCTCCACGGACGCTGAGCAGAGCGTTGTTGCTGATCGTGTAATCGGCGTAACCGGCCACTGTCCAGTTCGGGTAGGAGAATCCGTAAATCTCATAATCCGTCGTAGTGCTTGCCGATACGGCATTGGCATTATCGCCCTTGTACTTGTAGAAATTGTTGACAAAGCTTGCGCCCATGCGGAGGTTGTTAAGGGGCTGAGCCGTGATCTTGGCGCTGATGTTGTAAGTGTTTTCCTTTCGGGTGTAATCGTTGAACACGCCCGCCTTGTTCTGGATTGCAAAATCCATATTCCTGTAGCGCTCGAAATAGACGGGCATGAAGGACCCGAAGAACCAGAGCTTGTCCTTGAGGATGTAGCCGCCGAGGGAGAATCCGCCCTCGTATCTTTTGTCCGTGGTATCGCCGTAATATTCATCGTAGGGGTAATACGTGGCGGTTCGGTCCCCCTCTTGATGATTGAGGGACAGTTCTTGTCTCCGCGTCCCTTCGAGAGCCGTGCCCGAATAGTAGCCGAGCACTTCGCCATGGAACTCATTCCCTCCGGAACGGGTCACCACGTTGATGACGCCGCCCACCGAGCCGCCGAATTCGGCGTTGTAGCCGCTCGCTTTGAACTGAACTTCGTCGGCGAAATCAAAAGTAACGCTCTGGCCGCTCGCACCATTGTACAGGTTGGTCGTATCCATTCCATCGACGAAGAACATATTCTCAGCGCCGGAGGCTCCGTCAACCGAGATTCCCGCCAGGAGGTCGGTGTCGTCATAGACCCCGGGAACGGCGGTCACCAGGGTGTCAAAATTCCGACCCTTGGGCAGCAGGTCGAAAACCTCCTTGGTCAGCGTCATGCCCCGCAGCGTGCTCTTGACGTCGATGATCGGGCTCTGTCCGATGACGGTGATTTCTTCTTCGAGGGCACCAGGCTCCATGATAATGTTGAGGTTGATCGTCTGCTCGATTCCGACGTAAACTCGCTCCCGGACGACGGACTTGAAGCCGGCCAGGGTGAAAACGAGCTTGTATTCTCCAGGCGTGAGAGCGAGAAGCCGGTATACACCGTTTGTGTCAGTTGTTGCTGTCACCTTCCCGATCATCTTCGGGTTGGTGCCTTCAATGTTGACACCAGGTAGAGTCGCACCTTCTTCATCGGTGACCGTGCCGACGATTTTGGAACCGGTCGGCACCTGAGCGATGAGCGCTCCCCCGCACAGCAACAGACCAAGCAAAATAAAGAAGAGGAAACGGTATCTCTTCACTTCTTTCATTCCCTCCTTTGAGTTCAACATCCTTCTTGATGTGATGTCCGAACTCCTTTTCTGCTCATTCATTCATCCTTCCAGGATGAACGAACGAACAAAGTTTTCTTTCCCTGAAGATATGTGTCTATCTCTCGATGATTTTGTCCACATACCCTCACCTCATCCCACAAACCACTTACCTTCCTGAGATTTTCACCTCCCTGTTTTGATGAATTCCTAGTTCCAATCACAATATAACTTCCTCTTATTAAGGTTTATCTTAACCATATCTATTATTTAAATACCATCTTTTGCTCAATTGATAAGCAATTTGCGTGCCAAAAGTTTGGACAGATTCTAATTTATAAATCGTTTATTATCAATAATATAATATTTGGCAGCAAGATTGAATATCGAATATAATTCAAAAATATGGATTTTATCCATAAATTTGAATCCGGCTTCTTCTATCTTTCCTGGAATTTGGCTTGAAAGAACACATGAGAACGAAGCGCTTTTTAGCGCAAAAACCTTCTTTCATCCACGATGAAAAGAGATTTACTCTTGTCCCCTTGTATCACAAAACAGAAATTCTCTTCATTCAAGGAATCAAGGGATGAAACCTGCGGGACTAGCCTAAATCAGAAGGACATCAACTTCGGGCCTGGATATGATCTCCCAATCTCAGTGCGTCCTTGCAGGAGAGTATTTTTATGGTGGATGTGTTCTTTTGAACATCTATGACTACAGAATTTCCTAAAATTTGGATAGGAGCTCCTTCCTTTGATTTTCTGTAAATAATCAATTGTTGTCCAAAGTATACACCGTCTTCCTCGCCAATATCGATAAGTGCCCAATAGCCACTTCCAATCTGATTATAATCATCCTGAAAATAAATGAGGTTACCCTTTAGACCTTCCACTTCTTCAGGTAAGACATCATAGCCAAGATCCTTGCCCAGAATACCTTCTTTTTCCTGGAAAGGCACTAAAAAATTTCCGATCATCACCTGACCACAGGATTTCTCTATTCGAGCTGTGCTCTTCGTCTCTCCCAAGGCAAGAATCTGAGCCCTTCCTCTTTTAAAAGCAATACGACCCATGCCTTTGATTTGAGGACCGACTTCGAGAATTAAGAAAAGCTGTCCGTTTTCGAGGCCGCTTCCTTTTCCTTTATTTATGTAGACAATATCAGAATCGGAGAACATTACTTTTTCATAATCTCTCTCTCCACCAACAATTTCAATATCCATTTTTTCTTCATCCAGCACCAGAAAGGAACAGTATAGATCGGATTCAGAAATAATAGGATAGATTTCCTGAAAGATTTTTGCCTTTTCGATTTGATGTTCTTGTTTTTCTTGCCCGTCAGATCTCGAGAAAAGGACACTCTGAATAAAAAAGATGATGATGATTATTGCCATCGGAAAAAGAAATTTACTGAATTTTTGATGGATATGGTTTCTCACTTTTACACCTCTTGATTTCTGGTTTTATTTTGCACGAATTTTGACCCTATTATATTAGTCGCATTTCACCCTGTCAATAGCTGCTTTCTTTCCCTAAATACTCTCCTTTCCTTGACATCACCCTGTCTTCCCCATAACATAAAGACAAAAGAGGAGGTCAATTGTGAACAAAAAAGCTATTGCTGCCAAAATATCCAGGGATGCGGGGATTTCATATCTTCAAGCGGAAAAGGCCTTTAATGCCATGATCGAGGGGATAAAAAACTCCTTAGAAAAGGGGAAAAGAGTTACTTTCTCAGGTTTCGGAAGCTTCGAAATCAAAAAGTCAAAAGCACGGAAAGGAAGAAATCCGAAAACGGGAGAAGAAATATCTGTTCCCAAAAAGAAGAGGGTCAAATTTAACCCGAGCAAAAAACTCAAAGATAACCTTTAAACAACTCCCTTCCAATCATCCTCTTGATATTCTCTATTGGACAATAGATTTTCAATCCTTTACAATTGTCCTCCTGCATTGAAGACAAAAAAGATGACAGTTGGCCTCCTGTTTGGAGGAAGTTCAGCCGAACACGAAGTCTCCCTTATCTCTGCAGCCTCCATCTATAAAAACCTGGATAAAAAAAAATATGACATCCTCTCCATCTATATCAATAAAGAGGGGCTTTGGCGGGTAGTGGAGTCTCCTTTGCTTCCTCCCCGCTCCTTGAGTCAGGGTGCCTTCTCCTCCTTCCTTCCTTGGAGAACCAGTCCTGCCTTAAAAGAAACGGAAGCAGATATCTATTTTCCTGCGCTCCATGGCCCTTGCGGTGAGGACGGAACCATTCAAGGCCTCTTCGAAATGGCAGATGTCCCTTATGTGGGGGCGGCAGTGCTTGCTTCTGCCATCGGTATGGATAAGGCCTTGGCCAAAACACTTTTCCGTCTGAAAAACCTTCCTGTTGTCCAGCATCTTATCCTTCTTGAGTCCGACTGGCAGAAAGACAGAGAACTTATCCTTTCCAATGTAAGGGAGGAATTCCGGCCGCCTTTTTTCGTCAAGCCAGCCAATCTTGGCTCCAGCATCGGCATCAGCAAGGTCAGAGATTATGACCAGAGTGGTAAAGCTATCGATGAGGCATTCCAGTATGACAGGAAGATCATCATCGAAGAAGGAATCACGAGCCGAGAACTGGAGTGCAGTGTTCTTGGAAATGAGAATCCTCGGGCATCTCTTCCCGGTGAGCTCATCCCTTTTAGAGAATTCTACGACTACAAAGATAAATATATTGAGGGTAAGACTTCTTTCATCATTCCTGCAAAGCTTCCTTCTTCTGTGGTCAAAGAAATTCAAAGGATATCTTTGGAAGCTTACAAGACAATTGACTGCTCAGGGATGGCTAGAGTTGACTTTTTTTATGAGGAAGAAAAAGGAAGAATTCTGCTCAACGAAATCAACACCATTCCTGGATTCACAGAGATAAGCATGTATCCTAAACTGTGGGAGGTAAGCGGGCTTCCTTATACTCAGCTCCTGGAGGTCCTTATCGATCTAGGTTTTCAGAGGTACCGCAATAAAAAAAGGACCTGGAAGAGATTCATTCCATGAGAGTGCTAGGAATAGATTTCGGAGATAAACGCATCGGTCTTGCTGTGAGCGATAAGCTACAGTTCACAGCCCAGGGCCTTGGACAGTATCAGGTCAAAAACAAGAAAGAAGATAAAATATTCTTCCAAGGCCTAGTCTCCAAATATGATATCGAAGAGATCGTTATCGGTTTTCCTTTGAGAATGGACGGAACCGAAGGAACAAGAGCAGAGAAAACCAAAGAGTTTGCCCGGTGGCTGGAAAAAATCCTGAATCTCCCTATCACTTTTTGGGATGAACGCTTGACCACCCAACAGGCATCCCGAATCCTCAATCAACAAAAAATCAAGAAAAAATCAAAAAAAGATCTCAAGGACCAAATATCAGCTATCATTATCTTGGCCAGTTACATGGAGCATAAAAGATCGAAATCCCATGCTTCTCAAAATCATTAAATGGACCTTCTTCCTGGGCATAACCACCATCTTTGTCCTCTCCACGTGGTTTTCTCTCGAATTTTACTTCACTGCAAAGAGCCTGCCCAAAGAAATATCTTTCGAGGTGGAAAAAGGGGGGAAGGTTGAAGAGATCGCCCGAAACCTCAAGGAAAGCGGAGTCATCCAGAAAAAATGGCCTCTTCTTCTGGGATACAAGCTTTTTTACTCTCATCAAAGCTTGAAAGCCGGTGAGTACCGACTCCAGCTTCCGCTCTCTCCAAAACAGGTTTTGAGCATTCTTATCGAGGGAAAAGTCTATCTCCATTCCCTCACTATCCCTGAAGGACTGACTCGAAGGGAAATCGCTGTGCATATCGACTCATTCCCCTCCATGAATAAGGAAAAATTCTTGGAAGCATCCTCCAACATCAATCGAATCTCTTCCTGGGATAAAGAAGCTTCCAGCCTTGAGGGATATCTTTTTCCTGAAACTTACCATTTCCCCAAAGGTATTCCGGCAGAAGAAGTGGTGGAAGCGATGGTCTCTGAGTTTGAAAAAATTTTCCACCAAGAATGGAAAAAGAGAGCCCAAGAGTTAGGAATGAGCATACGTGAAATTGTCACTCTTTCCTCTTTGATCGAAAAAGAGACATCCATTCCTGAAGAGAGAAGGCTTATCTCGGCTGTTTTTCATAATCGGCTGGAAAGAGGGATGAAACTCGACTGTGATCCCACCATCATCTACATTCTCAAGGAGGAGGGACGCTTCACAGGTCGCTTGAGGACAAAAGATCTCAGATTGGATTCCCCTTACAATACTTACCTCTATCCAGGGCTTCCTCCCAGCCCCATCTGCAGCCCTGGAAGAGAATCCATGGAGGCTGCTCTCTACCCGTCAGAAGAGAACTATCTCTACTTCGTCTCCGAGAATAATGGAAGCCACAAATTCAGCTACACCTTAAAGGAGCACCTTAAGGCAGTAAGAGAATACCAGAAATAGGATGGCTGAGGAAGC
>CAYSCW010000055.1:0-10928 GCA_964429795.1 uncultured Eubacteriales bacterium
TATGGCAGGTCAAAATGCACCTTATTGCTCTGTCCAAAATTTGGGGAGAGGTTCATATGTCTGGAAAAAAGAATGACAATAAACTTGAAAGTAGAGCCAGAAGAGAATTCTTAAAAGTAGCTTGGAAAATTGGTAAATATGCTGCTTTATCCTCAATCCCAATAATAAATAGCACTATTCATTCAGGCTGCGACAGAAAAACAACATTCGAACCAGATGAACCAGAACCACCAGTACAGGTAAACCTACAATTCGATGTTTACAACCACACACAAGGACTACAAACCAGCTTCACAAAAAACAATGTCACAAGCGAAACTTCAGTTATCTTAAACATAGCTGACATAATGAGGGATTACGGAGTAAAAGGAGTAGACCTTGAAAGAATAGCAATAAGGCAAGAAAACTTCGGAAGCCTAATAGCTTTCAGCAGAAATGGAGAAGCCAACTTCACAGCACCAAGACAAAACACCGACTATGATATATTCCTAATGAACACCAGTGGCATAACCAAAAGCGAGCATTATCAAAAGATTGATGACTGGGTTGATAGAGGCGAAGGAATCCTAGGAGTCCCACGAGATGCAACATGGCACAGAGAAGACAGAGATAATAAAACAGGACCACCAGGACCAATAAACTCAGCAACCCAACAACTACATGATGCACTGCAATACCCCTGGTATAACTATGGAAGCCTTAGTAAAGTTAGCAGTGGTGGTAACTTTGGAGTTGGTTATGCAGAATGGGAAGATAAGTATGCATGGCATTCAGGTACCTGGGCTGGTGTTAACCCTGATAGAGTTGAGTTTTATATAGGAAGACTCCGGCTTTTCATTTCAGAAATATTTGAGCTTATTACTAGCACAAATAACCTTGCTAATGAACTCAACACATACACCTTAATAACCAATTCTGATGGCACTCTTAACCAGATAGGCAAGGAATTATTTGCTTATGTATATGTAAAAGATGAGAAAACAGCCAGCTCAAGCTCAAAGTTCAGATTCTCAATAGGATTCAAATAAAAAACCTAGAATCAAAAGTTGGGAATGAGAAAAGTTGGGAATGTGAAGTTGGGAATGTAGTCGGGCTTTGCTAACTGATTGATTTTATTAAGATAAACAGTGAAAAATTACTAATAATTGACCTTAAAGGCTTAATTCTGGGGATGAAATTGCACATTTAAGAATTATGTAAATAGAATTTTGTCTTAAAATGGGAGATTTCTTAAAGTAATGATTTTGCCCCTGAAAAAGCTTCTTTAAGGGTAAAAATAATAGAAAATTTAGGCTTAACTTTATATATATCAGCAAGTTACTGTAGCGCGCCCTCAATTTCAATTAGCCCGCAATTTCAATCCCTCCCTCAATTTCAGTGGATCGAGGGGAAAGCTCAGTTTTGCGTTTCGTGTTGCAATATTTTTGCTCAGATATTTCTACTTTAACTTTGATTGATTAATAAATTCCTGGATGCTTTCTTCAAGCAGACGGTTGAACTCCTCAGGATTATCCCACATAACAAGATGTGCTGCGTCCGGGATGATCTTGGCCTGAAATGAAGGGACATACTTCTTGAAGGCTTCCACATTTGTCGGTTCCATATTCGAATTAATTGAAGTAATAGGAACCTGGACCTTTTTAAGCGACTCGATACGATCTTCATTATACCATCGAAGAAGATCATCAAGCGATTCTTTCCAACCAATTCTGGAAGTATTCTTATGAGAAGACAACATAGAGAGAACTCGTTCATACGATGCCTCAGGATTCATTTTGTAGAAACCACCACCTACCAATTTCTCGTTGGTCGGATTGGTTACTACATCCCATAAAACGCTATCCATATAAGCAAGCATCTCGGGTGAATAAGTCATTTCCACATTTTGTAAAATATCTACCAGCACCAATCCGATAATATTTTTGGGAGATGTCTTTGCAGTTTCAATGATATTATACGCACCCGAACAGAAACCAACAAGCACGACCTGCTTAAGGTTTAGCTTCTTAATAACAGCAGCAACATCCTCACCAAATGATGCCATCGTCCAGTTTGTACGGTTGTATCCGGATTCTCCAAACCCGGCAAGGTCGACAGCGATGACTCTGTATTTTTTTGAAAAGTGAGCCATTTGTGCGTCCCAGACACTCCTGTTATTAGACCAACCGTGGACAAAAATGATTGCAGGCTTACCCTTTCCTTGCTGATCGAAACTGATTTTGACTCCATCGGATGAAATGGCAACATTATCAGCTTCATTTTTGCAGCCATACCAAAATAGGATTAATGAAATAACGCAGCAGCATAAAATTAAATTCTTTAGTTTCATCTGACACCTCCTAAACCTTATTAATCAAGGTTCATCGCAATAATGAATACCTGGTAAGATAAGATAATTGGTAAGGAGTAATATAGATTTTAATAAGAAATACTGTGTAAAGCCTTCGTTTGCGACTCATTACTCTTCATATTTTATTTTGAATCTTATCTTGTAAAAGGGACATATCATTGAGTGTTTGCCTGTTTCAAATATTATATAGGCTATTTTCAGTGCTGGATTTTTTTTCATTTTAAAACGGGCGTTTTCAGGAATATCTGGATCCAAATTAAGTAAGGTTAAATCGCTCTGGTTTTCATACATTACTCTCTCACCACCAGGAATAAGGCAAACAGTCTTATTCTTTTTTTTAAACTTGAGATAAAACGCATTTTGTCCATGCTTTATAAACTCAAGGTCATATTTGCCCTTTTCAACTACGGTATCTTCATGTTTCAGGTTAACAGGGATTTCTACTCCTTCGAATTCGCCGAGTGTCTGCATCTGGGCTTTGGCTGGGCAGAAGAGTATCAGAATCAGTAAGATACCTAAAATGTTTGCCGCGATTTTTTTAATCAACATGAAATCGCCCTCCTTTCACCAAAATCTCTAAAAATAAGATATCGACAAATAAGCAAATATATGACTTTGGCTTCCAGTATTCTTTTGCTTTCTTTATTTTTATCTTAAATATAAGGGCCATGTCAACACTTTTAACTTTTTTTATCGAATCTAAAACAAAAAATAAATTTCTAAATTTTAATTCAAAAAATTTAAAAGCGTAGACCTGCTCTTATACTTGTTGTCATTCTTTTACCAAGTTAGCTAAAGGGATAACAGTAGCTATGAAATGTCTTAAATGTCATTTTGATAATCCTGATACTTCCTGGTTCTGCGCAGAGTGTGGAACCCAATTAATTCCTACTTTGGGATGTAGCTTTGCGTTGGGATGTTGCATTGGGATGCTAATGCATTGAGGTGTAGCCGGGCTTTGCTAACTGATTGATTCTATTAATATAAACAGGGGGAAATAACTAAAAATTGGGCTCAAAGGCTTAATTTTGGGAATGAAATTGTATGTTTAAGAATTTTGTAGATAGAATTTTGTCTTGCAATGGGAGATTTTTTAAAGTAATGGTTTTGCTCCTGAAAAAGCTATTTTAAAGGTAAAAATAATATAACATTTTAGCTTAGCTTTATATATATCAGCAAGTTACCGTAGCCCGCCCTCAATTTCTACACTTTCTTTGCTCTTACTAAAAAATAGACTAACAATCATCAAACCCAAAAGAGATATAAACATGATAATGTCAAATCAGACTGGAAAACAGGTTGGTACTTGATTTTTTAAGACTCTCCGGCTTACGCCAACTCACTCATGCTTCAGGCTGTCAACAGGATTGGCTCTTGCGGCTCTCAAGGTCTGCAGGCTGACCGTGAGCAGAGCTACAGCCAGGCCTAGCGCGGCGGAGAGAAGGAATATCCATATCTCGATGTCGGCCCGGTAGGCGAACTTTTGGAGCCATACCTGCATGGCGAAATAGGCTATGGGCCAGGCGATGAGGTTGGCGGCTGCAATGCACTTAAGGAATTCCTGGTTGAGGAGCGCCACGATGCCGGCTGTTGACGAACCCAGGACCTTGCGGATCCCGATCTCCTTGGTCCTCTGTTCAGCAATAAAGGAAACAAGACCGAAAAGGCCCAGACAGGCGATGAATACTGCCAGGGCTGTAAAGGACTGAAAGATTTTCCCCAGTCTCGCTTCACTATTGTACAGATTGTGGAATTCCTCATCCAGAAACCGGTACTCGAAGGGATAGCCCAGGTTCATCTCCTCCCAGGTCTTTTCCAGAGAGGCCAGAGTGGCAGATACGTTGTTGGACCGGATCTTCACATACATGCGCCTCAGCCACCCGGGAAACATTTTAAATACCAAGGGCTCTATCTTTTGGTGAAGAGTCTGGAAATGGGCATCCTTCATGACGCCAATGATCTGTCCGTCGATATTCCAGAATCCGAACCTCCTTCCCACCGCGGGTTTTTCAAGCCCCATTCGTCTTACGGCTTCTTCATTGACGATGAAAGCAGTTTCAGGATCGGTGGAGTATTTCCTCGAAAAGCTTCGGCCTTCAACCAGGGGGATTTTGAAAGTCTCAATGTAATCATAATCCACAAAGTCAGCCTTGATCTCCATTTTTGCCTCAGGGGGCCTGCCTTCCCACGTTGGGGTTCCAGGGCTACCTTGGATATCAGTGGGAAGCGTCATAGAGGCCGTGACGTGGAGGACATCGGGATTTTGCAGAAACCGTTCGCGGATAGATCCGTACTTGTCATGGAGTTCGCTGTGGATACTCAAATAAATGATGTGCTCCCGGTTAAAGCCCAGATCTATGTTTTTCATGTAGGAGAGCTGGCGGGAGATTATGAGCGTTCCAATGATGAGAAAAACAGAAAGCGAAAACTGGAAAATAACCAGCACCTTCCTGAAGAGAGGATTGGCCCCGGATGTGCGCATGGTCCCTTTGAGGACCCGGACAGGCTTGAAGGAGGACAGGAAAAGAGCCGGGTAGATGCCGGAAGAAATTCCTGTCAGAAGAGACAGGCTGATAAATCCGAGCAAGAGGGTGGGATTGTTCCGCCAGGCTGATGTAAGTTGTTTTCCCGAGAGGTTGTTAAACAGCGGAAGAAGAAACTCCAGGAGAAAAAGGGCGCTCACCAGGGCGAAAAGGGCCATCAGAATGGACTCGCCGAAAAACTGGCGAATAAGCTGCGGCCGCCCTGCTCCCACCACTTTCCTCAGCCCGACTTCCCTGGCCCGGTTGGCAGAGCGGGCGGTGGTGAGATTCATGAAATTGACGCAGGCGATGAGCAAGACGAAAACAGCAAGGGCGCTGAAGATCCAGAAGTACTTAATATCGCCCCGGTTGCGGAGATCGTGACCCAGGTTGGAAAAAAGATGGATGTCGGTCAGAGGCTGGAGAGCCAGTTCATCTGTGTCTTCCTCGGCATATTTTGTGAGGTAGCCTTTGAGTTTCTGGTTGAGGTTCTCGGAGGAGGCGGATTGCTCCAGCATCACATATGTGCCAAAGGAATTGAATCCCCAGTTATCCCTGTTGTCCTCCCCGATTGATTCCTTAAGGAGGATTTCAAAGGGGGATAGGAGGTCAAATTCCAGGCTTGAGTTAAGCGATTCATTGTGGATGACTCCGGTGACTATGATGTCGAAAGAGTTGTTAACTGTCAGCATTTTTCCGACAGGATCTTCCTCTCCAAAGTATTTGGCCGCAGTTTTTTCCGTGAGGACGACAGAGTAGGGATTTAAGAAGACGGTTTCCGAGTCGCCCTTTATCAGCGGAAAGGAAAACATGTCGAAAAAATCAGGGTCGGCATGCATAAACCTCGTCTCGTTGAAACTCTTATCTTTATAGGTGACGAGCTGTTTACGCCAGTAGCCGAACCGGGTGGCTTTGACGATTTCAGGAAAATCCTTTTTAAGGGCCGCGGCCATGGGTGGTGGTGTTAAGACGCTGGTGGAGTTCTTCTGTGTGGCGGATTCGTTGCGGTATACCCGGTAGATCCGGCCGGCGTTGGTGTTGAAACGATCGAAGCTCCATTCATCCGCCACCCAGAGAACAATCAGCATGCAGACGGTAAGGCCTATGGCCAGGCCGGAGATATTGATAAGGGAGTAACCTTTTTGGCGGCGGATCGCGCGCAGGGCTGTCTTTATGTAATTCCAGACCAGGGCGGGCATGAAGCGGCCGGGGCGAAGGGGGGAGCGGCGGTTGAGCATGACGAGCCGGTTTTTGTTGTATTCAGCGGCAATGCTTTCAGCTGTTCCCACTTGGTCAACAGCCTGGCGGAAGGCATCATCTTCCGTAAGCCCCGCTTGTCTCCGGGCATTGTAGGTGTCGCGAAGGTGGAGCTCGATGTCTGCAACGAGCCCGTCTTCGAACACTTCATACTTTTGTAAGCTTTTTTTCCATTTTCTGATTTCTTTTTCCAGATCGAACATCATTCCTCCTGCTGGTTTTAATCCTCGGCCGGAATCGGCTTTGTAAGCCGGACTAATGCCTGCCAGACATTCCGCCAGCTTACAAGTTCTGATGCCAGTTCCTTACGACCCTTCTCGGTGATGGTATAGTAGCGTCGGGGCCGGCTTTCTCCAGAGAGTTTCCATTTAGAAGTGACCAGGCCGTCCATTTCCATTCTCTGTAAGACTGGATAAAGCATCCCGTCCGTCCATTGAAGATGCCCTCCTGAAATGTCTTTGACTTTCTGGATTATGCTGTAGCCGTAATCCTCTCCTCTAGAGAGAATTGCCAGAATGATGGGCCTTGTTGATGCAGCCATCAATGTTTTCGATATCATTGTGTGCCTCATTCTCGAAGATACATTCGCAATCTATGTATGCATATTTCATGCCAAATGAAGGCTCCAGGGTGACACGGAGGATTGTGGTTCGGCGTAGGGAAGGTTTGTTCGTTTCTGAAACAGAGACCGTTCGATTTTGGACGGGACATGGATAAACGCGCAAATACTGGAAATCCAAAAAGGCAACCCCAAAAATGTCAACAAAAAACTCTAGAAATTCTCGAATACATCAGGAGACACAGTTGTCTCTACCAGCAAGGCTCTATATAAAAGCCTGGGCTCTTCAAATTGAGTCTCCGGGTAAAGCCAGCTCTTGGAGCATCCCTCAAGATAGCCTTCCAGCCCGATTCCAAGTTCTTTATCTATAAATTGAAATCCTTTCATACTGATACCGCCCTTAAATGGCGGCGGCGAGCTGATATCTTTGAGGCCAGTTCTGCCGGCAATCTCCTTTTTAACCTTCCAGGTCTCGATTATTTTTTTATATTTCTCTGGCTCCATAAGTTTCGTGAGCTCAAGAGTCGATTCTCCTAATTCCTCCATACCCTTGTCCAATTCCTCATCGCCTGTCTCTTGTGTAAAATAGAATCCAAAGCCAGCGCCAGATGCGTGACCCCCCATCATCCTGCTTATCGCTGAGCCTTGATCTATTGGTTTTTTTTCAGAGGTGAATTCTTCATAGCGGCAACTCTCGGCAATAGCCTGTTTTGCCTCATCGTCATAACCGATCTGTGTCCCAGAGCGGAAGGTGCAGCTTGTTGACTGTTTTCCTTTTTGCACAGTTCTCTCGTACAGGCTGTAGGTCTTGTTATTGAAGGAAATAGTGTCAGAGGATTTCCCTTCATAGGATTCACATTTAGCATCGAGCTTCTCAATATATCTATCAAATCTGAACAGGCTGCCATCGCTCTTAAACCACACTTCTACTATGCCGGTATTGTCTTTAATCGCCTCATCCCAGCTCATCTCACCACGCAGAACCTTGTCCACGGCATCTTCAAAAATATAATAATAGCGAAGGTGGAACTGGGTCAGTTTTTTGTAGCCGTAATCGTCCCAGGGAATCTTGACCTCTGTCTCAGGAGAATTGCCTCTTGGAGGGGACATCTCCCCGGCTTCGGCCCTCTCTCCCTTCTCGCCCCAACTGAGCAGTGCTGAGACAGAAACTAAAAATAAAACTGAAAAAAGCTTAACAAAGACTTTCATTTTTTCCCCTCCTAATCTCAGCGGTCTTTCGATAAAAAGATCATATCCAAATTAATAACAAAAAAACAAGAATTGATCCCTCAATTCTGTTTATCTCATCCTATATGATGTAGATGAACTTACTTTTTCCAACGCGCGGTGATTTCGTAATGGGTCTCTAACTGATTTTTTCCGCTCTCCTTAAAAACCGCATCGGGTTTCTCAAGTATCTCGAAAATGATGCATGACAGGATCTTTTCTATGCCCAAGTCCCAACTAGGATATCGCGAAATATGCCCATCCTGCTCTTCAACAATATCATAACTTAAGCGCCCATGGTCAATTTTCAGGACAAAGCCATATCTATCACCCGTATAACTGCCATAGGCGACAGAAGAATTGAAATCAGTGCATCGTTTGTTTTCAATGCGCCACTTCGGGTGATTGGTTTTCACCCAGCATTTCTGGGAACCACGTCCCTCTCCATTAAGATCCTTGATTGGGCCTCCAGCTACTAATGGCTCTCCCACCTTGAAACAAATCTCGACATGTGCTGTACCACCATAACTAATGTTAATTTCGGAGGACAAAGGAGGAGAGGACCAGATACAATCGATCTCTAAGCAGCGTAGACAGTGTATCACAAGGTTCTTTTTATACTCAAAGGAAGAATCTGGCTCTTCTAGAGGCCCGACGAATGTTTCTTCCTCTTTACAATCTTTATACTCCGCTGTAATTTCAAACGGAGAGCAATCCTTATGGAGGATAACATCCTTCATCTTGTATTTTCCGTCTTCATCTGTTGTCGTCGTCCACTCTCGTCTGTTTTTCGGTGCATCCTTGTCTTTAGGGGCTTTAACTGTTATCTTTGCTCCGGAAGCCGGCTTCCGTCCTTCCACAGCCTCTATTTCCACTTTGCCGTAGATTGTGGCATAGAATCCATCAATGTGTTCCTCGGCCTCGGGTAAGTCATGCTTTTCAGCCAACTTCAAGAAGAAATAATGCCCCTTATCATGAGGCAGGTCACACAAAACCTTTTTTTCCTGGAGGTATTCCTCCATCAAATCGGTGGAATCGTCATACTCGCCCTGAAGTTTATACCACTTGCATTGCTCTCGGATCTCTTCGACCATTTCCATAGCCTTATCGGCAGGCACCTGGGGCTCGCCTTCTTCGACTGTTGTGAACTCATCCCGCCTTTCGCAGGTGACGTCAAAATCCCGCTTTGGCGGAACCAAAACTCCATCTTGATCAAGATGCCCGATTTCACTTCTTCGGCCTTCATAGAGTCCTGTATTCCCTTCTTCCACATCACCGTTGGCAAAGCGCATCAGGCAGCGGGCGTAATCTCGTATGATCTCTCGATCAAACCCGTATTGCCCTGCCCACCGAAACAATTTCTGCCCCACTTCTGGCCCGGCTTTAAAGACAGCATCTTTCCAGCTATCCCCTCTTCCGCTGGCTTCTTTTGTCTCGACGCGCATGAAGACATAGCCACCCGTCCATAAAGTGCTGTTTCCTGAGTCTTGAGCGAGTTCTTTTAATTCAAGAAACTTATTCTGCCAGTAGGGATTCCCGCCTAACTGGGCTTTCCCGGCCAGCTCTGTCGCTTTATTCCTGTCGGCGGCCTTTATTCTCATCCATTTTCCATACTCATTGATATTCTTTGGGGATCCGCGAGGTTCTGACTCCTCTCTCTCAATCTTAGCCTTCAACTGGTCGTATTCTTTCTGCCAATCCTCGGTTTCGCATGAGATACTTGGGATTCCCAATAAGAGAGCCAAAATTAGAGCAAAAATCCAAATTCGCCCCTCCTTTATCTTAGAGAATTTCCGAAGGTTCGAGCCATACTTGGAAGATAAAATATTCATGATAATTTTCCCTCTTCAGGAATAAGATATGGCTTTTCGATTCAGCGTCCTTTTGCTTCCTTTTTTAATTGATATCCACCATTCTCTCCAGTCAATATCACAAGAAAAAATTGTTGTCAATTGAGTCCTCAGACTGGAGTCTTCCCAAAATGTTATATTGTAAGATCTGATTCCTGGTTGTATAATTGTGCTCAAATTTCGAAATACTCAAGGAGGAATAAACAGTGAGGAAACCCAAAAGCCTTATCTTAATAAGTCATGTAGTGATCATGATATTCATAGCCAGTCTAATCACGATCAGCTGCTCAAAATCATCCGAAAATAAAACTGAAACACCACAACCGGAAATCTTAAATCCTGAAACAGCACAAACAGAAAATCTGCAAAATGAAACACTTGAGATCAAGCTCCCTAACTCTGAAGACACTCTGACAGTCAAGGCAAGAATTCCTGCGACTTGGATACGAAATCCCGATTTTGGAACGGTTGTATTTCAGCCAAAAGACTATGAAGACTATTTCTATCCACCTTTTATTCAATTCACAATCTCCTGTGCAGGTTCATGTGATCCAGAGGCTATTCCCGGAAATATCGAAAACAGGATTAAAGGGATTATAGATACCCTGACCCGCCCGAACATCAATACCGGCGATCCCGAGTTGGATGCCATCCGCGCTAACGTGGAGATTTTAACCGAAGAGAAATTCAGCGAGAATGACTGGATTTTCGCTGCTGTTGTCACTTATCCCGAGAATCTATCCTCGGCTCAGTATGTGCCAAAAGTCGCTGTGCATGCCTTTTGTCACCATCCTGGAGACGCGTTTTTTGTAGAGACAAATGCAAGCGCCCATCTCGACCAGAAGGATGAAATGCTCAAGATTTTAATGGCGGCCTGCAAAGAAACGAATTACTAACTCTTTAAAACCTCCCCAAGAACGAGGCTTTTTAAAAAAATCTCTCTTCGTCTAAGTCCACATCTGTTGACTTGACCATCCTTTTACTATCACCCTTTGTTTACCGTTTTTGAAAGAGAGCACTGATAAAAGAGGATCCTTTCCAGAGGCAGTATATCCGGTAGGTGAACCTCTCCCCAAATTTTGGACAGAGCAATAAGGTGCATTTTGAGCTGCCATAGCCTTGGAGGAGGTATGGTAAAATGGTCAACATGCGAAGACGACACG
>CAYSCW010000056.1:0-7566 GCA_964429795.1 uncultured Eubacteriales bacterium
GTGAACAAAAGAGTCTATGACTGGCTCGGCTATCAGCCCAAAGAGGTTGTAGGAAAGAACTTTCTTCAACTGCCCTTCCTTTCTGAAAAAAGCAAGTTCACAGTGAAGAGGAAGCTTGCCCAGGTTTTTCGAGCAGATAATATTCCTCCTTATGAAGTTGAATTCGATACTAAAACAGGTGAGGGACGGACTGGAAGGATTTTCAACATTCCGATAAGAGATAAAAGGGGGGATAGAACAGAAATTATGGTTATGGCTTTCGATATTACTGAACGGAAGAAGGCCGAGCAGGCTCCAAGGGAGAGTGAAGAACTGTTTCGCTCTATCGTGGAGAATTCCCATGCAGGAATAATGATTGTCGATGATTCTTACCGTCTTACCTATATCAACGATAAAGGGTGCCGGATGACAGGATATTTACAGAAGGAAATCATCGGCCAGGATTTTCGCAAATTCCTGGACGAGGAGAGCCGAAAGCTTGTGATGGACCGCTATGTGAGGAGGCAGAGAGGAGAGAAGGTTCCACCCAGGTATGAATTTAATGTTGTGCGGAAGGACGGGGAGAAAAGACGTGTTGAGATCAGTTCAACCGTTATTAAGGATAAATCTGACCGGATTCAGACAGTAGCCCAAATCTTAGACATCACAGAGCGCAAGCAGGCGGAGGAAAGGCTGCGAATGGAGAAGGCTTACCTCGACCGGCTGTTTGAAAGTGCTCAAGAAGGGATCGTCATGTCTGATCCAGCAGGAAAAGTGATGCGCGTCAACAGCGAATTCACACGGCTTTTTGGGTATAAACGAAAAGAAGTCTTGGGGCGGAATATTGATGAGCTGGTAGTACCCAGGAGGTATCTGAAGAATGGGATTTCTATCACCAATAAGGTGGCAGCAGGTGAAAACGTAGGATTCGAAGCTGTCCGTCAGCGTAAGGATGGGAAGCTTATGGACGTCTCCGTCCTTGCCTCGCCCATTGTCGCCGATGGCGAGGTGGTCGCAATTTATGCTATCTACAGGGATATTACCGAGCGCAAGCAAGCAGAGGAGAGGCTTCGTGTGAGTGAAGAAAAATACAGGAATTTGGTCGAACTTTCACCCGACGCTATCCTGTTCTTGGACATGAAAGGAGACATCACCGCATGCAACACTTTTATGACCAAGGCCACAGGATATTCCAAAGAAGAGATTGTGGGAAAACATCTCACAGAGCTGGAGCTATTGCCTGGCGAAGACACCCCAAAATATATGAAACTGATTTATACGGCCTCCAAAGGGGAGGTGCCTAAGCCGTTTGAGGTTACCTGGTACCATAAGGATGGAACAGCGTATCTCTCTGAGATACGAATCGGGTTTATCAAAGAGGAAGGAAAGAACATCGGCGTGCAGGTAGTGGCAAGAGACATCACCGAACGCAAGCAAGCCGAGGAAAAGATCAAGTCTGCCCTCAATGAGAGAGAAGTCATGTTGAGGGAGATTCATCATCGGGTGAAGAATAACATGCAGATTATTTCCAGCCTGCTAAGGCTTCAGTCCAGACAGATCAAAAGTAAGAAGACCCTGGACTTATTCAATGTCGGCCAGAACCGGATCCGGTCGATGGCCCTCATTCATGAATCTTTGTACCAATCCAGCGATCTGGCAAAAATTAATTTCTCCGATTACATTAAGCGTCTGACAACTCATCTCCTTTCAACCTACAGGGTGGGGATGGAGCGGATCAGGATGAAATTGGATATCAGAGATGTCTGTCTGGATATTAACCGAGCTATTCCTTGCGGATTGATCATCAACGAGTTAGTGTCCAACTCCCTGAGGCATGCTTTTCCCAGTGATCAGAAGGGAGATGTTCAGGTGATCATGAATGCCAATAAACAGGGTAAATATTCCCTGGTGGTCAATGACACGGGCGTCGGATTTCCTGAAGATGTGGATTTCCAGCAGACAGAAACCTTGGGGATGCAGCTGGTGATCGATCTGGTAAGTCAGCTGGGAGGAACCATTAAACTCAAGCGAGAAAAAGGCACAAAGTTCAGAATCGTATTCTGATCGGGGACGATCCTCCAAGTGCCGGCCTTTTATCCATTTGTTTCTAAAAGATAATACTTGAGAGTAGGCACGGAAGAGTCTCCATTTTTCCGTGACTGCTAATAAAACAGGTTTTGACTCTCCTTTGAGCAATGTTTAAAATGAAGCCGTATTCTACTGCCAAAGGAGAAGAGACTTATGAACAGGAAATTTAAAAGCGTTAAATTTTATTTCCTCATTTTTTTAATCTTTTTCCTCTCCGTAGAGCCGGGTTTTGGCTTGCAGGATAAGAGTCTTTTTTCCATCCAAGATCTGTTAAACGTCAAAAGAGTCTCTGATCCCCAGATTTCCCCTTCTGCACAGTGGGCGGCATGTGTTGTGACTCAGTTTGAAGAACGTCAACTCAATTCAGAAATATGGATTGCTTCCAGAGATGGAAAAATCCTCTATCAACTGACTGAAAATCCCGGTTCCGATTTTTCTCCCCGCTGGTCTCCTAGCGGAGACATATTGGCTTTCCTTTGCCGAAGAGGAAAAGAGCGAGATTCTCAGATTTATTTTTATTCTTTGGAGACAAAAAAGGTAGAGAAAATCGCAAATGAACCGAGCAGCATCCGAGATCTGAAATGGTCTCCCGACGGGAAAAAGATTGCCTTTTTGATGGCTGAGCCTTTGACAGAGAAGGAGCGTGAACGCATCAAAAGAGGAGACGATGCCCGCGTGGTTGATGAAGATTACAGACACACGCAGCTCTGGTTGTTGGATGTGGAAAGCCGAAAAAGTCGCCTTCTCGCCCAACAGGATACGACTGTTTGGCTTTTCAACTGGTCTCCTGACAGCAAAAAAATTGCCGTGCTCGCTTCTTCCGTCCCCACTGCAGAGGGCAATGAATATCGAAGTCATTTAGGCCTCAGAGATGTGGAAAGCGGCCAGGAAACCATCCTCTCTCCAAAGACCAACGCCCAAGCTTCTCCCTCTTTTTCACCTGACGGGAAATGGATCGTCTATCTCGGTCCTGTAGACCAATTCAAGGAGCGTGGAATACCGAAGGTTATTCCTGTAGAAGGAGGGGAACCGACTCCATTGCTCCAGGATTATGAAGGCAATGTCTGGGATGTTACGTGGCATCCCAAAAAGAACAGAATTCTTGCCACTCTAGCTAGAGGAACTCGACACTACTTTGTTTCCTTCGATCAAAAAGAGAAGATGGAATTTCTGTTTGAAATGAATCATTCCATCATTCCCTACTGGGGAAATTATTGGTCAGTCAGCGCCGACGGTGACTTTGTGGCCTTCATAAGCGAGACCCTCTCCAGCCCCGGTGAAGTCTGGATTTCAAGCATAGACGGCAAGGACAAGAAACAATTAACCTTTTTCAACCATCATCTGAGAGAACTGAAATTAGGCAGGATAGAAGAGATCAAATGGGTCAATCCCAAAGACAATGCCTCTGTTTCTGGAATCATGGTCAAACCTGCGGAGTTTTCTCCTGATAATCGCTATCCCCTTATTGTCTGGCTTCATGGCGGGCCCGCTTATAATTGGAGTCTGGGTATTCAGGTCAGCAACTGGGCACAGTTGTTCGCTTCCCAGGGTTATCTGGTGTTTCTGCCCAATTTCAGAGGAAGCTCGGGGCAGGGAATGGAATGGATGATGGCCAATGTCAGAAATTGGGGAGAGGGGCCGATGAGTGATGTGATGAGCGGTGTGGATTACCTGATTGATAAAGGGTGGGTGGATGAGAGCCGCATGTTTGTGGGCGGGGGAAGCTACGGAGGATATCTAACTTTCTGGATCATCACCCATACCGATAGATTCAGAGCTGCCTTTGCCCGGGCTGGAGTCGTGGATTTGCTCACTGAGTATGCGCTGACCGATGAACCGTCATTCATGATCGGCTATTTCATGAAATCTCCTTATGAAGATCCAGAGATCTACCGCAAAAACTCTCCGCTCACTTACGCCTCCCAGGTCAGAACCCCTGTGCTTATCGTCCATGGAGAGCGAGATTTGCGTGTTCCAGTTTCCCAGGCATATCAGCTTTACTCGGCTCTCAAACATTATGGAGCAGAAGTTAAATTGGTGATTTATCCCCGCGAACCTCATGGGATAGGGGAGTACACTCACCAAGTTGATGTGGTGAACAGAGCTCTCCATTGGTTCAAAAGCGGTGGGAAGAATCTCCATTTTCCGTGATAGCTAATAAAAGCGTTAGTTCCTATCCATCCTTGCCAAGACCCTCCCACCCTCCACCATGGGCGTCGGACGGACAGGAACCAACGCCTAATTGGGATAATCTTGGATAAAAGCGCCAGTTTCCTTCCATCCTCGCCACAGCCCTCCCTTCCTCCACTATGGGCTTCAGATGGAAAGGAATCGCCGGCTTACCTTATGGGGACGTTTCCGAGGGGTATACTCTTTCTAATTGAATTCATAACTAGAATCAGAAAGGGTGTCCCCGCAGGGAACGTCCCCGTTGGCTCATCACGGAAGTGGAAATGCTATCAGATGGGTGTTCCAGATTGACATTACAGGTTCCTCTGCTATAAGCTTAGAACCGAGTACCAAATCATTTCGAAAGGAAGAACGATGCCGCGACGGGTAGGTTCTAACATTTATAAGGAACAGAGGGTAGGAGTCTTTGTGGATGTTCAAAATATGTATTATTCCGCCAGGTTTATCTATAAATCAAAAGTGGATTTCAGAGCTTTGCTTCGGGAGGCAGTAAGGGGACGCCGCCTTATCCGGGCGATCGCCTATGTGATAAAAGCAGATGTCAAGGATGAGGTCAATTTTTTTGATGCCCTAAAGAGCTTGGGTTATGAAGTCAAGATGAAGGATCTTCAGATTTTTTATGGCGGGGCAAAAAAGGGAGATTGGGATATCGGAATTGCCATGGATACCATCGAATTAGCGCCCAAGCTCGATGCTGTCGTGCTGGTGAGTGGAGATGGTGATTTTATCCCTCTGGTGAATCATCTCAAACATGCCCTGGGATGTTATGTGGAGATCATGGCTTTTGGCAAATCCTGCTCCCAAAAGCTCTTAGAAAATGCTGACAACTTTGTTGATCTGGATACAAACCCCAAGATGTTTTTGATTTCTGGAGGGGATAAAAAGGAAGGTACTGTTCCCTAGTTGACTTTCAGGATCTTTTTTTCTGAAAAAAGGGAAAAGTCTCGCTTATTCGAGGATTAGAGTTTTAAGCGGGGGGTAGATCTTCAGACCCTTGTATTGAGGTTGATGGGTGATGATGTTTCCGTACCGGTCGAGCATGGGATAAAAACGTTGGGATTTATGGAGAGAGAAAAAATTCCTGACAGAAAGATCCCTGTAGAGTACTCTCAGAAGATCCAGAGCTAAGAGGATACTGTCTAACATGTTCCAGATGGCCAGCTCTTTGGATCGCTGGTGGGAGTGGGGAAGGCCGATAACATTAAGAATCTGATGATCCTCTCTCTTGAGTGGATCTCGACTTGGATTTGACTTAAGTATTGATCCAGCGTGGAAATTTTCCTTTTCAGGGATTCCTCCTTGATTTTTAAATGGAACCAGTTTTTATTGAAATGGAATGGTTTCCTTTTTTAGATGTGCTCTTCTTTTCACAAATCATTCAATCTCTTCCTTTTTGTTGTCTTCGAATCCATATCCAACCAGATGGAAGGGATTGATCACTGTGGTCAGGATGTTTGCCAGGTGGGCGGCGATTCTTTTCAGGTACCTTGCGAAGAGTGCATAAACAATGGCTTCCCTGATCTTTAGCTCGGTTTCTTCCAGGAGCTTTTCTGTCATAGCGTCAGTCTTTTTGGTCACCTCACGGTAAAATTTATAATATTCCTTAGCCTTGTTGACATCAGCTTCTTTGAAAACCCTCAGAGAGTCTTTCAACAAATCGCTCATCTTTTTGCTGATAGTGATGAGCTCCTCTGTGTATGTGTTCTTCTCCATCTTACTCGGATAGTGGTAAGCCAGCTCCACGATATTTTTGACGTAATCGCCGATCCTTTCCAAGTCTTTGACCACTGTGATAAGAATCAGGGACGAGCTCAAGTCTTGTTTGGGATTAATTGTCAGGTGCTCTAAGACTTTGCGTCTGACTTCTTTTTCACACTCGTTTATTTTTTGGTCTGTCATATATATATTTGCCCGCTTGACATCGAGGTTTTTTATCAATTCCTCTTCGGCTATATCAAAATTTTCCGACACAAGCTTGAACATTCTCTCAGTCCGCTCAAGCGCCTGATTCAAGAGTCCCTCTCTTTTCCAAATAGCAAATATTTTCTTAAACATCTTTTATCCCCTTCTCTTTGTTTACATTATAAATGTTTTTTCATCTATTTCACAAACAAAATGTAAATCAATGGACCTAGATAAAACAGAAAATAGAGCATCAGGAAAAAAATTGTGTTCTTTTTGGATTTAGCGGTTAGCTTTGCAAAGCTCTCGGCCAACCAAATAGGAATTTTCTTGAGCGGATATATGATAATAATGCCAAAAGTGTTGAACAGCAGATGAGTAAAGGCAACTGTTATGGCTGCAGGGTTCAGTGTTGCAAAGGAAGCAAGCATGGCTGTCACTGTGGTGCCCACATTGGCTCCGAGAGTATAGGGGAATATCTTTCGTACTGTAAGGAGACCGGCTCCAGCCAGAGGGACGATAAGTGAAGTGGTCACAGAACTGCTTTGAATAATGGCTGTTACTATTAACGCCAGAAGAAAAGAAGTGAGATCATTTTTAAATAAATATTTGTCCAGGAAAACCTCTATTTTGGTGAGCATCAAAGATCTCATAATCCTTACTATTCTGATTAAGGAAAGGAATAGGAGAAGAATGGCTCCAACCAGTATGACAGCAGGAATGGGAATGATGCTCTTTATAAGATTGACTGGGGGCTCTGTTATAAATTTAAGTGGGCTTAAAAATTTTATTCCCCCAACTCCTGTGAAAGCATTTGCCAGTGCAGTTGCAGATTTCTCTAACAAGTGAGTGGTGATTTCCAGAGGAAAGAGTATGATTACAGCCAAAATATTAAAGAATTCATGAACAGTAGCAGCAGCGAAGGCTCTCTGGAATTCCTGTTTTCTGGTCACATGGCCTATCGAGACTATTGCGCTGGTTATGGTTGTTCCGATATTGGCGCCCATGATTATGGGAATGGCACCTCGTATGGTAAGCACACCCCCGGCCACAAAACCAACAGCTATCGATGTTGTGGTGGAGGAACTTTGAATAATACTGGTTGTTAATATACCGATGAGCAGCCCGAAAACAGGATTGGATGTGGTTTCGATCAGAGCCTCAGCAAATCCCTTCCCCATAAGCTTGAAAGAGACGCCCATCAGCTGGATGGAGAGAATGAAGAAATAAAGCGAGATGAGAAGAAACAAAATCTTAAGGAGAGTTTTTCCTCTCATGAGTTCTTGGTAGGCAAGGCAGTTATTATACGCATATCAGGTAGAGTTGTGTATCCGAGAAGGAAAAAAGATTTTAAGATGCACCCGTCTCGAAACGTTACAATTTATCACATCAAAGAAAAGATTTCAT
>CAYSCW010000056.1:7666-10466 GCA_964429795.1 uncultured Eubacteriales bacterium
TGAAATATCTTCGCTCATTTCAGAAATAGAAATGCTATCCTGGATGTAAAAAAATTTGACAGTTTTTTCTTATTTTTATCTTTTTCGATTGCCGGAGGATGAATTACCTCTGTTATCAACTTTGGCACAGAATTTGCTCAGGGAATTCATGGCAAAAGCAAGATCCTTTTAACTAAAGAGAAGATTAGGCCAAAAATGTAAGCTTTGTGCATTTGAGGATAAGCTATATAGATAAAACAAGGTGAGAAAAGAGAGTGTTTCTTCCTTCAAATTTATCAAAAAAAAGAAAACGGAACTTTTTCTTATAGATATCCGTAGTAACAAAAGAAGTATTACTCGGAAATATAGATATTTTCGATAAGGAGTGGGACCATGAGATTAAGATTTGAGCAAATAGTTATCATCCTGATGATTGTGACAGCCGCACTCTTACTTTATAGCTGCGGAAGCAATGCCAATTCCCAGGTCAAAGAGAAGAAGCAGGAAGAAACAGCCATTCCCGTTGAGGTGTCGCAAGTCATCCAGGGTTCGATAACAGCAACCTATTCTGGATCCACGAATTTGGAAGCCGAAGCAGAGGCGGTGGTTGTGGCCAAGGTCAGTGGTGTGGTCAAAAAGATTTTTATGGAGGAGGGGAATTCGGTTAAGGCAGGACAGGTGCTGGCCAAACTGGATGATGAGCAGTATCTATTGGAGGTCAATCAGGCCCATTCGATACTGGAAAAGACTTCCAGTGAATTCGAGCGGAATGAGTCCTTGTTCAGAAACAAAATTGTCAGCCAGGAATCATATGAGAAAACAAAGTCTGAGTACAACACACAGAAAGCTGCTTATGATTTGGCCAAGCTCCGGCTGGATTACACAGAAATAAAAGCCCCTATCACTGGTGTTGTTTCCCGGAGGCTCATCAAAATCGGAAATATGGTGAAAACGGATCAGCCGACATTCCAAGTTACCGATTTTGATCCTTTGCTGGCCGTCCTTCATGTTCCAGAAAAGGAGATGAGCAAATTGCAGGTTGGCTATCCTTCGAAACTCACAGCAGACGCCCTGCCGGGCTCTGAATTCAAGGGTAAGATCTCGCGGATAAGTCCCGTAGTCGATGCTGGAACAGGGACCTTCAAGGTGACTGTGGAAGTCAATGACAAGACCCTCAGATTGAAACCTGGTATGTTTACCAGGGTTAGGATCGTCTATGATACTCATGAGAACGCCATCCTTGTTCCCAAAAATGCCATCCTTACCGAAGATACCCAGGCATGGGTCTTTGTGGTCGACAGCGATACGGTCACCAAGGAAGAGGTTCAAATCGGGTACAGTAATTCCACGCATGTGGAAGTTCTGTCAGGTCTAGAGGTAGGCGATGTGGTTGTCACCACGGGTTTAGGCAGCTTGAGGGATGGCTCAAAGGTCAAATTGGTTGAGCAATGAAAAAAGTCATAGATGCTTCCATCAGGCGCCGGGTAACGGTGGCCATGTTCACTATTGCGGTGTTGCTGTTTGGATTTGTCTCTTTTACTCGGCTTAAGATCAATCTGCTTCCGGAGTTGACCTATCCCACCATGACCATCAGGACAGAGTATGAGGGGGCTGCGCCAGCAGAGGTGGAAAATCTGATCACAAAGCCCATCGAAGAAATTGTTGGAGTGGTCAAGAATGTTCAAAAGATTAGTTCCATCTCTCGTTCAGGCCAATCGGATGTGATTCTTGAATTTGCCTGGGGCTCGGATATGGATTATGCCGTCCTGGAAGTCAGGGAGAAAATGGATGCTATGGAGTTGCCTCTTGAGGTAAAGAGGCCGGTGATCCTGCGTTTTGATCCGTCGCTGGATCCCGTTATTCGGTTTGCTCTTTATAGAGAATCTGGAAAGGAGTCGGAAGAGGGTACGGGAGTATTCGATGAGGAAAGCCTTAAGTACTTAAGGCGGTTTGCCGATGAGCAGGTTAAGAAAGAACTGGAATCTGCCCTGGGAGTGGCTGCGGTCAGAATAAGCGGGGGGCTGGAAGACGAAGTACAGATCTTTATCGATCAGATGAAACTTGCACAGCTTAACTTGCCCATAGAAAGAATCGCCAATGTTCTCTATGAAGAGAACGTCAATCTTTCCGGAGGTCGTCTCGAAGAGGGGGCACACCAGTTTTTGATTCGTACTTTGAATCAATTTCAATCTGTGCATGAGATGGGCGATGTGATTGTAGCCTATAGAGACAGCATTCCCATTTATCTTAAAGACATAGCAACCGTCCGTCATGGTTACAAGGAACGCAAAGCCATTACTCGAATAGGTGGAATGGAGGCTGTGGAAGTTGCCATATATAAAGAAGGCGATGCCAACACAGTCGCTGTTTCCCGGGCAGTGGAGAAGCGGCTGAAAAGAGTCAGAGAGATTTTGTCTCCTGACTTGAAGATGGTCAAGGTCTATGATCAGGCTGTTTTTATCCAGCAAGCAGTCAACGAGGTCATAAACGCGGCTCTCATCGGGGGCTTGTTGGCCATTGCTATTCTTTATTTTTTTCTTCGAAACTTCTGGGCAACGGTTATTATTTCTCTCTCCATACCCGTTTCAGTTATCGCCACATTTAATCTGATGTATGGAGCAGACATCACTCTCAACATCATGTCTCTTGGGGGAATCGCGCTGGGAATCGGCATGTTGCTGGATAATTCCATCGTCGTCCTTGAAAACATATTCCGTCATCGAGAGAAAGGCAAAGATGTTAAAACAGCTGTCCTTGATGGAGCCAGTGAAGTCGGAACCGCTGTTTCGGCATCCACGCTAACCACGATAGCAGTTTTTTT
>CAYSCW010000057.1:0-9518 GCA_964429795.1 uncultured Eubacteriales bacterium
GCGAGCCGAGGAATAAGCGAATTTTCCTCGCTGGGGAAAATTCGCGGGCTGACGAATCAGCTTACCTGACTGCTTTTGAAACTGTCACGGAAAGGGAGATGCCTAGCTTTGAACTTTGATTTTGGACCGCAATAGTATAGAATACTTTATCTATAGTCTTACAGGAGATTCTGAAAGGAGTGACGAGGTGATTAAAAAGCATGTGTATTTTTTCGCCAAAGATCAAGCCGAAGGCAGCAAAGAAATGAAAGACACCCTTGGTGGGAAAGGAGCCAACTTGGCCGAAATGGCGGGTATCGGATTGCCTGTCCCACCAGGTTTTACCATCTCCACTGAAGTCTGCAGTCTTTTTGCAGAATCAAAAGAAAAAATACCCGAAGAGGTAAAGGAAGAAATCCTGGCAAATCTCAAAAAATTAGAAGATATCTCTGGACAAAAATTCGGGATTGAAGAAAGCCCCCTTCTCGTTTCTGTTCGTTCCGGAGCGAAATTTTCCATGCCCGGGATGATGGATACAGTCTTAAACCTAGGCCTTAATGACAAGACTGTGGAGGGATTAGCTCGAAAGAGTGGAGACAGGCGGTTTGCCCTCGATTGCTATCGGCGACTTCTTCATATGTTTGGAGATGTGGTGATGGGAGTTCCCAAGAGGAAATTCGGGGAGATTCTCAAGAGAAAAAAGGAAAAAGAGAGGGCCAATTTTGATCATCAGCTTTCAGAGAAAGCCTTGGAAGAGCTTATCTCAGAGTATAGAGAATTGATCAAAAAGGAGACCGGGAAGGATTTTCCCCAGGATCCAAAGGAGCAGTTGTACATGGCCATTTCTGCGGTCTTCAAATCGTGGAATAATCCGCGGGCTATCACCTACCGTCGGTTGAATCGCATCCCTGAGGATTTGGGCACTGCGGTAAACGTCCAGCTCATGGTGTTCGGAAATATTGGACAGAAATCAGCAACCGGTGTTGGATTTACCAGAAATCCCGCTTCAGGAGTGAAAGAGCTCTACGGAGAATATCTGCTCAATGCTCAAGGGGAAGATGTGGTGGCAGGGGTAAGAACACCATCTCCACTCGAGGCCCTGAAAAAAGATATGCCCGAGGTTTATGACGAGTTAAAAGAGATAACTGATCAGTTGGAAAAGCATTACCGTGACATCCAAGACTTTGAATTTACAGTGCAAGAGGAAAAGCTTTACATGCTCCAGACAAGAAGTGGCAAGAGGACAGGTCAGGCAGCCGTAAAGATTGCTGTGGATATGGTTGATGAGGGCTTGATCGATAAGGAAAATGCCCTGATGATGGTTGAGCCGGACGCCCTTAACCAGCTCCTTCATCCTGTTTTTGACTCAGAGGAAAAGCTGAAGCATGAAATCCTTGCCAAAGGTCTTGCTGCTTCTCCAGGAGCTGCCACGGGTCAGGTTGTCTTTTCAGCCGATGAAGCAGTGAATTGGAAAGAGAAGGGCCAGAGAGTGATTCTTGTCCGGGAGGAAACCTCACCCGATGACATTCACGGAATGAACGCATCCCAAGGAATCCTTACTGCCACTGGCGGGATGACCAGCCATGCCGCTGTGGTGGGACGCCAGATGGGAAAGCCTTGTGTTGTTGGCTGTGATAAGATAAGGCCGAATGAGGAAGAGGGGTCCTTTCAAGTAGGAAGACAAAAAGTTAACGAAGGGGACTGGATTTCCATCGATGGCATCACGGGAGAAGTGCTTCTTGGTGAGATAAAGACCCAACCTTCTGAAATCATCCAGGTTATCAGAAAGGAATTAAAACCGGAAGCATCCCAAATCTATCGGTATTTTACAAAATTCCTTTCTTGGGCGGATGAAGTAAGGAGAATGGGAGTCCGCGCCAACTCAGACACGACTGAAGATGCACGGACAGCATTTGCCTTTGGAGCAGAAGGCATCGGCCTTGCTCGAACAGAGCATATGTTTTTCGCGAGGGAAAGACTTCCTTTTATCAAGGAGATGATATTGTCTGAAACGGAAGAGGAAAGGCGAAAATTCCTGACGAAGCTCCTGCCTTTCCAGAGAGAAGACTTTTACCATCTCTTCGTAGAGATGAAAGGACATCCGGTAACTATCCGCACACTCGATCCTCCCCTTCATGAATTCCTGCCTCGGAAGGAAGACTTGATGGTTGAACTGACGGAGCTAAGAGCCCAGGGAGACACTGATAAGAAGAAAATACAGGAACTGGAAAATCTACTCGATCGGGTTAAAGCACTTTCAGAGTTCAATCCCATGCTGGGACACAGAGGTTGCCGATTGGGCATCACCTACCCCGAAATCATTGAGATGCAAGCCCGGGCTATATTTGAGGCAGCCTGTCAGTTGGTTAAAGAAGGCAAGAGAGTCAACCTCGAGATTATGGTTCCACTGGTTGGGGCTGTGGAAGAGCTTACACATCAGAAGAAGATCATCATCGAGGTGGCTGAAGAACTCATGACAAAATATCAGGTCCAGTTTAAATATTCGGTGGGGACGATGATCGAGATTCCCAGAGCTGCCATCACAGCCGAAGAGATTGCCCGGGAGGCAGAATTCTTCTCTTTCGGAACCAACGACCTGACTCAGACAACCTATGGAATTTCGCGTGATGACGGGGTCGGTTTTATCAACCATTATCTGGCCCTCGGCATCTGGAAACAAGACCCCTTCTTAACCGTGGATGAGGAAGGCGTGGGTGAACTGATGAGATGGGCCGTTGAAAGAGGACGTAAGACAAGACCAGATCTAAAAGTGGGAATATGCGGAGTTCATGGGGGAGATCCGAGTTCGATCTTCTTTTGCCATAAGATAGGCCTCAATTATGTTAGTTGTTCTGCCTACCAAATTCCCATAGCTCGCCTCGCAGCGGCTCAGATCACCATCGAGGAAAAGAAAAGAGCACACCAAGAAAAGAAAAAAAAGGCATTTATCTCTTGAACAGGTTCTTGAGCACAAAAAAGACATTCTCCTTGCGTTCCCTAAACCTTCTGTAGGTATAAGGGAGCCAATGGGTGCCAAAAGGAACATATATCCTCACATTGTACCCTTCCTCAGCCAACTGCTGTTGAGTTTTGGTCCTGATGCCATAGAGGAATTGAAATTCGAAATCCTTCTTGGATATGCTTCGCTCGGCCACATAGTCTTTTGTGGCCTGAATGAGTATATCATCGTGAGTGCCAACGGCAGGATAGACGCCATCCTCAAAAAGTATCTCGGTCAACTTCATGAAATTTTCGCGGATATCCTTCATTTTTTTGATGGCTATCTCTTTTGGCTCTTTGTAAGCTCCTTTACAGATTCTCACCTTTGCCTTTATCCGGTTGAGGGCTTGGACGTCTTTCTCTGAGCGGTAAAGATAAGCCTGAATGACGATACCAACATTGTCGAATCTTTCCCGGACCCGATAAAAAATATCCAATGTCCTTTGAGTATGAGGGGATCCTTCCATATCGAAGCGGACAAAATTGTTATATTCCTTTGCATGTCCCACGATTTTATCCATATTCTGGTAACAGTACTCATCATCGATATCCAGTCCCATCTGTGTCAGTTTTAAGGAAACATGAGATTTGACACCCGTCCGGTGGATAGCATCCAGAAGACCGAGATAGTCTTGGACGGCTTTCTCTGAATCCTCCCTGACCTTCACACTCTCTCCGAGCACATCGAGAGTAGCCAAAATTCCTCTTTGATTAAGCTTATTAACAGCTTTTAAAGCTTCATCGATGGTTTCACCAGCCACAAAGCTTTTAGCCATGCGGGTTAATAATTTCATTATGATGACTCCTTTTTACGATTAAGAAGAATTTCATAATAATCATATAAATTTTTTAAACCAATTCAAGTTCTTCTTGTTAAGCCCTTCCTTTTCTGCGATGGAATATTTTTTTCAGATTAAAACTTACTATGAGTTATTCTTCTCTTGGCTTTCTTCTGGAAAAAAATATTCAGGGAAAAAAACAGCAAAATCCCATCGGTTAATAGCAATTTGTAATCCACCTTCTGGCTGAATCGTCCGAAACACCCGCAATCGATGTCGATCCCTCTGGCTATGGTGGAAACGATCAAAACCAAAAAACCCACCAGAAAAAGAGAAAGGAAAAGAGCGCTTGAGCGACGGAACAGGCCCAGCACTAAGAAAGCCCCACAGATAACCTCCATCCACGGCAGGACTAAAGCCAACATAAAAGACATCCAATAGGGAAACACTCTGTAATTGGCAATGGCTTGAGCAAATCCCAAAGGATCAAAGATCTTAAGAAGGCCAGCCCAGATGAAGATACCGCCTACCATAAGACAAAAGACAAAGAGGAGATGTCTGTTTTTAATCATTCTCCACACTGATGGGGAGTCCGGCTTTGATCCATTCTGCCCAGCCTCCGAAAAAAACCTTTATGGAAGCAAAATCATGTTGATGGAGAATCTTGGCCAGCTCCACACTCGACTGGCACTCGTCTCCATCACAATAGACCACCAGCGTCTGATCTTGTGGAAGAGAATGTCGTGCTATGAGATCGTTCTTTTTTTGCTCTTCAAAGGGAATGTTCAAAGCACCCAGGATATGGCCCTTCCCGTAATCCTCCTCTGGACGGCTGTCGATAAAAATGGCCTCCCCTCGGGCAAACAGCTCTTCTGCCTCTGCCAAGGGAATGAAAGCAATGCTTGGATATTCCGCGGAGGAGAAGAAGCTTTCCTTGAACTCTCCTTGAACATACCGTCTGATTAAAGTGTGATTGACTCCCAAACCTAACAAAGTGCTGGTAACGGCTATGAACAGAAGCTCTTGCCAAATTCTTCTGGAGAACATCTCTCTCTTGTCAAATGGATTCGGAAAAAAGAGTCAGATATTTCTGGAGGCCGGCCTTGAAGACCTCTATGGCTCTTTTCAAATCCTCCTCTTTGAGCACATAAGCTATTCTCACCTCATCCTGCCCTTTATCTGGAGAAGAATAAAAACCTCTGGCGGGAGCGACCATGACCGTCTCTTTATCCAGATGAAAATCGGTCAGCATCCATTTGACAAAATGCTCACAATCTTCTATAGGCAGCCTGACAATGATGTAGAAAGCTCCCTGAGGCTTATGAATAACAATACCCGGGATATCCCTTATGCCTTCATATAAAATATCCCTTCTCTTCTGGTACTCTGCTTTCACCTCATCAAAATAATCTTTGGACATGAGGTAGGCAGCCAAGGCAGCCTCCTGTTCGATAGAAGGAGGACAGAGTCGGGCTTGAGCAAACTTTAAAAGTGCCTGGTAGACATCATCATTTCGGGTGATGACCGCCCCGATGCGAGCTCCGCAGCAACTGAATCTTTTGGAAATGCTATCCACCACGATGACTCTATCCTTAATCTCCTCATACTCCAGGACACTCTTGTGTTTTTGGCCATCATAGACAAACTCTTTATAGACTTCATCGCCAATAAGAAAGAGATCATGCTTCTCAACCAGATCGACCACCCGTTTAAGCTCTTCCGCCGCATAGACAGTTCCTGTGGGATTGTTGGGGGAACAGAGGAGGATGGCCCTGGTCTCTGCGGATATCCTCTCTTCAATGTCTTTCTGTGGAGGAAGGCGGAATCCATCTTCTATGCTCAAGGTGAGGGGGGAGATCTTCACGTCAGCGAAGGCTGCGTAACCGTTATAGTTGGTGTAAAAAGGCTCAGGGATGATAATCTCCTCTCCAGGGTCAGCAACCACACTGAAAGAAAAATGAATGGCTTCAGAGCCACCGATAGTGACGATCACATTCTCAGCGTTGATTGGAATTCGATAAAAATTATAATAGTCAGCGATGGCTTTCCTCAGCTCCAAAAAGCCCTGTGCCGGCCCGTAACTAAGAACTTTTTCATCATAGCTTTGAAAAGCCTTCAGAACCGGCTGTGGCGTAGGGATATCGGGTTGTCCGATATTCAGATGATAGATATGAATACCCCTTTCCTTAGCTTTGTCGGCATAAGGCTTCAACTTTCTTATTGGGGAAGGCTGGATATCTTGACCCCTTTTGGAAATATTCATTTATGATTCCCTCCGCATGATGATTATTAATCTGGATTATTCATGGAAATCAAGAGACAGGTAACCGATCCAAGAAGACCGGCACATGTCCCTGATTTCCTCTGATTATTAACAGAAACAAAAGCTCCTTGTCAAAGTTTTTATTGCTATCCAGATGAGATTCTGTTATTTTTTTGTGGAAAAAAGCCTCATGATTAAAGACCCTCAGGCGAGAATCATCCACAAAGAATGCTGGAAAGATTATTATCTCCTCTCTTTGGAATCTTCGATCATCGCCTCTGAAGCCCATCCTGGTCAATTCGTGATGGTCCGGATAGAGACCTCCCCTCATCCTCTCCTGCGACGCCCTTTCAGCATCCACTGGAAAAACAAAGAGAGGATCGAGATTTTCTTCCAGCGAACAGGAGTGGGAACCTCTCTTCTCAGTCAAAAAGAAACGAATGACACACTGGATATCATAGGCCCTCTGGGAAGAGGATTCACCATTAGTGAAAAAATCCAAGGAAAAGAAATAGTGGCCATTGGAGGCGGCAGAGGAATCGCTCCTCTCTATTTTTTAGCCCACATCCTGCGCACCCGAAGAGCTTCAGTGAAAATCTTTTATGGAGGAAAAACGCTTGAAGACCTTCCCTTAAAAGATAGAATCGAAAAGAACGGATATGACCTATTCTGTTCGACCGATGATGGCTCCTTCGGTTACAGGGGACTGGTCAGTGACTTTTTTGCCCACGAAATCAAGAAGATGAATCCCTCTTTTCTGTTTTCCTGTGGACCAGAGCCGATGATGGAAAAGATCGCCCGTATCGCCCAAAAAAACCATATTCCGGCTGAATTCTCGCTGGAATCCATCATGGGCTGTGGATTCGGCGCTTGCTGGGGATGCGTAAGGAGAATAAAGAGGAAGGAAGGCGTTGTTTGGCTCAAGCTCTGTGAAGAAGGACCTGTTTTTTCGGCCAGTGAAATCGTCTGGAAAAGCGAGAGAGAATGATGGACTTAACTGTTGACCTGGGCTTCATAAAACTCAAAAATCCAGTCATCGCTGCCAGCGGAACCTTCGGCTACGGGATTGAATTTTCACCTTTTATCGATTTGAACAAGTTGGGTGGAATCGTGGTCAAAGGCCTTTACTTCTCCCCGCGAGAGGGAAATCCTCCTCCTCGTCTTGTGGAAACCAAAAGCGGGTTGATCAACTCCATCGGACTCCAAGGGATTGGGGTGCGAAGATTCGCAGAGGAAATCCTCCCTCAGCTCCGCAGGTATGACACAGCCATCATCGTCAATGTCTGCGGTCAAAGAGAGGAAGAGTATGCTTCTGTGGTCGATTTCTTGGACAAGGGTGAAGGTATTTCAGCCTATGAACTCAACATATCCTGTCCCAATGTGGAGAAAGACGGACAATGTCCCGCTTTAAATCCAAAAGCCACCCACTCCTTAGTCAGCCTGGTTAAGAAAACATGCTCTCGACCTATCATCACCAAGCTTTCCCCCAATGTGACAGACATCGTGGAGATTGCCCTCAGTGCCCAAGAGGCAGGATCGGATGCTCTCTCTCTTGTCAACACTTTTCTGGCCATGGCCATCGATCCCGAGACAAGAACACCCCGCCTGGCCAATATCTTCGGTGGGTTGAGTGGTCCGGCCATAAAGCCTATAGCACTGAGGATGGTCTATCAAGTGGCCCAAAGCACCAGCATTCCAGTCATCGGCATAGGCGGAATCCTCTCTGGCCATGATGCTCTGGAATTCTTGATCGCGGGGGCAAAGGCCATAGAAGTGGGAACAGCCAATTTTGTCGATCCTGAGGCGACAGTGAAAATCATCGATGAACTCAGAGTATACTGTCAAAACCATAACATAGAAAGGATTGAAGAACTTATCGGGACTCTAAAGGTGAATCTATAATTTGGATCGAAGATTGTAAATCACTAACCATAAATATTAAAAATATGGTGAAAAACCATGGAAAAGAAAACAGATATGGCAAAGAGAATCATTGTAGCCCTCGATGTGGGCACAAAAGAAGAGGCTCTCAATCTGGTCAATCAACTCCAGGGAGCGGATATCTTCAAAGTTGGCTTGAAGCTTTTCATAGCCGAAGGCCCTTCCCTTCTTCAAGAAATCAGAAGGCTGGGGAAAAAAGTCTTCCTTGACCTCAAACTCCATGATATTCCCAACACCGTCGCTCAAGCCGTGAGGATGGGTATCAAGCATGGTGCTCACATGATTACTCTTCACAGTTCAGGAGGAGTGGTAATGATGGCCAGAGCTGTGGAGGCAGCAAGAGAAGGTAAAGAAGGAGCCAGGCCTGTTCTCCTGGCTGTCACCATATTGACCAGTCTTAAGGACGAGGATCTGGATCAAATCGGGATGAAGGCATCTACGGCTGAACAGGTCCTCCGGTTGGCCACACTCGCCAAGGGGGCAGGAATGAACGGAGTGGTCTGTGCTCCTCAAGAAATAGAACTTCTCAGAAGGGAATTCGGTAAAGAGTTCCTTGTTGTGACTCCCGGGATTCGGCCCTTATGGGCGGTCTCACATGATCAGAAAAGGATTATGACTCCCCGACTGGCCATGGAAAAAGGAGCTGACTATTTAGTCATAGGCCGACCTATCATAGAGGCTTCTTCCCCCACAAAAGCTTTTCTGAAAATTTGCGCGGAGCTAAATGGCCTGGTAGACTCCTCCCACTGCAAAAATCGCACCTAGAATAATCCCCACAACAATCATCAGCACGAAAATGACAATGATGGATACCACAAGATAACCAACCACTTTTTCTTTGGGTGTCTCCATAAGAGGAGTCACAAATCCTTGATAAAGGATGAAGATACCATACAGACTGGCTATAATAACTAAAATCCCCAAGTAGGGTATGATATAAAGAACCCCAGCCACCCATGAAGGAGTCAAACTGTATACAGCCAGTTTCATGGCATTGGGCATGTTTTGGGTAGAGGAGAAAGTCGGTGCTAAAGCGTTAATGACTATACCAAAAACATAGACGTAAACCAATGTAAAAATATACAATAAAAGAGCATAGAGGAAGCCTCTCCCTAATCCATACCGATACCATCCGATAAAGGGAACTCTACGTCCCACGAGGGACAATGCTATGAATTGGGCCACAGCAGGAATAGCAGCCAAGAGCATCGCATAAGATGTAAAAAGCTGAGTCACCGAAATCGTTTCTTCCTTAATCTTGACCCATTCTTCTTTGGGTTTTAACAATATTCCCTGAACTCGAGAAACGATATCCATATCCATCCTCCTTGTGCAAATTTTTCAAAACTATATACCTTTTACCTTTCTATGTCAAATAAAAAACAAGGGGAGAATGGAGGCGCGGGTCGGATTCGAACCGACGAATCGAGGTTTTGCAGACCTCTCCCTTAGCCACTTGGGTACCGCGCCTCTCTGGGCATGACGATCTAATAAAGGCAAATGGAGCGGACGATGGGATTTGAACCCACGACCTTCTGCTTGGCAAGCAGACGTTC
>CAYSCW010000058.1:0-9060 GCA_964429795.1 uncultured Eubacteriales bacterium
GGGAGTGGAATGGAATAAGATATGCAAGAATGGAAAATGCGTTCATCGCTCTGATGACCGATTTCGGAGAGGATGATTTTTTCGTTGCCTCCCTTAAGGGAACCATCCTGAAAATCAACCCTGCTGCTCGAATCATGGACATCACCCATCGCGCCCGCTCCTTCGATCCCCAAATGACTGGGTTTATCCTTTTTGCCTGCTATAAATATTTTCCTGAGGGAACGATCTTTTTAATTGTTGTTGATCCAGGAGTCGGGTCTTCCCGGAAAATTCTTCTTGCCGGCATAGGAAGCTATTTCTTCATCGCTCCTGACAACGGCCTTCTGACCATGACGCTGGAAGAGGAGGAAGCTCTGGTGCTGAGATCTATTGAGAACGAGAGATATTTTCTGCCTGAGAGAAGTTCGACCTTTGAAGCACGAGACAAGATGGCTCCGGTGGCTGCCTATCTATCCAAAGGAGTCGCTGTTGAGGAATTTGGACCTGAACTTAAGGAGTACATGAAGCTCGAAGTGAAAAAGGCTGGGTTAAGAGAGAACGAGATATCCGGCCGTATCCTCTATACTGATAAGTTTGGAAATCTCATCACCAACATTCCTGAAAGGCTGGTCCAGAAATTCCGGGAAAGCCATAAAGAAAAGGCCCTCAGCCTTAAAGTGATGGCAGTGGAAATTCCCCGTTTCAAGAAAAGCTATTCTTCTGTAGAGAAAGGGGAACTCTTGTTCCTGGTGGGGAGTCTGGGCTTCATCGAAGTGGCTGCGAGGGAAGATTCAGCTTCCCAGAGACTGAAGGCCAAACCAGGGGATCCTGTGAAAATTGTGTTCCGACAATGAATATTGAATACATCGAAGGCACCATCGAGCAGATCATCTATTACAGCCCTGACACCGGTTACACTGTCTGCAGGTTTGCCCTTGACACAGGGGAAAGCTTTACTATCGTAGGCGCATTTCCGCCTCTTTCTGCAGGCGAGATACTGCGGATCAGTGGAAAGTGGGAAATTAATCCCAAATTCGGCAAACAATTAAAGGTTGATAATTTCGTCCCTGTCCTTCCGTCCTCCATAAAGGGAATCGAAAAATTCCTCTCCTCTGGCTTGATCAAAGGCATCGGTCCGGTCCTGGCTGGAAGGATCATACATAAATTCGGCATCGACACCATAGATATCATCTCCAAGAATCCTGAAAAATTGAGAGAAGTGGAGGGAATAGGCAGCCACAAGCTGAAAGAGATCAAGAAATCCTGGACCGAACACCAGAAAATTTCCGACCTGATCATCTTTCTTCAAGAGCACAATATCTCGACTAACCTGGCCATGAAGATTTACCGTCAATACGGGGATGAATCTTACCGCATCCTGAAAACCAACCCTTATCAGGCCTGCCATGATATCTGGGGAATCGGCTTCAAGACCGCAGACCAGATGGCCTTAAAATTGGGGATAAGCCCTTCCGCTCCTGAGAGGATCAAAGCCTTTATCCGCTATCTGCTGGAAAAGGACACCGAACAGGGACATGTTTTTTCCAACAAGGAAGATGTGGAGACTATCTGCATAAAAGAGCTGGAGGTGGAGAAGGAGAAAGTCGGAGAGGCTATAGAGGCGCTCATCAAAGCGAAGCTCATCGTCTCAGAGAGTGTCAATTCACAAACCGGCCTTTACCTCCCTTTTTTCCATCAGGCAGAGGAGGAAGTAGTGCGCCTCATGCATGGTCTTGCCTCATTCCCTTCTTTGACTCCTCCCATTCCTTCACGCAACGTGGATGAGGCCGTCTCTACCGCAGAAGAGGAAATCGGGATCAGCTTCTCCTCCCAGCAAAAGCTGGCCATCAAAGAGAGCCTGCTGAGAAAGATATTGGTCATCACCGGCGGTCCCGGTACCGGAAAGACCACCATAGTTAAAGCGGTGGTGGATGTTTTTGAAAAGTGGGGAAGAAGGGTACTCTTGTCGGCACCCACGGGAAGAGCCGCAAAACGACTGAGCGAGGCGACAGAGAGAGAAGCCAAAACCATCCATCGGGCTTTAGAGTACAATCCCAAGACCGGGGATTTCAGGCGAAACGAGAGGCGCCCTCTTCCGGGGGAGGCGCTGATCATCGATGAGTTTTCCATGGTTGATCTGCCTCTTATGTATTCTTTGCTGAAAGCCGTGCCTCCTTATATGCGCCTCATCCTGGTAGGAGACAAAGATCAGCTTCCCTCTGTAGGTCCAGGAAATCTCCTCTGCGATATCATCGATTCCCAGAAGGTTGAAGTGGTCAGGCTGGATGAGATTTTCCGCCAGGAGAAAGACAGCCTGATCGTCTTGAATGCCCACCGCGTCAACCAGGGACTATCACTGGTCTATCCGCCAAGAGGCGACAAGAATTCTGACTTCTATTTCATCCACCATGAGGATGAACAGAAGGCTTTCAACACCATCATGAGCCTTTGTTCCTATCGCATTCCCAGAAGGTTCAACATTTCCCCTCTCTCTCCCGAAATCCAGGTGATCAGCCCCATGTACAGAGGTATTGTCGGGGTGGACAACCTCAACGCGCAGTTGCAGAAGCGACTCAACTCCTATGGGAAAGGCCTGAGATTAGGAACACGGGAGATTCGTGTCCATGACAAAGTGATGCAAATCCGAAACAACTACGAAAAAGAGGTTTTTAATGGGGATATCGGAATCGTGGTCTACGTGGATAATTCCACTTACCGGGCAGGCGTGGATTTTGACGGAAGGGTTGTTTTTTACGACAAAGAAGAATTGAGCGAGATCACGCTTGCCTATGCTGTTTCTGTACATAAATCACAGGGAAGTGAATTCCAGGCTGTGGTCATGCCTCTGCTGCCCCAGCATTACATCATGCTCCAGAGGAATCTATTCTATACGGCTCTGACGCGCGCCAAAAAATTGAGTGTCATCGTCGGTTCCTACAGGGCTCTTCATATTGCTATAAAAAACGATAAGCCCGTCAACAGAAATTGTCTTGTCAAAGAGAAACTCATGGCATATAGTCATAAAGAAACGAAAAAGTAGGAGGTCATGATGAAAAAGCCATTCCGCCATGCATTATTCATAGGTCTGGTTTTGCTCATCGCCGCTGCTCTGATCGCTGAGACGCTGATCGTTAAGGTGAAATCCACCAATCTGAAAAAGGAACCGATGTTCTTTGCCCAAACGCTGGCCACCCTGAAGGCAGGAGATACTTTAGAGAAGTTAGGCGAGCAGGCAGGCTGGATGAAAGTCAAAACCGCCGCAGGGCTGGTGGGTTGGGTCCATTCCAGCGCTGTTCAGACCAAGAAATTCAGCCTTCTGGCTATGGACAAATCCCTCCAGACCAAAGCCTCAACCGAGGAAGTGGCTCTTGCGGCCAAAGGATTCAACAAGCAGGTGGAAGAAAACTACAAGACAAGACATGCCAACCTGAGCTATGCCTGGGTGGAGAAGATGCTTCAGATCAAAATCTCTGCGGCTCAGATCCAGGATTTCCTCAAGAAGGGAAAGTTGGGCGAGTCTGGAGGTACCAAATGAGAAAAGCGAAGCTCTGCATGCAAACCCTTTTGGCTCTGTTTTTTGCAGCCATGCTGATGACCTGTGCTGCAGTGGAAAAAGGTCTCGATGTGATCCCCGGGGCAGATAAAATAAGCGACAGAGACAAGGAGGCCATAGTCAAAACCTCAAAAGCCATCCGCAGCACTTTTGCCGATATCACAGAAGAGGAGGAATATTACATCGGCCGTACCGTGGCTGCCCTCATCCTCTCTCGCTATCCTGTGTATGACAACAAAGCGGTGACTTCTTATGTGAACTGCGTGGGAAATGCGGTTGCAGTCTACAGCGAGCGGCCAGAGATCTACGCCGGCTATCATTTTCTGGTTTTGGACTCAGATGAGGTCAATGCTCTTTCCGCTCCTGGAGGCTTTATATTTATCACCAAAGGCTTGATGCAAAGATGCAGGGATGAAGAAATGCTGGCCTGTATCCTTGCGCATGAGGTGGGTCATGTCAGTGCCAGGCATGGCCTGCAGTCGATCAAGAAATCCAGGCTGGTGGATGCCTTCAAAATACTCGGGCAGGAAGCGGCCGACCGGTACGCTCCGGAAAAACTCGCACAGTTGACCGATATCTTCGAGAATGTGCTGGGTGATATTGTGGAAGATCTGATTGAGAGAGGCTATGATCGAAAATATGAATACGAGGCGGATAGACTCGGCGCCCAGACCGCAACAAGGACAGGATACTCCCCGCAGGGACTCATGGATTTTCTCCAGACCATGGTCGATGATGCGTCCAAGCCAGGGCTCAAAGGATGGTTCCAGACTCATCCTTCCCCTGCTGATAGGATGAAGAGAGTGGAAAAGGAGATAGCAGGATTGGGTAGTGTTCCTCAGAAAGAGGCCACCAGGACCACAAGATTCCAGAATACCGTGAAAGCGTTGCAGTAAATCATAGCAGAATTGCAGGGCCCGTTCTCCGAACGAGCCAATATATTCTAAATCATGAAGAACAGGGTCGTTCGAGGCTTGGTTGTTGGATTATCGGCCTTTCTCTTAGCTTTTCTTTTTCATTCTTTACACCTCCTGCGCCCGTTGGAATGGAAATCCTGGGACTTGAGATTACGCCTTTTTTCAAATCCTTCGCAGGCAAACAGGGATATCGCTCTTTTCTTCATAGACCAGGAAAGCCTGGATGTTTACGAGAAGGAACAGGGCCTCTCCTGGCCCTGGCCGAGGCAGATTTACTCGGCCCTCATCCGCTACTGCATCCAGGCTGAGGTGAAGGCTCTTGTTTTCGATTTGACCTTCAGCGAAGGCTCTGTCTACGGAGTCGAGGACGATGAGAATTTCGCAGCAGCCATCGCTGAGGCAGGAAATGTGTTTCTTCCCATATTCCTCAGCCAAGTGGAGAAGGAGGAAGTGCCATCTGACTCTCATCTCGAGGAGTATTCTACGGAGGGAAAAAACATACCTCAGAAGGCCATATTCCCCGCAAAATCCGTGAGCCTTCCAGTAGAAAATCTCCTTCTTTCTGCTCGGGGCGTCGGGAACGTCCGTTTTTCCCCCGATGAGGATGGAGTTTATCGCCGTCTGCCTCTTTATTTCAACTACCAGAGTCTCGTTCTTCCCTCTCTGCCCATAGCCGTGGCCGATTATCTCAAGGGAGAAGAAAAGGCAGCCAAAATTCCTCTGGATTCTTCAGGCCAGATGATCATCCGCTTCCATGGACCCACTGGTACTTACCAATCCTATTCTGTGGCAGCCATCATCAACTCCTATGCCCAGATTGTGGAGGGAATAACACCTCAGATTCCGCCTCAGGCTTTTGCCCATAAAGTTATATTTGTCGGAGCCAGTGCTCCTGGACTCTACGACCTTCGGCCATCGCCCTTGAGTGCTGTATATCCAGGAGTGGAAATCATGGCCACGGCTCTGGACAATATTCTTGGGGAAGATTTTATCCGCCAATCCCTGACAGCTATCGTTCTCCTTTTCCTCTTTGGTCTTGCTCTTTTAACCGCTTTGGGGACCAGTTGGCTCCAGAAGATTTGGCAAATCGTCCTGCTGGCCGTCTTCTGTTTCGCCCTTCCCGCTGTAGCGGCTGTCTTCGCCTTTTTCAGGGGATACTGGCTGGATTTTGTAGCCCCCGAGTTTGCGGTTCTTCTGAGTTTTATCGGCACCTCCCTTCTCAACTATCAGTTTGAAGGCAGACGCAGGCGATTCATCAAGAGTGTTTTCCGCCTTTATCTTAGCCCTCACGTGATCGAGAGAATCATCGATAATCCCGATCTTCTGCGCTTGGGTGGAGAAAAGAGGGAAATCACTTCTTTTTTCTCCGATGTTGCCGGATTTACAGCCATGTCGGAAGGCCTTGCTCCCGAAGATCTGGTCAATCTCCTCAACGAATACCTCTCTGAGATGACGGATATCATCCTGTCCTCTGGAGGCACGCTGGACAAATACGAGGGGGATGCCATCATCGCCTTCTGGAATGCCCCCATCGACCAGCCGGACCATGCCCTGCGGGCCTGCCGGGCAGCTCTGCAGTGCCAGAGCCGACTGGAGGAGCTGAGGGCTCGTTTTCAAGAGCAATACGGTCATGAACTCCGGATGCGGATCGGCATAAATTCAGGATCAGCAGTGGTGGGCAACATGGGATCCCGCGAACGGTTCGACTACACAGCCATCGGTGATACGGTGAACCTGGCCTCAAGGCTTGAGGGAGCCTGCAAGCAGTTTAAGGTGCCGATTCTGATCGGGGAAGAGACATATGAGAAAGTCAAAGCTCAGCTCGTAACCAGGGAAGTGGATCTCATTCGGGTCGTCGGCAGGAGAAGGCCTGTTCGCATTTTCCAGATTCTTGGAGAGCAAGGGACCATAGAAGAGACAGAGCTAGAACGAATCAGAAGTTACGAGCAGGCCCTTAAATTCTACAGGGAAGGGCTGTGGAAAAAGGCCTTGAGCTTGTTTGAGAGGATGGAAAATGATATCTTAGCCCAGATTTATGTGGCTCGCTGCAAGAGCCTTTTGGAATCCGGCTCGCCGGAGGAATGGACAGGGATCTATGAACTTAAAGAGAAGTAGGAGCTGTGAAGGATGAAGATTGAGTTTTGGGGTGTTCGAGGCTCATGTCCTGTCTCCGGAGAGGATAAAATTAAATATGGAGGCCATACTCTCTGTGCTTCCGTTACGCTTTCTGAGGAAGAGTCCCTCATCATAGACGCGGGAACCGGAATAAGGAAACTCGGAGAGAAGCTCCTTAAAGAGGGGGAAGAAAAGCCTCTTACCCTTCACCTGTTTCTCACCCACTTTCATCTTGATCACATCATGGGGATTCCTTTCTTCAAACCCCTTTATTCTCCACAGGCTGTTCTTACCTTTTATGCTCCAGCTCAACCCGAAGAGACAGAAAAGTATCTGAACACTATCATGGCGGGAAGATTCTATCCCGTCGATTTTAAAGGAACACCATCCCGGAAGATATTCAAGGAAGCCCCTGAAAAAGATTTTTCCCTGGGAGAGATCCAAGTGTCGTCCTGCCCCTTACATCATCCCCAGGGAAGCATTGCTTACAAGATAGAGACAGGCAAAGGAAGCATAGTCTTTGCCACGGATACAGAGCATCCGGAAGAGGGAGTTGACAGGAGGCTGGTTGAATTTGCCGAAGGAGCTGAGGCTCTTATCTATGATGCCATGTTCACACCTGAGGAGTATAAGGCGGGAAAACAGGGGTGGGGTCACAGCACCTGGCATGCGGGGACAAAGCTAGCCAGGGCGGCTGGGGCTAAAACCCTTTATCTATCACATTTCAACTTTACTCATGCAGACAGCCAGATCGATGAAATTCTTTCCCTTGCCCAAAAAGAATTTCCCCACACCAAAGCGGCGAGAGAAGGGCTGGTAGAGGTTTTTTAGGAGATTCCTGCAAGATTGACATAAATGCCTGAGCATTGGAGGAAGGGCCAATGACCAACACAGCAACCTCCGGAGTGATTTCCTATACGGACATTTTGTTCGTTTTTATCATTTTAGCTGGTGTGACAGCTATATACTTTCTTTTTCGCACTTTGATCTCCAAGCTTTTTATTTCCAGAAGAAAAGCTTTGGGTTTATTTCTGTCCCGTCTGAACCTGCCTTTAATCCTCCTGTTCACAGCCTTTGTGTTCAAGATCCAGGCTGTGAGAGAAGGTCTTCCCCTGAGTGAAAAATTTTATGTGTACGTCGATGCGGCCTTTCTCTTCTTCATCATATTTTTATTGATAAGGCTTGCCGATGCCTTTATCCAGAGTATTTATCAACTGCGCGGTGCAGCATTCCCTCTGCCCGGGGTTCTCCATGGTTTGATCCTTGGTGTTATCTATCTGGTGATTCTCTTTGTTGTCCTGAGGGATATCCTGCGCATCAACATCACTCCTTTCCTGGCCACGTCCGCCATCCTGACCATGATTTTGGGATTGGCCTTCCAGGGGGTTCTGAGCAATGTTCTCTCCGGCATGTCCCTCCATTTCACCAAATCCTTCTACAAGGGAGACTGGATAAAAGTGGGGGAGGATGAAGGTAAGGTGATCGACACCAACTGGAGGGAGACAAGGATTCTGGACCGCTATTCGAATATAATCGTCTTGCCCAACAATAAAGTTGCCTCCGAGAAGATCACCAATTTTTCACAACCCAGCCGGAGAACAGCTCTGACGATAGAAGTTAAAGCAGGTTACGATGCGCCGCCGTCTTCTGTCTTGGAGGCCCTCTTGGAGGCAGCAGCAGATGTCCCTGAGGTCTGTTCCGCTCCTGCCCCTGAGGCTTATGCTCTTAGCTACGATGACTTTGGCATTTCTTACATGCTTAAATTCTGGATCATGGATTTTAACCGAAAATACATCATCTGGAATGATGTGGGGCGGCTTGTCTGGTACAAATTCAAGAGACGTAACATCGAGATTCCTCTTTCTCTGGGCGATAAAGTATCGGACATTATGAAGATAGTGCGGGAGAGGGAAGGAATTCCTGTTTCTGAAGTGGAAAGGGAGAGGACTTTTCAGGATCTCCTCCATTCTGCTTTATTCCGTTATCAAGAAGGGGAGAAGGCAGGGGAGCTTCTTGTTTCGGAGAAAGAAGTAAGGGAGCTCGCAGCTACGGTGAAAAGATCGAAATTTGCCCCGAGTGAGATTATTTTCAGGCAGGGTGATAGAGGAGAGAGTTGCTATGTTGTTTCTTCCGGCAGGATAAGGGGGGAAATCGTCTATGAAGAGCGAGGGAAAAAGTACAGGAAGGATTTTAAGGTGGAGCGCGGCGGGATCTTCGGAGAGATGTCCCTCTTCACCGGCATGCCCAGAACAGCGACAGGTGTGGTGGAGATGGAGTCGGAACTGCTGGAGATAAAGGCCAGGGATTTTGCCCTTCTTCTGGAAAAGAACAAGGAACTTGCCAATGTCATCGCTGATATGGTGAGTGAGAGAAACGAAAAGAACAAGGAATTTTTAAAGAAGATAAAAGAACTTTCAGAGAAGGATATCAAGGAATGCTGCAGCAAACGTTCCATCCTCCAGAGATTCAAGAGCCTTGTCCTGGGCAAGCCGTAAA
>CAYSCW010000059.1:0-8894 GCA_964429795.1 uncultured Eubacteriales bacterium
AGTGTTATCGTCTTGATCAACGTCTCTGAACTGCAGGAAGAGCTGTTTGCTTTTTGTCTGAGTCTTTTTTTCCTTCTCCACGCCCATCAAGGCCGCATGCTTTCGGCTGCATCTATCGTATCTATCAAAAGACAGATGTCAAAAACCGTGTGCAACTGATTAACCTCATCCAAAGCCATAAGAGTAAAGAAAAAAAGTAATCCCATATTTTCCCATTTACGTCCTTCAGGATTCAGAGGATTTCTATGCATAACTGATGCTGAAAAGCAAGTATCTATTGTTGTTCATGTTTTTCAATCGGAATCTAAAAAGGTATTTTCTGTCCTGGGGTTCGTTTTATTCGTGCTTGAGAGCCGCGACGGGATTGGCCGAGGCGGCCCGGATGGCCTTATATATCACGGTCATCAGTCCGATGGCCAGGGAGATGATAAGGGCACCGAGGAACACAAGAGCGGGGACACTTGTGCGGTAGGCAAAGTTGTTCAACCAATCGTTGACGGCAAAATAAGCGACAGGCCAGGCGATGAGATTGGCCAATCCAATAAGCACCAGGAATTCCCGGCACATGAGTGCCACAATCCCCGGCACAGAAGCCCCCAAAACCTTGCGGATCCCGATCTCTTTGGTTCTCTGTTCGGCCGCAAAGGAGGCAAGCCCGAAAAGCCCCAGACAGGCCACCAGGATGGCCATAGCCGTGAATATTTTAAGCAGCGTCCCTGTTCGTTCTTCGGACCTGTACATCCTGGCAAAATCCTCGTCCAAAAACTGGTAGCTGAAGGGAATGTTCGGCAGGATTTTTTCCCAGGTTCCCTGGACGGAACCTATGGTTTCCGCAATACCTTCCGGAGCGATCCGGAGGAATAGAAAATTTGTCCACTCCAGCTCGGCCCATTGGATGACGAGAGGTTCGATTTGCCTTCTCAGGGGTTGGAAATGGAAATCCTTAATTACGCCGACGATCTTCCCTTTCTGATCCCAAAACGAGAAGGACTTCCCGATCGGGTTTTCATCGCCGAAGAACTTTGCGGCCACCCGTTCCGTCATCACAAGGGATGAGGTTCCAGACAGGGCATTTTCGGGATCTCCTTTGGTCATAGGGAATGTAAACATTTTGAGGAATGAGGGGTCGACAGACCATACGGCATACTCCTCGAAAGCTTTGTCCTTGTAGCGGATGAGTTGTGCGCTTAGATTTTCAGCACGGGTAGAGTCTTTTATCTCGGGGATTTCAGCTTTGAGGGCAGGTCCGAGCGGATGGGGTGTCCAGTAGATGTGGAGGATTCGACCGCTGAAGTTCTGGTTGGATTCTACCCGGCAGATCGAGGATGCATTTTCGTGAAAGCGGTCATAGCTCAATTCATCCAGGACCCAGAGGCCGATCAGGATGCAGCAGGTCATACCAGCAGCCAAACCAAAAATATTCAAAAAGGCATAACCTTTGTGTCTGATGATGTTTCTTAAGGTGATTTTAACGTGATGAATCCACATGGATAAACCTCACGCCAGGCTAACGTTATTCTAAAAGAAAGACGTTTCATAAGACCAAAAGGTTTCCTCCTTATTGTTTTTTCCAGAACTTTTTGAAGAGATAGGAGCATTTCTTTCTCCGTGATAGGGGGTAGGAGAAGAACGGCCTTTTCAGTTTTGACAGAAGATGCAAAGAGAGGTATAAATATTATCAACAAGAGGGAAGATGCTCGAATTGAGGGGGATCACCAAGAAATTTCAGGTCTTTCCGCACAAACGAAGAGTCGCTTAGTTATAAAAGCTTAGTTATCGCCAGAGGGCATAAAATCGTATATTCTCGAGATTGGGGAGTATTTTTGCTTTAAAAGTAAGTTTTATAAAAAGATGATTATGTTGTATTATCAAGTATTAGGTTAGTGAGGAGGTTCATTTGAGCAGGAAGGTCAGGGTCAATGTGAGTTGCCCTTTTTGCGGGTTTGGCCAAACTGTATCCATTTATACGTCTGTAAATGTCACCCTCAATCCTAAGCTACGCCAGAGGGTCCTGGATGACAGTTTGAACAGATTCATCTGCTCAGATTGCGGCAAAAGCTGCTTTATCGGGACAAATGTGATCTATCATGATATGAAGCAAAGATTTGCCGTCTGGTTCTTGCCACAAGGCAATCTTCCCGATAAAGACAGGAAGGCTTTGACTAGAGTTTCACGGTCAGTAGGAATAGGTGAGTACCTGCTTAAGGCCCCCACAACCCATTCGTGGGATGATTTTAAAAAAGCAATCTTGGATTTAGAAAAAAAAGAGTGAATTTAAGTGGAAATCCGGGAGATGGAGCTCGACGACCTTCCTGCAGTTTTTGATATCGGAGAAAAGTCGTTCACTCCAGAGAAGCGGCCTAATCTGTATCGCACCTGGGAGGAGTACGAGCTTCTGGACTTATTCGCCACGGATAAAGAACTCTGTCTTGTGGCAGAGATGGATGATAGAATCGTCGGGTTTGTTTTGGGATCAATGATTAAGAAAGAACACAGTGCCTGGGACTATGGGTATGTTGAATGGATAGGTGTGCTGCCTGAAGTGAAGAACAGAGGCATAGGAACCCGGCTGTTCAATCGACTCACGGATTTATTCATCAAAAGGGGAGCGAGGATGATGCTTGTGGATACAGAGGCCGAGAATTATGAAGCTCTTCGTTTCTTTAAAAAACAGGGATTCGGCCACGAAATCGAGCATATCTTTCTCTCTCGAAACCTGACCACACATCCTGATTACCTGAAAAAGAAGAGGGCGGAGCGAGAGCTCTCGAAGAGTAAGGGAATTAAGAAATCCAATAAGAATGCATAGACCGGATCCCTGTCTTTGGAAATACAGCGATTGACATTCTTCTTTGTGAATAAATAAAATAATACACACAGACTTCAGGATAATCCATCAATAAAAGGAGGCATCATGTCAGCAGCAGAGAAGCCAAGGCTCTCAGAAGAAGAATTCATAAGAAGGGCCATCAAAAAACTTCGAGGAAATTATAAAGGGATTCACAGCGTTTACAGCGGATTTAATGCCGCCTTCAAGGAATATTTTGGGACTAATCCAGTAGATACCACTCAGAGGCTGGCCAAGGAAGGTAAGGTCCGAATTCGACCGGTCAAAGGTGGAGTGATCCTCTATTTGCCTGAAGATGCTCCAAATAGTCCGGAAAATATTTTGAAGAAGATTCTGGAAGAAGAATAAAATCTTTCGTCTTTAAATCCGGCCAAGATAATAAATAATTCTCTCATATCTTCTGGGAAATTCTTGGGGAGGGCATCGCTTTACTTGATATAAAGAGAAAATATGAAAGGGTCTCGTTCAAAATCACTGAAGAAAAAATATTCTGGTACGAGAGGAGTCCAGGAGACGTTGCATGCTTTTAAGGAAAGGCTCAAGGGGCCGAAGCCAGGCCTGAGGGCGCAACTGCAGATGATAACTGATCCCAGGCCAGGCCATAGAGTCTTCCATGAGGTGGAAGCGACCTGCATTAAAGCCGGAGTCCTTGTTCTTCTTTTTCCATGGAAAGATGAATTTTATCTTGTTTTAACCCGTCGGACCTCCCAGCTCGACCATCATCAGGCCCAGATTTCTTTTCCAGGAGGCCGCCAGGAAGAAGGAGAAAGCCTCCAGCAGACCGTTCTAAGGGAAGCTTGTGAAGAGCTGGATATTCGTCCAGGTTCCATACGTATTCTGGGAGAATTGACCCCTCTCTATATTCCACCCAGCAACTTTTGCATTTATCCGGTAGTGGTTGCTGCCGAGAGACGTCCTGATTTTCGGCCTTCAGCCGAAGAAGTGGCTGAGGTGATAGAAGTGCCCCTGGATCATTTGCTCGACAATGAGAATATCCACAAGGAGATGTGGACCATCCGGGGGACACAAGTTGAAGTTCCTTTCTATTCTTACAGAGGCCATAAGATATGGGGAGCTACAGCCATGGTTTTAGCTGAACTGCTTGATTTGCTAAGAGAAGAATAACCCTGACTCCTAACCGAAATATCGTTGATATCAATAATTATGAAAGGCTAAAGTGGCTGTCTGGCTCTGTTGTTTTAACGTCGAATTCTGAAATGCGGTCTATCAATCTCTTGCTGCGCAAGATTTTTTTTATCTGAGGTACCTTATTATGGCTGAATACGCCCAGCAAATGTTTTACGCCATATTCATCGTAAAGGTATAAAACTTTTTTACACTTTGCCCTTTTCAAAGCTTCTTCAATTTCGGCTTGATATTTTATCTTCTGAGGGGCCTCCATTGCCTTCTCCTTCGCTGAATTAATGTGCAAGAATCATGCCAAAAAACCACATGTATCACAAGAAAAGAGATGCTGTAATGAGCATGAGTTCTATAAACAAGGCAGAACGAAATAAAATGGAATATTTGGAGCTCCTGGTTGTCTTGGATTAATGCTTCCTCGTCCATTTCATTTCTTTTATATACCAAAACGCAGACTATTGCATTTTAGTTGACAAATGGAGAAAAAATGATAATTAATTGGAAATGATCTCATGGGGGAGGAAGAAAAAATGGTTCTGCGCCTTAAGAACATGAAGCTTTTTCTATGTATAAGTCTGGTTTTATTTCTGCCGGGTTATTCCGCTGGTAAAGAGAACAATCAAAATCTTCCTCCCTATAAAAATTATTCTCTCTCCTTAGATGAGCGGGTGGAGGATTTGCTGAGTCGGATGACTCTGGAAGAGAAAGTCTCTCAGATGATGAATGATGCTCCGGCTGTTGAGCGACTTGATATTCCTCGATACAATTGGTGGAATGAGTGTCTGCATGGTGTAGCCCGCGCCGGGTTGGCCACTGTTTTTCCCCAGGCTATCGGCCTTGCCGCCACATGGGATGCTGAGCTCATGTACCGGATGGCCATCGCCATCTCGGATGAGGCTCGAGCCAAGCATCATGAGTTTATCCGCCGCGGCAAGAGGGGAATTTACCAGGGCCTTACCTTTTGGTCTCCCAATATTAATATATTTCGGGATCCGCGCTGGGGGAGAGGTATGGAAACTTATGGGGAGGACCCTTTTTTGACGGGGAGGATGGCTGTTTCGTTCGTGCGTGGTTTACAGGGAGAAGACCCCCGCTATTTAAAAGTGATTGCCACACCCAAGCACTATGCCGTGCACAGCGGCCCTGAACCGGACCGCCATACCTTTGATGCCCGAACAGACATAAGGGATCTGAGAGAGACCTATCTTCCTCATTTTGAAATGGCCATAAAGGAAGCCCATGCTTTTTCCGTTATGTGTGCCTACAATCGTTATGAGGGAGAAGCCTGTTGCGGGAGTCAGAAGCTTTTGGCGAAAATCTTGAGGGAAGAATGGGGTTTTGAAGGCTATGTGGTTTCGGATTGTGGAGCTATCCAGGATATCCACCAATATCACAAGGTGGTGGAAACACCAGAGGAAGCTTCTGCTCTGGCCGTAAAGTCCGGGTGCGATTTGAATTGTGGCTCTGCTTACAAGAAACTGTTGGATGCGGTCAAGAAAGGATTTATCTCAGAGGAAGAGATCGATACTTCGCTGCGCAGGCTCTTAAGGGCGAGGTTTAAGCTGGGTATGTTTGATCCGCCGGAAATGGTTCCTTACTCGCAAATACCTTATTCAAAAGTGGATTGTGAGGAACACCAGATGCTGGCCCTGGAGGCTGCAAGAGCTTCTGTGGTGCTGCTTAAGAATGAGGATGACCTTCTCCCTCTCAGAAAGGATATAGGCTCCATCGCCGTCATCGGACCTAACGCCCATGATGTGGAGGTGTTACTGGGCAATTATAACGGAACCCCTGCTCAGCCGATCACCCCTTTACAGGGTATTAAAGATAAGGTTTCCGCGAAAACAGTGGTGCATTACGCCCTGGGTTGCGATTGGGCTGATAACCTGCCCAGCCTCGAAGCCGTGCCGTCATCAGTGTTGTTCGCCATGGAAAGGGGAGAGAAAGTCCAGGGATTAAGGGCTGAGTACTTCAATAACCGTGACTTTGAGGGTGAGCCGGTTTTTTCCCGCATCGACAGGAATATCGATTTCAACTGGTGGGATGGTGCTCCAAGGGAAGACTTTGATGACGACAACTTTGCTGTCCGCTGGACAGGAGAGCTTGTTCCTCCTGTTACAGGAACCTATGTTCTGGGAGGAGAGGGATTTAACGGGTTCAGGATTTATCTTGATGATGAACTCCTGGTCGAGTTTGACGGGTCGCATCATCCGAGGAAGACATATAAAACGGTGAATCTCAACGCTGGCCAGCCCTATAAATTAAAGGTGGAATTCTTTGAACGGAGTGAAAATGCTCATATGAGGCTGCTCTGGTCGGTTCCCGGCAGAGATTACCAGAGAGAGGCCTTGGAGAGGGCAAAGGAGTCGGATGTGATCGTCTTGGTGATGGGCCTTTCACCCAGGTTAGAAGGAGAAGAGATGGATGTGGAGGTGGAAGGATTCGCCGGTGGTGACCGCCTTAACCTGGAACTCCCGGCTACTCAAATAAAGTTGATGAAAGCCATGCACAGCCTTGGCAAACCCATTGTTCTTGTGCTTCTTAATGGCAGTGCTCTAGCCGTCAACTGGGCCCACCAGCATATTCCCGCTATCTTGGAGGCCTGGTATCCCGGTCAGGCTGCTGGGGAGGCCATAGCCGATGTCTTGTTCGGTGATTATAACCCGGCTGGCAGACTGCCAGTCACCTTTTATAAGTCTGTAGATCAATTGCCTCCGTTCAAGGATTACAGCATGGAAGGACGGACTTACCGTTATTTCAAAGGAGAACCGCTTTATCCCTTCGGCTATGGACTCAGCTACACAAAGTTTAAATACACCGGTCTCATGGTTCCTCAAACCATCCGCGGGGATCAGGATGTTTTAGTCTCGGTGGATGTTGAAAACGTAGGCAAGAGGGAAGGTGATGAGGTTGTGGGGCTCTATCTGACCGACGTTGAGGCAACCGTCCCCGTTCCTGTTCGCTCGCTAAAAGGATTTTGGCGTGTCCGTCTCAAACCAGGAGAAAAAAAGACGGTGAGATTTACCCTTAAGCCCCGGGATCTCTCCCTGATCGACAGCGAATTCAAGCGGGTGGTAGAACCTGGAATCTTTGAAGTTGCGGTGGGAGGAAAACAGCCCGGTTTCAAGGGACATGCTGATGCTCCGACCACCGAGGTTTTAACCGCCCGATTTGAGGTTATAGGCAAGGTAATCTCCATTAAATAAGTCTTCAGAGGGCTCAGGGTTTCATTTTTTAAATTAGCCGGTTCTCTTGTTTCTGAACTCCGGTTTGAGGGTTTGCCAGAGGGAGTTGAATCGCTCCTGGAGATGCTCATAAACGGAAAAAGTCTCTGGCTGGGGGTTAACCGGCTTGCCTTCTTTTTTTATCAGTCGGACGGATAGCTCTTCTATGGATACCTTTTCACCTTTTTCCAGAAGATAGTTCCAGATAGATTGGACGGCGGCTCCGAAGGCAGCTCCTTCCTTTTCTTCGAGCGTAACCACAGGAACCTGGAAGATGTTGGCCGCAATCTGAAGCCAAATCCTGCTTCTGGAACCTCCTCCTGTGGCTCTTATTTGATCAGGCCTCATGCCCAAGGACTTCATCCTCTGAAATCCATAGCCCAGGTTAAGGATGGTCCCTTCCATGATGGAACGTGCGATATGTGAGGCCTTGAAAGTTCTCCGATCCAGACCGAAGATGACTCCTCGAGCGCAGGGAAGAACAGGGACTCTTTCTCCGTCTATAAAAGGAAGAAAAAGCAGGTCTTCCGCCCCAGGAGGAGCTTTGGAGACCCATTCTTCCAGCTGTTCATTGGAGATCCTGAACAGAGCTTTAAAGGATTCTGTGGTATTGGTTACATTCATGGTGCAAAGCAGGGGAAGCCATCCCCCCGTGCTGTCGCAGAAGGCTGCTATCTCGCCTTCGGGATCGATAAAGGGTTCAGGGAAGTAAGTATATATGGTTCCTGAGGTTCCCAGGCTAAGGGTGCATATCCCAGGCCTGACATTCCCTGTCCCGATAGCAGCCATCATGTTGTCTCCTCCACCGCTTGAAACCAGAACCTTTTCCATTCCATAACGGGACGCTATTCCATCTTTGAGATAACCTACTGGCTCACAAGGGTGTTGAAGTGCAGGGAGTTTTTCTTCCAGCTCAGGATCTATTGCCTTGATGGCATCTTTTGACCACTCCCGATTTCGGATGTTCATCAGGCCTGTCCCTGATGCATCTCCATACTCCATGTGTGCCTTGCCTGTCAGGCAATAGTTGAGGTAATTATGAGGTAAAAGGATGGTGGCCAGCTTTCGGTAGTTGTGGGGCTCCTTTCTTTTGAGCCAGAGTATTTTTGAGGCCGTATAACCTACGGCAAGACTTATTCCCAGTGTCTCGATAAAGCGTTGTTTGCCGCCCAGCTTTCCCACAATGGCTTCTGTCTCTTCGACTGTGGATGTGTCGTTCCAGAGCTTTGCAGGCCTTACAGGCATACCGTTTCTATCCAAAGGAACAAAACCGTGTTGTTGGCCTGAGACTCCCATAGTTACGATCTCGGAACCGGGAATATTTGCTTCTCGCAGGGCATTTCTGAGGGCAATTTCAAGGGCTTTTACCCAGGTTTGAGGGTCCTGTTCACTCTCTCCTGGCTTGAGATTCTGTTCAAAATCGTGGGGGGCATTTCCTCTGCCACAGACATTTCCTTGAAAATCCACGATCAGTACTTTTGTTCCTTGTGTTCCAGAGTCAACTCCTATAGCGTACATTCGTAATCCCCTTTAGACTTTCTTTTCTGGCGATAAAATAAAAAAAAATCCATCTTAGTCCGCCAGATTATATCACCGCAAAAAAGAAGGGGCAAATCATGGGCTTCGGATGTAAGCGTTCTTATTTCTATGACAGTTTCAACAGCAGTCAGGTAAGCTGA
>CAYSCW010000060.1:0-8697 GCA_964429795.1 uncultured Eubacteriales bacterium
CATCCGAAGCCCATGGTGGAGGGTGGGAGGGTCTTGGCAAGGATGGAGGGGAACCGCCGCTGTGACTGATTATATCCCTCATCATTAGCTATCTCGGATGATGCTATCCTTATCAACGTAAGCATCCTTATTTCCGTGATGCGGTAACAGTCAGGTAAGCTGATTCGTCAGCCCACGGATTTTCCCCAGCGAGGAAAATCCTCTTATTCCTCGGCTCGCTCTCCTCTTCGAGGAACCATGCCCGCTCGCCTCCGGATGGCTTCCTCCTCAGCTTGCCTGACTGCTGTTGAAACTATCTTGTAAATAAGGATGCTTCCACATTTGACCTTGCTTAAAAAAAATGTATGATAAGGTCGCCTCCATGAAAGAGAAAACTACTCCCCCCAAAATACTATCTTCTTGTGAATTTTTACTCTGGAGTTCGAACTCTAAAAAGGAATCAAATGAAAAATCTTTAAAAGCACAAGAAAGGAGGAATTCTCTGATGAGTACAGCGATGAAAAAAAAGGGGTCTTCCACAATTTGGATGATTCTCTTTCTTTGTGTTTTTCTCATCATAGGAGGAGCCTTCGCTCTCTATTACTTCAAGGGAAAGAGAATAACCATAAAAGACATCGCCGCTTCGGAAAAAATCATCGGACTCCGGCTCACTTCAAAAGAAAGAAAAATGATGGTGGATGATCTGAAGCAGAATGTAAAAAGTTACCGAGCGCTGAGGAAAGTCCCACTTGAGAACCAAGTTCCCCCATCACTCTTTTTCAATCCCATAGTTCCCGGAAAGTCCTTCCAAAGCGAACGCAAACCCTACTCCTTTTCCCCCGATTCAGAGGCTCAGCTGCCAGAGCACCTTGAGGATCTGGCCTTTTATCCTCTCACCGCGCTGGCACAGCTGATAAAGACACGAAAGGTCACATCAACCCAGCTCACTGAACTCTATCTTAAGCGGCTAAAAAAACTCGGCCCACGACTGGAATGTGTGGTCACCCTCACCGAAGAAATAGCTCTCCAGCAGGCCAGACGTGCTGATGAAGAAATAGCCTCCGGTCTTTATCGAGGTCCCCTTCACGGTATCCCTTGGGGAGCAAAGGATCTCCTGGCCACTAAGGGAATCAGAACAACTTGGGGGGCTGTGCCTTATAAGGATCAGGTCATCGATGAAGATGCCACTGTTGTGGAAAGGCTCAAAAAGGCGGGAGCTGTCTTAGTAGCCAAACTCACCATGGGCGCTTTGGCTTGGGGGGATGTCTGGTTTGGAGGGAAAACGCGGAATCCATGGAATCTCAAGCAGGGTTCGAGTGGCTCCTCTGCCGGCCCAGCCGCAGCCACTGCTGCAGGCCTGGTGGGTTTTTCCATAGGTACAGAAACCTGGGGATCCATTGTTTCCCCTTCCACAAGATGTGGAGTGACCGGACTGCGTCCTACCTTTGGCCGGGTCAGCCGTTATGGCGCGATGGCTTTGAGCTGGAGCATGGATAAAATTGGTCCTATTTGCCGTTCGGCCGAAGACTGTGCCTTGATCTTCGACGCTATCTATGGACCTGATGGAAATGACTTGAGCGTTGTCGATCTTCCCTTCAACTGGGATCCTTCCCTAGGTTTGGAAAACATTCGGGTGGGTTATCTGAGAAAGGCGTTTGAGGAAGAATACAGGGGGAAACAAAACGATCAGGCTTCTCTCGAGGTGCTTCGCTCTCTTGGAGTGGATCTTATCCCCTTTGAGCTTCCCTCTTTTCCCGTCAATGACCTTTCCTTTATTCTCAACGCTGAAGCTGCCGCTGCCTTCGATGAGCTAACCCGAAGCGGAAAGGACGATCTACTGGTCCGTCAAGGGAAAAGGGCCTGGCCAAACGTGTTTCGTCAAGCAAGATTCATCCCTGCAGTGGAATACATCCAAGCCAATCGCATCCGATCCTTGCTCATGCAGAAGATGGCCAAGAGAATGAGAGGAATCGACGTCTATGTCGCTCCTTCCTTCGGCAACAGCAATCTCCTCTTGACTAACCTTACTGGCCACCCTGCGGTTGTGGTTCCAAACGGCTTTGATGAAGAAGGGAGTCCCACCAGTATATCTTTCATCGGGAATATCTTCGAAGAGTCAAAAATCCTCAGATTAGCCAAAGCTTATCAGGATGCTACAGACCACCACCTTCAGCATCCGAAATTGGAGGAGAATTTTTAGAATTTAGTTTAGATCGGGAGATAAAATTAAATTGAAGATTGAAGTATCAAACCTCGTTCTGATCTGTGTTCAAAACAGTCCGGCAAACAGGACATCCGCATGGAAGAGTTCTCTTGTTCTTCTACGGATACTCCAATCCACAGTATCTTTTACGGTAATATAAAACCAGAATTTATCGAAGAGTCTGAGTTTATTCATGTAATATAGAGCAAAGTTGGTAAAACTATCTACCAAAACCGTGCCTATCTCTTTCCCTTCCTCGTCGAGCACGACAAATTTATAATTGATTTTCTCTACTGCTCCTTCTTTAACAGTTTCCTCCTCCAGCCGACCATACATCTTGACTTTTTTCTTTTCTTCCCAGCTGTTCTTCTTATCATAAGAAATGTCTTTCAAAACTTCGAACTCATTTCTTGCCTTTAAGTCTAAATAGTCATCGAAGACAGGCTCTTCAGTCCGGGTATAGACATTTCTCCAAACGCCTTCTGCCTCTTTGAGCTCTATAGTGTTGGCTACCAGAATCGATGGATTTTCCGGACTAAACTCCCCCTCTCCTCTGACCACTTGTCCGATTAGTTCCTTAGTGTCACCTACTTCTATAGGACCTTGGACCACGATATCAAATCCTTGGACTTTGGGGATATGCATATATTTCCCGACTGCAACTTTTACCGTGCCATCGAACTCTATGATTCCTTCTTTGGTGGCGGATATTCCCTCTTCCTCGGCAACCTCTTCAGCTTCCTTCTTGCAGGCCATATCCCCTCCTATGACCAATAATAAGGCCAGCGTTACAAAAGCAAGGACTCGGACGATCTTCTCCATCTTGACTTTCCCTTCTTGAGTAATCAAACCCCTAATAGTCATGCTCATACCTCCAAAAGTTTATCTCTCATAGAGTGAAGGTTAAACAAGAACGCGTGTTTATTCCTACCTGTAAAATGCACTTTTTTCAATCAATTGAAGATAATTTATACCACTGGAGAGAATAAAAGTAAAGAGGAAAATGTCAATTATCCTTAGAGCAATAGACCATCCATTTATTTCTTCTTCACCCTGCCACTGGAAGAATGCCTCATAGAAGTGGAGTTCCGCCGAGAAGAACTTTTCAGGCTTCTCTGAGGAAAATTTTTTCTTGGAGAGAAAGAGCTCCTTGGAGGCGAGGATCGACTTATAGAACGAGAAAAATTTCGACCAGTGTTACTCCTCGATGAACTGGATCTGAAAGAACTTGATCGTCCGGATGTGTAGCTTCTCACCGAAGATCCTCTTTGTAGGAGAGGTGTGGATCTCAATCGTGGAGAGGAGGCTTCAAGCTGCTTTCTTGAAAAAGACGAAGACATCCCTCTGGAGCGCGATAAAGTGGTAAGTTCTTTCCTCGAAGGATAAATTCTAAGATTCTTCCCTGAGCGGGATATCTTGTTAATCCTGGAGAATGAGCTTCGATCGGTAGTCAATTTACTTCTGGATGTAGAAGAGTTTCTCCTCACTGTCACCCTGGTTGACGATCGTAAACTGGTATTACCTCTTTTTTTCACTATCCGGGAAAGGGAGTCTGGAGAATTCCTTGGTTGGATTAAGCTCCGTCTCGAAGTCTCAGAACGAAGGGAACGGATAGCAGAAGACCGCGCAGTTTTTCCAGATTTATAGCTTTTGTTTACAGGACGAAGAGAAGATCTGGATAGGGTTTTAGCTGCCATAGATGTCTTCACCCCAGATCGACTCACTACTGGTCTAATCGAAGGTTGTTTCGAAGAAAGGGATATCTTTCCCAGCTTGGCCACTTTACTCTGGCTCAGGGCAACCTTTGAAATGCGCGGGGCCTGCAAATGGCTTTTGTGGACGACGGTTAAAGCTCGAGAATGCAGCGGATAAGACCGGTCGTAATACCTGCCATAAAAATGGTTGTTGATAACAACGACGGGATGCCCATGGTAACTTAAAGGACACCAGCCAATATGGTCATAGCTTCTGTACCAGTGCACCCAGGCCGGACTCCAATAGCGAGTGGGGATCCAATACCAGCCCAAGCCTACCCTCCAATGCCATCTTCCGTAGTGATAGACGCACCATCCCCAGGGTTCCTGAGAGATCCAAGTCCATCCGATGATGGGATACCAGACCCAACGGCCATATAAGTAGGGCCGCCAATTATAATGATGAACATAAGGAACCCAGACGTAACCATATGGACGTTCGTAAACCCAATGCCCAGAGTAGGCCAATTCCGCCTCGTATTCATAGAGCTCTGAAGGAAGATATCCTCTTGTAATAATTTGGTTACACTGAGCATCTCGCGATCGACTCCAAGAGGCAAAATCATCTCCTTCATAAGTATTAAGATAGCGGGGATCGGATTGAAAACACCCATTAGCTACTACAATACTCTCTTCGCATCTGAGCAAAAGAGATCCCTCCTCACCTGCTGCTTCTGCTGCTCCCTCATAAACGGAGAACTCCGTTTCCCTGTTCTCTCTGACATTCACTCGGTAAAGTCCTTCCTCTAATATATAAAAGGAGGCATCTGGTGTATGGATTTCAAAGCCTTTTTCCCTTTCTAAAAAATTGGCTCTCAAAAAAATCTCTCCCGAAAGCAAATGAAGCTCGACGAGATAGCCTCCTTCCTGGGGAAGACGGATAAAGTCAATTTGCGTGAAGCTCGAAGCTCTCAGATAGTTTTGTTTTCCCAAATGGACTTCTGCACGGCCTCTGTTTAGGCCCAGTTTGTCTCCTTCGATGAGCACTAAGTTGACCACGCCTTCCTCATAGCCCAAATCTTCGGCACGCTGGACATAAACATCACCCTCTACATAATTCAAACGCGCAAAGCTGTAACTATAATATCCTTCAGGGGGAGAAGATAGAGCTACAGAAACAAGAAAGAGCAGGCAAGCGCTAAAAACAAAAGTTCTTTTCATTTCTCCTCCTTTCCATCCATGGAAGAAGCAAAAAATATGCCAATGATCCCTGCCTGAAAAGAAGAAAAAATAAGGAATTGAGGTGTCCTAGAAAAAGGACAGGTGACAGAAATTTATGTCATGATGAAGAATGGAAGCCGATTCTGGCGCAGGAATAGATGATGACGGAGAAATATTCCTTACTTACCTCTATAGGCTTTACTTCTCTCCCCGACCTTCAAAGGAGACTACCACTTAAAGACTTTGTTCTTTTATGTAAGTGTGGACGAAGGAGGATGTGAGGATGCGATTTAAGGGTGGAGTGTTAAGAGGGTGCAGCCTCTGTTCAGGCTACACCTCTCTCTGGACTTCCCCGTATTCTTGAGAGTTTCTGTGCCTTCTCGACTTAAGCTTTCTTAAGGATGGGCATGCCGGTTCGCTCTGTCTCTATTACCTTATAGCCGGCAGGGACACTATCCAAAACCCCTGATCTGATATCTCGGGCGAAATAATAGATTCTTTGTATCCGGCCGCCCTTTAAATTGACATCCTTGAAGTGAAGAAAGTACTTTACCCCTTTTGAGTTGTTGTACTCATAAGCCATATCTATAACCTCCAAATTAAATTTTTAGTCTATAATCTAAACCCCAAGCTGATCCCAAAAAGATGGGCTTTTGCAGAATATGTACCCTCCCCCAGATTCATTCCGCTGACCATATAAATGGGAATATTCCGGTTTGGGCTTGTTCTTTCGTCGAAAGGCTCATATTGATAGGCGACATCGATAGAAAAATTTCCAGTGCTGTATCCGATACCTCCTGTGAAGCCCCATCTGGCGGCATCGGGGAGCACAGGATCCATGGATTCCACGGGCTGGGGTGTCTGATCGTAGATGATTCCAGCCCTGAGGGCTAAGCTTTCATTCACCAAATACTGGATACCTCCTCGAAAAATGAACGAATCCTCCCAATCCTCATTGACTTCCTTGTCCTTGAACTCGAATCCGGAAACAGCAATAGGAACATCCACATTCACAACATACTTATCGAAGGAGCTCCACAGGATATAGTGAATATCGGCGGAAAGGATTAGGCTCTCGCTTAGGTTAAAGGCTGCTCCCACTCCCAGAATATGGGGGAATTTGAAAGAGGTTGAGGCTTTGCCCTCATTGGGAAGGATCTGAGCCATGGCTTGCGCCACGGGCCCGGCTGGGATCATCTGATCATAGGGGGGAAGGATCTGAACTTGAGGATTCTCCAGATTTAAATCCCCCTCAAAATCGATCTCAAAGCCGCCTCGCCAGTTGAATCCGATGGAGAAATTTTCTCCCCGATAAAGAGCGCCTGCATTCAATCCCCACCCGCTACCGGAGGCTTCCAAAGCAACAGGAATATCCACCAAAGCCAAGATAGAAAAAGGCATAGGAATTAATGGTCCCACGTCCAGAGCTTCCAGTTCGACCAGTTTGAAATCTATTGTAGCATAAACATAGGAGACGCCTATCCCCACAGAAAAGTTTTCGTTCACCTTGTAGGCGAGAGTGGGGTTGAAGAAAAATGTCGCCATGTCGTCCGAATAAGCAATGTACTTCAAAGGATAATCCTTAGGCCATTTGGTCCCCAGACCATAGGGAGAAAAAAAGCCAAATCCAGCCGCAATCCGGTCATTGATCTTATGGGAGATGTAGAATGAGGAAGGATAAAACCACTGAGACTCACCATCGACATTCTGGTATGTAGGATCCGGCCAGTTAGATAGACTTAGAGAGTTTTGCGGTCGGATGAGTGTGGTACCGAAAGAAATCTGCGTTCCCTCCAGCCAGGCTATGCCAGCGGGATTGTGAAAAATCGCAGTCGGATTGTTAGCCAAAGCGACGAATGCGCCTCCCATCCCCATGGCCGCGGCTCCGTGCTCATAGATGAGGAAACCAGAACCATGACTGAGAAGACTTGTCCCCAAAAAAAACAAAAAACACAGAACAGTCAAAAGGATGGATTTTTTCATCTGCACCTCTCTTCTTTAATTTTACCCTCTACATGACTTATTGGTCTCAGTAAGAACCTATGGCCAATTTTCCTGGTCTTGTCCAACTATTTATAGGAAAAAACAGAATATGTCAAGAAATTTTATAAAAATTATGCCTGATTCAGATCTCCTTTCGCCAGAGAAAAACATAGCCAATTCTCACTTAATTGACTTCACAAAGACATCGATTCCACACACAGATGGATAAAATGAAATTTTTTTTTCTTTCATAAATTTTTTTCTTTACAAGTTGTGTTTTTCTGCTATAATGATTATAGCTCTCTTGTGCGGGCTGGAGAGAGCCCCCACCTTTTAGGTTCCCATCATCAACCCCCCTTTTGCTGACAACAGCCCGCACTCTATTCAGTAATTAACGGACTCCTATGGATACGTCTTTATAGCCGTGATAAGTAGAAAAGCTTTTAGGTATCGGCAAATTGACTGAAGGATTGGACTTATTTGATGGGCTCCCCCTCAGGGTATTTATGGATAACCTCGGCTGGAACCTCATAGACTTTCCCCCACCCTCCATAGCGCTGCAGCATACGCGGTGAAGTGAGGCCCCTTTTCATTCCGTTTTCTATCAGATAAACGGGGCGGTTTGGTCGATCTCCTCTCTCGATGATCAAATAGCCCTCGAAGCTCTTGTCGACCATATCTCCTTCTTCCATCTTATCCAGAATCTCATAAGAGACTTCAACCAGATATTTCCATGGATCCTTTTCTCTATTCAGGTCGTAATTGTAGCGATAGATACTCTCTAGATTTTTAAATGCATGCCGCACATAATCGCCAGGGCCTTTTCTCTCAATCATGTAAACAGTATCATCCTTGGCTTTGACGTACTTCTGATGAAGATAAGCCAGGTTATCAGAAGAAGGCCATTTGGAGAATTCATGATCCATCTGTTCCAAAATCCTTACACAGTTGGAAAGGGCATAAGGTCGAATGCCCCCTCTCTCCATCTCTTCTTCCAGTTCCTTGCAGGAATGTGTTAAGTAGATGAAGGCATTGTAAAGGTTGGTCCTCAGGAAATTCCTCTGAAAATAATCCGATCTTTCCTCAGTCAATCTCAGAAAAAGACGACAAGAGGCAGCAAAGGCCTCGGACTTAAAAAGAATGGCTTGCTCCTGATCGGAGATTGCTCCTCGCCAACCTTTGAAATGCTGGTAACTGTTCTGGGCAAGGGTTGAGGCCTGCCTTTCCAGCTCGAGGCCAAGCCTGTATATTTCCTCCCTTCTTTCTCCATTAGCTGCTGTCATGAGAAGAAGTAAAAGGGAAATAACCCCACACAATTTTATGGTCCATTCCTTCATCTCGTTCTCCCTCTATTGAATCTGTATTGGAAAAATAACTAAGAAAAGGTAAAAAGTCAATTTTCTGTCCAATTACGTAAGCATCCTTATTTCCGTGACAGTTTCAATAGCAGTCAGGTAAGCTGAGGAGGAAGTCATCTGGAGGCGAGGGGGCAAGGTTTCTGTCCATCCGAAGCCCATAGTGGCGGGTGGGAGGGTCTTGGCGAGGATGGATAGGAACCGATACTCCGAGGAATAAGCGAATTTTCCTCGCTGGGGAAAATCCGCGGGCTGACGATTC
>CAYSCW010000061.1:0-4075 GCA_964429795.1 uncultured Eubacteriales bacterium
GCTCTTCATTCATCAAAATCCAGCTCTAATGCTATCACAGAAAAAGAGATTTTTTCCTGCGTGTATTTGCAAATTGGAATTAAGTATGTTATAGAAATTGTTTATTTAAGGCAGTTATGAAGAGACAACAGAACAAGCGGAAGATCAAGATCACAGGTTCGGGTTTCTACGTCCCTCCCAAAGTGCTGACCAATTTTGACCTGGAAAAGATGGTCGACACCTCAGATGAGTGGATCATCACCCGGTCGGGCATCCGTGAGAGGAGAATCGCCTCTGAAGAGCAGGCCACATCCGACCTGGCTGTTGAAGCCTGCTGGAAGGCTCTCAATGATGCCCGGTTAAAGGTCAAAGACATCGACCTCATCATCACTGCCACCTCGACGCCTGACACCATCTTTCCTTCTACAGCCTGTTGGGTTCAGAAAGGACTGGAAGCTGGCTACATCCCGGCCTTCGATATATCCGCAGGCTGCACGGGGTTTCTCTATGGGATGATCCTGGCAGAGAGCTTGATTCTTAACGGGAATCACAAGCGGATACTTCTGACAGGCGGGGAGCTGTTAACCAAGATTACCAACTGGAAAGACCGCAGCACCTGTGTTCTTTTCGGTGATGCAGCCGGAGCGGTGGTGCTAGAGGAGAGCAACGATGAGTCAGGGATGCTCTCGTTTTACTGGAAGGCCGACGGACATCTGGGTGATCTTCTTATCCTGCCCGGAGGAGGAACCAGGAATCCTGCCTCCCACGAGACTGTGGATAATGATCTCCATTATCTTCAGATGAAGGGAAATGAGGTTTTCAAGCACGCGGTCAAGCGTATGGGGGAGGCGGCAGTAGAGGCTCTAAAGCAAGCAGGGCTGAAGAAGGAAGATGTCAATTATCTTATTCCCCATCAGGCCAACATCCGCATCATCGATGCCACCGGAAGGCGTCTGGGTCTTCCTCCTGAGAAAGTCTATTCCAATATCGACAGATACGGCAATGTTTCGGTTGCATCCATCCCCATCTGCCTTCACGAGCTTAAAGAGCAGGGAAAGCTCAAGAAGGGCGACATCATCGTCATGGATGCCTTCGGCGCAGGATTTACCTGGGCCGCCGTCGTCTACCGCTGGTAACCATTGGGGTCAGACCTTCATAACTTTCCTGATTTCCAAATAAGAGGGGGACAGGCCTTTTTTAGAAAAGTCTTCCGGAGAATTTCCCCATACAAAGTATAAATAGGGAGTAGATGTTTCTCCGAGGAAGATAGTTATAAAAGTTTGAAAGGTCTGACCCCGATCACATGACCCCGATCACATGAGGTAGGAGGTCATGGCGGAGAAGTAGCCGGAGACGAGAAGGATGCCGACCATAATCAGCAAAACACCTCCCACAATGGTGATGACCTTGAAGTATTTTCTGACGGATTGGAAATATTCGAAGAATTTATGGAGGATGAGGCCTGAGATGAGGAAGGGGAGTGCTATCCCCAGTGAATAGAAGGCAAGGAGCGCAATGCCTTTGATGATGTTTTGAGTGGTTGCCGCCATTGTCAGGATCGACCCGAGAATGGGCCCGACACACGGTGTCCATCCGGCTCCAAAAGCCATTCCTACCAGCACTGTTCCCAGGTATCCCAGTGGCTTCTTCTTGAGGTGAACCTTCTTTTCCCTGTCCAGGAATCTCAGCCGGAAAATCCCGGTGAAATGAAGCCCGAAAAGGATAACCAGAGCCCCGCCGATTATCTCAAACCAGCGGATGTTCCTTGACAGGAATTTGCCCAGGAATGTCGCCGAAGCCCCCAGCGCAATGAAAATCAAAGAGAAGCCCAGGATAAACATCAGGGAGTTAACGACGACTTTTGCTCTGACCTGCTTTAAACTGTCCTCGGCGGTGAGCTCCTCGATGGAGACACCGGTGATAAAAGCAAGATAGGAGGGAATAAGGGGAAGAATGCAGGGGGATAAAAAAGAGATAAAGCCCGCTGACAGAGCAACGAATATGGAGATATTTTCAGAGCCGGGCATGCCTTAATAATTATCTACTTTTCTTCGGCCAGATCAAAGAAATATCTTTCCAGAGTCCCTTTATCCATATAACCGATATGCTTATGCCTGATCATGCCGTCCTTGTCGATGATGATGGTGACAGGAATCGCCCGGCCAGGTTCATAGTCCCTGATAATTTGGTTTGTATACATGACCACAGGGTAATTGATTTGAAAGGCTTTGACGAAATCGATGACCTTATCCGTTCCTCCCTGATCCACAGAGATACCGATAATTTCCAGGCCTTTATCTTTGTACTCAGCGTAAGCCTCTACAAACCCGGGGATTTCAGTCCGGCAGGGAGGACACCAGGTGGCCCAGATATTCAGGAACACAACTTTCCCCTTATAATCAGAGAGCATGAGCTGGTTTCCACTGAGATCAGTAAGAGTGAAGTCAGGAGCAGGGGAGAAAGGGCTGTCTGAGGAATTCCCCTTCTCTGTATTGGTGTTTGCGCATAAAGAGAAAATAAGAACAAGAGGCAGGAAAAGCAAAGTTAATTTCTTCATTTTCTTCTCCAGTTTGATTCTTATTTTACCCTGTGGACATCTTTGTCAATAAAAGCACTCTCCATGAACAATATAATTTACCGTTACTTCACAGGGAATAGAGGTTTAATTTTTATTATTAAGATAATAATTATAGGCTTTTATATGGCCAATTGCAAGGGAAAAAGGCCCCTTAATTCGCTCCGCATTGCTTGAGGAGTTTTCCCCACTTCTTATCAACTTCTCCCTGGATGTATTCTATTTCTTCATCGCTCAGATGGCGGAATCTCCCCTGAATGCGGAGGTAGTCATCCACCGGCTTTTTCTCTCTGAGCTTGATGTTCAGCGTATATTTTTCGCCGTTTTCGATCTCGTACAGCGGGAAGATGGCATTCTGCACCACCATCCGCGACAGCTTCACCGTATCCTCGGGCCGGGTCTTCCATCCTGAAGGGCAGGGGGCATAGATGTGCAAAAACCGTGTGCCCTTGATGTCCTTGGCTTTCTTGGCTTTTCTAAACAGGTCCTCCGGATAGCCGATGCTGGCCGTGGCCACATAAGGGATGGAATGGGCCGCCATGATGGCCACCATGTCCTTCTTCGGTCTGTTCTTGAAGTGCTTGACAGGAGTTGTCGTGGTCCAGGCGCCATAAGGCGTGGCTGAGCTTCTCTGGATTCCGGTGTTCATGTAAGCCTCGTTGTCATAACAGATATACAAGATGTCGTCATTCCTCTCCGCCGTTCCAGAGAGAGCCTGTATCCCGATATCGAACGTACCGCCATCCCCAGCCCAGGCAACTACGGTCGTCTCCGTGTCTCCCACCATTTCCAGCCCTGCTTTCACACCCGAAGCAGATGACGCCGCCGTCTCAAAAGCACAGTGGAAGATAGGAACGTCAAGACACGAATAAGGGAAAGGACCGTCTATCACCGACCAGCAGCAGGCGGGAATGCAGAGCACTGTCTTCTGGCCAAGAGCTTTGAGCACAAACCTCATAGCAAGCGTGGCTCCACAGCCCTGGCAGGCCAGATGTCCGCTGTTCATCAGCTCTTCCTCAGGAAGAGAGAGCTTCATTTTCTTCGCTTTTTCTTTCGTCTCTTTGCTCATCTTTTCACTCCTATCCAGACGATTTCTTCCTCTGGCCTGTCTTTCTCCTTGGTGTATTGAACAATCTCTCTGAAGGTCTCAGGTGTGATGTCTCGTCCTCCGAGACCGGCGATGAATCCAAAAAGAGGAAGGTTGCTGTCCTGCCCGTAAAGAGCCGATTTGACTTCCTGGTAGAAGATACCGTGGTAGCCGTAGGAGATGTTGCGGTCGACCACAGCCACTTTCTTGGCCCCTTTGAGAATCTTGCGCACAGTCTCAAAGGGAAAGGGCCTGAAGACCTTGATCCTCAGATTCCCCACTTTCATGCCTTCCTCACGGAGCATGTCCACAGCCACTTTGGCTGTGTTGCCCATGGTTCCTGATGTGATCAGGATGAGCTCAGCATCGCCGCAGCGATGGTCTTCCACCAGCCCCAGATAGCGGCCGAAGAATTTTTCATACTCTTTACCTGT
>CAYSCW010000061.1:4175-6497 GCA_964429795.1 uncultured Eubacteriales bacterium
AATGCCTGAATCACCGTGTCCAGAACTTCCTGGTTGCTCCCGCAGTAGAACTGCATCCAGCCCGTGTCTCTCTGGGAGAGGCTGTCGTTCTGGTCGGACCAGATGCTCCAGCCCGGAGCCATGGCCCGGTTGATATTGCCCATGACCACAGGAAGCCTTCCTCCTGAGGCCCAGTGGAGGAGCTCGTGCATCAGGGTCAGCCCCTGGGAGGAAGTAGCCGTGAATGTCCGTGCCCCGGCCAGCGATGCGCCCAGACAGGCGGCCATGGCCGAATGCTCCGACTCCACCTTGATGAATTTGGCATTCAGAGTGCCGTCAGCACACATTTCAGAAAGGAGCTCGACCACCTGGGTCTGAGGAGTGATAGGGTAGGCCGCGATCACTTGAGACCGGCCCAGCATGGCCCCGTAAGAGAGGGCATGATTTCCCATGATGACTTTTCTCATTTTTCCTCCTCCACCATGGCGATGCACTTTGTCGGACATTCCTCTGCACAGAGGCCACAACCTTTGCAGTATTCGTAATCGACCACCGGGTATTCGTTCTCGATGTAGATGGCCACATCAGGACAGAATTTCCAGCAGATACCGCACTGGATACAGTTTTCGAGATCGATAACAGGCCGGATGTTACGCCAGGCACCGGTCTTGTTGAATAGCATGGAGCCCACAGACATGGGCATCATGGGGACTTCTTTTTCGGATTGGAAAACGATTTTTTCATATTTTTTCTTTTTTTTCATCATAAATCCTTGTGAATAAAAATTGGGGACAGTCCCCATTTATGGCGTGGATTTTTCGAAAGCCTCTTTGGCAGCGGCTGCGTTTTCTTCGGGTTTGATGGGTACGCCTTCGCGGACAGCTTCCAGCACAGATTCGATCTTGACCAGATTAAGGAGCTTCACCACTGCTCCCACGATCGCCGTATTCACTATGGGAGCAGCCTTGGTTCCCAATTTATGCTTCACGGCGATGGCTGTGGCGTTGATGGTGGCTACTTTGTATTTTTTAGGAAAGCCCATTTCTTCGGGCTTTTTGTCGCTGTTGACGATTATCCAGCCCCCTTCTTTCAGGCCTTCGGTGACATCCATGGCTTCAACCAGGGTAGGGTCCACCACCACAACATGGTCAGGTGCGTAAATCTTGCTTTTGTCATAGATGGGCTTGTCGTCGATGCGGATAAAGGCAAAGACAGGAGCACCCCGCCGTTCCACCCCGAATTCAGGGTAAGCCTGCACGTATTTTCCCTCTTTGGCGATGGCATCGGCCAGGATTTTGGAGGCAACCACTGTTCCCTGTCCTCCTCTTCCGTGGAATCGAATCTCAACCATTTAGCTCTCCTTTTATTTTGGGGTCAGACCTTCATAACTTTTCATAATTTAAAGCTCATTACTCGGTGGGAATGGCACTGGATATTGACAGCAGCCGGCATGGAAGCAATGTGACAGGGAAAGGATTCCACATGAACAGCCAGCGCCGTGATTCTTCCGCCCATTCCCTGAGGCCCTATTCCCAGGTTGTTGATCCTTTCCAGCAGTCGTCTCTCCATATCTTCATAAAAGGGATCGGGATTGTGAGAGCCCAGGGGTCTCCGGAGCAAAGCTTTCTTGGCCAGAAGTGCAGAGTATTCGAAATTACCGCCCACACCAACCCCGACAATTATCGGAGGGCAGGGATTGGAGCCAGCCTTATCCACAGTCTCCACCACAAAGTCTTCAATCCCTTCCTTACCGGCAGCGGGGGCAAACATGCGCACAGCGCTCATGTTTTCCGCACCACCGCCCTTGGCGATGAATGTTATCTTGAATGTATCTCCAGGCGTAAGCTCCCAGTGAATGTAGGCAGGGGTGTTGTCGCCTGTATTTTTGCGCCTGATAGGGTCTTCCACCACCGATTTGCGCAGATAACCCTCCGCATATCCTGTTCTGGTGCCTGCGGTTATGGCCTCCTGGAGACTGCCCAGCCCATCGTCTTTTTTGAGCTCAACATCTTCTCCGATTTCCACGAAAAAGACGGCAAGGCCCGTATCCTGGCACAGCCCCAGTTTTTCCTCTTTGGCTACCTTGGCATTCTCAAGAATCTGCTGAAAAACGGATTTTCCTGCCGGAGACTCTTCTCTCTCCATCATGTCTTTAATCACTTTGAGCACATCTTCCTGGAGTTCGAAGTTGGCTTCCTGGACGAGGCCTTTAATTTTATCTCTGACTTCGGCTAAGCTGACAATTTTCATATGATACCTCCGGAAATTATGATTTGGAAGGAATGATTAAATTTAAGTTTAGGATTTGAACCGAAACCTGTCAAGAAAATTCTAGGGAGAAGG
>CAYSCW010000061.1:6597-8676 GCA_964429795.1 uncultured Eubacteriales bacterium
CTTTCGCAGATGACCATCCCTTCCACGTCCATATCCTGCAGCGCCTGAATCCATTCATCATAGCGAAAGTCCGAATCCTGAAGGTCTATGTGTTTCATCTCGCCTTTCTCTGTGTAGGCGGCACCTGATATATGAATATGGAGTTTCCTTAAAGCCTCCCTGCCAAGTTTTTTCTCGGTTTTTCTGAGGATGCGCTGAAATTCCGCATACTTATTTGCCTTCCCATCCCTTGCATGAATATGGGAGAAATCAATACAGGGAAGCAGGCCGTCGATTTCCTGGCAGAGCATCAAAATCTCCTCCAGCGATCCAAACTGAGTCTTTTTCCCCATGGTCTCTACCCTCAAAGTGACCGGCACCCTGTCTTTCTTGAGAATAGAGACAACCTCCTCGATCCCTTTCTTGATGTTTTCGAAAGCCTCCTCTGGCGTGGATCTTGCATAATAGCCGGGATGAAAGACCACACTTTCAGCCCCACATATCTCAGCCATCCGGGCAGAACCGAGCAGCCGCTCCTGGCTGACCAGCCGCTTTCCTTCTTCCGGAGAATTCAGATTCACGTAATAAGGGGCATGAGCACTGAGCGCTATTTTTTTGGACTGAGCCTCTTTCCTGATCGCCCGGGCCAGATCGCTTCGCATCTTAACTCCCTTGACAAACTCAATCTCCAGACAGTCAAGGCCCAGTTTTGCGATCTGCCCTACACCTGCCAGAGTAGATTTCAAGGGAGTCTTATGGGGAATTCCTGCTGTTCCGAAGAGAAGCCTAGAAGCAGACGTCATCGGCCACTCCTTCGGAATTGAGGAACTCGCTGACGATGCGCAGAGCGCAGTAGTCACCGCACATGGAGCAGGCCGTTGACTTTGACTTTCTTTTCTTGCGGACGTCCTTGAATTTATGGGGATCGATGGCAAGCTTCTCCTGCCTTGCCCAATCCAGTTTTCTCCGGGCCTCAGAAATCATAAAGTCCTGATCCACAGCTCCCTTGACGCCTTTGACGATGTCCGCCGCATGAGCAGCTATCCTGGAGGCGATCAGCCCTTCTCTCACATCATCGGGTGAGGGAAGTCCCAGGTGTTCTGATGGGGTCACATAACAGAGAAAGTCCGCTCCGGCTGCCGCCGCTACAGCCCCCCCGATAGCCGAGACGATGTGGTCATAGCCAGGAGCGATATCGGTCACCAGAGGCCCGAGCACATAGAAGGGAGCCTCCTGGCAGAGGCGCTTCTGGAGCTTTATGTTCATCTCCACCTGGTCGAGAGGAATGTGTCCTGGGCCCTCGACCATCACCTGGACACCTTTCTTCCAGGACCGCTTGACCAGCTCCCCCAGAGTGATAAGCTCTTCGATCTGGGGGCGGTCTGTGGCATCTATGATGGAGCCAGGCCTCAGCCCGTCTCCAAGGCTCAAGGTCACATCAAACTTATGGGCGATCTCGAGCAGCCGGTCGAAATGCTCGTGAAGCGGGTTTTCCTTCTTATTATGGAGCATCCAGGCCAGGTGAAAGGCTCCTCCGCGGCTGACAATATCAGCTACCCGTCCCTGATTCCTCAGCCTGTCTATGGCCTTGGAGGTCAGGCCGGCATGAACGGTCATAAAATCCACACCCTCCCTTGCCTGGGCTTCGATGACAGCGAAGAGCTCTTCGACCTCCATGTCAACGATTGAGCCGTGCTTGTCGATGGCTTCGATAGCAGCCTGATAAACGGGAACCGTTCCCAGAGGAATGCGGGCTTTATCCAGGATCATGAGGCGGATTTTCTTGATGTCACCGCCTGTGCTGAGGTCCATTATTGTGTCGGTTCCGTATTTCAAAGATTCTTTGACTTTTTTCAGCTCATCCTCTTCTTTGGGAAAATCAACCGAGGTGCCGATATTGACGTTAACTTTGGTACGCAGTTTCTGGCCGATGCCCACAGGATGGATAGGGGAGTGGTTTGGGTTGAGGGGGATGACAACTTTTCCCGAAGCGACCAGCTCTATAAGCTCACCAGCGGAAATGCCTTCTTCCTCAGCCACTTTCTTGAGGGCTTTGGTTTGGTTCCCTTTCCTTGCTTCTTCTATTTGCGTCATGGTCTT
>CAYSCW010000062.1:0-8561 GCA_964429795.1 uncultured Eubacteriales bacterium
GCATTGGCGAGTATTGCCTGCCGGGTATTCATAATTTCCGAAATGATTGACTCTGTGTGTGTTTCTTCCGCTCTTGTGCTGGGACAAAGCAGAAGCATACTAACAATAATTGATAGGCAAATTATGATTCTGTATTTCATTTTTCTATCCTCCGAACTATTAATATACAGTATGCTGTATTTGATGCAAATCTCCCTTAATTAGCATCGTCTATTATGTGATTCCATCAAATATCCCCGCAAAATTACAGTCTTATCTTAAAATTATCCATATTAAATTGCAAGCCGTATATTTGACGACTCAAATATCCATCAGAGGAGCGATTACTTACAAGATAACCGCGGAAGTTTCACGGAGTGTGAGATATCTCTCGGAAATAACCGCTTAGTCTATTCGGCATTTCTTACAGCTTGTCCAAAGGACTGGAAATGTCCGAATAGCTTTTTTACTAAATTAAGTTTTTACTAAATTAAGGGCGGGCTACGATAACTTGCTGATATATATAAAGTTAGGCCAAAATGTTCTATGATTTTTACCTTTAAAAAAGCTTTTTTAGGAGCAAAACCATTACTTTAAAAAATCTCCAATTATAAGACAAAATTCTATCTACAACATTCTTAAACATGCAATTTCATCCCCAAAATTAAGGATTTGAGGCCAATTTTTAGTTATTTTTCAATGTTTATCTTAATAAAATCAATCAGTTAGCAAAGCCCGACTACATTCCAACATTTCAATAAAATCAATCAGTTAGCAAAGCCCGACTACATTCCAACATTTCAAACACTCTGCATTCCAAACATTCAAGTTCAAATAAAGACCTTCCAAGTTCAAAACAAGTTCAACTTACAGGTTCAAAAAGCCCGACCTTTCAAGTTCAAGTTTATTCCTAGAACTTTAATCCTAACCCCAAATAAGAGGTTGTTGAATTTTTCTTAGGGTTTCTATATCATGTGATAAAGAAATTGAGGTGGCTTTATGGGTAGTCAATGTACAGCGGTCATAAAGAGAGAGGGTGATTGGTGGATTGGATGGATTGAGGAAGTACCCGGTGTAAACTGTCAGGAAAGAACTCGTGAGGAATTAGTGAAAAGCCTTTCAATAACCCTGAAAGAGGCTCTGGAATTTAATAGAAAGGATGCATTGTCCGCCGCCGGGAAAGACTTCCAAGAAGAAAAAATCGCTGTATGAAACGTCATGAACTGCTTAAACATCTTCGTTCTCATGGTTGTAAATTTTTTCGTGATAAGTCTCTTTAATTCGGAGGTCGCTGGTTCAAATCCAGCCTCCACTACTATTTTATCCATTACTTTTACTAAAGAAAAAGGGCTCCCCAAAACTCTAGAAATTGAGGAGCGAAACTAGGCAGGAAATTCCTTTTGTAGAGGCGGAAAAAGAGAATTTTTGGCTCTATTATTACCTGGGAAAAGCTTCTCAGGAAACAGGTTTGCTTGAAGAGGCGATTTCCTGTTATCAAAAAGCCCTTACCCATAAAGGCAATGTTGTAGAAATACTAAACTCAATCGGTGAATGTTATATTAATTTAGGAGATCACAAGCAGGCTTTAAGAGTCTTGCAGAAATCGCTTGAGATAAATCCTAATCAGGAAAAAATTAAGAGAATTATTTAAAACCTGAAAGAAAAGAGATGATTATTGAGGTTTGCGGAATCCGCAGTCGCTGAGCACTGGTGCCCTGAGATTTAAAGAAATCATCTATAAAATAGACTCTACCCTCCAAATCTTATGTTTTGTAGGACAATTTTCCGAAATGCGGTTTCACTCATCCATTTTCACGATACCTTATAGATATAGTCTGTAATTTAATTTTAGTGCTGTTGTATCCCTGACAGACCGGAAGTGGTTGAATTCCATGCTGCTCAGGTTACTGTATACGAGATAAAGTTCGTTATCCTTGCCATGGAGCAGAGAAAGGCGGATATCCATAATTATTCTATCCCTGGCGCTGTTATATTGAAGATATGTTTTGATAGAGAGGGAGGATGAAAGTATCAAATTGAGCCTGAATCTTCCGATGATGGTATCAAAATTTCCCTCAGGAAGATGAATATCGTTGCCTTCTAAGCCTCCTCCAATAAAGACGTGTTTATTTAACTTCCACAAACCTTCAGCTGCGAATGATTTTATTTTGCCGTCATAGAATTCCCCCAGAGTCAATAGAAAACTCCCTGAAATCCTCCTTTTCCTGTCGGATTCAACATTGAGGCTGGCGTTGGTGTAGCTGAATGAGCCGGGAGGCAGGAAGATATTGTTGTAGATATAAAAATTTTCGTAAAGCTTCTCATAAGTATTGGTCAGACTCAATGCGACCGTATCACCTGAGTCAAATTCAGTGGAAAACTCGGCCATGTTGACCTTGAAAAAATTGCTGTTTTCCTGGGTGTAGATGAAGTCAAAGGTGTAGCTGAAATTGACTTTGCGGATTCCATGTTTATCGGGGCGAAAACTCTTTCTGATGATCCCGCTGTAATCCCGGACATTATTGATGATGACGAAGCCTGAGGCAGGAGAGTAATTTTTTTCAATATCGTTATAACTCAGGAATAATTCCCGTAGATCTGTGTTCCACCAGTATGAAATATGCCATGCTGATCTTTGGTTCTTAGTTTCCTCTGAATCCACCCCCGAATAGAAGGCTTTTACTCTGGAATTCTTGGATAACCACAGCAGAGTATCGATTCCCCAGCAGCGATTGTAGCCTTGGCTACTCTGAACATTAGTTAGAATAAATCCAATATTGGAATTTTCCAGAATGTCCTGTCGGAGACGAAGAACGATATAATGAGTGGTAGGCAATTCAGCTTCTTTTTCTGTCCGTGCGTTCATCAACCCGATATTCGTCCTGGCAAATTTTCCCGTCATTCTCGCTCCATAAAGAATCGAGACAGGCTCCCCGTTATGGATTCCTATGCTTCTTGGAAAAAAAGGTTGAATTCTTCTAGTTAAACCAAATTCAAAAAGCTGGGCGTTCTCAAGGAAAAAGTCTCTCTTCTCAGGGTAATAGAGGGAAAACCGGGAGAGGTTAATCTGCTCATCGTCCGATTCAATCTGAGCGAAGTCAGGACGGAGTGTAAAATCGACTGCTAAATTGGGTTTGGGAACATATTTTAGATCGAACCCTAAATCTGATTTCCTGGTTTGGCTGGCCATTTCCGCATCTTTTGATATCCCCAGAAGCGTATATGGCCGAACCTGTAAATTTCTCTTTGATTTCAAGCCTTGAAGATTGATCAAATCTCCTGCTAGAGACAAATTGGAAAGAGTGAATTGAGGAGGGATGGGAGCCCAGTATATGGTCTCGTTTTTTTTCCTCAAAATACGGCAGATATTAAAACCCCATGTCTGGTTATTCTTGTTGGGAAATCTCAGTATCCTCGAGGGGATTTTGAATTCAACAGACCAATTGTCCTCATTGATTTTTGTTTTGACATGCCAGACCTCATTCCAGTTGATTTCCAATTGATCGGGTCCATCTATGAATAAATCTTCTTTTGCGCCCAGAGCATTGACTTCAAAACAATAACCTTTTGTTTTGTCATGGAATGTATCCACGACAAAGGCAAATAAATCGTCGTCGGAGACATCTCTATGGATCAATTTATTGGCCACTAAATCACTCATATCCTTGTAGTAACATACAGCCCCCACATACAAGTGATTATCGTCGTAGAGAATTTTGACCAAAGTCTTTTCAGTGGCTGGCTTTTCATAATAGGGAGTTCGTTGGGTGAATTCAGTTAGGGCTTCTGCCATTTTCCAGACGTCCTCATCCAGAATTCCATCCAGCTTAATGGCGTTGTTTTCTATTTTTAAGGCGGAAATCCTGTGTTTATAGGTTTGCTCACTCTGGGCTTGAAGATTAAATTTCAGAAGAAAGCAAGAGAGGAGGACGAGGAGCTTCAATCTTAAAGATTTTTGCATGAGATAAGCATCTTATTATCCGATGAGGTCAATACTTTCCCGTGTCAAGGAAGTTTTGCAAGCTTTTAAGCCACTTTTGGGGAACGTCGTTGGTCTCAAAATCTTTAAGAGCCAGATCAGAAACAAATCTCTCATCCACAAGAACATCATGCTCTAAGGAAAAAACCGGAGCCTCAAACAGGTGGGCATTTTTTTTGTCCCAATAAGACCAGGCATCTTTGTTGGAGACCGTGTCAATGTAAATCCACTTGCCGTTGAAGAAAATCTTGGCAATTCCGTGGCCGCTGATGGTTTTTTCGGGTCTGGCTTTGATAATAAATTCCACCAATGCCACATTGGCGGGAACTCCCGACCGCCGGCAGAGCGAAACATAAATCATGGCTTTGGTGTAGCAAATGGCTTTCATCTCCTTTAAGGCACCGGATGCAGTCAGGCTGGCAGAGGGGACAAAGGTAATGATATCCCGGGTGAAATAATAGAGTCTTTTGAGTTTTTTTTCTTGAGGCATGTTTTCGGTGACGACTTTTGCCAGTGTATCTGTGAAAATGAGGTGGTTGAAATCCAGGTGTTCTGTCTCCTCTAAATATCTTGATAAATCTTTGCCCACCTCATAAGCATGAGCCATATCTGAAAAGAATTTCTCGGCATCTATGATCTCGTCTTTATGGCCGTTAAAGTCTTTAACAAGATCGAGAAAAACTTTATACTCCTTCCCAGCCTGATCCATCTTTTTTTGCTGCTCATAAATCTGGCCCAGGCGATAACGCAGTCCTGGCTGGTGAGGAATAAGCCGCAGGCTTCTCTTTATGACATCAGCCTCTTCTTCTGGCCTATTCTGTTTTATTGCGAGCTCAGCAAGAAGATTAAGGGGTTCTACACAAATTTGTCTTTCACTTCCCAGACTGTAAATCCGGCTCAAGAGATATGACTGTCCTTCTGTTTCAAAGGCATCAATAGCTTGCCCAATGAATTTTTCAGCCTGGCTTAAGTTTCCGTCCGCCATAGCTATTTTTGCCTGCATAAAATTGACTATCTGGTCCTTCTCCTGACTCAAAAAGTTATATTCCTTCTCATATTTTTGAACAAGCCCTGCTTCTTCTCTCGCCTTTTTGATATCGCCCTTCAGCAAAGCGAGTTCCCCGGCGAGATAGTGGCCCAGCATGTCTCCAAAATAGGTATTGTGTTGAAGGAGTGTGTTGATTTCCTTTTCAGCATCAGCCAAATTGTTAAGATATAAATATGTATTTACAAGACGTGGCCTCCAGATAGAGTCAACTACTTTATAATGGGACTCAGAGATCTCCCTTTCCGGAAGCAGCGATTTAAGTGCATGTTTATAGTGACGGAAGGCCTCTTCGTAGAAACCCAGTTCATGTTTCACATCCCCCAGGTGAAGAATCGAAGCAGTGAAGTCTGGTTTTACTTTTAGCGCCTTCTGGTAGTAATTCCAGGCTTCTTTGTATTTTCCCAGGTTCCTGTAAGCATCACCGAGGCTGTCAAGAGGGTTGGCGCTGTCAGGCATAAGCTCGGAATATTTCTCGAGCCATTTTATCGCCTCCTCAAATTTACCCACCCTGATGCAGGCATATCCGAGGCTGTTGTATGCGCTATAGTTGTGAAGATTACTGGCAATGGCTTTTTCATATTCTTGAATGGCTTTATGGTCCATTTTCTCCAATGAGTAGGCTGTGGCCAGCTCGCTGTGCACCATCCCGTCGTCAGGATACTCGGATGCGAGTTTTTCGAGCAGCTCGACTGCCAGTTTCAGGTTGTTGTTGAGAAGTGCTTCTATCGCCAGGGTAAATGCTCTTTCTCCCTCAGAGGCTTTGCTGAAATATTTTTTTGCCTCATCGATCATCCTCTGGTTATCAGGGGAACTGAGATAGCGGGAATACCAGGTGAGTGCCATCACAAACTCAGGATCAGCTTCCACTGCCAGCTTGAAGTTTTCCAGCGATTCTTTTTCATAGGCCTGGTGATATGCATGCACCGCCTCGTGGAAATAACCAAGGGCCTTATCAGATTTCGTGGTGAGAGGAATAGCCTTCTTTTCTTTTTCCAGAGGAAAGGAAAATAAGGAGAGGAGAAAAACGATAAAGATGGGAAAATAAGTTGCTTTTTTCAACATTTTATACCTCACCTCATGATGGTTTTTTAATTTTTACCTTTCTTATTGTTTTGATAAATGCAGTCGTACATTTATCTTTTCTTATTTGTGATCATGAAGGAGCAGTTTTTATGCCAAAATTGCCTGTTTATCCTTTTTGTTTGTGATAGGGAGTGGCCTTGCTATGATTCAAAAAAGTCTTCTCTCAGGCCAGATGGGAAAGCTGTGTGGACTTCTTTTTGTTTATTAATCCAAATTCTGGTTTTTTCGCCTGGTCGATTTCTGTGTATGTAAAATATTCTTACAAAGAGTATTTTTTTAAATTGTCATTTCATTTTGGATAAAGAAATGTTGGGGAGGGTCTACAAACGTGATATTAGCCTGCTCAGGAAACATATCCTGTCTGATTTTCTTGACAAAGCGAATATTCTTCACCCGGCCTGCATTCACTGTGTAAGAAGTCAATTCGTTCTGCTCATTGTTAGAAATTATGTTAGAAATTAAGGACGAAATTAAAATTAAAAAATTAATTAAAATTAAGGGCGGGCTACGGTAACTTGCTGATATATATAAAGTTAAATATAAATGTTCTATGATTTTTACCTTTAAAAAAGCTTTTTCAGGATCAAAACCATTACTTTAAAAAATCTCCCATTGTAAGACATAATTCTATCTACAACATTCTTAAATATATAATTTCATCAACAAAATTAAGTCTTTGAGGCAAATTTTTAGTTATTTTCCACTGTTTATCTTAATAAAATCAATCAGTTAGTAAAGCCGGACCGCAAACCCAAACCCAAACCCAAAAGTCGCCTTGGAAAAAAAATACCCGGCAAGATATTCGGTCATATAAGCGCTCCCCCCGTGACATTTCCGTAAATCAATGATGATGGCGTCGGCATTTGCTAAAAATGCCATGACTCCCACAAGCGTATTTCCAGAAAGATCGGGAGGCTGGAAGCGACGGAAATCAAGATATCCAACATTTCCTGCCATTATCTCTAATTTGAGAAAACCATAGTTTCCCCGCCTCATCTCAGCCAGCCAGGCAGCCCTTTCCTCTTCTTTACTTAAGTTCTTAGCAGTCGCAATGGATGCCGACTGCGGTTGCGGCAAAGGCTCCAATCCAAATCTGAAATGTTTATCTCCGGTTATTTTCTGAATATCGGCGGTAATCACATTTGCAAAATCCTGGGCATTACTGATTTTATGATATTTCCCTTCAGTAAGGCTTCTCTCCAGAAAACGAGCCGCTTTTTCCGCATTTTCAGAAATCGCATATCTTTCCCTTATCATCTTCACCAAAGCAGATATGGCTTGTCTCTTTTGTTCCAGATTCACCATCCGGACAGTATCTGTCTCGGCATCAGCAGACAATACTGGAAACACCAAGATCGCGATTAGAACAAAGAAAGTTGATAAACAATTAATATTATTTTTCATCATGCCTCCTTGCAAATAAGAATAAGACTAACACTCAATTCAGTCGACAGAATAAGCCTTATGACACTTCTTTCTGAAAAAAAGCTTACTATTCCCGAGATAAACAATTTTCTAATAAAGTTGCCAGCTACCTTCATTACTGCATAGAAGATGGTATTAAGATTTTCTATTGTTATCTTCATTTTTTTCAAATCATCTTAGACATAGATGGCTGCATAAGTCGTAATAGCGCACTATGGCCTGGGCTTTCTCTGGGATGTGGGAGGTGACCCGGGCGATAAACTCCAGATAATCCATCGGCTCCTCGTTAGCTCGATCTTTCCCGTAGTTGTAGGAGACCTTGCCTGTGTTCGCAGTAAAAGAGAGCCGCTCGAGAGAAAGCAGAGGCCTTATTATGTATTTACCGACTCTTTCAATTTCCCTCTTGGTTTGGGCCCTGACCTGGCAGTGGACGTTTATCCATCATCCTTCAGCAAGAATATTAAGAAGTTCTTCAGCACAATAGATTCGACTGCGTTTGCGACCAGATACTTCTTTAAGCATTCCCAGTTTGATAAGACGCTCAACCGATGCTTTAGCAGTAGGCCAGGTTATTTTTAAGTAATCACTCACCCCTGGCAAACTGACAAATGGATTCAAAAATAGCATATCCAATAATTGAAAAACTGGGGTAGAAATTGATTCTTTTTGGAGTCGTTGACGATATTTCTTTTGTAAGTCTAAAATTTTATGTCCTGTTTCTTCAGCAACTTTTGATTGTTCTGCGACTCCGCGAATGAAATATTTTAACCATGCATCCCAATTACCATCCTGACTAACTCCGAGGATAAGGTCATAGTATTCATTTCTGTATCTTTCAAAGAAATCGCTGAGGTAAAGAATCGGGTGTTGAAGATAACCTCTTTCATAAAGATAGAAAGTAATCAAGAGGCGTCCCACTCTTCCGTTACCATCAAGAAATGGATGTATTGCTTCAAATTGGTAGTGCATTAAAGCGCATTTAATAAGAGGAGCTAGGGTCTCCCCCTTGTTTGGACAGAATATAGGCTTGTTTAAGGTGCATTGAGC
>CAYSCW010000063.1:0-8425 GCA_964429795.1 uncultured Eubacteriales bacterium
ATGGCTGAAAGGATAGGCGTATATGTGTGTAAATGTGGACCAAACATAGGAGACAAAATAGATGTAGATGCTATTGTCAATGAGGTAAAGGGCATCGAGGATGTAGCAGTGGCAAAAAGTCATAATCTCCTGTGTTCAGGGGATGGGCTGAAATTTCTCAAAGAAGAAATAAAAAATGAGAAGCTTTCAAGAGTTGTGATTGCTGCCTGTACTCCAAAGCAATACGAGGTAAAATTTATGAAGGCTTGTGAGGAAGCAGGGCTAAATCCTTATCTTATGCAAATGACGAACATAAGGGAGCAGTGTGCCTGGGTCACTCCTGACAAATCTGCTGCTACTGAAAAGGCAAAAAGCTTTGTTATAGCTTCAATAAACAGGGTTTCTTTACAAGAATCTATAGAGAAAAAGAAAATTGATATTCAGCCTAATGTTCTTGTAGTAGGGGGAGGAGTAGCTGGATTAGAGGCATGTCTATCACTCGCACAGAAGAGCAGGAAAGTCTATCTTGTGGAAAAAAGCCCCTGTATTGGTGGACTCACAGCAAGATTTGAAGAAGTTTACCCAACTATGGAGTGCGCACCTTGTATGATAGCGCCTGAACTACAAGAAGTCCTTCAAAAAGAGAATATAGAAACATTCACTTACAGCGAAATAGAGGAAGTTGTTGGGTCGTTTGGGAATTTCACTGTCAAGGTTAAGAAGAAAGCCCGATATGTAAGCGAAGAAGCCTGCATTGGATGTGATGCATGTCTTGAGCCATGTCCTGTGGAGGTGTCAAATGAATATGATGAGGGATTGTCAACCCGGAAAGCAATATATCTTCCGTTTGCTGGTGGTCTTCCTAATGTGCCTGTTATAGATAAGGATAACTGCAAGAGATTCAAGGGAGAGGAATGTAGCATCTGCAAAGAAAATTGTGCCTTTGATGCCATTAATTTTGATGACGAGGACAAGACAATTGAGAAGAATGTAGGCGCAATTATTTTAGCCACAGGCGCAACACTTTTTGACCCCAAAGAACTTCCTCAATATGGATATGGAAAATATGACAATGTATTAACAGCCATGCAATTAGAGAGGTTGAATGCCTCAAATGGACCGACAGGGGGGAAGATTCAATTAAAGAACGGGAAAGAGCCAAAATCCATAGCTTTCATTTACTGTGTTGGCAGGGAAGAGAAGGGTTATTGCTCAGGAATATGCTGTATGTATTCACTTACATTGGCACATCTTGTGAAAGAAAAATTACCCGAGGTAAAGATGCATAACTTCTATACTGACCTATGTCTTCCGAAGAAGGAACATCAAAAGATATATAAAGAGGCTATGGAGAAAGGTATTGAGTTTATAAGAAGTGAAGAGGATGTGACTGTTACTGATGGGGGAGAAAAAATAATAGTAGGAACAAATGGAAAAAAAGTATCTGTAGATATGGTAGTACTTGCACCTGCAGTTGAGCCTAATGCAGATACTGAAAAGATAGCCGAAATCCTTGATATACCCAGAGATGACCAAGGCTTCTTTGCTGAGGAGCATACACTGATGAAGCCTTTTGCTACAGCACTTGAAGGCGTTTTTGTGGTAGGAAGCTGTCAGGGACCAAAGGATATTGGAGATGCAGTGGCTCAAGGGGGAGCTGCTGCAGGAAGAATACTTTCAAGACTTATACCTGGTGAAAAGCTTGAGTTAGAAGCAAAGGTATCAGAGATAAATGAAGATTTATGCAGTGGCTGTAACATATGCATTATTCTATGTCCATACTCTGCCATATCTCGGGATGCAGAAAAAAAGATTGCAGTTGTGGATGAGACTCTTTGTAGAGGGTGCGGAACTTGTGTATCAGCCTGTCCGACGGGTGCAGCGAGAGCAAAGCACTTCACCAAAGAGCAAATATTTGCTGAAATTAAGGGGGTAGTAAGATGAATGAGCCAACAATCGTTAGTTTTCTATGTAACTGGTGTTCATACGAAGGAGCTGATAAGGCTGGCGGCGCACGATTGAATTATCCTGCAAATATAAGAATCGTTCGAGTTATGTGCAGCGGTCGTGTAGATCCAGAGTTTGTGATACAGGCTTTAAAAGAGGGAGCAAGTGGAGTGTTAATTTTAGGATGCCATCCAGGAGACTGCCATTACAAAAAAGGAAACTATAAGGCATTACGGAGAGCACATCTTTTGAAGAAAACCCTGAAGCAACTGGGGATTGAAGAAGAAAGAGTTAGATTGGATTGGGTTGCAGCAGGCGAAGGAGAAAGATTTGCAAAAGTAGCAAATGAAATGGCAGAAACCATGAAAAATTTAGGTCCCTTAGAGTTATCCTAAAAAAGTAGAAATGATATCTATTTTAGAAGGAGGCAATTATGGCTAAACCAAAAGTAGCTTTTTATTGGTGCGCTTCATGTGGTGGATGTGAGGAAGCTGTTGTCGACCTCAATGAGGATATATTAAAAGTAGTGGAGGCAGTGGATATAGTGTTCTGGCCAGTGGCACTGGACTTTAAGAAAAAGGATGTGGAGGCGATGGGAGATGGAGAAATAGCAGCGAGTTTCATAAATGGTGCTATTAGAACAGAAGAACAGGAAGAGATGGTGAAACTATTGAGAAAGAAATCTGGGCTTATAGTAGCATTCGGGTCCTGTTCGCATTTAGGTGGAATACCAGGTCTTGCAAATTTTTGGAATAGGGAAACAATTTTCACGAAGGTTTATAAGACCGTACCCTCTATGGCAAATCCCAGTGGGATAGTGCCACAACAAAAGACAAATATCCCTGAAGGTGAGCTTACGCTTCCTGAGTTCTATGATACAGTAAAGACACTGGATCAGACAATCGATGTTGATTATTATCTTCCTGGATGTGCACCGCCACCAGATTTAATTATGAATGCAGTAACCGCTATATTGGAAAGCAAGCTTCCCGAGAAGGGAGCAGTTCTCGCACCTGAGAAATCCTTGTGTGATACTTGCCCACGTGGAGAGAAAAAACCTGAGAAACTCTCAATAAAGGAAATTAAGAGACCCTACGAGATAATACCAAACCCTGAGAAGTGTTTTTTAGAAGAGGGTATCATCTGTTTAGGCCCAGTAACCAGGAGTGGATGTGGTGAGAGATGCATAAATGCAAATATGCCGTGTCGTGGGTGTTTTGGACCGACAAAGGAAGTAGTAGACCAGGGGGCAAAAGGGATATCAGCAATTGCATCCATATTGGGGGTTGAAGACGAAGAGAAGATGACAGAGGAAGATACGAAGAAATTAATTGACCAGATAGTTGATCCGGCGGGTCTTTTCTATATGTATAGTTTGCCTTCTTCGCTGTTAAAAAGGAAGAGAATGGCATAGGTGACTGCTTGGAGCAATTTATTATTGTTTATTACGTCTATAAAACAATTGACCTCATTATGAGGAAAAGGGAGATAAGATGGCAAAAAGAATAACAATAGACCCAATAACGAGGCTCGAAGGTCATGGGAAAATAGAAATATTTCTTAATGACAAGGGAAATGTGGAGAAGGCTTTTTTTCAGGTTCCTGAACTGAGGGGATTTGAGAAATTTTCTGAGGGACGCATGGCAGAGGAAATGCCAAGAATTACTCCCAAGATATGTGGCGTATGTCCCACTGCCCATCATATGGCATCTGGCAAAGCGCTTGATGATTTGTTCCATGTAACTCCCCCGTCATCAGCCAAGAAGATAAGGGAGCTTATTAACTCTGCTTTCATGGCAGAAGACCATACTCTCCACTTTTTCTTTCTTGGGGGACCTGATTTTATTGTTGGACCACAGGCACCGGCAGGAGAGAGGAATATTTTGGGCGTAATTCAGAAAGTTGGTCTTGATGCGGGTAAGAAGGTTATTAATATCAGAAAGCGGCTGCGTAATATCATTACAAAGCAGGGAGGCAGGGTTATTCACCCCGTATGTAATCTTCCCGGGGGTGTATCTAAGGGAGTTACCAAAGAGGATAGAGAAGAATATATCCAGACAGGGAAAGATGCGGTAGAATTTGCAAGATTCGCTTTGAAAGCTTTTGAAGACATTGTTCTCAAGAACAAAGAGTACGTAGATGTCATTGTAGGAGATATTTACAAACACAAAACTTATTATATGGGACTTGTTGATGAGGACAATAAAGTAAATTTTTATGACGGAGATATTAGAGTCGTTGACCCTGAAGGCAAGGAGTTTGCCAAGTTCAAGTCTCGGGAGTACCTGAATCATATTGAGGAGCATGTTGAGCCGTGGAGCTACATAAAATTTCCATATCTTAAAGATGTAGGCTGGAAGGGATTCGTTGATGGAAAGGATAGCGGAGTTTATCGAGTCGCTCCTCTTGCAAGGCTAAATGCGTCCGATGGTATGGCAACGCCACTTGCTCAAGTGGAATATGAAAAAATGTATGATATTTTAGGTGGCAAGCCAGTACACAACACTCTCGCCTATCATTGGGCAAGGCTTGTGGAACTTCTCTATGCAACTGAAAGGCTTTTGGAGTTAGCACAGGACGAGGAAATTCTCGACCCAGATGTTAGAAATATTCCAACGGCTGTTCCTGATGAAGGAATTGGCGTAGTAGAAGCACCAAGGGGTACTCTCTATCATCATTATAAAACAGATGATAATGGTGTTATTACGGGCGTCAATTTAATAGTTGCTACCGTTAATAATGCTGCTTCAATATGTATGTCAATAGAGAAAGCGGCAAAAGGGCTCATAAAGGAAGGTAAGGTATCTGAGGAATTACTTAATATGGTAGAAATGGCATTCCGTGCATACGACCCTTGCCTTGCTTGCGCTACCCATTCACTGCCCGGGCATATGCCTCTTGAGATCAACATTAGAGATCATGAAACAAATATAATAGAGACGGTCAGAAGGCTGTAAAAATATTTGCAGCCCTCCTTCATCATTATTGCGGATTGATATTCTTCGTCTTCAAAAATGAAAACTCTTATATTGGGAATTGGAAATCCAATTCTTACAGATGATGCAGCAGGCATCTGTGTAGCAAATGAAATCAAGAAGCTTTTCCTTCCTAATGTTGAGGTGATAGAAACAAGTCTGTCGGGAATTTCACTGCTTGACTATGTTGTTGGATACGAGAGACTTATTATAATTGACTCTATAAAAACAGAAAAAGAAGCCCCTGGCACCCTTTACAAACTAAAACTGGAAGACATAGGCAATTCTGCAACTCCATCATACTCACATGGGATAAATATTAGGACTGCAATTGAACTCGGAAGGAAGTTGGGATATAAAATACCAAAAATTATTGAAATTTATGCAATAGAGATAAAAGATAATACTACCTTTGCTGAGGAATGTACTCCTGCGGTAAAAAGTAAAATTCCAGGAATCGTAGATGAAATAACAAAGATAATAAAATCTGATTCACCACCCTCTTAATCCTCTACGCTTGTCAATTCCTCTTCTTCAAATGTCGTAACAGGGATTTTATCCTCAATGTCCTTTCCGGGTATGTATTTGAATACATCCTGGACTGCCTTCCCCGTTTTACTGAAAATATTCGCAACTGGAATATCGGCAGGACACACGTCACTGCACATCCCGCATGCCACACAGGAAAGGCCGATATGGATCATCCGGCCTATCTGGAAGGCTAAGGAACCTGGAGGTGTTCTTACGCCTCCCCTTTTCTGAAGCTCGGTTTTATATTTTTCCGCCTCGTATTCGCTGCGGGAAGAATCAAATTCACATAAGCGGCAGTAACAAATCGGGCAGACCGACCGACATCCGTGACAGCCGATACAGGTACTGAACATTTCCACCAGCCCATCCAATCCCGACAACTTTTTTTCCAGATCAGCCAGTATCTTTTCTTCGTTTTTCTGCCGCAACTGCCGGATAGCTTCCGTTCCTTTTGTCTCCAGCTCGGATTCTTCTATCTTTCCTTCCATCTCTTTCAGCAGCTCAGCGCCCTTTTCGGTAAGAGCGAACAATTTGCATTCTTTCCCTGTATGCTGCTCGCCTGCTATGGGTACGACAATGTCAGCTCCGGCCGGAACAAAATGCTCACAGTACGAACATGTGTCCCGGATCCCCTCAGGCAGTTTTCCGTCTGCTGCCGCCGACCAGTAATCCTTCAACAGCTTGTCCTCGTTCTCACGAACAAATGTTTTCAAAGGATAAACTCCTGGACAAATCGAACTGATTGTTATGATATTGTCCAAACTGCCCTGCTGACGCTTTACAAGCTCCACGAAAGCTCGCTGTTCGCACGGACGTAAGACCACCGCAACAGGCTCATCGAACGGTCCTTTGGATGTGAGGAGAGAGAGATACTTACCGGCGTTGTACGGCATGACTGGATAAAAAGGCACCGTTTCCGCCACCTTCTCCGGATCAGAGATCAAGCTGTAGCTGACCCAGCCGGACGTCCCTTCTCTCGTCAGCACTGCCACGCTTCGCACTTTCTTGCTGTCCAGAAGATAGCGCAGAAAATCTCTGGTACCTGCTGACACCTCTTTATTTATCTTTAACACTTTCAGCATACCATATCTCCAAGCACGCGCGGTCGGTCACAGCCTCTTTATTTGTCTTCGACTTCTGTCAATTCATCCAGTTCAAATGTCCTGAGTGGCTGTGACTCATCGGAACTTTTGCCCGGTACATAGTCAAATATTGCCTGCGATCTCTCAGCCACAACGCTGAATATTTGTCCTACCGGTATGTCCATCGGGCACGCGTCTTCACACATTCCGCACGATACGCACGATAAGCTCATATGTGACATCCGGCCTAAATGGAACCGCAGAAGTGCATCCGTACATTTCATCACTCCTTGGGCCTGCGCGCGATCCAGGTATTCTCCGCCTGTTTCCCGGAAAGTTTCCTTATCAGAAAAGCAGAGCCGGCAATAGCAGATCGGGCATACACTTCGGCAGTTGTGACATTCTATGCACCGGCTAAATGCTTCCACCAGACCGTTCAGCCCTTTTATTGTTTCCTTTATTTCTGTCAGAGCCTTTTTCCTGGCCGCCGTACGTTGCTTTTGCAGCTTCTCTGTTTCCTTTACCCAGTTTCCGGCATCTTGTTTCTTATCAATTCCCAGTTGCTCCAGCATTCCTTCTCCCTCCGGGCTCATGGGAAAAAGCAACACTTGTCCTTTATCCACACCCATGGTTGCAGCATGTATATCAACAGCCTGGGCCTGTTCATCTCCAACAAGGCTGAATGAGGTGCAGATTTCGCAAAGAGGCCGGAATTTCTTTCCTGCGCTGGACGAATCCTCCAGGTAATCAGAGAGAGGCGTAACGCCGTTACAATCCACACTGATGAATAAAACGTTCTCCAAATCAGTCTGTTCCAATTTGGAAAGCTCTACGGCAGCCCGGATTTCGCACATCCGCATCACTGTGGCGATTTTCCCGCTTTTCCCGTGCCGTGTCAGGGCCTGCAGCACTTTGCCACCCTGAATAGACATCACCGGGGGCATTATCTCGGCCTTGTTCAGAAGGTCGGTGTTTCCCGTCAAAACATAGTTGTATCCCTCGTTTGTGCGTACGGGCACAAGAACGGCCTCAAAGATGTTCTTCTCCAACGAGCTCTTCAAAAGACCGGCTAGGGCTTTACTCGCCCCTTCATCCGCCTTGAGCACATGTCCTTCTTTCATCGCAATATCTCCATCACTTCCCTGTGGATCTGGGTCGGTGTGAATTGCTGATGTATTGCCGCTCCAGAGGGACATGCGGCTGCACAATTTCCGCATCCTTTGCAAAGTACCTCGTTAACCGTACAAATGCCTCTCGATTCATCATACTCGATTGCGCTGTAACAGCACACCGTCAGACAAGTCCGGCAGCCCGTACACAAACTTTCGGATATTTTGGAAGTCCTGGCTTCTGTTTCCAGTTTCCGACCCGGAACCAATGACGAAAGTATTTTTCCCGCTGCCGCTTCCGACTGCGAAACAGAGTCCCGTACGGTTTTGGGCCCTGAAACGGTCCCGGCCAGGAACACCCCTTCGACGGTTGTAGTGACCGGGCCTATTTTCTCATGTTCTTCAGTAAGAAATTCTCCCTTTCCCTTTTTTATACCCAGTAGTTCGGAAATCTTCGAAGTGTCTTTTGCCGGTTCTATCGCAGGTAGAAGGACCACCATATCTACGGCATCGAGTTTACCATCGTGATCTATTTGGATCTTTTTATCGGATTCCGACAATTTAACCGCTTCGGTGCAAACAAACTCCGTCCCTGCATTTCGGGTCTCCTCGTAGAATGCCTGCGCCACAGAGCCCGGGATGCAGAGATCCTGATAAAACTGCGTTATTGAAACGCCCGGAATTTTTTCCTTCAGATAGCGGGATATCTTGATGCCCACTCTGCAGCATACTTCCGAGCAGTACCCTTTCTCTTTTCGACCAACGCAATGAATAATCCCAACGCTTTTTGGTTCTTTTCCGT
>CAYSCW010000064.1:0-7535 GCA_964429795.1 uncultured Eubacteriales bacterium
TTTATTAATCCGATGTCAACAAAATCATTCAAACTGAATAATCCTTGTCGCTATTATGTTGATCTTGCATTGTTGATTTTTTAAGACGAATTAAATAACATCTTATTCTCACTCATGACATGATTAAGGGGAAAAATATGAAAAATATAATGGACCCAAAAAACTGGACAGGTGCTTAAGGTGGATGATTTAATGAATGAGAGGAGTTTTGGATGCAAGGAAAACGCCGGAAGCACAGCGCCCAGTTCAAAGCCAAAGTGGCTCTGGAGGCCATAAAGGGCGAAAAAACAATGTCGGAACTGGCAAGTCTTTATGGGGTTCATCCGAATCAAATTTCGCGGTGGAAGTCACAGGTCATGGAAGCTTTGCCGGATATTTTTTCCAGCCAGCGTCATCGGGAAAAGAAGGATTGGGGCGAACGGGAAGAGGAGTTGTATAAGCAGATCGGGCAGCTTAAAGTGGAGCTGGACTGGTTAAAAAAAAAGACCGGACTTTTTGATTGAAGAAAAGAGGCAGAAAATCGAAATGGGATTGGACATGATCTCCATAACCCGTCAATGTGATCTCTTGGGACTGTCCCGTTCGAGCCTCTACTATGTTCTCAAAGGTATCAGTGAAGAGGATTTGAAGCTAATGAGATTGCTCGACGAGCAGTACATCCGCACACCGTTTTATGGATACCGCCGGATGACCCGCTGGTTGGATTCTCTGGGATATCCTGTCAATAAGAAGAAAGTCCTTCGTTTAATGCGGGTCATGGGCCTGCAGGCGGTATATCCGAAGCGGAAACTCAGCCAGCCAGGCCAGGGTCATATCATATATCCTTATCTTCTCAGGGGAGTTGAGATTGTTTATCCCGGCCAGGTTTGGGGGGCGGACATCACATACATCCGGATGAGAAAAGGATTCATCTATTTGGCAGCCGTGATGGATTGGTACAGCCGGTATGTTCTTTCCTGGGAGGTGTCGATCACCTTGGATACGGAGTTCTGTGTCTCTGCATTGAAAAAAGCTTTGGACTCGAGCCGGCCGGAGATTTTCAACACGGATCAGGGAGCCCAGTTTACGAGCAAACGGTTCGTCGATGAACTGAAGGTCCATGAAATCCGAATCAGCATGGACGGCCGGGGCCGGATGGCGGATAATATTTTTGTTGAACGGCTCTGGCGGTCACTGAAATATGAGGAAGTTTATTTGAGAGATTATGAGACTGTTTTTGAAGCTGTAGCCGGGATCGGGAATTATTTTCGCTTCTACAACGAAGAAAGGTTTCATCAATCATTGAACTACAGAACGCCGGCAGAAGTGTATTTTGGTAAAAACAGGTCTATGGTCAGACCAAGGTTAGCTTAAGAAAATGGATTACAAAGGATCTGAGGGCTTCGTTTTTTCAATGGATCACCGATTAGTCACGGATCGGGCATCGATTGGAAAAAATGAACGCCCTCGAGGTAAAAAAATCCACCTTAAAAAAGCTTATAATCTGTCTAGACAATTGGGTCCACTTCAAAATACAGCACTCATACTGCTCATTTTCTTAGTTCTCGGCTTATCAGCTCCCTCTTCCAAGGAACGCCCTCGCATGAGAGAATTCGGGATAAAGACCGGAATCCTGAAACCCGGCAAGTTGAATGCTATTACTGATGTGGAGGGAGTTAAAGTCGGGCATGTGACACTCATAAAAGGGAAAAACATCCGCACCGGGGTGACGGCTATTCTTCCTCATGAGGGAAATATCTATCAGGAGAAGGTGCCTGCCGCTATTTATGCGGCCAACGGCTATGGCAAACTGATGGGATATACCCAGGTGGAAGAGCTGGGAAATATTGAAACTCCCATCATCCTGACAAATACTCTCAGTGTTCCTACTGCGGCAGATGCGGTCATTGACTATACGCTCTCTCTTCCTGGAAATGAGGAGGTGTTCTCTGTGAATGCTGTGGTGGGGGAAACCAACGATGGCTGGCTTAACGATATCAGGGGAAGGCATGTGAAAAAGGAGCATGTGCTTGAGGCTATAAAAAAGGCGAAATCAGGGCCTGTAGAAGAAGGATGTGTGGGAGCGGGAACAGGGACCGTCTGTTATGATTACAAAGGAGGAATCGGGACAGCATCGCGGGTTCTGCCTGAATCACGAGGCGGTTATACGGTGGGTGTTCTTGTCCAGACAAATCACGGTGGAGTGCTCCAGATAAACGGGTATCCGGTGGGGATAAAGCTGGGCCGCTATTATATGAAGAGGGATGTTGAAGAAAGAGAAGAGGGTTCATGCATGATGGTGGTGGCCACGGATGCTCCTCTTTCCAGCCGGAACCTGAAGCGGCTGGCAAAGCGCGCTTTACTCGGAATTCCGAGAACAGGCGGCTTCTACTCCGGGGGAAGCGGCGATTATGCCATCGCCTTTTCCACGGCAAAGGGGTTGAGGATTGCGCACAGCTCTCGCGACCTCACCAGGAAAGTGGAGATCCTCGAGAACAGGCACATGTCCCCTCTTTTCCTGGCTGCTGCTGAGGCGGCAGAGGAGGCTATCCTCAATTCTCTGTTTAAGGCCGTGGATATGGAAGGAATGGCCGGCCGCAAAATCGATGCCCTTCCTCTGGATAAGCTCAGGGAAATCATGGAGGAAGCGCCAAAAAGATGAAAAAAATCATCGGCATCCTGGGGGGCATGGGGCCTGAGGCCACGGCCTATTTTTTTGAGCTGATCATCAGGAAGACAAAGGTCGGGAAGGACCAGGACCATATCCCTGTCATTATCTGGAGCAACCCCAGGATTCCAGCGAGGACGGATGCAATTCTGAAGCAAGGGCCAAGCCCCGCTCCTCTGCTTGTGGAGGGAGTGAGGCGCCTGCGCAAGGCAGGTGCGGATTTTGTGGTCATGCCCTGTGTGACCGCTCATTATTACTATGATGAAGTTACGGCTCAGGAGAATTTCCCTTTCCTCAACATCCTGGATGAGGCATTGCAGTGGACGAAGAAGAATCTTCCGCACCTTAAAAAGGCAGGGCTTATCTCCAGCTCGGGGACATTGAAATCAGGGCTTTTTCATGATGCTTTCCGGAAAGGCGGGATTGAAGTTATCGGGCCTGAAAATGAGGAGCAGGAGCGGGTGATGGATGCCATATTCGGGAAGAAGGGCATAAAGGCCGGATACACAGAGGGGAAGCCGAAGAGAATCATCGTGGATACAGCCCACAGGCTCATCGACAGGGGCGCAGAGGCCATCATCGCCGGCTGCACAGAGGTTCCCCTGGTCCTCAGGGAGGAAGATATGGTTAAACCGCTGATCGAGCCGATGAGCATCATGGCAGAGGCTGCGATATTGAAGGCGGGGTATGAATTAAGAAGCTGGTGAGACTGGAAAAAGAGGGAAATTTGTGTATGGTTATTTTATAACTCCCAGTAAAGTTTTTAGCGTTTTTTGCGATTTTTATAACTCAGAGTAAGGAGGAAAAGATGGGAAACCTAAGGCATTTTAGTATCATTTTTCTGGCGGTTTCGTTTCTTGTTTTTTCGGTCGGCTTAGACTCTAGCTGCAAGGCTAAAGAAGAAAAGGAGGAGGCCATGGCTCAACTGGAAAAAGCCCCTGATATAAAGGAGCGCCTGGCAAAGCTCGCTCCTACCGACATCACCTATGATGAAAGCCTTTTGAATGAGCAGCAGAAGGAAGTGCTCGAAAAACTCGTGGCTGCAGCCGGATACATGGACAAAATCTTCTGGAAGCAGGCCTCTCAGGCGGGACTTGAGATCAGGCGCCAGCTTGAGCAATCCACCGACCCTGCAGACAAAGACTATCTGCGCTATCTTACAATCAACTTCGGTCCCTTTGACCGCCTGGAGGAGAACAAGCCTTTTATTGGCACGCAGGCCAAGCTCCCGGGTGTAGGCTTCTACCCTCCGGATCTGACCAAGGAAGAGCTGGAAAACTATATTGCGGAGCATCCTGAGAAAAAAGAGCAGCTCCTGAGCCATTATACGGTGGTGAAGCGCACAGACGGGGAGCTCATTGCCGTTTCGTATAATGAGGCATACAGGGAGGAGCTCGAGGCTGCGGCAAAATATCTGAGGGAGGCGGCAGAGATCACCTCCAACCCCTCGCTCAAGGAATATCTCGAGCAGCGTGCAGAAGACCTGCTGCGCAACGATTATTATCAGAGCGACTGCGACTGGATCGACCTTAAGGACAACTTGGTGGAGATCGTCATCGGGCCCTTTGAGGTCTATGAGGACGGGCTGATGGGGCTTAAGGCCTCATGCGAGGCTTTTGTCTACATCAATGACCTGGAGGAGATGAAGAAGGTCGAGGGCTATCTGAACTATCTTGAAGCAATGCAGAAGAACCTTCCCGTTGAGCAGAAATACAAAGACCAGGAGGTGGGAGGCCTGGAATCGCCCCTTAATGTGGTCATCGAGGTATTCACGGCCGGGGACACAAAGGCAGGGGTGCAGACATCGGCTTTTGTGCTTCCCAATGACGAGAGGGTGCGCGAGGAGAAGGGGACCAAGAAAGTCTTCCTCAAGAACATGATGGAAGCCAAGTTCCGAAAGTCGCTGGTTCCTATTTCCGAGCGAGTGCTGGCGGCTGAGGATGCGGAGCTGGTGAGCTTCTACGGCTATTTTACCGAGGTCATGCTCCATGAGATTGCGCATGCGCTGGGGGTGAATTATGTCACCCTTCCGGACGGGACAAAAATCACGGTCAACCAGGCCCTGAAGGAGTACTATTCAGCGATTGAAGAGGCAAAGGCTACCATTGCGGGAATGTGTAACGTCCCTCTTCTTGTGGAGAAGGGGTTGGTCCCTGCGGAGAGAGAAAAGGAGATATACACCTCCTATCTTGCCGGGATGTTCCGTTCCATCAGGTTCGGTGTCCATTCGGCCCACGGGCTGGCCACGATGATGGAGTTTAATTTCCTGAGGGAGAAAGGCGCTTTTCTTTACGATGAGGAGACGGAAAGGTTCAAGGTCGATTTTGGGAGGGTCAAGGACGCTGTCAATGAGCTGGCCCGGGCACTTCTCACTCTGCAGGGGGATGGAGACTATGAGAAGGCCGGAGCTTTTATCGCCCGCTACGGCCACATGGATGAGCTTACCAAGGCCGTACTCAGCAAGCTTGAGGACATCCCCGTGGATATCGAGCCCTTGTTTTCCTTTAGATAGAGCCTTTCCTCAACCTGAGTCAGTCTTTTTCAGTCTTTGCTAACTGGAATTCAAGGTAGTCGCTGTAATCGAAAATGAATTTTCCCTCACTCTCAGGATCCGGCTTCTCCCCCAAATAGAATTTCACGCTCAGGCTTCTTTTTTCCGTATCATAAAGAGCATGCCACAGGGTCCGGGGTGGTGCATAATCAGCATGGTATGACCCATAAGGAGGGACAGCCACACTCTGGTTAATGGATTTCATTTCATCGAGAGTGAATTTTTTATTTTCTTTGATGGCTGCATGAAGAGTCCTGAACCTGGAATAACTGCTCATCTCGTCCTCTTCTTCGGGCATCTCTTCAATCGATCTGTAATTAGCCACAAGGTGGTTTGTGATGCATTGAGGTCCCTCTCCCTCTGTGATGTATGTTCTGTTGCGCTTTCCCGAGAATTCAAAGATGAATGAACGTCCAGACCTGTCAGCGATGATGTAATGGCAGGGGATGAACTCATAGTAATGCTTTAAATAAAGCATCGCCTCCTTGGCCTCATCGACGTCCTTGCAGTTATCCAGAAGATACCGCATGGAGAAAAGCTCGTGTACTCCGACGCCTGAGGCGGGCTCCAGCCCATATTTCCTGATCGATTCATCATCGGCCAGGATGGCGACCGCCAATCCTTCCGAATTGACGCCGTCCAGAACTCCGCCCATAAGGTCATAGGCACAGATGGCAAGCGATGCATATCCTCTCTCAGGATACATTTCGAAAAGGTACGGTTTGGAGACAGCTCTCATCTCCCCCTTTTTCGGGTGCCTCCCTTGAATCGTTCCTGTGGTGAAATCAAAATTCCGGCTAAGGATGCCGTGTCCTTCTTCGGTGAATTCTCCCGGATAGAAAACAACAGAACAGGAGACGGAGGGAACTAGGTTGTACTGAGGCATGCCAGAAAAATTATAGGCGTCGTCTTCGACGTCGAGACCCAATACATCAGCCACGCCCTTCATCCGCTCGTAAAAGATGGAGTAGTTTTTGGATAGGTATTCGCGCTGGACACGGTTGACCAGCGGGTCTCCGGAAGGCGCAAATTGGATATTGTCACGCTGTGCTATTTTTGCCATCATTCTGCCGATATCGAAATTGGAACCTCTAAGAACAACATGGCGAACTTCCATGAAGTGGTCAGGGCTGCCGGCGACCACTGTCTCTTCAAAACTGCCTTTGTCCTGCTTTTCAGCACTGGTGCAGGAGAATAGAAAAAGACACAAAATCCCTATGATCAGCGCTTTCCTCTGAATGGACATAGTCTTTTTCTCCTTTCTTATCTTATTGCGTCAGTTTAAGCAGCTTATCGCCTTGGGGGCTGTTTATTCATTTCTTTCTTCTCTTTCCTCTTCTTACACCGAAAAAGCCGCCGTTAAGGAGAAGGCCGGCCCCGATGACAAAGCCAAAATTGTACCAAAATCCGCTGTTGTGGACTTCATAGAAGCGGACGCTCCTGTTGAAGATAGAGATGACAAAGGTGATGGGAGAAATGATCCCATGCCACAAGCCTTTCCAGAATCCGGCAATCTTGCCTTTCTGGTCGGGCTTTTTCTCGAGCTCGTTCGGGCCAGCCACACAGCAGCTAAGAACAAAGATAAGAATCAGTATAAGCCCCAGGATGCAAACCGTTTTCATTCTGCCTCCCTTCTTAAAATGTCGCTTTCCGCTTAGCCTGATCGATATAGCTTATATCACGAAGAAGAAATATTGGTCAACACATTGAAGTTCCGTGATAAACGATATTAACAATCCACTCACTTTGATGGCATTTCAACTTAAAGGGTATGGTCCATGTGTTCATGATAGCCAAGTTCAACTAAATTATGTTTATGAGAATGTATCTAGAGTCACAGATTGTATCAATATTGAAGGTTGTACATATAATTTGACAATCAGTGGAAACTGGATTTACACAGTAGGAATAGATCTGAGGACTTGTAACTGAAGATCTGAAATTTTTTTTAAGGCAAACCAAGTGAAACAGATGAGTTAGAATTGTATACTAACAACTTTTAATTGCGGCTGAGGAGAGAGGCGGACATTGCCCTCACCATTCGAGGGTGGTTATAAAATCTATGGACTCTCCATTACGGTTAGATTTTTAAATGACAAGATATTACTCCTTCGGTTAGATTTTAGATAATTTGATTCGCTTATTTCAATAAAATAGAGTTCTGTGTTAATATTATTTGCTCTTTTTTAATTGTTTCTTGAATGGGGTTTGATTAGCACGAGGTTTAGGAGGATTCCTTTATAAGGAAGAGTGTGAGAGGTGTAAGAACAGTATGAGTCATATCTAGGGTCTCCCCCTTGTTTGGACAGAATATAGGCTTGTTTAAGGTGCATTGAG
>CAYSCW010000065.1:0-7390 GCA_964429795.1 uncultured Eubacteriales bacterium
TTGAGTTTCTTTCCGTTGGGGATTCCACCCCCGATGCCGTAGACGATCTCTCTGATGGTGGTCCCGAAAGTCACCTCTGCGACCCCTGTATTAACGATATTTCCCGATAAGGATACAAGTTTTGTTCCCTTACTCCGCTCTGTCCCAGTAGAGGTATAGCCATTTATTTGCCATTTTGGGTTTAAAATAACCCAAAATAACTAAATTTGGCTAAACTGTACTCTGAGGAAAACTATTGAAAATTATAGGGAATTATCTGGATAGCGCCTGGAGAGACTCGAACTCCCGAGCCGCTGTTTAGCAATCAGTAGATAGAGGATTCAAGTCCCACAGTAGGCTCCTCGCGCAGGACTCGAACTTGCTATTTAGTGGCAAGTGGCGACTCACTCCCTTCAACTCAGCCAGCCTCTTCCTTGCATCCTCTACCTCAGCTATCCCCAGGTCAGCATCCTTCCACAGGTCGAGGAATTTCTGGTAATGCTCTATGGTTCAATCTTTATTTCATAGCCAATTTAAAAATCTAGCCCTTTATTTTTAAGACATGAGTTTTGTAGCATTCTGTACACCAGGACTTACCAAGTTCATAAATAACATCTATTTCAAGTACACGATTGCAACCAGCACAAACTGAAAAGCCTTCTCGTGAAATTTCTTCGTTAGTATCTTGCTTAGGAGTTAAATCATTTGTTTTAAGCGAAGTTAATTCTGTTTCTTTTTTCTTTTTTTTCTTTAAACCAAAAAACCCTAAAAACTCTAAAAATAATTCAAGTAAGAATTCAAACAACCTTAATCTCCTTATTTAAATAGCCTCTTTTTGGATTCTTTTTCCTTTCGATTTCCCCTATTTGTACTTTCATCCTGAACATAATCTAAATGTTTGTCGAATGCCATCGCAGCAAAAATAGCTATAACTTTCTTTGCTTTATTGAGAAGTGCTCTTCGGCGAGCCTTTTTCTTAGGCGCTTCATCTATTCTCTTCATTTTCATTTAAAGAGCCAGATATTAATCGTTACTATTGTATCTTAATTCCAATTCGGTTTTTATCTTTTGCCCAATAGATATAGAGAGGTTTCCCCTTTATATTGCGAAGAGGCAAAAAGCCCCAGAATCGACTGTCCCAGCTGTTGTCACGGTTATCACCTAAGACGAAAAAGTGGTCAGAAGAAACAAGCGCTGGTCCAAAATTATCCCTTAAAGCATCATCAACATTGATATCCTTATGAACCTTATAACTTTCTGGAATGGCTTCATCGTTTATGTAAAGCTGCTTATTTTTAATCTCGATTTTTTCGCCTTCAAGGGCAATAACCCTTTGGATAAAATCCTTAGTGGGGTCTTTGGGATACTGGATTATTACTAAATCCCCCCTTTGCAGTTCGTTTTTCTTGAAATATTTAGAATCTGTGATTAAATTATCACCGATAGTTAGAGTCGGCTCCATGCTCCCTGTCGACATTTTGTATGCACTGAATCCTAAAACTTCACTCTGAATACTCGCAATGAAACTTGAAGGGATGATATAAGCTCCATGCATCAAAAGGATTACAAGGAGATAGACATACCATTTATTGTATCCCCTAAGGACGACTTCTTTTTTCTTTTTGGCTGCAAAGAAAGCCTCCACGATGATAAACAACCATATGCAAATTAGAAATAATAGAATAACCACCAAGCCATAGAATTGGTACTGAAATCCTGCAACAAACAAAATGATGGGAATTAGAAAATATGCCAGGTAGAAGCAAATTCCTTTTAATATTTGACCATTATAGAGCTGTCCAAGTCCAGGCGCAAGAAATGATAAAACCGCTGCGATTATAGGAATTCTTTTTTTCTCCATCATTTTCTCACTCCTTTTTAGTTTATAGATATGGGGAAAGAAATATACCTTTTCGATGAAAGCAAAAATTCCTCCCTCTTGCATTGAACATAATGTCCCCCAACGGTGACTCTTTGACTTATATCATAAATGAAGGATTGATTCAATTTAGAAAGAGGAAACTATCATTTACTCATAAGAAACCCTTTTAAATTGTAATAATTAAATATCACCTGACTATCAATGTCGACAGAAATGTAGGTCATGCCAGATTGTCTACTTCTCCCCCTCCTTCGGCTTTAGCTCCATGCCGAGTTGCTACTCTTTACTCTGACGATGTTGACCGCTTTATTTTGACCGACGCAATGATGAGCAGAATCCCGGCAATCAGGTATGCTCCAGCACATATGAACTCCGGAATCGCCATATCAGAAAACCTATAGGTCTCTAAATAATAACCAGCACCTTTAGCTATCATCAGGCTTAATAAAATGACCACTACTTCCGCAACAATCAGGAACGCTTTAATCCTTTTGAGATTATGCCGGTTTGGAATGAAAGAGGCCAACAAGAAAGCCGCAACAATCAGTGGGATAATGACAGAAAAAAACAAAGAAGAGGCATAAGCGCCATCCTCAATTACCTCAGGATGCATTGCCATCCGGGGTATGGACACAAATGCCGAAAATACGGCTCCTGCAATGACTAATCCGATTCCAGCATACACCATGCGTCTTAAAGTAGTTTCTTTGGCCATTGAAAATCCCTCCCTTGCTTAATTACTTACACAAATAATTTATGCTTGCTTTTAATCTATGTCAACCTTAATGTTGCGGTCAGACTAGTATATGGAGTGTCCCCATAAGCATGCTTCTAATGCACACTCCCCCACAAATAATAAAGGCTCTGCCATCGCTTCCTTGTCCTGGCAGCTGACCATAAAGCATCAAATCAGAGCTAAAGATAGAATAATAAGTAGCTTTTTCATTGTTCTTTCTCTAATATTTTTATTTACTGAAAGTTAGGAACTCTTGCTTTTCTGCGTAAGTCATCTAATATCCTTTTGATTTCTGCTTCAGATTTCCCTTCAATCTGGATTGTTTTATCCATGCCAAGAAATCCACCAACAATATAGCCTGTTAATGCACCTATTGCTCCAAACATTATTACCCCAAAAATTGCTATTCCAGCCGTTGTCTCAGGCGGCGTGGGTTCATACAACAACAATCCATATAAGCCTCCTCCTGTAGCTCCTAAACCAAATCCATAAAGGGCGCCTTTCCCCGCTTTTGATTTCTTCACAATTTTAATTGTCTTAATTTCACCAACTACTGCAGTGACATCTGCTCCTGAATCATGCTCTTTTAATAGAAGCGAATTCTCCTTCACCACAATGAGTTCTCCTTTGATTTGCTGACCATCTGTTTTCTGGATTACCAGTTTTGCCCCAGGCTTCTGACCAGGTTCGAGGTTTATGCTCTCTTCTTTTTCATAGGTGGCACAATTCATACATATAAATGTGATAATAAGAAACAAAGCCATTAATTTTTTCATTTTTACTCCCCTAGATTACTTACCAATAATAATTGAATCAAAACTGGCAATCCATGTCAACAGAAATCACAGTCATGCCACAATATCCGAAACGAAACATAGTGAATTCCCCTAAGCAGTATTCAACATCCAGCCAGAAACAATCAATATTTGCCACTCAGACCCCATGTATATGAGGTAGAGATTTGACGCTCGTTTGACATTTTGGGCTAAAAAGATAAGAAGTTGCTTTTCGGCTGGGCTGGGTGGGTGAGCGTCTTTGCCCTCATTTTCCCATCCAACCATCATCGAGAAATATAAATCATGACAAAAAAGATGTCAAGGACAACCGGAAAGTCCTCATGGTGGGCCAAAACGCCGCAAAACCGCAGAGACGCCCAAAAAACGCCGGAAACCAGCCGGACCTCTCCTCCCGGGTTAGGAAAAAATCATGAAAAAATGCCGGCCGAAATCTAAGAGTCCATCAAGAATTCCTGATAAACCAGGTGCGGCGGAGGGGGCTTGTCTGCCACAAAGGTCAGCTTGAGATGATGGATGATCCTGTCCACCACGGCATAGTCTGTGAGGAAGGCAATGATGCGCATCTGGCCTCCGCATTGAGGGCAAATCATCGGATCTACTTCATACACCTTCCTTATCATCTCTGCCCAGCCCCGTCGGGGAATCCTCGGGCATTTCTTTTCGATGATGAAGAGATGCTTGTCGGGCTGGCACTTTTGCACTTTGCCCCGGTGGGCATTAGCATACAGGCCGAAATAACGGACGGTGACCTGGCCTTTGTCGGGAATATGAGAGATAACCCTTGCTATGAACTCCAGATAATCCATATGCTCCAGCTCCTCAGCTCCTTCCCCATACCGGTAGCAGACTTAACCTTCTCGTTCATCGAGGGAGAGGCGTTCTAGGGAAAGGAGCGGGCGAATCATGTATTTTCCCACGCGCTCGGCCTCTTCGGATCGCAGGTCATACCTGTTAACTTCCGTTGACGCTCAAAATAGAGATATCAACACTGTTCAGTATAAAAGATTCGAACCTGTGACTTCTACCGTTCGTAAAAGGATTCGGTTAAAACGAAAGCTGCCTGGAGATAAGACGTGGGGCAGAGCGGAAAACATTCTTTGCAGTTAATGCACTCCTTCGCGGCTATTTCCGGGATGAACCTTATCTCCCGTCTTGCTCCACAGTCCACAAATCCCACAGCATTTTTCTTCTTGACCTCAGCACAGTATCTGACACATAGGCCGCAAAGAATACAAAACGAGGACTCTTTTTCAAAACGGTCTTTGTCTGCCCCATACTCTTGAGCCAAATCCTGCAATTGGGGTGAGCACGGAGCATGAGCCAGAAGAAACTCCAGAATCATTTTGCGAATTTTATCGACCTTTTCAGACCTGGTTCTTACCACCAGATCCTTTTCTACCGGGTATAGGCAGGCAGCAACGAGTTTTGTCCAGCCGCGAAGTTCTGCTTCCACTGTGCAAATCCGACATGCACCATAAGGTTCTAATTTCTCATGATGACAGAGCGTAGGAATAAATATACCTGCACTTTGGGCTGCCTCCAGAACGGTCATCCCTTCCGCTGCTTTAACTTCTATTCCATCTATCTGAATAATGATTTCACTCATCTTTTTTTGCTTCCCCATTATTATTCTCTTTTCTCTGCCGGGCGTTTCACCTTCTCTATGTTTGCCTCATACTCATCCCTGAAGTAGCGCAGCGTGCTTCGGAGTGGGTCTGCAGCCGTTTTGCCTAATGCACACAAAGAGGCCGCTCCAGTCACCTCGGATATCTCCTCCAAAAGCTCGATGTCCCCCTCTTTTCCCTTTCCATCACAGATATTATTCAGAATCCTTAGCATCTGCCTGATGCCTTCACGGCAGGGGACACATTTACCGCATGACTCATTAGAGAGGAAGTCGAGAAAATACCTGGCTACATCGACCATACTGGTATCTTCATCCAATACCAGCATACTGCCTGCGCCTATCGGAGCTCCCAGTTTGGCAAGCTCATCAAAATCCAAAGGAGTGTCGAGGAGACTCTCAGGAATTGAACCTCCCATAGGTCCTCCAAAGTGAACCGCTTTGAGTTTCTTTCCGTTGGGGATTCCACCCCCGATGCCGTAGACGATCTCTCTGACGGTGGTCCCAAAAGGCACCTCTGCGACCCCTGTATTAACTATATTGCCGGATAAGGATACAAGTTTTGTTCCCTTACTCCGCTCTGTCCCGGTACCGGTATACCATTCGGAGCCCTTATCGATTATCAGGGGCACGTTAGCCCAGGTTTCTACATTGTTCAAGACACTGGGCTTTCCCCAAATACCACTTACCGAAGTGTGAATATATTTGGGTCTTGGCTCCGGGGGATTCCCTTCTATCGACTTCATTAATGCGCTGGACTCGCCGGAAACGAATATCCCAATATCAAGATGCACCTCAATATGAAAGTTGAAGCCGGAGCCAAGGATATTTTCACCTAACAGGCCGTATTCTTCCGCTTTAGCGAGGGCCATATCAATATTGTTTTTTAATTGAGGCGTGTCATGACGGGCGTAGATAAATCCTTGATGCGAGCCGATAGCATAGGCGCCGATTATCAAGCCTTCCAGCACACTATGCGGATTTCCCGAAAGGATGGCTCTATCCATAAACGCCCCCAGCTCCCCTTCATGACTGTTAACGATAACGTACTTTTCTTTCCCGGGGGCATTACGGGCAGTCTCCCACTTCCGACCGGCAGGGAATCCACCACCGCCCCGGCCGCGCAAGTTGGCTTTCTTAATTTCTTCAAGAACTTTCTCCGGGCTCATCTCAAAAAGCGATTTGGATAAGGCGGAATAACCACCAACAGCCAGGTAGTCATCGATGTTCTTGGGGTCGATCTTCGTGTTATTGCCGAAAATGTGCCGCGTCTGGTTCTTGTAAAAAGGTATTTCAGACTGATGGGCTGCTTTTTCGCCGGTATCCGGATCAGTATAGATGAGGCGGTCGATCACTTTCTTCCCAAGCACAGTCTGAGAGACAATTTCCGGGACATCCTTCGGCGTTACCTCCACATAGCAGATTTCTTCAGGATAGATAACGACCATAGGTCCTTTTTCACAAAAGCCATGGCAGCCGGTCGCTCTAACATCTACTCTGGCCTTTAAATCTTTTTTATCCACTTCTTCTTCAAAGGCGCTGATAACACTGCCGTTACTAAGGCTGAGACAACCCATCCCCGCACATATCGCGATGCAGGGTTTATCGGGATCTTTTTCTGACAAAACACGATTCCTGAATTTTTCCAATTCAGAAGCTGAATTTATTCTTGGCATAATCTTCCCTTACTCATAGTTTTTCAACACATCTTTGACCTTGTCGGGTGTTACCTTGCTGTGATGTTTCCCATCGACTATTATCTCCGGTCCTAAATTACAGCAGCCGAGACAGTTGCCGGTCTCCAGGCTGAACTTTGCATCAGGATCCGTCTCACCGGGTTTAATTCCGATCAAGTCTTGAACTGTATCGAGGAGATGTGTCGAACCGCGAACATAACAGGAAGGGCCCGTACATACGTGAACTTCATTACATCCCTTGGGAATCAAACTGAAGGTTTTATGAAAGGTAACGATCTGCATTATCCGACTTAAGGGTACGTCTAACTTCTTACTGATCCTGTCTAGTACGTCTAGAGGAAGCCAGTGATTTTCGTGCTGAATCTCCAGTAATACTTGAACCAGAGAATCGGCTTTGCCCTTGTGTTTATTTATAATCCGATCGATTTTATCGTTATCCACAGCCACTGTGCTAACGTTTTGATTTCTTGCTGAAACATTGAGATGTCTTGATACTTCAGACGGGCTTAAGCCCAAAATCTCAGAGATTTCCCCGGTTGAATGAGGTCTTTCTCGCAGGAGCGCCATAATTTGGCTTACTGCCAATTTATCTGTAATTAACTCATTAAATAACCTGTTAAATTCTTCACTGGTGAAAAATTTAGTGTACGCTTCTTCTGTTCTCACAGGCACTCT
>CAYSCW010000066.1:0-7341 GCA_964429795.1 uncultured Eubacteriales bacterium
CTAACGGTCTAGGGGCATGGCGTGGCGCTTTAGCCCCGTCGACTCGGAGTAAGCGCAAAATCTAGCAAAAAACACAAAAAAAAGTCAAGAAATGTAAGCATCCTTAACACCGTGACAAGAAACAGTCAGGCAAACTGATTTGTCAGCCCGTGTATTTTCCCCAGCGAGGAAAATCCACTTATTCCTCGGCTCGCTCTCCTCTTCGAGGAACCATGCCCGCTCGCCTCTGGATGGCTTCCTAATCAGCTTGCCTGACTTTCAAAGAAATAGTTACGGAAATAAGGATGCTTCCTTAAAAAAAGGAAATAATGATGTCCTTCGACAAAGCGGCCGCGGCGGGTTTTTAGGATGAAATAAATTGTGAATTTGACATCGAATATGCCCGATTATACAATTTGTTCGTTACTTCCTAATATAATATGATAATTTGATGAAAATATTTGCTTTTACTGGAATTTCCGATTCAGGTAAAACACTACTAATGCGGAAACTGATCGGTGAACTCAAAAGCAGAGGGTACACTGTATCAGTCATAAAACATTGCGCCCATGGTTTTGACCTCGAAGAACAGGGAAAAGACACAGCTCAATTTATGGAAGCTGGATCCGATTCTGTCTGTATGTATTCTCCGGATGGAATAGTTGTCTTTCAGCAAAAAAAGACCGAACTCGATGTCAAAAAGATTTTCAGAGAGTATCTTAAGTGCAGCGACATTATCCTGGTTGAGGGAGCTAAATCAGATAAAAAACTCAAAAAAATCGAGGTGTTGCGCAAAGGATTTTCTGAAAAAATATTATGCTCTCCAGAAGAACTGATCGCCGTTGTTTCAGATTTTGATACGGGAAAGGACATCCCTGTGTTTCATCCGGAAGACATTGAAAAAATTGTCGATTTCCTGGAAAATTATCCTCATGAAAAGGAGCCGCAGCTCCGACTCGATATTGACGATGTATCCATACCTATAAATCCCTTTGTCCAGAAAATATTCAGCAACACCCTGATGGGAATGATCCGTTCCCTGGAGGGGATACCGGAAGATCTGGAATGTATCACTCTATCCTTGTCAAGAAAGGGAAAAAAAGATGAAAAAATTTAAACCCATAATGTGGCTGTTTCTATTCGGCTCAATCTGGGGAATAAATGAAGTCTTCCTGGGAGAAATCTTATATCGGAATGAGGTTCAAAATTCATCGATTATCCTAACGGTCATGGCTCTTTTTTTGTTGGCGATATCCCGCGGCATGATTAACAAGCCCGGTTCTTCGGCCTTGATCGGGACATTTGCTGTTCTCTTCCGTTTAGCAAATACAGCCCCTTCCTACTGCCATCTTCTCGGAATCTTCCTTTTAGGCGCCACATTTGATGTCTTTTCCTCTTTGCTGATAAAAAACAAAGAACAAGCGCCACTCAGATGGGGCGCTGCAGGCATGCTGAGTGCTTTTGGGAATAATGCGCTTTTCGCTATTTTAATCACATATGTCTTTCGCTATGAATATTGGATAGTCGGGGGATTTTCAAAGGTTTCCCACCACATTTTTATCAGTGGGAGCATTATCGCCGTTATAGCAGCACTCCTTGTACCCTTGGGATTTCTTGTTGGCAAAAATGGAGGAACTCTTTTTGACCGGCATCCGCGCTGGTCCTATGCTGGCACAATCCTCGGATCGATCGGCCTCTGGACAGTTGCAAAGTTTTTAGGTTAACCGAAGCAGTCCAGAACACAATATTTTTCATTACTTTTAGCCTGAATTATTCCGGCATTTTTTACCCTTCGGGCGAGCCAATCTCACTACAACGGCTTCGTTGTAGCTCATGCGCGGTAGTTTACTACAGCTTCATGGGCCACTTCCTCGCACTTCCTTTAACGCAAGGGGCGGGGTGGGTTGGCCTTGACTCGTGAATAATCCAGGCTGGTTTTTACCAAAATCAAATTCAAATGTTGACGATGGAAGATATATTTTATTTTTTTAACGAGGTTGGGGAAGAATCGCTAGAATATAATTGTTCTCTTTATAAATATCGTTTCTTCTCACAGGCAATTTCCAGTTTTTTTTAGTGGAATGATGATTTAATTCATAATTTTAGAGATAGGTAACATGATGATGTGATGCACCTCCTGCGGGAGTTGAAAGCAAGTTATTATCCCTTAATTTCTTCTATTACATAACTAACAAAAAAACTGCGAATCATGCTTGCTCATATTAAACCTCAGCTAGCTCTAAAATTTCATCTCGAAGAAAAGGATTTAATCCCTTTACAGTGTGAATTTCTACTTTATGTCCAAGTATTTGGCTTAACTCAATTTCCATCCCGGCTATTGAATATTAAAATCTAATAAAGATAGGATATTTGATGAAACTGCCAAATTATTTATAACGCATGTTGTAGCCGGTTTACTCCACTATCGAGTTATACAATTCTTCTCTAAAATCTTCTTTCTCCATTTGACTTGCTATTTGTTCTGCTTTCTCTTTAAAGGAACTATCGTTTATTAATTCAAGGATTTTCGGCTCGAGGTTTTTTGTGGTGATTTTATTTATTCTGATTCCTTTGGGTCCGGCCCCTTTATTATAAATAATTCTATTCCATACAAATTGGTCGATTATGTGTGGGATAATCATTGTCGCACATCCATATTTAAGTGCCATGTGAGTTGTCCCTGAGCCTCCATGATGAATGACTCCATATATTTTTGGGAGAATCCCGTCATAAGGAATTTGCGAAACAAAATGTATGAGTCTGGATTCAAATTTATCTGGTTTGCTAAGGCCTCCGGCTGCGGTGTTTATGATTGCCGGAATTTTATTTCGTTCAAGTATTTCAATGAGTATTTTAGTTTTTTTCTCAGGTTCAGGATTTGTCATGCTGCCAAAAGTAATGAACAGTATGCGATTGTTTTTGTATTTTTTAAAAAAACTCATTAAGTCTTGAGTTGGTTGCCAGTTTATTTCCTTATTGTGCTCATGATACCCCAATACTTTCATATTTTCATCCCAGTAATCGGGCTTGGAAAAAAGTGAGGGCGAAATGGTATAAATCACCTTATTTGACAAAAGGGCTTTTTTTATTTGTTTTCGGGTTATTTTTCTTTTCATTTTCAACCACTTTGTTGTTATCTTTACTGTTGTGATCAATCCGAAATTTGCCAGCGAATAGGTTAATTTATTTAGAAGAGAGCCAAAATTGCTGTTAAAAGCAACATGGGTGTGATTTTTCACATAGTGCACAAAAGGGACAGGACTCACAAGAATCGTCTTTCCTTTATTATCTAATTCCCAGATTATGGGGTAAGTGGCTTTTCCATTGTATACAATTCTGTCAGGATCTTCGCTTTCAATTAATTCATATTGTTTGTTAACGAGTTCTTTATTGATTTCAGTTTGTTTTCCGGCCAGTTTTATATAAGCAAGAATTTTCTTTAATCTGGAACCACTCCCTCCAAGAGCAGCTTTTCCAACATCACTATCCAACATCTCAATAAATTTTGTCCCCAAAGAGGCAAATTCCATATTAGAATCTTCTGCAAGACTTCTATACTGTTCCGGGAAAGTACATATTACTTGATGTCCTTTTTCTTTCAATATTTCACCAACGGCCAAAAATGGTTCCATATCTCCACGCGTCCCAATTGATATTAGAATTATCTTCAATATTTAAGCACCAAGAAGTCCTAAAGCGGCTAGGCCTCCTTTTCACTGTTAACGAAAAAGGTTTGATTTCCTTTGTTAGATTCGTATATGAAAGCTATCAAATTCTTGCTTTTGTAGGCACTAAAATCACCGATTATTGCTAATTTCATACCATAAGTCGTTAATTTCCGGAGAATTTCTCCTCCCCAATTTCCACCCGGTAATATCCTGAAATAAGATTATCACATTCAGAACGACAAGTTCAACGACTCCTCCCTCTCCTCTGCTGCCATCAGGAGTTCCTGGGATTTCTGTTTACCATAGTACTAGGAATTCAGCTTACCATTTCCACCCAGCCTTTTGAAGGCACATAGGTCGGACCATCTTCAATGATAGGGGGATGTGAAGGTTGAGTCTCTGCCTTCTGCATCTTGCCCCTGCCTCCGCAGGGGCAGGCCCCTATGGGCATTGGAGTAAAGGCCATAGTAGCGAATCATGACTTGTCCCTTATCGGGAATATGAGAAGTGACTCTGGCGACAGCGTGTAGATGGGATTAGGAAAATATCCTCAACCATGATAAAATGGCTTCGATTAGTGGGAATTGAGATGAAATATAAAAAGGCACTGGAGTCGCTGGCAGATAAATACCACCTTCAATTGATTTATGCTTTCGGAAGCCGGGCCAAAGAAGTTTTTCATATTGTTCATCAAAAGAAACATCTTCCTGCTGCTGCAAAGTCGGATCTGGATATCGGGATCAAACCGGAAAAGCCATTGACTGTACAAGAAAAAGTGAAAATCGCCATCTTTTTCGAAGACCTTTTTGATGTCCCCAAGGTGGATGTTGTGGAAATCCCCGAAGCACCCATCACCCTGGCGCTCGAGATCGTTCAGGGAGAGCTGCTCTATGCATGCGATGAGAATTTCGAGGCAGAATATCAGCTCTACATCATGAGCCGGGCTGCCGACCTCATGCCTTTTGAGCGTCTAAAACAAAAAACAATACTGGGGATGGAAATATGACACCGGGCAAAGTCAATCTGAATATCGTGAGTCAAAGATCTGCTTGGATAAAAGAGATGATCGAGGCTCTTCAAGACCTTCCTATTGAAAACAGGCAAAAATTTCTGAGCAACAAACACACTATCGCAGCTGCGGAATCTTATCTTCGACGCGCCTTGGAAGCACTTTTTGACATCGGGAGGCATATTCTTGCCAGGAGTTTCGGGGCTCCTGTTACAGAATATGAGGAAATTGCCCAAGGTCTTCTCGAAAGGAAAATTCTACAAAAAAAAGAAGCCGACACTTTAAGGCAAATGGCAGGATACCGCAATCGAATGGTCCATTTTTACCATGAAATCAGTCCGGAAGAATTGCAGGAAATCTGTACCCATCATCTCGATGATATCAACACTTTACTCAACAAGCTGCTGGATTGGGTGAGAAAAGATACAAAAAGCTCGGATAAATGATCAAGGATTTGACGGATTCCCTCATAAAATTGTGACTAATCCCTTATTTCATTAACGCGGTTTGGGAAGAATCTGTAGAAAACGCAAGAGATTCGGTTAAAACGAAAGCTGCCTGGAGATAGGATGTCGGACAGAGCGCGAAACATTCCTTGCAGCTTTGGCACTTCTTTGCGGCTATCTCCGGGATGAACCTTATCTCCCGTCTTGCCTCACAGTCCACAAATCCCACAGCATTTTTCTTCTTGACCTCAGCACGGTATCTGACACATAGACCGCAAAGAATGCAAAACGAGGACTTTTTTTCAAAACGGTCTTTATCTGCTCCATACTCTTGAGCCAGATGGTCATTAAAAGCTCAACATCCTGGGTATCCCAGGCTCTAGTCTCCCGGCTCACCATTTCCTCGATTTCTTTTTTAGTGTTTTCCTCATTAATTTTTTTCTCACTGCCTCTTTAATTCGATCCAGAAAGGAAGACAAAACCTTTGATTGGTGGCGACTGCCGCAATGTAGCCGCTCAGCCTCTGGCCTTTAAGTCTGACTCGGATAAAAGGGATGTGCGGTGAACGGACGGATTCAAAGATGTTGAAGTTTCCGTAAAAAGGGCCCTGAAAGATGCTGTTTTTAAACTTCACATCCCCCAGAGGAGTCTTCATGGTTAGAGGCGAAAAAATCTTTCCATCCAGTTCAAGGCTGACCTGGGCGTTTTCTTTGAAGACCAATCTGGCGGGCAGGGTTTTGCCATCAGCTTTGACCTCCCCGATCCATTCTCCTAAAAGAGATCCAGGAGGGGAAAATTTTGCCTGTTCCTCTTCTTCCGGTTTTATCTCTTCAACCTCCAATTTTTTGGCCAATTCAGGAAGCAAAGCTGTGTATACGGCCAGTTCGATTTTCCAGAGATCAGGCATCTCTCCGTTGCAGAGGAGAACAGTGGCCAGATTCTCTGAGGGAATAAGGGTCAGCCTTGTGCTCACTCCCGGCATCCCGCCGCTGTGACTGACGAACCGGTATCCGTGAAGATCGATCAGACTCCAGCCCAATCCATATCCGCTATCAGGGACTTTGGGATCTTTCTCTTTCTGCATGGCATCGATCGTATCCTCTTTGAGGATCTGCTTCTGGTCCTCCAGGTGATTTTTCAGATGAAACATACCGAACCGGACCAGGTCATGGGCGCTGGACCAAACAGCGGATGCCCCGCGGTGGTCAAAATCATAGAACGGGATCGGCTTCTGATTCTTATCGTACCTCTGGGCAGCATGATCTTCCAGACCAGGGCCAACGGGAATCGATGTTTGGGTCATCCCGAGGGGCTCGAACACTTCTGTGTTCATGAAATCGGGATAGCTTTTTCCGGAGACTCTCGAGATGATGTGGTCGATGACGCCGTAACCAAAATTGGAATAATGGAATTCTTCTCCCGGTGGAGTGGCGATTATTCCAAAGCGGCGTATGGATTCATCCATTCCGGGCCGCTGAAGGAGTTCATTCTCATAGAAGAAGTTCCAATGCATCGGGAGGCCGGCCGTATGGCTTAAGAGTCGCATCACAGTCGCCCCAGAGGCCTTCCCTTCGTAAGAAGTCAATTTCCCATCACCGAGATAAAAATTGGCAGGTTTATCAAGCTTGACGAGTCCTCTTTCTACAAGGACCATCAGCCCGGTCGCCGTTATCGGTTTGGAAACGGATGCCAACGAGTACATGGTGTGGGGCGATGCTTTGATTTTTTTCTCAAGATCTGCCAGGCCGAAACCTTCTTCCCAGATGATTTTTCCATTCCTGGCCACAGCCACGGATAGGGAGGCTGCTTTTGCTTTCTCTAAGGTCTCGAGAATTTGAGTGCGGACAGGTGAAAAAATATCTTCTGCAACTGCTATTTCCCCGTATGCGATAAGGATGAATGCACAGAAAAAGATAAGGGCAATACTAAATTTTTTCATGAAAACTCCTTATAAATGGACTCCGCATCATTGGTTTTCATAGCATTCACTCTTATACTTCATGAGAATATAAAATACCAGTTACACGTCCAGGACGTATTGTCCGTTCAACTCCCCGATTATTTTAGGTGAATAGGTATCATTAAATTTTTTAAAGCATTTGTTGATATTCACGACTTTTCCATGCTTGATGCCTCTTTTGACAGGATTTAAGCGACCGACAAGTCTCTGCTTCAAAAAGATAAGAATTTCGTTTTTGGGCTTACATCCAATCTCTCACAATTTTCCCCAATTTCCACC
>CAYSCW010000067.1:0-6913 GCA_964429795.1 uncultured Eubacteriales bacterium
GTTCATCTCTCTCCAGTTACTTTATAAATTTAATTTTCTCTATTACTTCATTCTGAATGGCGCAATTTTCTTGTGTAAAATTTCTTATTTTTGTAATTTACTTCGACCAGTTTATCTTCATTGACGAGTTTTTCAATAACTGCCCAGTCTTTTTCAGCCTTGTTTAAAAGTGTTTTCACCTGATCTTCTCTCATGGGATGTACTGCTGTAATACTTAACAAATCCTCTTCCACATTTCCTGTAAAAGCAAAAGCTTCTCCTTCATATCCTATTAAATATTCTGTAGGAATTGATTTCTCTTTAAAGATCTGAAATGCAATATTAACAATATGTTCAGCTGGAGGTTTGACCCATTTCTCTGCCGGAGGTCTTGTGGGAATAGCAATATAACTTTTGTTTGGTTTTATGCCCGCAATAAAATCAGAAATTTTCCCAATTTGTTCTCCATTATCATTGATACCTTGAACAAGCATGGTTTCTGTTGTCAGTTCTCCCTTAAATCTTCGGGCAAATTCTGTGATGCCATCTAGTATTTTGTCAAGCCTCAAAGATCCATGTGGTCTGTTAATTCTTTTCCAAATATCCTGGCTTAAAGCATCTGTTTTCACAGAAACCCAGTCTGACTTATATAAATTATTCCTGACATCCTTGTCCCACAAAAGTGAAGAATTTGTGATAACCGCAATTTTTATGCCCAGGGTTTTGAGAAGTTCAATTTCTCTGCCAATATTGATATCCAAAGTGGGCTCACCATCAGGAACAAAGGTGAGATATTCAACAGGCTCGCTTCTTTCTTTGGCTTCTTTGATTTTCTTCTTGACAACCTGAAATATTACTTCAGGTTTATAATATTCCTTTCGTTCAACCTGCATGTTCAAGGTTCTTCCAACTTGGCAGTAAACACAGGAATACGTACAGATTTTGGGAGGAATATTGTTTATCCCCAGGCTCTGTCCCAGCCGTCTGGATGGAACAGGGCCAAATGCTATCATTTCAACTTCATTTTTCATGACTGTGTTCCTTCGCCGTGAAAAAAATGGTTTTTATCATATCTGATTTTTTCTTAATTGTTGCTAGAAAATTCGCAGCTTTTTATTTCTTTGCTTTGTAATCTAACCATAGAAATCAAATCATCAAAAGACTCAGAGCCATGATTAACATTCCTAAGATGATTCCCAAAATCACAGAATGGCCATGGCCTGAGCGATGAGCTGTCGGGAGAATCTCATCTACCGATATGTAGACCATGATTCCAGCTACGGATGCTAAAAGGGAGGCGATAAAGGCTTCAGATAAAAATGGCATTAATATCAAGAAGCCGATAATAGCTCCCACTGGTTCTGAAACCCCAGATAAAAAAGAGTAAATGAAGGCTTTATTTCTATTTCCCGTAGCATAAAATATGGGCATAGAGACCGCAATGCCCTCTGGTATATTATGTATAGCTATGGCTGCGGCAATAATCACACCCAGTTTAACATCGCTTAGAGTTGTCGCAAATATGCCCAGTCCTTCAGGAAAATTATGAATCCCTATGACCAGCGCAGTAAAAAATCCCGTTCTCATAAGACTCTCATCTCCTTTTGCTTCCTCAACATCTGGTAGCTCCCTGTGGTGATGAGGATTCTTTGCTTGGGGAATGAAAATATCAATAAGACCGATGAAAATGATTCCAGTGAAGAAGGCTATGACACTCCAGGATTCCCCTACATTTTCGATTGATTTGGGGAGAAGTTCCATGAAAGAGATGTATATCATCACACCGGCTGAAAATCCCAGAGAAAAAGAAAGATAAACTATTTTCGGTTTCCTGATAAAATAGGCAATAGCACTTCCTATGCCAGTAGAAAGACCTGCAAGAGCAGTGAGTAATAAAGGCAGGCCAATATCCCAATGCATTAATCTAACACCCTGTTTATTTTATTTGGGGCATAATCTTATTTGCCATATTAATATAGATCAATTAATAAAACGAAGGAAGTAGGTATTCATTTTGGTTAGCTATCCCCCATGCTGTTCACTTTGACAGGCACAATTTTCATGCCTATAATTTTTCTTACTTTGGCCAATAAGATTCTGCTTCAAAATTATGAATTAAGGAGGAATTATGCATAAGTTTTTTAAATTTAATATTTATACAATTGGATTCTTTTTCATGGTGGCAATTTTCTTAAGCTTCATTAACTGTGCCAAAGAAGAGAATGTGCCACCCGCAGACCTCGTTCTTCTTAACGGAGATATCTATACAGTCGATTCAGATAATCCATGGGCAAAATCCTTAGTTATTACGGATAACACAATCACCGCCGTCTGCAAAAACGATAAAGAGGCAAGAAAATTCATCGGATCAAGATCCCGGAGGATGACATCCTGAACACAGAAGTGGTCTATACCATCATCGACGGCAAGGTCTTTTTTGAGAAGAAATAGATGATCAGACTTCAGTCACCTTTATTCTCCCTGAGATGGCCAAAGTAATTTTATGCTTACCCCAGGAGTTTGAGATATAGATCGACGCTAGATTGGAGACAGTCCCTCTGGGATGAAAGATGGGGCTGTTGTTGGCCTGAAGAGTAACTCCGTCTAAAAGACAGCTCCGATCGATAATCCATTCTTCTTCTGCTTCGTTGTATTTTTCTATAGTATAACTTTCCGCGTTGAACTTAATCCTCACCTTGATTCCCTCAAACAGAGCCTTGTAGCGGGCGTAATTTAAGCTGGATTGAATTTCCCAGACAGCTTTTCGAAGTTTATATTTAGGTGAGAGATTCAGAAAAGAGTGAGAAAGAAGACTAATGACTATGCCCAGAAGGAAAAGAGAAATCAGGGCATCCAGGAGTGAAAATCCTCTCTTGAAGGGATGAAAGAAAAGGCTTTTTCTCGCCATTTAAAATTCCTTCCATTCTGTCGCTCTAAAGGAAGAAAGATAGATGACCGGCTTTTTAGTTTTGGGAGCATTTTGGAGGAGGTCGTCATCTTCCATAAGACGCTGGTCAAAAGTGATTTTTAGGTTGTTGTTCTGAGCGGAGAGATCGGATGTCTGAAGGCTGCCCATGATGTGAACATTTTTCTCCTTGCCTTCCACTGTCAAGCCCTTTCCTGAGGCTGTGAGGGATGCCTGAATTTTTATCTCGTCAGGAGAATTTTCATCGATCACGATTTCCCCTTTTGTTTTGCCCCCTCCCAGTGGATCTTCGCCGGCTGCAAAGATAATCAGTTGTGACTGTGAATCTTTAAGATAGGGCACTCCTTCCTGCCACTTCAGCCCCTGATGGATGAGATGGGAGGCGATTGTCACCTCCTTTGAAGAGACGATCGTCAGGTTGACTCCTCCAAGAATCGAAGGGACTATTTCTTCTTTGACCATATTTATTTCTCCTGTAGGATGGACGATGCCTCCACCGAGAGAATGAATCTCACCATTGACAAAGATGATCCCAAGGGGAATGAAATCGTAATAATGATTTTCTAAGGGAGTTGTAAATATCGTCTCTCCCTTTGATGGGCTGAATTTAAGGACCCAGCAGCCGCTTTCTGTGACAAACGAGACAACCTGAGAATCTCCTTCGATGGCCAGGATCAATTCATCCACATCTCCCTGGACAAAAACACCTCCCAGGCCAAGATCATCCTCGATCAAATAGACTCCCTCGGGCACTGGTTCATCAGTCTCTCCCAATCCGAGGATGACTCGAAGCTTTGCGTCTGAGAGATTCTGGGGAGAGAACATTTTTATTTTCAAGACTTTCATCAACTGAGAGTTCGCATCTTCAGGAAGAAGCTCTTCTTGGGCAAAGGTGATTTGAGAAGGCATAACATTGTCATCAGGGGTTGAGATATCTATGTTGTTTTTTTCCTTAAAATCTTCTCTTTGTTTGGGAGTGAGCTTTTTATCGATAAGGAGTGGAATCTTGGGGAGAGGAATGTTTCCTGCGAGAATTTCCATCTCGCACTCAAGAATCGATTTTCTTCGGGGTGGGAAATTTTTTATCTTTCCTTCAGATTGGATTGATGCCTGATAAGTCACATGGAAATAATCTTCTTTTTCCTCAAATTTTTTCAAAGAGAAAGAAGTCTGACTTTTCCAGCTGAGATTTTCCCAGCTTGAAGAATGGTGGAGGGGAATTTCAGTCCCTAAGAATCTTTCTATTATTCCTAGCCTGTTATTCAGAACTTCTGCTTTGAGTTGGGAAGCCTCTTGGTAAGTAAGCGCAGATAGAGAGGAAGCCTGTGTGAGTGAGCTGAGGAGTTGATGAAAGCCCTGTTTGATTCCGTTCTCGGTTGAATAATCGAGAAGAATGGAGTTTTTTTTAAAAGCGCTGAATTTGAGATAGATCTGGGAAAGATAGAGCATCCCCAGGCCCAATACGGTAAAAACGAAAAGAGTGAACACGGCGACAATCGAGACAACCCCCCTCTTTCTCATCTTATCGCGTCTCTGCCAGAGCCATATTTTTTGGAAATACGCATATTTCATACATTTTCTCCTTCTCTTCCTTTAGAGTAATTTGTAATCTTAAGAGGCGAGTGGATTCGTCGTAGGTAAAATAGAAATGGGAAACGTCTTCCAAAAGAGGTTGGGAGGAGCTGGCGTTGACTCTTCTTCTGAGTATCTGTGTTTTTTCATCCAGGAAATATGTGATTTTTCTCAGGAGAGCCAAGGAAGTTTCCTCTTGTGCATATGAGAAATTCAGGGGAGATGTCAGGATGATGCTTTCCTTGTCCGAGGAGATGACAGTTTTCACCTCGCCTTTTTTGGAGTCCTGAATGCATATCTGCCTTTGTTTTTTGATCATTTGAGTGCCTTGCAGGGAAATCCGTTCCTGGCCGGCTAAAAGGTCTGTGTCTGCCCGGAACTCATCTTCTTTGTAGAGGAGGATGAGCGCCTCATTTTCTATGCTTATCCCTTCGAGAAGTTCCCATTGAATGGGCTTATCCAGGCCGCGGCCAGCATCGAGGAGGTCGAGTCTCATTCTGTCCAGAGCAAAGGAGACTCCCTCCCTTTTTTTCTCTTCTGTATTGAGTTTAAAAAAGACATTGCGGGCGATTCCGAAGACCTCGAGGCTTGAAAGAAGGATAATCAGGAATAAACTAAGGCTGAGCAAGCTTTCCAGTAGAGAGAATCCCTTTTCTTCTTTTCTCATTCTTAAAACCCGAGTTCCTTGCAGATATAGAGGATCAACCGGATTTTTCTCTTTGGGTTGTGCTCGCAGAAACATTCCATTTCAATTTTTTTCATGCTAGAGGATATCTCCTGAATCTCCCATTCCCGATGATAGGCTATATTGAGAGATGCTTCTTTGACCGATTCTTCATCACAGCCTTCTTTCAGATTATCGCTCTCAAAAGGGAGTGATTTGAAATATTCGAGCTTGGAAGAGGCCAACACGGCTGAATTTATCCTGTAATCGGATAATCTTTTTACTAAAAGAGAATGAATGATAAGCTGTGTCAGTCCCATAAGAAGCAAAATAACGATTGAGGCTGAGATAAGGACTTCGACCAGGGTAAAGCCGTGGTTTTTCCGCAGAGCCTTCTTATCGGAGAGAATTGATTCTTTTCTCATCGTGTTATCATGAGACTGAGGATACATTACTTATGCAGGACTCGTGCCAGTTGCTTAGGTCAAAACATAGGGGAGAGATGAGGATCAGAACCGGGATTATGTCAACTTCTTGAAAACTTTGTGCAAAAGGAGGAATCATTTTGTATATTTTTATTTACATATATTTGGGCACATGATTTCACGACCTAGATAAATTGTGGCTGTTGCATAGAACAGAGAAAAAATGTTTCTAGCCTCTTGACATTTTTGAGAATACTGCTTATTATGTTAATAGTTCTTTTCGTCAGATTTATTACTTGAAATAAAAATTTTAATGGTATAATATACCCAGTTTCTCTCTCGGGATAGAGAGAATAAGATCTTTGAAACAAAAGCGGAGCAGCCTTGATCGACCCAATTTGCCAATATCAACGGTGTTTATAAGAGCACTTCGGTGCTCTTATAATTTAAATTGGAGAGTTTGATCCTGGCTCAGAGTGAACGTTGGCGGCGTGCCTAACACATGCAAGTCGAACGATCCTTGAATAGCTTGCTATTCAAGGAGAGTGGCGAACGGGTGAGTAACACGTGGGTAATCTCCCCTCGAGTGAGGAATAACTCTGCGAAAGTGGGGTTAATACTGCATAATACTCTGGCACATAAGTGTTCAGAGTCAAAGCCTTCGGGCGCTTGAGGATGAGCCCGCGCCCTATTAGCTAGTTGGTAGGGTAACGGCCTACCAAGGTTATGATGGGTAGCCGGCCTGAGAGGGTGTACGGCCACACTGGGACTGAGACACGGCCCAGACTCCTACGGGAGGCAGCAGTGGGGAATTTTGCGCAATGGGCGAAAGCCTGACGCAGCGACGCCGCGTGGAGGATGAAGGCCTTCGGGTTGTAAACTCCTGTCAGAGGTGAAGAAAGCCCTTCGGGGTCTGACGGTAACCTCAGAGGAAGCCCCGGCTAACTACGTGCCAGCAGCCGCGGTAATACGTAGGGGGCGAACGTTGCTCGGAATTACTGGGCGTAAAGGGTGCGTAGGTGGCTGAGTAAGTCAAAGATGAAATCCCGAGGCTTACCCTCGGAACTGTTTTTGAAACTGCTTAGATTGAGGATAGTTGAGGAGAACGGAATTCCCGGTGGAGCGGTGAAATGCGTAGATATCGGGAGGAACACCAGAGGCGAAGGCGATTCTCTAAGTTATTCCTGACACTGAGACACGAAAGCTAGGGGAGCAAACGGGATTAGATACCCCGGTAGTCCTAGCTGTAAACGATGGGCACTAGATGTTTCTGCTTTATGTAGAAGTGTCGAAGCTAACGCGTTAAGTGCCCCGCCTGGGGAGTACGGTCGCAAGGCTGAAACTCAA
>CAYSCW010000068.1:0-6499 GCA_964429795.1 uncultured Eubacteriales bacterium
AAGCGAAGAACCACCTCCAAGTTAACGCCTCAATTATGGTATCAACAGATGTTGAAAGTAAGACGGATCTAAAAAATTGAATAAAGAAAAAGGGCACTGCCTCAGGTTTGAGAGAGTGCCCTTTTATTGCTTAGAGATAGAGAGCTAAATTACAGTGACTTTTGTTGCCGTAGGTCCCTTTGGTCCCTGCTCGATGTCAAAAGTAACTTTATCGCCTTCATTGAGAGACTTGAAACCGGTTGCATTGATTGCTGAATGATGGACAAACACATCCGGACCATCTTCCTGCTCAATGAAGCCATAGCCTTTATCGCTATTGAACCATTTAACAGTTCCATTAGCCATAGTGACATTCTCCTTTTCTAAAATTCTCAACGTCTCAAACTGAGGAATGCCACTCTAACAAATGGAGATTTCCTTCAGAACGAAACCGGTCAGTCAACTGATGACGAACCTTAATTGATTGATAATATTGTAATATATTTCAAAAAAAAAGCCAACAGAATATATTCTCCCTCTTCCTTCAACCCAGCCAGCCTTTTCCTAGCATCCTCAACTTCAGGAATACCTGGGTCAGCATCCCTCTAGAGTTAATGGCAGTAATTTAGTTCTTCTTCTTCAATTCAATCCATGACGAGAGATTATATGCATCATATCCATCTCTTAATGCACTGGCTGTCACTCTTCCGCTCAATCTGTTGTCGCGCAATATTACAAATATTTGGAGTACATATGGACGACGCTCGTTATCGCGAGTGGGAATTTTGCCGTTAAATATGCCAAAAATAAAAAATCTGCTGTAACTAACATTGTTTATAAGAGTCTCCAATTGGTCTTGCAGTTTAATATGAAAATCTCCGTCCTCTTGAATGAGCATTTTAACGCCTATTTCTCTGTCATACGTCTTGATTTTACCTTTCCATTTCCCGATAAATTCTACTGGAATATTTAAATCTCTTCTTACTGTTCCCTTTCCTGCCTCCTGCGTCCTTTTTCTTAAATTCTCAGCAAATCTAGGTAACAATAAAGAAACAATTTCATCACAAATTTCAAAAGGAAGCATGCTATTTGAATTGCATAGAACTGCTACCGTAAGATCTTCGGTAGGAATTAAAAAAAGCATGGAAGTCGCCCTAGGTCCGCTTCCATGATGATAGACGACACGATACCCATTCCAATCTTCATCAACCAACCAACCCAAACCATAATAATCATCTCTGTAGAGTGCATTTGGGTCCCAATCACTCTGCATTTTTTGGATATTCTTATCACTAAGAATCTGTTTCTGATCAGGAAGATGATTCTTAAGGTGAAACATTCCAAAGCGAATTAGATCATGAACACTTGAATAAATAGCTCCAGCAGCCGGGCTATCAGAAGTGAAAGAGGGAATGGGAAAACCTCGCTTATTGTAGAGAGTAGCTGCATATTTTTCAAAGGCTTTACTTTTATTAACCGACGTATGGGTTAAACCAAGCGGAAGGAAAATCTCCTCTTTCATAAACTGGGCATAACTCTGTCCGGTGACTTTTGAGATAATATAGCCGATTATTCCATAGCCCAAGTTAGAGTAGGCACCGATCTCTCCTGGAGGCGTAACAAGGATCCCATACCGGCGGATAGTATCTTCCATACTGGGGCAACGATAAGCCTCGTCCTCGAAAAAATGGTTAAAGTGTTCGGTTAGCCCTGATGTGTGGTTTAAAACCCGCTTTACAGTCGCATCTGCGGCATTTCCTTCATAAGCAGTTAATTTCGCTTCTCCGAAGTAGTCATTTACTGGATTCTCAAGATCAATAAGACCCTTTTGTAAAAGGACCATTAATCCAGTTGCAGTGAATGGTTTTGAAACTGAAGCGAGTGAATACAAAGTGTGTGGAGTTGCTTTTGTCTTTTTTTCTTTATCAGCCCAGCCAAATGCTTCCTCCCAGATAATCTTGCCATCCTTGGCAGCTGCTATCGAGAGAGAAGGGACTTCTCCTCCATTTACGACATTGACTACTTTATTTCTGACTTCATGAAACCTGTTGTTGAAGTGAATCTGTGTTTGAGTAAGAAGCCTCTTATTTGAATCTTGCGGTGATGAGGATTGAATATGAATTATGAAGAAAAATATGATGAAGAAAAGCAATGAATTTTTTTTGTACATTTTTTTATTCCTTGATTTAATAAGAAAGAATTTCATTATCTTGAAAATCTAACCAAAATTTTATCCCTACTCTTAGATAAATCAAAACCTTTCAATGTTTATAACGGAAAAATAAGCACAAAAGTTTAGGATTAAATTCCATTAAATGTCACAGATTGTAATATTTAGCGACATTCCGTGTTCAAGAACGGACTTAACTTTACATATGAGTAAACTTAAGTGTTGATTATTTTACCGAACTTAACGCTCCTTTTATTCAGTCCAAATTATATGATTAGAGGGCATTTTTTCATACAATCATTTCCATTTTTTGCCTGCATCAGGTATAAAATTCTCTCTGAATCTTTTATGCTTACTGAACGTTGTATTCTGAAATGCTTGCCAAATTCTGCCTCAAAATTTTGCTGTGTGTAAAATTGGAATATATCTTCCCTCGATGAGAGGAGTCTCTGTGCTTGTGAATCAGTCTTTGGAATGAATTCTATTATCAGAGTTTGACAGAGCTTTTTAAGAAATGATGCAATTTTGTCAAAGGGAAGGTTGTTAGAGATGGCCAGATGATGGAGAAGAGCCAGAGCGAAAACCATATCAGACGGTCGCCTCTCGACAAGAGACATCCTCTCTTCATTTTCCCATCCTATAGCCGGGCTAGGATTTGTTAGGTCTAGCACAAGAGGCAATATATATGTCTCCTTTTTTAAGACACATTCTTGATAATTTTTTTCGACTGCGCTGGGATCTAAATCAAAAGATACAGTCCTTACTCCTCTATCACTGGCAATACGGCTGAAGATCCCTGTATTTGCACCAAGGTCCCAGACTTCTTTTGGTTTTATCGCATTCAAAAACTCTTCTATTATCTTTTTTTTGTTTTCAAAGGCCTCAGGAGAATAACTTGTTTCCTCATAATAACTTGCCCACTCTGTTTTTTTGAGTCGAATTTTCGTTTTCCTCAGGGCAGATTCCAGATTGTCGAAGAGACCTTCATAAGATCTTTGGCTTATCCTTTTTTCATCTAGTTTGATTGATTTAGAGGAGAAAAATTTCTGACTAAAGGCATGAGCGTGGATGTGAATGGCTATTCGGGGAATAAAACGGGTGGAGAAGGGAAGCATTTTGCTTGTAAGATCAAGTGGAATGCCATCTATATAAGACTTTAACAACTGGTTCAGGCGGTGATCTTTATAGGTCATCACCATCAGTGGCCCAAGGAAATGCTGACAAAATTGCCTGTACGCAACCCAAGGCTTTCCTTCCTGAAGCTTCTCGAAAGACAAGGTATCGATGAGAATCGGTTTTCCATTCTCGAATTGTATATTATAAGCACTGGCATCTTTCAGGGACATCCCGAATTCGGTGGCGATTTTTTGTATTTTTATGATGGTCAAGGCTGCATCCTTCAACTGACTGAAGCACCACTCGTAAGGATATGAGACGAACCATATGGGTTCCGGTTTTATTGTTTTGTACGCTGTTTGAGGATTGGCGGGAGGGATGTCGATTTCTTCGTGTCGGATGAGAAGATGGGATGCTGTAAGCTTTTTGTAAAGGCCAGATTGCATGAGGTGATCGTAGTTTTCTTTATAGACCTTGTTCACTTGGCGGTAGAGTGTTTTGTCTTTATAGAAGAGGAATCCACTCGGATCCCTAAATGAACTGGGGATTTCTTTCGGGTTATCCTTCACTTATCCAGATGTTTTTTTTGAAAAATATTGATAAAAAAGATTTTTATTTTTTTCCAGAAAATCCTGATGGCCAAAGAAATGCCGATGAAGGCAGCGATGACGATTTGAATGATATAGCTTCCTGTTCCCGGATCGATATAGGCGTAGATGAGGAGAGGAAAACAGAGGAGAAGAGCAGTAAAAGTCACAATCGTAATCAAAGGTCGCTTTGAAGTCTTCATCTCTTTTCTCTTATTGATTTGTTCTTTACCATGAAAATACTCTGATGTCAATTTGCTTAAACCTTCTTGTCAAATCCTCATGAAAACTTGTGGTGCTTGGCAATGTCACTACCTGAATATCACACTCTCATCAGCTCCTGCTTCGGAGCGTTTCCCCTTAAATCCCTGCACAATTACTGTCGATTCCCAAAGCCTTCTGGGATTGGATATGGTGATCCTTATCATCTCCGGTTCTTCATTTTCGGGAGGGTAGAAGAAAAAAACGCTTTCACGGGTCTCGGGGACTTCCTCCCGATACAGAGGAATTCCTCTGGTTTTTGCTTTAGATCTCAAATCGAGCAGATCTGCTAGGGTGGAGCGTAAATCTATGAGCTGGGAGAGTTTTTCAGAGTATTTCAAATCCTCTGAAGCGTGGGCGGGCTTTATCATTAGCAAGGCCATGGTTCTTGCCAAGACTTGATGTTTGTTCCAGACCAGAGGATTCCCCAGAAATCTTTCCCCTAACCTCGCTTTGTCCCCTGTGATCCCGATGATGTTTGATCCCTCTCTTTTTATATATCCCAGATGGCCATGACCTGTATCTGCATGGATGACGATGGTGGAAGAATCGTAGCGCCTGAGGCGCTTGAGTTCCTCAAGAAAATCTATGATTAGCCTGAAAGCGCACTTGACCTGTGAGAAGTATCCAAACACCCCTTTTTTGCGAAGTCCAGGTTGGTATTCGCAGTTTTCGTCGAATATAAAGGGGCCGTGGGGCAGAACAGCATGTCCATAGACATATTCACCATTTGATGTTCTTGCTTTCTCCTCTTCGATCATTCGATTAAGCATGAGTAACGAAGAGAATGGTTCGACTCCCTCGGAAATCTTGACTGGCAACCGCGCTTTCTCCATCCCTTTTATTCTCGGGAATCTATCATAGGATTTTCTGATTTTGAATCGAGCGTAAACCCATTGACCAAGCCCCTTGCTCCACAGGAGCGCCTCGTTTGTCAGGACATTTGGCATGATCCTAGCCAGCCAGATCTGAGTGAAATCATTATAATACGCGCTTTTTTCTTGCGTTTCCTCTTCATAAATCTTCTGAAGGCTTTTAAAATTAGCCACGTAAGGATTCTTCCAATTCGCTCGCGGACTGTACATCGTGATTCTGTAACCTTTGTCATACAAATCTTTTATCAATCCCTCCTTCTTAAACCGGTTGCGCCAACGTTTGAACGAGCCTTCTAGGTAGAGGGTTCCTGTCATGTAGCTCGGGAATGAGGCCCTGGTATACAGATAGTTGCACATGTTATACCGGAACAATGTGAACCCGGGAAAGTGGCTTCTTGCCTCCTTATCTTCGAAAAAAAGCATCGCCGCATCTGTCTGCATTTCATCCAGAACTATATGGTAGACGTTCCCGTGCAGGTTAGGATTTTTCCTTTGTTTCCTTGCTAACCTCGGCCCAGACTCGGGAGTCAGAATGATAAGGCCTAGGTAGCCTGCAGATAACAAAACGAGAAAGAGCGTAAAGGCAACAGCAAGGGGGATAAGGCGTGGAGGGCGCAAAAATAGGGCCATACTCAGAACTGCTACTAGAATAAACGCTTCTATCAGAGAACTCTTTAGGGGTTCGGTGCTTGTTATCTCTGTCCCATCAAGAGGGCTCGCCTGAAGAGGTGAAAACACATCAGCCAGCAACATAAAGGTGCCCAAACAAAAAAGGAAGATAGAGATATAGATCCCGAGTTGACGGCGCACTCTCAACGCGATAAAGACGATAGCTAAGAGAGCTATGTAAGCAGCCAGGCCGGCTATGGCAAAGCTGACGGGTATAGACCTGTTGAAGTTCCAGTACTGTCTGGCGTTGTAATACAGCTCGAAGGGAATCAGGAAGAAAATCGCAGCTACAGGAGTAAACGTTATAAACAAGAATGTGATGTCGGATTTGAGAAATTTGGCTCCTTTAGATTTCAACATGGCTCTCTATCTTTGAATCCGAAGCTACGGAGCTTTTAGTCTAAGATTTATGAGGAAGCGGAGTTGCATACTCCTTGCAGTGCTTAGAATCGGAAGGATTTTCAGTATCACATTTAGGGCACTTCATAATTATTAGCCCTTGCTGAGGCGCTTATAAGATAATCCCTGAGGAGAAAATAGTCAAATTGAAGGTTATATGCTTTAAATATAATAGTTGTTTACGGTTTTCTACTTCAATCCACAATATGATAAACGCTTTTGTTTCCAATTTATCAAAGCTGCTCATCTTGCCCTCCAAATACAATTAGATAGACATCTTCCCATTTCACAAATATTACACAAAAACAGTTGAATTACGCTGAAACTATGGTATTAGGATTGAAAGCTTAAAACAGGTTAAGTTGTTGAAAATAAGAGAAGTTATCTGGTACGCCCGGAGGGATTTGAACCCCCGACCTTCTGATTCGTAGTCAGACGCTCTA
>CAYSCW010000069.1:0-6326 GCA_964429795.1 uncultured Eubacteriales bacterium
GTGAGATAGAAATGTGTGGTGTTATCGGTATCTACGGAAACGACGACGTCTTCAAAGACCTCTATCAAGGCCTGTTGGCCGTACAACATCGGGGTCAGGATGCCGCAGGCATCATCACCTATGATGGCCGTTTTCACATAAAAAAGGGAAACGGGCTGGTTCGGGATATCTTCACCGCAGAAAATCTCCAACGTTTAAGGGGCAATATCGGCATCGGCCACACCCGCTATCCAACCGTGGGAGGCGGAGGAGGAGAAGATGCCCAGCCTTTTCTGGTCAATTCCCCCTTTGGTATCATCATGGCCCACAACGGCAATGTCATCAACTATGCCCAACTCAAAAAAATCATCTTCGAAAAATACCACCGCCTCCTGAACTCGGATTGTGATCTGGAGGCAATCCTCAATGTGTTCGCTCAGGAACTGGCTGAGCAAAAAACCAAAAACTTGGCTCCCCGGCATGTGTTCAAAGCTGTTGAAGGCGTGTTCAAAAAAGCCAGAGGAAGCTATTCCGTCGTCGCTTATATAGCCGGACAAGGGATGGTTGCTTTCCGCGATCCTTATGGAATCAAACCTCTTGTCTACGGAAAGCGGGAGGATGGACTCTTACCTTCTTTCGCCATAGCTTCCGAAAGCGTCTCCCTCAACATCATGAATTTCTCCGACATCAAAAACGTGAAAGCCGGCCAAGCTCTCTTCATCGACAGGAATCGAGGTCTTCACACTCGAAAGATCGCCAATTGTCCCCATACTCCCTGCCTCTTTGAATGGGTCTATTTTGCCCGCCCTGACTCCTTTCTCGACAATGTCAATGTCTACGATTGCAGGGTCAACCTGGGCCGTTTTCTGGCAGCAGAGATAAAAAAACACAATCTGAAGATAGATGTCGTTGTTCCCGTGCCTGATTCTGCGCGGGACGCAGCCATCGAAATTGCCCGCAGGCTTAATTTAAAATACAGAGAAGCTTTGGTAAAGAATCGCTATATCGGCCGGACCTTTATCATGCCAGCAGACCAAGAGCGAAAGGCTTCTGTCCGTCACAAGCTGAACCCTATCGTCTCAGAACTCGAAGGAAAGAACGTCCTGCTCGTGGACGACAGCATTGTCAGGGGAATCACCTCCAGGGCCATCATCCAAATGGTTCGTGACTGCGATGCAAAAAAGGTTTACTTCGCCTCCTATTCTCCTCCTCTGAGATATCCCTGTGTCTACGGAATCGATATGCAAACCAAAGCCGAATTTATTGCCCGGGATGCGAACCTCGACCAGATAGCTAAAAAAATCGGTGCAGACAAGGTCATATATCAAACTCTCGAGTCCCTAAAAAAAGCTGTCCAGTTAGGCAACAAGAAGCTCACCCATTTCTGTGGGGCCTGCTTTGATGGCGTTTATCCAACCGGTGATGTGACTCCGGAAATCCTGGAATTTATAGAAAAAGAAAGGAAACTGGCTCAAGAACGCCAGCTCGAACTCGATATTTAATCGGGGAGCCGAGAAAAAAATTATAAAACTTATGAAGGTCTGACCCCGACGACTCTCTGGCGCCAGTGATTCAGTAAGTCGGTAAGGGTCTGGCGCAATGGTATCTCGGGCTGCCAGGCAATCTCTTCCCTTATTTTCTTGTTATCTCCTACCAAGAGTGGAATATCCACCTTCCTCAGTTTTCTCTCGTCTACTTCAACAGCAATTTTCTCTTTGGATAGTGAGAGAAGGAGATCCAAGATATCTTTGAGTTTAACGGCTTTCCCTGAACAAACATTGTAGATTTCACCGCTTCTCCCTTTCTCAACGAGGAGGAGGTAAGCCCTGACCACATCTCTGACATCGGTAAAATCTCTCCTGATGTTGCCGTTTCCTACCCTGATTACAGGCTCCAGGAGGCCTCCCTCAATTTGGGCAATCTGTGATGCCCAATCGGAGCAAACAAAATCAGGGCTCTGTCCAGGTCCTGTATGGGAAAAAGAACGGGCAATGAGCGCATCTATCTTTTCGATCCGAGAGTAGAACTCACTCAACATCTCACCGGTTATTTTGGTGAAAGTATAAGGGCTAACCACATGTAAAGCGTCCCTTTCTCCCAAAGCCTTCTCCTCCGGGATTAAGACTCCGTAAACATCTGAAGAGCTGACAAAGAGGACTCTCGCCTTGAGTGCAAACTGCCTCACTGCTTCCAAAAGATAGAAGGTTCCCATCAGGTTTGTTTCCAGCGTTTCCTTCCTCTTCTCCCACGAGAGCCTGACGTTGGATATGGCTGCAAGATGAAAAATCCAATCTGGCTTGATGGATTTTAGACTGTCATGGACATCCTTTTCTGACCGCATATCCAGGTAAAAAATCTCCTCTCCGCTCACTCCTTTCCCTTCTTGAGGCACTTCGGGATAAGATGTTCCAAAAACTTCATATTGGGCTGAAGGGAGGATTCTTCTGAGATGAGTTCCCACAAACCCGGTGGCCCCCGTGATGAAAACCTTAACCTTCAAACCTAGATCCTCTCCCTCCAGTAGTCGAGCAGATCTTGGAGTGACTCACGTAAGGGAATCTCCGGCTTCCAGCCGGTGAGTTTGCGGAATTTAGAGGAGTCAGCCAGAAGCACCGGAACATCAGAAGGACGGATCCTTCGGGAATCGATTTGGACCTTGACATTCACTTTGCTCATAGAAAGGAGCATATCTAAAACTGCCTGCATGGTATAGGTCTTTCCTGAGCCGATATTGTAAACTTCTCCTTCTTCGCCCTTTTCGAGACACAACCAGTAGCCGCGCACAATATCGCGGACATCGCTGAAATCCCTCCTGGCCTCCAAATTCCCCACATGGATGACAGAATCTCTCTTGCCTTTTTCTATTTCTGCGATCTGTTTGGCGAAGTTGGAACAGATGAAGACTTCTCCCCGGCGGGGGCCGGTGTGATTGAATCCTCTGGTTCGTACCGTCCTCAGGCCATAGCTTTTGAAATATTGCCAGGCCAAAAGATCCTGAGCGACCTTGCTCACGGCATACGGACTGAGAGGCCGCAGAGGGTTGGTCTCCTTCATGGGAAGTTCTTCGCTTTGGACCAGTCCGTATTCTTCGCTGGAGCCAGCCACATGAATTTTGGGATTAAGCTCAAGGCTGAGGATGGCCTCAAACAGATTGATCTGGCCCACAGCGTTTATGGTGAAGGTCTCGGCTGGACACTTCCATGAGGTGGGAACAAAACTCTGGGCCGCTAGATGAAAGATGAGGTCCGGTTTTATCTCAACCAAGCTCTTCTTTAAAGAGATTACGTCCTTGAGATCCGCCTCAAAGAGAGCAATCTTCTCCTCGATATGCAGGATGTTCTCCCGCCGGCTCCGCCAGCGGATTATCCCACAGACCTCCACATCGGGATGATTGGCCAGTATGTAATCGGCAAGATGGCTGCCAGCAAACCCGGTTATTCCCGTGATCAAAACTCTCATCAATCCTCCTCAGACAGGGGAAAGTCCCCATTTTTTCGCCCTGGGCTCATTTCCTATCCTTGTAATAGGTTTGGTAGAAACGTTGAAAATCTTTACTCTTTTCCTTGATTTTCTGCCACCAATTCGGATTTCCCTCATACCAGCGTACGGTCTTAGCCAAGGCATCATCAAAACGAGCCTTGGGTTTCCAACCTAAAGCATGAATCTTGCGGCAATCCAGAGCGTATCGTTTGTCATGCCCCAGGCGATCGGGTACAAATTTGATTAAACTCCTGGGCTTACCCAAAAGCTCAACGATTCTCTCAGCTATCTTTACATTCTGCACTTCGTTATTGGCTCCGACGTTATAAGCCTCCCCTAATTTCCCCTTGTGCATCACTAAATCAATCGCCCGACAGTTGTCCTCTACATAGAGCCAATCGCGAATATTGGTTCCTTTCCCGTAAAGAGGAAGGCTTTTGTCCTCCAGGGCGTTGGTAACAAAAAGAGGAATGAATTTTTCAGGGTACTGGTAAGGACCGAAATTGTTGCTGGGCCGCAGGATGATGATGGGCAATCCATAGGTGACCCAATAAGAATAAGCTAGCCTGTCTGCGCCGGCTTTGCTTGCCGCATAGGGGGAAGAAGGAGAAAGAGAGTCATCCTCTTTAAAATATCCCTTATCACGACTGCCATAAACCTCATCTGTAGAGATGTGGAGAAAGAACTGGATGTCAGATCCAATGTCCCGCAAAGCCTCCAGGAGGACAAAGGTCCCGAAAACATCTGTCAGCACAAATTCTCCTGCATCCATGATGGAACGGTCCACATGGGTCTCTGCAGCAAAATGGACCACTCCCTGAACCCTGGTGAAAACTTCCCGGACAAGCTCCTTGTCTCTTATATCTCCATGGATGAATTCATAACGGGAATTGTCTTCTATGTCCTTTAAGTTGTCGAGATTCCCTGCATAGGTTAGCTTATCTAGATTGATGATTTGACACCGGGGATATTGACCCAGCATATAATGGATGAAATTACTGCCGATAAAGCCGGCTCCTCCTGTAACCAGAAGATTCAGTTTGTCTATCCTGCGCTCCTCAGCCATCTTTTCTACTCCAGTCATAGGGAATATCGTTCTGATGGGGGTGGAGGCGCTGCTCATCAGGCTCTTGGTAATTATAAACCTCTGTGGGAATATTGATGATTATCGCTTCCTCTTGGCTTATGCACATCCACCCGTGGTAAATTTCAGGAGGGATCTGGACCAGCATGGGGTTATGAATGCCCAGATAGAATTGGTTCACCTCCTTAAAGGTGGGTGAATCCTCTCGAGAATCATAAAGAGCCAATTTGATCATGCCACACACACAAGCCACATTATCCGTCTGCTTCATATGTTTGTGCCACGCCTTGACCACACCGGAGTAAGTGGTAGACACGTAAACCTGGCCAAATCTGGAAAACAGGCTGTCGTCTGCGCGCATAATCTCCATCAGCCGGCCTCTTTCATCGGGTATCACCTTGAGTTTTTTAATCTTGACACCATCAATCATCTCCACCTCCCAAAAAAGGGGATTGTCCCCTTTTACTTGATGCCAATCTCACTCTTGTCGCCTACCATGAACCGAAAGACGGACGGCTTTGGAGGGCACTTGAATATTTTCACCTCCCGGCCGATGAGACTCTCATCGATTCGGCCTCCCACATCCTGAATTTCACTCTTTTCCAGCACTATGCTATGCTCCAGTTCGGTCCTGATGATTCTGCAATCCCTCTGAATAGAAGTAAAAGGCCCGATATATGAGTCCACAATCTCACAGTTCTTCCCGATGATGGCCGGCCCTCTTATGATGCTGCACTTGATGAGAGTTCCTTTCTCCACAATTACCTGTCCGTTAATTCTTGAAGCCTCATCTACCTCGCCTTCCATCTTCCCTTCGATGGACTCCAAAATCAGCCGGTTGGCCTCCAGGATATCCTCTATCTTACCGGTGTCCTTCCACCAGCCGGTGACAAGATGGGGATGAACCTTATAGCCGTGATCAACGAGATACTGGATGGCATCGGTGATTTCCAGCTCGTTGCGCCAGGAAGGCTTTATGGCATTGACAGCTTCAAAGATATTATCATCAAACATATACACTCCCACAAGAGCCAGGTTACTCCTGGGCTCCTTGGGCTTCTCCACAAGCCTCACTACTTTCCCATCCTTTAGCTCTGCCACCCCGAACATCTGGGCGTTGGGCACAGGAGTCAAGAGAATCAGAGAATTGGGCTTCTCCTTCTCGAACTTCTCCACCAAGGATTTGATGCCGCTCTTGAGGATGTTATCTCCCAAGTACATGACAAAGGGCTCTTTTCCCAGAAATTCCTCTGATATCTTAACGGCATGGGCCAATCCCAGAGGAGCCTCCTGCTCAATATAAGAAATACGAACATCCCAACGGCTGCCTTCTCCTACCGCTTCTTTTATCTCATCCTTTGTATCTCCGACCACGATGCCAATCTCTCTTATCCCAGCCTCTTTCATAGCTTCTATGCCGTAGAAGAGTACTGGTTTATTGGCCACAGGAACCAGTTGCTTGGCCTGGGTGAAAGTCAAAGGTCTGAGTCTGGTCCCTTTTCCTCCGCTCAGTATCAAACCTTTCATCTCAAAACTCCTCTCTCTCGAACTCTTAAACCTTTAGGGAAATCCGCCTCCCAGCTTTCTCCTTCTTATCCCTTCTCTATTTCTTTGCTGATTAACCTTGGTGTCTCCGGCCATCCTTATCAATATCCTCCTAAGAGGTCTGTGGTCTTGCCGATATTCCCCAGCCCGAATGAAATTCGGAACTGTGTTTCTGGTTTTTCACGGAAATAGAATATCTTAAGGTCAGCCTTAAAATCAAGGCACTGATAATGGTAAA
>CAYSCW010000070.1:0-6073 GCA_964429795.1 uncultured Eubacteriales bacterium
CCTTCTCCGCGAATCGGGATTCAGGAAAATCGACAGTCAAAAGCTCCTCTTCGGAGTTTCTGCCATTCACACCGCAGTAAAATAAGCATCTCTATTTCCCTGGGAGCTAATGATGAGGAATATAATCAGTCACAGCGCCGGTTCCCATCCATCCTCGCCAAGACCCTCCCACCCGCCACTATGGGCTTCGGATGGACAGCAACCGCCGACTCACTACCTGATTGAATAAGGCATATTCACTCATAACGGAAATAAAGATGCTTACAAGAGAACGTGTTGTTGGCTTTGTTTTTATCGTGTATGATATACACGATACATACAGCCTGGATTAATCTTGAATAATGCAGGCTAGTCAAAATAATGAGAGAAAACAGCCTCCACAGAAAAGCTCTCCAGTGTTTAGAAGCGACTGTCGGAATCGAATCGAACAGGGAAACGCTCCTGCCCGATCTCCCTTGCAAGCGAGAAGTCAAATCGCTCCTCACAGATTTCAAGGATGTTATCGAAATTCCCTATTCCCCCAGATTGGACGGGTATGTGAGAGTGGAAGACACAGCGGAGAAGCCCTCCTGCGTGCGTGAAGGAGATAGGGTCAGATTTCAAGGTCCCCTCAAGAAACTTACCCAGGAAGCATCAGACCTTCGGTTCAGTCTCTGGGGAAACCAGGGATTCCTTTACAGGTTCATCCTTTATCTGCTGGAAAAAAAGCACAGGATATACAATTTTCATGCATGCGGCCTCTATGATGACAGAAAAGACGAACTCTTCGTGATTATTGGAGGCGCCGGAAGCGGAAAAACCGTCTATCTCCTCAGCGGACTGGCCAAAGGGTTGAAGCTCTTCTCCACCGAAACCGTCCATTTCCGTATGGATGAGAGCGGAGTAACCTGGTACATGGGCTCTCTTATCGACAACATCAGATGGGGAACTCTGATTCATGATTTTCCTCGGTTTCTTCCAAATGAAAAGCCGCCAAAAAAGGGAGAGGAATGGCAGAAAAAAATTGCTGTGGATCTCTGTGCCTATAAAGCAAGCACAGAAGAGCTAAAAAACCCGAAATCAGTGATTATCCTCTTCCCCAGGATCGAGGAAGGACGGAAAGGATTTCATCTTTATCCCTTAATTGACACGAGAAAAGTTCCGAAAGCTCTTTTCGATAATGTCTCCCAGAAATTGACGGAAACCGTTGTCCTCTACGACAGACTCCCCATTTTGGGCTTTGAGGAAAAGGTCATGGCCGAGGCTCGCCTAGAATCCGTCACCAGACTTGCCCATCATAACTGCGTTAACCGGATCGCCACTATTCTTTCTAATCCTTTGGATTGCTGGGGAGATCTGCTGAAATAAATTCAGAAAGGAGTGAGAAAATGAGTAAAGCCTGGAAAAACGTGGTTCACATCCCTGTGGAAGGACGATCGGAAAAACCAAGAGAATCAGGCCTGACCATGGTTATCGATAAAGGGATAGGTCTTCGCCATCTTGAAGACCTGATTGAGGTTGCGGGAGAATATATAGACATCATCAAACTCGCCTTCGGCACTTCTGCCTTCTATGATGAGGATTTCTTGAAGAAAAAAAATGAGATGATCACTTCTTCCCGTATAGACATTATGCCAGGTGGGACATTTCTGGAAGTGGCTTTCTGGCAGAGAGCTCTGGATAACTACTTGAAGAGGGCTAAAGAGTTGGGATTTTCAGCGATTGAGGTATCAGATGGAACCATTAAGATGGATCTCCATTCCAGAAAAGAAGTGATCAAGAAGTCACTGGATTATGGTTTTAAGGTGATTACCGAAGTGGGAAAAAAGGATCCTAAAGATGTCCTGCCCATCTCTCTTGTCCATCAAATCATCAAGGAGGATATGGAAAACGGATCCTCCAAAGTGATCATGGAAGCCAGAGAGGCAGGAAGAGGAGTGGGGATTTTTGATCAGGAGGGCCGTATCAAACTGGAAGAAATCGACCATATCATCGCCGGAATCGGGGCTGTGAATGATCTTATCTGGGAAGCCCCCCTCAAAAATCAGCAGCAAGCACTCATCCTTCGTCTGGGAATCAACGTGAACCTGGGAAACATTCCTCCAGATGAGATTTTGGCTTTGGAAGCATTAAGGGAGGGTATCCGTGGTGACACATTGAAGAAGGCTTATCTCCAAGATAAAGACTGGCAGAGGCAAGGAAAGCCCTAATTCACTCCAGCCTATCCAGAAGAAGAATGAGCACGGAGTGATCGCCCTCAGGCACTTTGAATTTTATGTCATTTCCCTTGAAGATCTCTTTGACCTCGTCATCTATCCTCAGTTCATAACGCCCTTTGCTCAAAAATTTTATCTTGATCTCCCTTTTTTCCAAGGTTTTGATCTCAAAAGAAATTTCATCTTCTGAATAGTAAAAATGACGGAACACAGCTCCGCCATTCGTCTTCACGATCTCTTTACCTTCCTCTTTGAGCTTCATCTCATCAGGGGAAATCTCAAGATCATAATGCCGTCCCTGGATGGCCATCCGCCTCAACTTCCCCTTTTTCTCGGGTTTGATCATTCCAAACCGGAATCCTTCCCAGGGATTGATATCCATATAATCCTCTATGGCAATCAAGGCGAAAAGGGGCCCCCAGCTCTGGTATCGACGGCCTTTAGGCTCACCCGTACGGGAATCAAAATTCTCTGGGCAAATCTGAAAATTTTCCCATGTTCTCAGGAACAAGGTCAGGCTTTTCTTGGCAAACTCAGAAGCAATAGCATCAAAGCCGTAGGCTTTCAGGCCTTGATAAACCAGATAATTGGTGGGCGGCCAAACAGTTCCTCTCCAATATTCCTGGTCTGGAAAGGCAGGGTCATCGCGGGAGATGGTGGGGATAACATACTCGCCCCAGAATTCTTTGCTGTTCTGCAAGTGTCGGATCATTTGCAATGCCCTTTTCGAGTCGGGGATACGAGCGATGAGAGGATAAAAATTGGAGGCAGCCTTTCTCTTCGAAAACTCCCCGTTCCAGTGGCGATCGAAGTAAAATCCTTCCCATTCGTCCCAGAGATAGGTGTTGACCAGCTCTTTTATCCTTTCGTATTCGGACAGATAGTTCTGGTAGTCCTCTCTTTTCTCCAGAATCCTGGCCATCTGAGCCAAGCACCAAGCATCAAGGGCATAGAGGGAATTGAGATCCACACAATTCATGGCCAATGTTCCAGCGCTTTCATCGAAAGTGGCTTCATCCCAATTGGGCAAATCATCTTGACCAGATTCCCACATGGCTCGCTGCTTTCCAGGAACCCCCTTCTCCCAGGATGGGACATCGGCGGCCACCAGCCCTGCATCTGAGCCCCACTCAAGGAGGCCATCACCGTTTCCATCCCGCCTCGTCTGTCTGTTGGACATTTCCATCTTCCAAAAATCATGCCACTTTCGTAGATAAAGGTAAGCATGCTCGAGCAGCTCCAGGTCTCCGAATCTCTGGAAGAGTTTCAAAACAACATAAGAACCCACAGGAGGCTGAGACCTGTCAGGCGTGCCTCCGAAACGTCCTCTCCAGTTAGGGATGTTTCCGTTGGGATACTGCGTCTCCAGCACAGCCCTCACGATATCTTTTGCGTGCTTGGGACTTTCGATAGCCACTTCTAAGGCATTAAAGAAGGAATCCCATTCGAAAATCGTCCAATGATCAGACGTTCCATCAGGCTTGGGAAATATCCATCTGCGACCGGCTGGAGTGTACAACTGGTGTTTGCCGGGCTGATAGAGCATCATCCAGAAGAGGTTGTTGGTGATGGCTTCTGCTGCCCCCTTGTAAAGCTTTTCAACTTTAACTCTTTTCTTCTCATACCTCTTTTCTTCCTCCTCCAGGATGGAGTCGATTACCCTCTCGTTCTTGTAGCGATAGATATGATTGCTCAAGACTCTGGCATCTTCACTCACTCCCGCCACAAAATAAAGCTTCTTCCTCTTTTTCATGGAGAATGAAAGAGTCAATTCCTCCTGAACATCGTTCGGTAAAGCTGAAGATGCATACCTGTCATGGCTTGTCCAGAAAAGATAATAGAATTTCTTCGAGGATCGACTTTCTCCTGCCACTTGTCCGTCAGCAAGAGCCCGGTACTTTCCATCTAAATCCCAGGGAAAATAGTGAATGAGATCAATCTCGACAGTCTCTGGAGAAATAATCCTGCCTACCAATGTCCTTTCATCCTGTCGGGAAAATTCATAGACCAATGTATCTGATTTGGATGATGGCTTGATCAAAATAGGAGTTTCGGTCTCCATCTTAAAGGGAAGGCTCAAATCCATCTTCACTCTGGCATACTGTCCATCCGGGGCATGAGGGCCAACCTCTGAAACGAGAAACAAGAAATCCTGGCCTTCGGCAATCTCATCATCTTTCTTTATACGCAAGCGGAAGGCAAAAACACTTTCCGGGTGAGGAGCAAGCACCATTCCTGCCCAGGAATCCGCCTGCAAAGCCCCCATATAGACATCTTTCCAGGGATAAAAGATCTCGGCTTCGGTGATGAGGAAGACAAAAAGCAGAAGAAGAAGGAAGAAGTACGGCTTTCTCATTCTCATTATTTATCCCAAACTTAACACAGGGACTTTATCGTTGAGTAATTTACGGCAAATCCCTTTGGAAATCAATAAGTTTTCCCTAAAATTTCCGATAAAAAAAGGAGGACTGTCGCCTCTTTCTTCGATTATCAGGAGGGAAGGCCGTTTTTGATGTAAAAGGATGCCGCTTCCACGAAAAGATCGAGCTCTCCAAGAGTGGTGTAGATGCTGGGAGTCATCCTCATACCCTTCACATTTTCAGGAATTTCCACTGAGATGGTATAAATCTTATGCTTTTCAAAAAGAACCTGTTGTAGCCTGGCCATATCCATGTTGTCTACAGTGAAGGTACCGATGCCGCAGGACTGTTGAGGATCATATGAGGTGAGGAGGCGAACCCCTGGAAGTTGCTCCAGCTTCCTGGCCCAGTAGTTTCTGAGGTAGCGCAGCCTCTCCTCCTTCCTTTTGGCACCAATCCCATGATGGAAGGCCAAAGCTTCCCCTACAGCCAACTCTAAATACTCAGGATGGGTTCCTATCTGCTCGAACTTTCTGATATCGTCACCCGTAGGATCAGGAGCAGGAAAAAGCGGCCAGATTTTCTTGATTTTTTCTTTTTTTACGTAGAGAAAACCGGTACCGATAGGCGCCATCATCCACTTGTGGAGGTTGGCCCCATAGATATCGCAGTCCAGGTCTTGCTGTCGATAAACGAAGTGACCAAATGAATGAGCTCCGTCGATTACCACTTCGATGCCCCGATCTCGAGCCATCTGGCAGATCTCTCTGATGGGGAAGATCTGTCCGGTGAGGTTGGTGATGTGGCAAACCAGGATGAGTCTCGTCTTAGGAGTTATATTCTTTTTGAATAGTTCAGCCAAGACGCCCAAATTCTCAGGCGGATAAGGAAAATTAAATGTCTTGACCACAATGCCCTCTCTTTTTTCTCTCTGGTAGAGGGCGTTCTTCATGGAGGGATAATCATGGGCTGTGGTCAGGACTTCATCTCCAGGCTTAAGATCCAATCCTAGAAGAGCAATCTGCATTGACTCGGTGACATTGCGGGTGATGGCGATCTCTTCGGCAGAACAGCCAAAGGCCTCGGCCAGCTTCTTGCGGATAAGCTCTTTTCGGGGACGGAGGATCTGCCACATGTTATAGGGAGGAGCACCGTTGGAGAAATCGAGATAACGATGCACAGCATCCATCACAATTCTGGGAGCAGGGTGAACTCCGCCGTTGTTGAGGTTGACGATGCTGCGATCAATGTTGAAAGCCTGTTGGACGTGGAACCAGAAGCTCTCATCCTGGGCAACTTCCTGGGGTGGTAGATGTGTGACTTCCTCTATTTTTTTCCTTAATGCTGCCTGTACATCCATTGTTGAAAGACCGAGCACTCCCAAGCTGCCGACCCCAATCCCAAGTCCCTTAAGGAAATCCCGGCGAGTGGTAGCCATTTTCATCCTCCTCTTAGACGATAGTTTTCCTAAACTTATATTAATTTCCGTTGAAGTGTCAATCCAGAATGAACAATAGA
>CAYSCW010000071.1:0-5864 GCA_964429795.1 uncultured Eubacteriales bacterium
GAGTAGTTTCTTATGGAATATGATCGGGCAGGCATAAGAGCGAAAAAATTGTAACAGAGAAGAGTATATTATACAATGGCTTGAAAAATGGAGGACAGGAGGCTCAGCCATGAGTAAGAAAAAAGCAGATATCCTGGTGATCACTCCTCATCCTGATGATGCGGAATTCGGCACTGCAGGAACGGTAGCCAACTTTGTCCGCCAGGGAAAGACAGTCGTCTACATCGTCTGTACAAACGGAGACAAAGGAACCGATTCTTTGGACTGCAAACCTGAAGTGTTGGCTTCTCTCCGCGAAAAAGAGCAACTGGAAGCAGCCAATGTTTTGGGCGTAAAAGAAGTGATTTTTCTCCGCCACCCTGATCAGAGTCTCGAAGATACACCCGAATTCAGGAAGGAAATCGTCAGATATATCCGGCTATACCGACCAGATCTGGTTATCACGGCTGATCCTTACCGCCGGTATATCTGGCATAGAGACCATCGTATTGTGGGCCGGGTAGTGCTGGATGCGGTCTTTCCCTTTGCCCGCGATATCTGGTCCTACCCTGATTTTCTTGATCAAGGGCTCAAGCCTCATAAGGTTAAAGAAGTCTGGCTCTGGGCTCCGGAGGACAAAGATATCAACCTCCGCTCTGACATAAGTCAGAGTTTTGATTTAAAGGTTAAAGCCCTTAAATGTCATAGAAGCCAGATCAAGAAGCCTTTTGCTTCTGAAATGGAGAAGTGGCTTTGCCAAAGAGCCAAGGATATGGCAGGAGAGGAAAAATTTAAGTTAGCCGAAGGCTTTCATCGTGTGGAGATGTGGTGGTAGCCAGGGACCTTTTCACTAAAAGTTCGCTGAAGAAATCATAGGTTCCCCTGGCTGTCTTATCCCAGGAGAATGTATCAGTCACATCCTGAGTGATTCTCTCTTTTCTCCAGAGTTTGTCCTTTTCAAGGAAGAAACGCTCAAGACAGGCGGCCAGAGATTCGGGGTTATTGGGACGAAAGGAAAATCCATTTTTACCTTCTTTGACGATCGCTTGCATCTCCCCGATTTCAGAGACGACGACAGGAGTTCCACAAGCCAGGGCTTCGATGATGACCAATCCGAAAGATTCATAAAGGGAAGGAACAACCAGCGCATCAGCAGCCGAATAATACTTTTTGAGCTCCTTCTGTTTCTTGGACCCCAGAAAAATGACTCTATCCTCTAGATCTCTTCTCTGTAACGATTCTTTAATCCGCAGATATTCCTTATTTTGAACAAGGTCGCGATGTCTATTCCCTCCTCCTATGACCAGCAATCTGGTCCTGCTAAAGAGGGATTTATTTCTTCTCTTTAATAAATGTAAAGCCGGAATAATCGTTCTCAGGCCCTTGACAGGTTCTATGCGCCCCACATAAAGAAGCACTCTCTCTCCGGTCTTGATCCCTATTTTCTCGAATTCATTATGACTCTGAAAAGGATGGAAAAGCTCTTTGCTCACACCGGGGTAGATCACTTTAGCCCTGGAACAGGGAATCCGGTAGGTTTCGACCAAGTGTTTTTTTTCCTGCCAGGAAGAAGAAATGATGGCATCGACAAAAGAGGCGAGGGCTTCTTCTGTTTCTAATCTTTTTGTGTGTTCTTTTTCAACTCTTAACAGCCTCTTTTTCAAGAAGGCAAGAGTATGATACATGTGCACAAGGGGAAGGTTGAATTCGTCTTTGATGAAAGCGCCCGCCAGTCCTGAGAGCCAGTAGTGAGAATAAATGATTTCATATCTTTCCTCTTCCTGACTGATGAAATGGGCCATGTTGTCAACAAACTCAGGGAGATACCGGTAAAGGTGGCGGCGGTCAACGGGTTGCGCTGGTCCTCCATTGAGATGGATCACGCGCACACGGGGAAAGATACTCTTTACCCCTCGAAGCTCAGGAATTTGAACCCGGGTGAATACATCTATTTTCACGCCTGGAATACCGGTCAAAGCAGCGCACAGCTCCCGGAGGTAAACGCTCATTCCTCCTGTCCCCTCTCCGCCTAACAGGGCATACGGGCAGCTGTGAAAGCTGATCATACCTATCTTCATCTTCCTCAGGCTCCTGTTTCGAGTTTTAAGTCAAATATTTTACTCTCTTTGGCGCCAAAATAATATTTATATTTTTCTCTCCCCCTTAAAAAATCCGCCTCTTTCTTGCCTTCCTGTACAGCCTCCTTCAGGCGCTGATGAAAAAGCAATAACCCCGGACTGTACCAGGCATAATCCTTGTTATAGGCCATATTGTAGAATAAAATCTGATCCTCATAGATAAAATTGAGAAGAGCTGCCATGATGTTCTCATTGTGTACCAGGAGAAACAACTCCACCCAACCCTGCGGCGAAAATTGAAGTGCGATTTCCCGAAAGAAATCAGCCATGCCTTGGGCCTGCCAGAATTCTTCCTTGGAGGCATCGCTTCTCCTGTGCAGTTGGATAAAGTTGTTAATCGAGTTTTGAAGGCCCACAGCATCCACAACCTTCACCGTTTTCACTCCTTCAAGCTCTTCCATCCTTCTCAATTTTCGTCTCAAATCATGACGGTTTTTAGGACTCAGAAGAGCCAAAAAATCCTCATAGGATGCAGGTAAGGAAAGCGCAGGAGCCACTTCTGATTCAGAGACAGTGCAGGTATAATCGTATTTTGCTGCTAGCTGCGGCAGGAAAAGAAGTGTTTTTGAAGTCTGCTTGACGTTTATCAGCCTAATTTTATGCGTTCCAGGATATTGAGCTTGGAAACAATCCAGCAGAGTTTCGAAAAATTCTCCTTCTTTTCCATCGCCTATGATGAAATCACAATAATCGGTGACTTCACGACTGGCCATAAAACACAATATATCATTCTCTCTCATCAGGGGGGCGATCCCCACAGGTGTGCCGCTGCTGTTTTGAAAGAGAAGTATTTCCAAGGATTTCCCTTCGGAAAGCCATCTCCACCATGAATAAAACCACTGGTGAGTCAAGAATATGCTGTTTTGTTCGCAGGAATAGAGAAGTCCATTCCATGCGTCTCTTATCTCCTCAAACCTGTGAATGCTTTTTATCTGCTCGATTTTCATGAGCCCCTATTTTAACCTCTGCCATTACTGTTCACAAGGGAAGATCGGAGTAAGCTGGTGCTTTAGAATAATTCTGGGGCTCAGAAACTGAAAACAAATCCGGCTATGACCACATACATTGTTTGAGGCTCTTCGAGTGCGATATAGAGATACCGGCCGCTGAATAAAACGGCTGTTGAGGAAGAGAGTTTCAGACGAAGTCCGATCCCTCCGAAGCCGCTGAAAGGATACTTTTTCTCAGGAGGCTCAATCTCAGTTTCATATCCCAAATGGGAGGTGTATGTTTTGGTTTCAGCATCCGGAGAATAGACAACCCCTATGCCGCTGTTGATGAAAAAATTAGCTGACCTACTTTTTACCAGGTTCAATCCGAAGACAAGGTACCCTGAATAGTTTTTATATGTGTCTATGTCGACGGTATCATCATCGGAAGGATCTGTCAGGGTGGTCTTGCTGCTCAGGTTATAGTGTGCTTCCAAACCGATGAATCCTCCTCCATAATCAAGGACAAGGCCTAATCCCAATCCATAATTCTGGTGGGAAGATGCGATAGGAAAATCATTCACACCTTCCTGATAGTCGGATGCAGAGCCAGTGGCTCTGACGAAGTTCCATCTTCCAAAAAGATAGAGGTCAGTTTCGCTGAAGGCCAAACCAGCAAGAAAAACAATCATGCATGGTATGAGAATAATTTTGATGTTTTTCACCATCCATCTCCTCTTTTAGAATTTTCCCTTTCCCTTCTTGACATTAAGCACCGTGATCTTGACGTATTCATAATCTTCCAACAAGCCATCTGTCACAGAGAACCTAAAACTGTATTCTCCTGACTGGGTGTAAGAGGGAGTCCAGGCGAATTCACCACTGCTCCAATTAAAGGAGACTCCCAAGGGGAGAGAGACAGGCGCTATATTATAGGTCAAAGCATCATCGTCCGGATCAGAGGCTTGAAGTTGAAGCGAGAACTCCTGTCCTTCTTTGATGACTTTATCCCCTATGGTGTTTAAAACCGGTGCCTTGTTGTTTATCTTCACTCCCCATAATTTTAAAACCCACTTGCCTATTCCGCACTCACCCATCTTTATCTTGAAATATCCCTTATTGCCCCAGGCTTCTCCCCATGAATTCTTACAAATCCAACAATCCTCTTTTTCATCATATCCCACAAGAACTACCAGATGTCCCCCTTCGTATTCTCCGGCTGGAGTCAATTCATAAACACCGCTTTTGTAATGATAAAAGTCGGAATAAACCTGCATCCAGCCGCTTAAGGGGCTATCTTGAAGGGCGTTTTTTATGGCTTCCTCATCAACTGTGGATTGAGTTACCCATCCCCAACCGCTTATAGTGGACAGCAATTTGCTCCAATTTGGACAACGATTGCAGGGATCATCTTGAGCGGTATAAAGAAAACATGTCTCAGAGACCACCCCATAATTCTTGATATATTGCACAGCCCCCGAAGATGAGCCTCCAACACATGTGCCTGCATCAGAGCAGGAAAGCAGATCCTGTTCTGAAAAATCAGGATATTTAAGGATTAAAGAATAAGTCACTCTTCTTCCTGAATATGTTTCCAGAGCATACAGACCTTTCTCGACATTGTAGGTGGCTTCCATGGTTCCTACGGCAGAAAAAGCCCAGCAGCTTCCGCAGGAGGCCTGATCCTTGATTGTGGTCATGTAATTCTTTCCGCTTTTGGATCGCCAATCCATAGAAGAGGGAAGTTTTGCTCTTTTTGCAACAGCAACATATTTATCGAGATCTTCCTCCAGGGGAACATAACCCCCCAACCGCATTCTTCTCTCTTCAGGCGGGAGTGTACTGAGAGAGGTGAAGCCTGCTCTCCACTTCAAGCCCTGAGATCGGATATATAGATTGATCCTTTCGATTTCCTCCTGAACCTGGTTTTGAATGTCACCTTGGCCAAAAAAAAGGCAAACAAAAATAACGATAACCAACACAGCAAATATGAACTTTCTGACCATGCTTGCCTCCTTCCTGTTCCTCATACTTTTTGTCGCACTATCTTCTTTTCTTTCTATCTGTCTTTCTTTTTTTACAACAAAATGAATATATTTTCATCTTCTGTCGATTCCTTTAACAAAAATATGTTTGACACTTTAACAAAAAATCATAATATTATTAATAGTAGATGCTATGGAGATGGTTGGGATCTCAAAATATATCTAGCATCTAGCCAGGTTCATATTATAGAGCAGAGCACCATCATCTTCAGGCACAGGAAAAAAAGACCTGATAAGGAAGAGATCGATGGCAAAAGGGAAAATGGTCGTGCTGATATCCCTCCTCTTATCTCTTATACTGGCTTCATCTGAGATGATGGCCAAAGAGAGACGAGGAGCTCAGCTCAAGATTTTTAAAACAGATGGAGAATACATAACAGGCGAGTTGATTGCGGTTAAAACAAATACATTATTACTGATGGATGCCACGTCCTCTGCTGATGTCTCTGTCAGCCTGGAGGAAATCGAATCGATCGAAGTAGCGAAAAAACCAAAGATTTTATTGGGAGCGGGGCTAGGGCTGACCATTGGAGTAGGAGTTGGCGTTTTAACAGGCTTTCTTTTTGGGGGCGATGAACCCGAAGGAACCGAGGAGCCGGGTGAATACAAAACCCGATCTGCTTCCCAGAAGGCTTTGACCATAGGAGCATTATTTGGACTTATCGGTGCCGTGGGTGGCGGAATCACCGGTGCCTATACAAGAGGAGAAGAAGTTATTCAGATTGGAGGAAGATCCCAGCAAGAAATAGAAATGGATCTTGAGAAGCTGCGCC
>CAYSCW010000072.1:0-5750 GCA_964429795.1 uncultured Eubacteriales bacterium
TCCTCAGCTTTCCTGACTGCTGTTGAACAATTTATTTCGTTTGACGTAACCAGATCCTCTATGTTATATATTTGCCCTGGTATATAACTTTGATCTACAGAAAAAAATTTTGTTGATTTGAAGGCAAACAACTATTTTTGAACATAAAAGCTTAGACAAGAAGATCGGAAACACACACACTTCTTGCCAACCTCATCCGTCCATAACCACATGGGAATCTAAAACATGGGATAACATTCATCACCAATTGCATTCTAATCCAAGGAGATCATCATGCCAGAACTCAGGTATGATCCTTTAGAACATCGTTGGGTCATTATAGCCACAGAGAGAGCGGCCAGACCTTCGGATCTGGTTAATACCACCAAATATAATCAAGTTAAGGTTTGTCCCTTCTGTGAAAGTCAGGAATCCCAGACTCCCCCTGAGGTATGGGCGATTCGAGATCCTCATACATCTCCCAATTCTCCTGGATGGAAGGTCAGGGTTGTTCCTAATAAATTCCCCGCCCTCAAAATCGAAGCTGAGGGAAAAAGATTTGGGGTGGGTTACTATGACATGATTGAGGGAACAGGCGCGCATGAAGTGATCATCGAGACTCCTCAGCATGATATCGGCCTGGCAGACCTACCCCCAGAACATGTCAAATGGGTCCTTCTTGCCTGCCGGGAAAGAATCAAAGACCTATACAAGGATCCCCGCTTCAGATATGCACTCATCTTCAAAAATCATGGCAAGAGAGCAGGGGCCTCGCTGGCGCACGCTCATTCTCAATTGATCGCCACACCTATTGTGCCGCGCAATGTCTTTATCAAGCTCGATGCAGCCCGCCACCATTATGAAAGTAAGGAGAGATGCCTTATATGTGACCTCATCCAGCAGGAATTGAGCAATGAGTCGAGAATCATTTCCTACCAGGATGGATTCGTGGCTATTGCCCCGTATGCATCCCGTTTTCCTTTTGAAGTCTTCATCGCTCCCGTTGAACACAACTACAGCTATGCAGAGATCAGTGACAGTGATCTACAAAAATTTGCGCCTTTCTTCAAAGATATCCTTTTCCGGATAAAAAAAGTCCTTGATGATCCTCCTTTCAATTACGTCATCAACACCTCTCCTAACACGGAGGCAGAACCCAAGTTTGCTGATAAGTGGGTGACCCTTAAGTATGACTACCACTGGCATATCGATATCATTCCCAGATTGGTCAGGATTGCAGGTTTTGAATGGGGTAGCGGCTTTTATATCAATCCCAGCACACCGGAGAAAGCAGCTCAATATCTGCGTGAGATGAAAACGGAATAATCCTCATTCAGGGGCTCTTCCATAAATTTCAGTAATTTTTCCGAGTTTCTCTGCCAATGAAGAGGAAAGCTGATCGGGAAGAAATCTCCACTGCCAATTGCCTGTAGCAGTGGCCGGCTTGTTCATCCGCGCTTCCGGTCCCAAACCTAAAACATCCTGCATGGGAATGATCACTGTGTTGGCAACGGAAATCATGGCCAGCTTGATTAACTCCCAATGGATATCCTGCACTGGAATTTCACGGCCAAGGTAATGAAAAAGTCTCCTTTTCTCATCAGGTCTTGCTTCCTTTTCAAACCAGCCTCTTGCTGTGTTGTTGTCGTGAGTACCTGTGTAAACCACACAATTTTTCTTATAGTTATGGGGTAAATAAGGATTCATCGGGTTGTCCTCGCCAAAAGCAAAGAGAAGAACCTTCATACTAGGGAAGCCAAAATGTCCCATAACCTTTCTGACATCTGGAGTGATGGTGCCAAGATCCTCGGCAATGATAGGCAAGTCAGGAAATTTCTCCTTCAGGTGAAGGAAAAAGTCAAAAGCAGGAGCTTCAACCCATCGGCCATTCAAAGCCGAATCCTCAGCGGCCGGCACCTCCCAGTATCCCACAAAACCACGGAAATGGTCGATTCTGACCAGGTCGAAGGTTTTCAAGTTATGCTCCATCCTCTGAATCCACCAGTCATATCCCCTCTGCCGGAGAACATCCCACCTGTAAAGGGGATTCCCCCAGAGTTGTCCGGTTGCGCTGAAGAGGCCGGGGGGCACACCAGCCACAGCATACGGCCGCTTCTCTCTGTCCAATTTGAACAAATCCGGGTGAGTCCAACAATCGACGCTGTCATAACCGACGTAGATGGGCATGTCTCCAATAATGCGGATACCTTTCTGGTGGCAATAATCCCTGAGAGCAGCCCATTGCTGGATGAAGAGATATTGCAGGAATTTTTCTCTCTCTATGACTTGATATATTTCCTTCTTTACTGTATCGATCGCTTCAGGATCTCTATCTCTGATCTCATGAGGCCAATCGCTCCAAATCTTTCCTTGAAGATGATCCTTGAGAGCGACGAAAAGAGCAAAATCGTCGACCCAATAAGAGTTCTCCACGCAAAATTGTTCATACTCCTCTTCTTTTTTTTTGGTTCGAAATCGCTCAAAGGCTAGGCTGAAGATCTTCCTCTTGTATGCAATTACAGATGGATAGTCAACTCTTCCCTGGAGAAAATGAGGGAGAGGCTTCAGATCCGAGTTGTGAAGCAAACCTTCCTTGACCATCAGCTCAGGGCTGATGAACAGGGGGCTGTAGGCAAAGGCAGAAATGCTTTGGTAAGGAGAGCTACCAGAAGCTGGATCTATGGGATTGAGAGGAAGAATCTGCCAATAACTCTGTTTCGCTTGAGCAAGAAAATCCACAAACCTGTATGCCTCTGGGCCGAAATCTCCTATACCAAACGAGTTGGGAAGGGATGTGATGTGGAGAAGAATACCGCTTACTCTCTTTTCCATTCCTTATCTCAACTATTCATCATCCTATGAGAAAGGAATCCGATTACTCACCTATCATAAGCTAGTCCTTCAACTGCATCTGACATAGAGTTTTTGGCCTAAATTACCCATCAATTCGAGCCATTTTTTTGCAGCCTGATCTCCTTTTTTGCTCTTTTCCATCATCTCATTCCAAAGCCTCTTGCAGAGGAAATAGTAGATATTCTGGCTCTTCCAGAGATTCAAATCCAAAGGGAAATTCTTCATCATCTCGAGCAGGCCAATAATATCTTCTGCCAGAGCCAACTCTCGGGGCTCACTGGAGAAATTCTCCATGAGCGATTCGAGCTTTTGGTCAGCCAAATAGCTTAAATTTTTTTCCGGATGGAGGGACCATTCATGGAACTCTCGCACTGTATTCTGGAGCCCATCAAGATCTATTTTTCCCTCCTCCATCAGTCTCCGGAAATCTATAGTGAGGATGAACTCTAAAGCCACGGAAAATGCTTTGGGTAAAGGAACCTTAGCCTCTTTCAACACCTGCATGACCGGATAATGGTCTTTCTTTATCTGGCGGAAGGAAGCCTCCACCTCGATTAAAGTGGAATCCAGAATCTCATTCAGAACCTTGCGCTTTTCATCTCTGAAGAGATCCCTCAGGGAATAACGATGGGAACCGAAGTGTCTATCCATCAATCTGATGACTTCGGATATATCCCTTTTACCAAAAGCCTCCTTTATTTCTTTTTGCAAAAGAGAGAAGGGATCCTGCCCTGAAGACTGGCTAACACCTGCTATCAAGTTATGATCTCCCAAATGCAACACTGCGAAGCTGATATCCCCTTCTTCCAGAACAAGGTCTGAACGAAGATGAGCTTGTCCCACGGCCAACCTTTCACGGCCTGACTCCTCAAGATCGTATGCTTGTCTTGTGATGGTGTATCCTGCTGACTTCTCAGTCTCTGAGTAATCCTCAAAAAGAGAGGAAAGTGCATAATGGACCCCCACTTGCAAGAGTCCTATGACCGCAGGTTTTACAAACTGCCCGTAGATTCTTGCACCATTCTTCATATCCGGAATATTACTGGAGGCTCTCTTTAATATGCTGACATATTCCGGTTCCAGATCGACCTCACCCACCTCCCTTGCCAACTGTATGGCCCGAGCAGCATACTGCATGATCTGAATGGGCTCGATCCTTGATATTTCATCGAAGAACCATCCACAGCTGGTGTACATGAGCATAGCATTACGCTGCAGTTCAAGGAGTTTAAGGGTTTTCACCTTCTCTTCCTCAGAAAGTTTCCGTGATGAATGATCTTGGAGAAAGGATTCGATATTCTCCTCTGACCTGTCCAGAACCACGTCGATGTAATCCTCCCTTGCCTTCCATGGGTCTTTGAGGAGACCGCTTGTTTTATTCTCGTAGAAGGTAATGAGTTCATCCCTGAGCCAGTCCATGGCTTGCCGGAGAGGCGCTCTCCACTGCTGATTCCAACCAGGATTCGCCCCCGCGTTGCAACCGCAATTGCTCCTCCATCTTTCCACACCGTGGACGCAACTCCATGAGCTATTTTCCACAATTTCCACCTCATGCGCTGGGGGAAATTTTTCTAAGTACTCACCATAGATAGTGAGTGCAACCGATTTCTCCTTTTCTATCTTATGAAGACAATAGGCAAGAGCCATATCTGCAAACCGGTGATGATGTCCGTAGGATTCGCCATCTGTGGCAATATGAGCTATCTGCGCTTCCTGCCGATCTTGAGAAAAAGCTCCGAGCAGCCGCTTGGCGAAAAGCTCTCCGTTTTTGAGAAGATCTCCAAAAGCAATGTCGTGGGAAATGGGCTGGTCGTAAAAAAAGATGTTAATCACTCTTCCTGATGGGAGTTGACAGATGTAAGGTAATTTTGGGTCGATCTTTCCCCCATTCACTTCTTGCCATGGCTTATCCCCCTTTTTTCGGACCCGATTTGCCTGGAGGGGTGAGAGAATAGTGAATTTGATTCCCTGCTCGACCAAGATGTCCAACGTTTCTCTATCCGCCGCTGTTTCAGGAAGCCACATGCCTTCTGGACTTCTTCCGAAGCGCTGTTTAAAATCGCTGATTCCCCATATCACCTGAGTTCGCTTGTCCCGGAAGTTAGCGAGGGGCATGATTAAATGGCTGTAAACCTGAGCGAGGGCTGAACCGTGACCAGAAAACCTTTTCTGACTCTCTCTATCCGCTTCCAGGATAGCCCCATAGACTTCAGGATGGTGTTTTTCCAACCAGGCAAGCAGGGTGGGACCGAAGTTAAAGCTTATCCTGGAGTAGTTGTTGACGATATCAACGATGAGTTTTTCTGAGTCGAGAATGCGGGAGGCGGAATTTGACGCATAACACTCGGCTGTGACCCGTTCATTCCAATCATGAAAAGGATAGGCCGAATCCTGAACCTCCACCTCTTCCAGCCAGGGATTCTCCCTGGGGGGCTGATAGAAATGACCATGAATACAGATGTAACGGTTCATCCTGTGGTCTGAGACGCTAAAGGGAGGAAATGATTATCCAATCAAGCCAAGAGATTTCCACATTTATTTCTCAGATTCAGTTAAAGAAACGAATGTCTTGGCACCCACGGTTCTGTACTCAATCTTGTTTTCACGAGCCAGCCACCCTACCGCTTGATAAACTACGGCCGATTTCTCATTAAGAAGACGCGGCAGCTGAGAGATGTTGACCTCTTCTCTCTCCTTCAGGATTCTCCATACTTCTCCAGCAGTCTCTCCAATTTTTTCTATCATAAAAACCTCCTTTTTTTATCTCTCAGGTTCTCTCCTTCAGAGGGATTTTTTCAGTCAGAAAGCTTACGCAACCTATTTTATCACATTTTGATCCAACGCTGAATAATATTAGTCGACAAAGCAAGCATCCTTATTCCTGTGACAGTTTCAACAGCAGTCAGGTAAGCTGAGGT
>CAYSCW010000073.1:0-2492 GCA_964429795.1 uncultured Eubacteriales bacterium
TTCACAGGATTCGCGCACGCTGCCTTTATGGCTTGAAAACTCACAGTTATCAGAGCAATGGCCAGCGTGAGCAATCCCGCCAGTATGAATAAGCTCCAACCCAATCCTGCCCGGTAAGCGTAATTTCTTTGCCAGGAATAAGCAAAATAATAGGCTAACGGCCATGCGATTAGATTGGCCAACAATACCCATTTGAGGAATTGTTTTGAAAGCAGCAGCACGATCTCCTGGATGGATGAACCGAGGACCTTCCGGATGCCGATCTCCTTGGTGCGTTGCTCGGCCATGAATGAAGCCAGTCCGAAAAGACCCAGACAGGAAACTAAGATCGTAAGGATTGTGAAAGAACTGACGATCGAGCCTGTGCGTATCTCAGACCTGTACAGCCTTTCAAATTCTTCATCGAGAAACCTGTATTCGAAAGGAGATTCGGGGCTGAACTTATTAAAGACACTTTTGATATATCCGATAGTCTGGGGCATGTTTATGGAATTTATTCTTACAAACATAAAATTGACTCTTCTGGGGAGAGGTAGGAGGATAATAAGGGGCCCGATCTCTTCCCAAAGAGGCTTGAAGTTAAAGTCCTTTATGACTCCAGCGATGATAAAATTGTCATCCCCATGAATCAGGCGCTCTCCTACAAATGTCTCTTTGCCGATGATTTTTCCAAATCTTTCATTGATGATTATGTGGATTGCAGGATCATCGGTTTGAATCGTTGATCCCTTTGGGTAGAAATTGCCTTCCGCCATTTCCATTTTAAACGTTTCGAGGAAATCAGGATCTGCGCACAAATGCGTCACCAAAGGATTAACGTTAGGGTCTCGCCCCTCCCAATCCCATCCACTTCCGTTCCAGTAAATTCCTGTCGGTCGATGAGATGTCACTGATGCATTGAGAACATCAGGTGATTTTAAGAGCTCTTGTTTAACTGCTTCGTAGTTGTTCTCGAGTTCCTTGGCAACAGGGACGTAGATCAGATGTTCCTTGTCAAACCCGAGGTCTCTATTGCGCATGTATACGACCTGCTTGAATACTGTCATTGTTCCGATGATCAGGGTAATGGAAATTGTAAACTGCGTGACAACTAGGATCTTTCTGAATCTTGATCCGCTTGAACCTGATTGTAGAGTGCCTTTGAGAATATTAACCGGCTTGAAAGCAGCCATGAAAAGAGCAGGATAACTCCCGGCAATGATTCCTGTCAGCAGGGTAATGCCTATCAATCCAAGGGCTAATACTGGATTGCCGAACAGGTTTAAAGTTAGTTCTTTACCTACAAGATCGTTAAAAACAGGAAGCAGCAGGAAAACCAATCCTAAGGCAAAAAGGAGTGACAAGAATGACATGAGTATTGATTCGCTGAAAAACTGCTTGATGACATCTGCACGATAGGCGCCCACGACCTTACGTAGGCCGATCTCCTTAGCGCGATTTCCTGAACGAGCTGTAGTTAGGTTCATAAAGTTGATGCATGCGATCAGAAGCACGAAGAGAGCGATCAGTGTGAACATCCGGACCTGTTCGATATGCCCTCCGCCCATATCGAGCCAGTATAAATAGAGTCTTTTAAAAGGATGGAGGAATACATCAACGTCTTCCTCGCCTTCTCTGTGGAGGCGGTCGGCGAGCTTCTGGCTAATACTCTTAAATGGAATATTTTTCTGGAGCTGGACATAAGTCCTGAAACTCAGATTGCCCCATGAGCTCATGTAGTCTTTTCCACGGAGTTCTTCCAGGAAGCTCAGCGGGGCGAGGAAATCAAACCGAATGCTTGAGTTTGATGGAATTTTTTCGAGAACGCCTGTAACTTTGAAATCATAGTAGTTCTCAATCCGCACGATCTTTCCAATAGGATTCTCGCTGCCGAAGTATTTATGAGCCATCCTTTCTGACATGATGAGAGAGTGAGGATCAGAGAGGGCTGTGTGAGGATCACCTTCGATCAGGGGAAAAGTGAACATCTCAAGAACAGAGGGATCTACAAGGTTCATGCCTTCCCTGAACTTCTTATCACCATAAGATAGGGAAAATGGATTCAAGCCGTTTTGTAACCGAGCAGTATTCAGGATCTCAGGATATTCTTCTTTTACCGCCGGCCCTAAGGCCGGAGGGGTTCCTGGATATGTGATCGTGTCTTCACCGAACCGTGCGGTTGTCACGATTACATAGATATCGTCGATGTTTTCGTGGAACTTATTGAAGCTAACCTCGTCTTGAACCCAAAGTAGAATAAAGAGGCAGCACGCTATTCCCACTGCAGGCCCGGTGATGTTAATGAATGAATACCCTTTGTGTCTTTTGATATTCCTGAGGGAAATTTTGAGATAGTTTTTAAACATACTGGTGCTCCAATACATATTGTCTTTTATATATGATGGGATCAGACAGATTGTATGAAACATATACCAGAGGAAGGCGGTCAGGAGGCCTTTGTTGCTTGCAATGGAGGTGTACTGTTCTTCAAAATCTTCTATTGCGGCATCGCG
>CAYSCW010000073.1:2592-5629 GCA_964429795.1 uncultured Eubacteriales bacterium
GATTCAACATACCCGTGTTCTACAAGCCGCGCCAGAGGACTGTAGATTGCCCCGAACAGCCATCGGATCCCTGACATCTTCTCGATGTATTCTCGGATGGTCACGCCATAGGCCTGATCCTGGTCTTGAAGTTTCCAAACAGCCAGCAGGATAAGTTCTTCTTTTCTGGATAAAAGCCTCATTTTTGTATCCTTCCTTATATATGTATACGAAAAGTGAACAAAAAAGGTTGCCTCGAGAAATGGCAAAAAAACATAGGAAATTCGTTTTCTCTGTCGTGTAAAAACTTCACAATTTTTACCCACTGATATGCTGGAATAAGCCTATCACGCTGAAAATGGCCTTATCAATGGCGCAAAAAGAGGAAGAAAACGGCTGATAAGGGATGGGTTTAACAATTCAGGATAGACTCCACCATAAATCCGCATACAAATCCCGCAACATGTCTCTCAGAAATACTCTCCTCTCTCCTCAGCTACCATCAGGAGTTCCTGCTGGACAATTTGAGGATGGAGAGGGCGTTCAGCTTCAAAGGTCAGTTCGAGGTGGGCGATGCCGCCCATATCGACAAACTCTTTTATTTCTTTAACGCGGTTTGGGAAGAATCTGGAGAAAGCGCTAGAGATTCGGTTAAAACGAAAGCAGCCTGAAGATACGATGTCGGGCAGAGCGCGAAACATTCCTTGCAGTTAATGCACTCAGCCGTGGCTATTTCCGGAATGAACCTGATCTCCCGTCTTGATCCACACTCCACAAATCCCACCGCATTTTTCTTCTTGACCTCAGCACAGTATCTCACACACAGACCCCAAAGAACGCAAAACGAAGACTCTTTTAAAGATGAAACTGTGAATGTATCAAGAGGAGCATAAAATGTTTAAAATAGCCTCAATCGATTTTATTGGAGATCGCCTTGCCTGTCGCCCTATCAATGAACACAAAATACAGGTCATAGTTGTTCATCTTCTCCTTCAAAATAAAAATCAACTTCTCTTCCCTGGAAACGGTTTTGCTGGTCATCTGGATATTCCATTTTTTGGCTTTTTTTTGCAGAGCGAGGTAAAAAATATCAGCCGGGTGGTTTTGCATCTCTACCGGAATGATGAGATCGATCGTGCATTGATACAATTTTTCCTTTGTCGTTGTTATGGTCTTACGATAATCGGCTTTTTCTGTCCTCCCGGCCATTTGGCTTAAAAATCCTTCCGTGGCGATATCCCAGGCAAACATTTTCTTCTGGCCCGCGGCCATCTGATTATACGTTTTTTCGATCATCAGATGGGGTGTATAAAGATGAATATTCTCGTCGTGGCAGTTCAGTGCGATTTTCTGCTCCCGTCCCGGGATTCCCTCACGGGAGCAAACGAGCTCATAATATGCAGCCGAGGCGTTGAGGAGGCCATCGATGAGCGCATCCGTATCCAGGCCTTGAAAGTAGTATCTCTCCCCACCCGTCAGAAACTCAAGCATCATTGCTCCAGACGGATCATAACTCATTGTCTTGAGCTGTCCGGGATTGACGGAGTAGATAATGTTTCCGCTCTCCTTGAAAATATCGAGGAGCTTTCGGTAATACTCATGAATAACACCCGAGAAATCGATGGTGTCGAATTTAATCTCTTGTGATGAACGGCTGAAATCCGGAGTTTCGACGAGGCTCGGATTGAAAAGCTTATCCATCCGTTCGGCATCCTGGAATCCTTCCGAAAAGAAATAAAGAATTTTAGGTTTATCGACCATCTGGAAAGCGAACCTGATTTGATCGGCTTCCTGAATGAACCTCCTGACTTCCTGGATATATTGCTTTCTGTAATCTAAACTCGCCTCTGGAGGCAGGCGGAGAGGATCAGCGTATTGGTTAGCATTATAATCGGACTCTGCCGTAAACCTTTCCATGAAAGAATCACGGCTGGAAAACGTATCCTTAAACCAGTCAGCCCCGGGATATAGCTTGGCTTTTTTGATCTTTTTCAGCAAGACTTCTTTGTCTCCCTCTGGACCAAAAATGAGCTTCAGTCCCTCTCTGGGCGAATTGACGAGGAGGACGAAAGAATCTCCAGCCGGAGCATTGGCAACGATTTTCGAGGCGATCTGGCGCGATCGCTTCACTCCAAAGTTGCTGCTGAACATGGAATCAAAGACGATGAAATTAATCTTCTCGGGATTTCTGGACCTTTCTGGGATCTCAGCCGCTTGAGGTAAAGAGAAATTTCTCAACTCTGCGGTTTCGATGAGCTTTTCATTAATATATAGTTCCAAATCTTCTTTCTTTAAATCTAAATAAGGCTTCCCTTCGCTATCCACAGCGAATAAAGGAATGCGGTAATCAGAAGCGGATGATCCGCCCTTGGACTCCCGCGCATGGGAGAATGTGATGAAGCTCAAGATTAAAGTTGAAATGATGACAAGAATGTCTTTCTTTTTCTTGGGGAAGAACATGGAGACCGCCTCCTTTTTTCGAAAAAACCTATCTTCTTTACCCCGTTTTATGTCCAATTTTGCCTATTGAGGTGGATAATTTCGTTCCTTGTTGTATACTAGCAGAAGGAAAAACCAAGGTCAAATGAGCAAATGCGCTAAAGATAAGAATTTCAATTTCTGATGTACTGGATTGGTGAGCATCTTTATCCTCATTTTCCCATTCAATCATCGTCAAGAAATATAAGTCACGCCAAAATAGACCTCAAGGATAATCGGAGACCATTTATGGTAGCATAAACGCCGGAGGCAAGCTCAAAAGTGCCCAAAATCGCATGGATGCTTCCTTGCGGTCAAAGAGAAGATTATAAGAAATAACCGGCTGGGGCCTCGGCGGCCATCATAAATTCCTGATAGACGATGTGTGGCGGGGGAGGTCTCTCTGCCACGAAGGTCAGCTTGAGGTGATTGATGATGCGATCAACCACTGTATAGTCTGATAGGAAGGCGATGATGCGTATTTGGCCCTGGCATTTGGGACAGGTGACTTCTACCATGAATCTGGAGACAACGTGAGAGATTTGGTTAAAACGAAAGCTGCCTGGAGATACGATGTCGG
>CAYSCW010000074.1:0-5615 GCA_964429795.1 uncultured Eubacteriales bacterium
CAGGATAATATCACCTCTTCTGTATCCTGTGTGCATTAGATGTTTTCACCATCAACGAATTTAAATTCTTCACAGGTTGCCCGATCGAGGTCTGCGTTGGCTAGATAACCCTCTTCCAATTCTTTCTCAAGTCTTTCTTTTTCTATTCTTTTCAACTTCTCGTTAATTGCATCTCTAACGAAGTTACTAAAATCAGCACCTAATTTTTTATTTTCTGTTTCAAACCGAGATATGAGATCGATTGGGAATATGATGTTTTTTCTTATGGTCTTATTCACTTTCATCATTATCTCCTAAGCACGTTTTAATGTATCTATTAAACATACATTAATGATATACATTTATATATATATTGTCAAGACCCTTTTTTTGCATAAAAACAAAAAATACGTCCGTCATGGTTGGATATCATGTTCGTCGTATCCGTACTTTTTTAAAACGAAGGGATCGCACAATATTTCTCAGCAACATATTCGGCAAGTTTCTCTATGGATCTTTTTCTGAGCTATGGAATTTTTTGATGATCTTTGATTATTATTTTTTCTTTTTTGCAGAGACGGCTTGTATCCACTCGATTATCACATTCGCCAATTCTGTCCTGACATCGCTAAATGCATGATTATCCTGGAATGCTAAGATTTTAACATCCTGGGCATTCGCTTTTTTAAAAGCGCGGTACAATGGTAAGACATTATTTTCAATACTGCCTAAATCATCATCCCATCCCCCAATGAGCAAAATGTCTTTTTGAGCAAGCAATGGTGCACATTTCCTCAGGTAGAGAGTAGGTTCCAGTTTTGCTAATCCTTTTTCTGCAACTTCTTTTGGCAAGGCTCCTTCTGCAAATCTTACCGGTCCTGTTGGTGCTTTGAGGTGCTCAAACATATTGTCTAACATCTTTGCAAACTCTGGATTACGGAGATACTCACTAATAATTTCACCATGGTCGCCTCCAGCAATAGAAAAAACAGCTGATATTTCTGGATGGTTGGCAGCGTAGGTCATGGCCATCCCACCGCCGTAACTGTATCCGCCTAAGTAAATATTTGTGGTGTCGATCTTGAATTTTGCTATGTTTTCTGATCGATGAATAAATTCATAAGCGGCGTGAATATCCTGCTGAGTATTTTCAAAACTGAGTTGCCCCTCGCTTTTGTAAACACCGGCATAATTGAACATTAATGCATTGATACCTGCTTTGGAAAGTCTCTGCCCCAGACCCAAAACATCCACTTCATTCCCAGGTAAACCTGGTAACAAGATGACAGTTGTAAAAGGGCCCTCTCCTTGCGCAGCATAGAACTTTCCTCGTAAAAGTACACCTTGCCGGTCGATGGAAATATCAATCTGTGCGGATGCGTGACTATGGACAAGCAAAAAAAACAGTAATAAATACAAAAAGCCTTTAAGCCAATTTGATAATTTCATTATATTATTTTCTCCTTTTTTTATTGAAGTTTTGATTCTAATTGAATCTCCACAATCCTTGCTGCCAGCGCAGCAAAATAAACATATCACAGCAAAATTATAGCGGTCAACATGAATTGCCTCTCTGCTCAGCAGCTATGAGAAGTTCCTGTCGCCTCTCCCCTACTCCTCATATTCAACAGGTTCCTTTTCCTTCCACCCTTTCCGATTCAACATTGCCTGGAAATTTCGGTAATAGAAGTTTCCCTTTCGTGAGGTAGAAAAATATTGACAAATGGCTTGATTCTTTCTATAAGGCTATTATAATAGCTATATAGGAGAAGACATTATGAAAGTTGCAAATACGGTTGATCTGAAAAATAAAACAAACAAACTTCTGGCTGAGGTGATGAAAGGGAATCCTCTGATCATCACATACAGGGGAAAGCCTGCCGCTTCTATACTTCCCCTCACAGAAGACGACCTCGAAGACTTTATCATCGAGCATAGCCCTTCTATACGAAAAAAAATCAAAAAGGCTGAAGATGATATCAAAAAAGGAAGAATCGTATCTCTAGATGAGTATCTTTCCCGGTCAGAAAGATAAAATTGAGTAAATTCAACATTCAGCTCACCTACTCGGCCGTTGAGGATCTGGATTGTATACCTGAAGCCCTACGGAAAAAAATTATCACTTCCATCAAAAAACTCTCTTCCAATCCTTTTTCTTCCAGTTCAAATATCAAGAAGCTAAAAGGATTCAAACCGCCGCTCTACAGGATTCGGTCGGGAGATTTTAGAGTCCTCTACAGGGTACATGATAAAACCATTATTATAATGCGGGTAATCGATAGAAAAGACCTCGATAGAATCATCAAAAGGCTGAAGATGTCGAAGTCCTAGGCCTTGAAATCCCATAGAGAAAATCATTGAAGAAAATAAATTAAATGCATTATGATGGGATGAATGAACGTCATCGAAACCCAAAGCCTCACGAAATACTACGGAAAAGACAGAGGAATAATCGACCTTAGCCTGAAAATCGAAGAGGAAGAGATCTTCGGATTTATCGGGCCGAATGGGGCCGGCAAATCCACAACAATCCGAACCTTACTCGGACTGATTTTTCCCACCTCAGGAAGCGGCAGGATCTTCGGCATGGATATTGTCAAACAGACAAAGGAGATCAAAAAACATGTCGGGTATATGCCTTCAGAAGTTAATTATTATGAAAAGATGGATGTATACGAACTTCTCGGATATTCGGCAAACTTTTACGGCACAGACTGCGAATCAAGGATAAAAGAACTGGCAGAAGTTTTTGCCCTGGACCTGAGCAGGAAAATTGTCGACCTCTCCCGGGGGAATCGGAAGAAAATCTCGATTCTACAGAGTCTCATCCACCAGCCGCGATTATTGATTCTGGATGAGCCAACCAGCGGTCTGGACCCTTTGATGCAGGCAAAATTCTTTGACATCTTAAAGGAAGAAAACAGCAGGGGCACAACCATTTTCCTCTCTTCTCATACCCTGAGCGAAGTCCAAAAAATGTGCCGGAGAGTAGGAATAATCAAGGAAGGAAAGATCATCGCAGTGGAAGATATCGAGAGCCTCAGGAAAAAACAGCTCCGTAAAATTCAGATCGAGTTTGCCCATCCCGTGGAGAGCAACGAAATCAAATGCATCGGCGCGACAGCTTCTCAGGCCGATAGAAACATCCTGATTTTCATGTTTTCGGGAAAAATGAATGACCTTCTCCAAGCTTTAACCGGAAAGGATGTTAAGGACCTGATCATAGAAGAACCATCTCTCGAAGAAATCTTCATGCACTATTATTCGGAAGAAGAGCATAACGAGAAAGCCTGAAGATGAAGACAACCACAAACATATACTTTAAAGAATTGAAACGCTACCGGAACTCTTTCATTGCCTGGAGTATATCCATCAGTCTTCTGATATTGATGGAGACGGCTTTCTACCGTTTCTTCATGAAAGGGGATATCCTGAAGCTAATGAAAGGCTTTCTTGAGAATCCGATCATGAAGAACATGGTAAGGGCCTTTGGAACGAATGTGGATATGTTGACCAATGTGTTGGGGTATTATGCAACCCGCAATGCGATTTATATCATACTCCTGGGCACATTTTTTTCGATAATGCTTGCCGGCAAGATTCTAGCCCTGGAAGAACGCGAAAAAACTGCTGAATTTCTTCTAACCAAACCTGTAACAAGGTTGGAGATTGTCTGGAGCAAATTGGCCGCATTCCTCACTTACCTGCTGCTTCTGAATGTTATTATCCTGTCCATCGGATTCATAGGCCTGGAAATCTTTAAAGGGGATAGTGATTATCGCCCGGTGGCCTTTCTTATCTACTCGTTTTACTCCTTCCTTCTGATGTTGACTTTTGGGGCTATCGGTCTTTTCCTTTCCTTGTTGATAAAAAGAGGCCGCTCGATTACCAATATGTTGATCGGCGTCGTATTCGGGGGATTCTTTATTGACGTCTTATCAAAAGTTACGGTTTCGACAGATAAATTCGGATATTTGAGCCCTTTTAAATTTGTCGATGCCGGAGTTCTTCGTCCTGACTACAGCCTGGAATGGTGGCGTGTGCTTTATTTCCTGGGACTATCCCTCGTGCTTATTACCCTCACGTTTGTCATTTATAAAAAGAAGGATATCCTGATATAGCCAAAAGCAAGGCAACCTGCTTAGGAATAGGGGAAGCCATTGTTCAGGATTAGTGCGGAAACTAAATTTTAATATTTATTTTTTCGTTTTTTTACTTCTATACTTCTTTTTGTTCCCTTCAATTTTATGTGTTGGTTGAGAGGAGTTTATAAAACCAGAAATTCTTTTGGAGTTTGCTACTTTAATCAAATTCTGTATTGCCTCAATCTTATTCATCAGTTTTTTTTCTATGTGTCTTTCTGACAGAAGAGTGACAATGTATGTATTGAGGGAAATACCTTCGTCCTCTGCCCCATTGGAAAGCACTGCATGAAGGCTTTTGGACATTCTCAATCGGAATATTTAATACTATTCGAATACGGACATAAATTGTTCAAGAATGGACACCTTTTGTTCTATAAAAGCGAGAAAAACTCCAAGAGAAAGGATTGGCATATTTTTTGCAGATTATATGATCGAATTGTTCGCCAATACATGAGAGATAATTTGAGGGCCATTTTGGCAGTTAAGGAAGAGATCATTTTAAGTGCGTTACTGATGTTGGAGAGGAGCTTTAGCGAATTGTGTCATGGAGGTTCAATATGCTTATGAATCATCTGAAAATTGCATACAGGAATTTTAAACGGCATAAATTGTATTCTTTTATCAATGTATTCGGATTTGCGATCGGACTTTCCATCTGCATGATCATCAGCTTATGGGTGCTACGGGAATTGGGTTATGACCGTTTTCATAAAAATGCCCATCGAATATACAGAGTAGAACGGGAATTATTCCGCGATAACTTGTACAGCAGATGGCCTATTGTAGGAGGTGCTTATAAACAAGCTCTAATCGACGATTATCCCGAGATCGAAAATGCCGTGCGTTTCTGGAGAAGAGAATTTGCCATTAAGGACTACAAAAATTTTATTCACAGGCAGGAGATGTTTGCTGTGGATAATTCAGTTTTTGAAATATTCGATTTTGGTCTGGAAGAAGGAGATGAGCAAACCGCTCTGACAGAGCCCAAAACAGTGGTTTTAACCCATGAAAATGCAGTTAAATATTTTGGGACAGGAGATGCCGTCGGAAAATCTCTCTCCTTTGAATGGGAGGGAGAACCGATTGATTTTAAGGTAACGGGAATTCTAAAAGAAGTGCCCGAAAATTCCCATATTCATTTTGATATGTTGATCTCTATCACCTCCTATAAGGAGGAGGAATTTGTCGATTGGCGAAGTAATTATCTTTATACCTATGTTCAGGTCAGAGAAAACACCTCGAAACAAGACCTGGAGGAGAAGTTAAAAACATTTGTCACCCAACGACTGGAACCCCATTACGGTGACTTGCTTCTTCAAGGCCGAAGTATCCATGAGGTACTCAAAATGCATCTCTTCCCCATAAGAGACATCCATTTGCATCCCACTGCTGATTGGGAGGTGGAACCAGGGGGAAATACCCTCTCGGTCTATATCTTTTCCTGTATTGCCGTCCTTATCCTGATCATCGCCTGCATGAATTTCGTGAATT
>CAYSCW010000075.1:0-5381 GCA_964429795.1 uncultured Eubacteriales bacterium
TCCGAAGAGGAGCTTTTGACTGTCGATTTTCCTGAATCCCGATTCGCGGAGAAGGGAAGAAAATTCCTCCGGGGAATAAAAGCGTGGAACAGTGAAAGAAAGATAACTGTAACCGGCTTTTGATCCTGAGATTAAAGTACCCACAGGTCTGACAATACGCCTTATGTAAAAGTGAAAGAATTTCCGCAGAAGTCGTGAGGAAGGCTGGCTCGTTTCCAGGTTGACGAAACGGCCACCTGGTTTAAGTACACGCAGAAACTCCCGGAGATGAGAGATGAGGAAATCTCGCTTATGATCGATGTTCCGGGTGGCAAAGGAAATGGTTAAAAGGTCGAAGGTAGCATCGGGAAAGGGAAGACGGCGGGCTTCAGACTCAATAAAAGTGATGTTTTTTACTCTCCTCTTTTGCAGAGCTTTTAACAGCATGGGAAAGCTGAAATCGAGGGAGATGATTTTGACATTTGAGCCGGCACAGCGAGAAAGGCTTTGAGCCATCTCACCAGTCCCGCTGCAGACATCGAGCCAAAGGGTGCCGGCTCCTTCGGAAGCATTTTTTGCCGCTTTCTTTCTCCAGTAGATATCGAACCCGACTGTCAGGATGTGATTGATGAAATCGTAGGTGTGGGCCACTTCAGTGTATATTTTTCGAACGCCTTTTTTCATCTTTCGGGTTAATCTGCAGATTAATCAATTTTAATAAAGATCGTGCTGATAATCTATACAATCCTGTTTGTTTTGATGATAAGGGAAACATCTCCATTCCCGTGATAGCAAATAAAAGCGCCGGTTCCCCTCCATCCTCGCCAAGACCCTGCCAATGCAGCAAATCTGCACAAGCAGGATGTGAAATTTGCCCTCTGAAGGTAAAGTAGAGAGCAAATGAGTAATAAGGGAAAGTCCCTTATTATTTTTGGAGGAAAAGATAGTAAACAGAGGTCAGAACCCCTAATCCTCCAAGCAGGATGAAAGATGAACTGATTCCGAATTTATCTGAGAGGAAGCCCGCCGCCAGGACAACCACAGCACCCGTCAGCATCTGAATATTTGCAACCAGACTGAAAGCCTGAGCCTGATTCTTTTCCGGCACCTCATTCCCTACAAAAGATTGAAAGGCCGGGTAGATAAGGAAAAGAAAAGTTCCAAACAGAAAGAGGCTTATTTGAGCGAGTGCCAGCTTGTTTGCTGCTCCGAGAAGAAAGAGGAAAAGAGTAGAACCTATAAGGCTGAGCCGAGCGAGCTTTTTTCGCCCCACCCTCCGGCTCAAATATCCGAAAAGGTAGGTCATCACACTCCCTATACCGATCCAAAAAGCAAGCACAACTCCCGTCTTTCCCAGAGGAACAGAGAATTTATGGTTGAAGAGCGGGGGAGCATAAAAAACAGTAGCCGCCCAGCAAGCACCGCCAAAAGCAAACCCCAGAAGATAGGTTTTAACGGTCTTGATTGTATCGATCCATGATGAGAGATCGTGACTGAACCTTTCTTCACTCCGGGTTGAGGTTTTTCTGACTGAGATGAAACTTATAGTTCCCAAGAAGAGAATGACAGCCGCCCATATTTGCAGAGGGGTCTTCCAGTTGAAGGTTTGGGCAAGATAACCTGAAGATACAAAAGCAATGAAGACGCCCAGGTTTCCCGAGCCACTCTGGATTCCCATGGCAAAATCGAGCCCTTGGTCAGGATGAGTCTTGGATACCCATGCAACTCCTAGGGAATGATAGAAGCTGGTGAAGGCTCTAAACAGAAGATAGAGCAAAAGAAAGGAGACAAAAATGGAGGATTTTGTAAGAAGCAAAAGGGAGAGAGAGATTCCTCCGATACTGATGAGAAGAAGATATTTGTATTCCACTCTATGAGAGAGGAGAACGATCAATATCTGGAAGATGAAGGTAGTGAGGAGTCCGAGATTGGAGAGGATCCCGATATGGAAATAGCTGGTGATGATGAATTGTTGACTGTAAAGAAGAGGAAATATCATGGGTATGGTCACCGTAGAGGCATCGTTTAGGGCATGAAAGAGGGAAGCGGAAAAGAGGATTCTTTTTTGCATCTTCGAAGGAGATTGGATTTATACTAAACCTCTCCCCAGATTGTCAATTTGCATCGCGATCATTAAAATATTGCTTCTTATACGCAAATTCAGTAAGTTAGTAATTTAAAGAGGAGGTGAAAGAATAAAGGAGGAGGAAAGATGAAAGACACATTTTCAAGAAGGGCTTTTCTCAGAACGGGAATAGGAGTAGGTGTGGCGGCCCTCTTTCAAAAAAACAATAAGCTTGTCGGAGAAGAAAGATCTGCAGGAGAAATGCGGGTAGTGGCCAGCGGAAATGGAATACGGGCCACCGAGAAAGCCATGGAGCTCCTCAAACAAGGTGCTGATCCTCTCGATGCTGTCATCGCTGGAGTAAACATCGTCGAGGATGATCCCGAGGTTATTTCAGTAGGCTATGGCGGCCTTCCGAACGAGGAGGGAGTAGTTGAGCTTGATGCTTCAGTCATGCATGGTCCGACCCACAACGGTGGAGGGGTGGCGAGTCTGAGGAATATAAAGAATCCCTCCAAGGTAGCCAAACTGGTCATGGAAAGAACAGACCATGTCCTGATTGTTGGAGAGGGCGCTTTGAAATTTGCCCGGGCCCATGGATTCAAGGAAGAAAATCTCCTCACAGAAAAAGCTAGAGCGAGGTGGCTCCGATGGAAAGAGGCTCTCTCTGACCGAGACAATTGGTTCCCTCCTAAATCCGAAAAGCTTGAACCAGAAGCCAGATCCTATGTCGAGTCTCATGGCACCATTAATTGCATCGCTATCGATTCAAAAGGGAATCTGGCTGGAGTGACCACAACCAGCGGATTATTTTTTAAGATTCCCGGCAGAGTGGGAGACTCTCCGATCATCGGGGCGGGCCTTTATGTGGACAACGATATAGGGGCAGCGGGTTCTACAGGTAGAGGAGAAGCCGCCATTCTCAACTGTGGAAGCTACCAGGTGGTGGATTTCATGAGGAGAGGCTTTTCACCAGAAGAGGCTTGCCTTAGGACTCTGGAGAGAATCGTTGAAAAATCAAAACGACTGTCTCATCTTATGGATGAAGATGGCCTTCCGCGATTCGATCTCAGCTTTTATGCCCTGAATAAAAAGGGGGAATATGGGTCTGCCTCGATCCGGAGTGAGGCACAATTCGCCGTGCACGATGGTAAAGAGAATAAGCTGGAGGCAAGAGCCTATCTTTTTAAAAAAAAAGAAAGAAGATAAATCCTCAGACAATTTTAGAGGCAGGAGATTTGAACTCCTGCCCTTTGATGAGAAGAGCGGGATGCCCATCTTGGAGGAGCTTTGTGGCGATTCTTTGTGCTGAGTCTAGGCTTTTGGCTTTGATCCTTACCCTGTAGTAAGACTGAACAGGTGTTGTAAACTCGGTTATGTAGACTTCGCTGTATTTTTTCTGGAGTTTCTTCTTAAGCGCCAGGGCATTTTTCTTGGAGATGAAAGCGCCGACCTGAACAGCGTAAAAAGCGTCTTGCTTTTCTTGAGAATAGTTATCTATCACTTCAATCTTAACCGGTACCACTCCTTCCCCCACCATGCCCAGCATCTGCGCTGCTGCATAGGAGAGGTCGATGATTCTCTCCCTTATGAAAGGCCCCCGGTCGTTGATGCGGACGATGACTGATTTTCCGTTGGTCAAATTAGTGACCATGACCATCGTCCCAAAGGGGAGGCTGCGATGGGCCGCGGTCATATCGTACATGTTGTAGATTTCTGTGTTGGAGGTTGTTTTTCCATGGAATTTTGGGCCATACCAGGAGGCAAGACCTGTCTGAACGCTGGGAGGAGGGAAGTACTCCCTCCGGGCACAAAAGGAGAGCAGGAGAGCCGTAGAAAGAAGAAGGACAGAAATTTTTATCTTGGAAAAGTCCCTCGTCATGACTGTTTATTCTGATGAATGATGCCTTATTATTGATGACATAAACACCGCCAGAAATCAAGACTCTCCCTTTAGAAGCATCTTTATTTCAATGATGTCTGTTTTCGTTAATTCCTCTTTTCCTTTTTTCTCTTTTTTAATAGAATAGAGAGCCTCTTCAGAAGAAAGAGGCCAGTATTGAAGATGAAAAGAGCGCTTTATTTCCTGCCCGCTGCTCTCTATTATGCTCTTATCTTCTATTTATCTTCAAGATCTTATGGAATGGATATTCGTGCACCTTACTTTGACAAAGCTGTTCACTGTGTGGAATTTGCCGTGCTGGCATTCCTGCTTTCTTTCGGGTTTTTTAAAGGCTTGAAATCCTCTTTCAGAGGGAAAGCAGTATTGACTGTTTCAACCGGTGTGCTTCTTGGCCTGCTGGATGAGACTCATCAGTATTTTGTTCCCCTGCGTCAGTTTGAAGTGCTGGATATGGCTTTCGACAGCCTAGGTATTCTTCTTGGTCTTCTTGCCTACCTCTTTGTCTCCCGAAAATTAAATGTTTAAAGGAACTTGACCAGATTTTTCTTCAGGTACAGGAAAGCTTCCCTGGGTTTGGAGCAATAGTGAATAAGCTCCAGTTCTTCAGGATTGATCGCCTTATACTTCAGGAGAACATCGAAGTTGATGATTTCTTTCCAGTATTTTTCTCCATATAGAAGAATGAGCACATGGTCCTTATGAATTTTTTCTGTCTGGGTTAGAGTCAAGATCTCGAAAACCTCATCCAGAGTGCCGAACCCCCCGGGGAAAGCCACGATGGCGTTGGCCTTATAGAGAAGCCAGAATTTTCGCATGAAGAAATAGTGGAAGATGAAAGAAAGCTCTGGTGAGACATAGGGATTCAGGGCTTGTTCTATCGGAACAGAAATATTCATGCCGATGGATTTTCCTCCAGCACGGGAAGCTCCCCGGTTAGCCGCTTCCATGATACCAGGTCCGCCTCCAGTGCAGATGACAAAATTCTTGCCCTTGGGTTTTAATTTTATGGCCCATTGGGCCAGGAGGTAAGCTAACTTCTCAGCTTCCCAATAATATTTGGTGAGGTTTGCATTTTTCTCTTCAGGGTTGGCCCTGGTAGAGCCTAAAAAAAGGATAGTGTTGTTCACTTTCAATTTCCGGAGCCTGGCTAGCGGCTCCAAGTATTCGCTCAGAATTCTGATAGTACGGGCATCGCTGGATTTTAAGAATTCGAGGTTTTTATAAGCTTCTTGAAGTGATTTTGTTTCTTCCATGATGTTATCATCTCCAATATGAGAAAAAGAATTCTAACTTAAAGAGGGACATAAGACAAGACATAGAGATTTTTACTCCTAGTGAGGAAACGACTCAATTTGCATAATAATTTTGGAGACAGTCGAGCAAGCTGAATCGTCAGCCCGCGAATTTTCCCCAGCGAGGAAAATTCGCTTATTC
>CAYSCW010000076.1:0-5241 GCA_964429795.1 uncultured Eubacteriales bacterium
CTCTTTACGTTAGAAAGATTATATAAAAAATCTCCAATTTGCAAGGAGAGGTTATTCGAAGGAAGAATCTCCAAGATGCCATGACAGCCTTTTTTCTTGACATCAAATTTTCCCTAAGTTATAAGTTTTTTAGCGAAAAACTCCTGAGTTTTTTAATAAATCTTTTCAATCAATATCAGAAGGAGAAGGAGCTTGGAACCCCAAATCGTGCTCAGTATGGAGCAGGCTCTGACTATGACCTATGCAACGCTTCGATTCGTCCACCTGGGCTGGCGGGTTATCAAACTGGAGCCGACGCCAGTGCCGGGACAAAAGTCCAAGGGCGATCCTAACCGCTACATCGGAAGACCAGTTGCCGGTGAGGACAGGCACAGCTACTTCGTCTCCCCCAACATTGGAAAGCAGGCTATCTCCATTAATCTCAAACAGGAAGAAGGACGGAGGCTGCTCAAACGTCTGATAAAAGAGCTACAGGTGGATGTATTCTGTACCAACACGCTACCGGCAAGACATAAACGGCTGGGAATCGAGTATGAAACGCTCCGCCAAGTGAAAAAAGATCTTGTCTGGTGCTGCATCTCCGCCTTAGGATTGAAACACCCTGATGTGCCGGGATACGATCCTGTTCTGCAAGCTCTGTGTGGCTACATGGATCTCACCGGCTATCCTGATGGTCCTCCTCTTCAATGCGGACCGCCTCTGGTGGATCTTAAGGCAGGAGATGAAGCCTTTATCCAGATCATCCTGGCCCTGATGGAACGGAATGAGTCAGGTGAAGGAAAGAGAATCGATATCTCCATGGCTCAAGCGGCTGTTTCCTGGCTTCACACTTTCCTCCCCATGCTGGATATGGGAAGCCCCCCCTCTGAACTAAAACGTTCAGGTAACGAACACCGTCAATTTATTCCAGTCAACGCCTACCAGACAAAGGATGGATTCGTCTATATGGCCATCGGAAGCGATGCCCAATGGAGCAGATTTTCCAAGACATCCCTGTTTTCTTCTCTCGATCAAGAGCGGTTTGCCACCAATGAAGGACGCCGCAAGAACAAAGTGGAGCTTCACCGTGCTATCGAGGCTCTCACTCAGGAGCGCCTATCGACTGAGGTCGCCGCAGCCCTCGTTGAGGCTGGAATCCCCCACTCCCCTATCACTCCTATAGAAGAAGTCCCAGATCTCCCTTTTGTATCTTCTGCCGCTCTAAAAACGACTTCCCCTGACGGTCGGATGATACGGCTGCCTCCTCCTGCAATCTCCACACCCTATCTCGAAAAAATAAACGGAATCCTCCCCTTTGCTCCGGCCTATGGGGAACATACCGACACCATCCTCGAAGAGGTGGGTTTTTCGCCCTCTGAGATCGCTTCTCTCAAGGAACGGGAAATAGTGGCATGATACGCTTCGAATACTACAGGCCGAAATCTCTAGAGGAAGTCTGGGAGCTAAAAGAAAAAATACCGGATGCCCGATTCATTGCCGGGGGAACAGATGTGATGGTGGGGATTCGAAACGGAGAAATCAGTCCGCCCGCTCTGATCTCTCTCCGATCCCTTCCTGGACTTGACAACATTGAAGTCGATAAAACGACCCGTATGGGAGGCTTAACCACCATCAGGGATTTGATCCATCATCCATCAATCGTTGATAAATTCCCTATCCTTGTGGAAGCGGCAAAGGAACTGGGAAGCCCCCAGATCCGCAACGTGGCCACCGTCGGAGGAAATCTATGTAACTGTTCCCCATGTGCAGATATGGTTCCGCCTCTGCTTGTCCTGGATGCAAGAGTGCGGCTCCAGAGCAGCCGAGGAAGCCGGGTTATTACCCTTGAAGAATTGTTCGTAGGACCTGGCGAATCATGTCTCGCTCCCCATGAGATCCTGACAGATATCTTGCTAGAGCCTCCCCAACATAGTGCTAAAGCCATCTATTTGAAAAAAGGACGAATGAAGATGGATTTGGCCGTGGCGAGTGTGGCTTTGCTTGCCGAGATGGAGGGAGAGAAGTGTCATAAGGCGCGCATCGCCGCTGGATCGGTAGCCCCGGTTCCCCTCCGTCTTAAAAAAGTGGAGGCGCTTATTGAAGAGGCCACTCTCACCCGGAGTCTCATCTCTCAGGCTCAAAAACTGGCTGCAGAAAGTGTAGTTCCTATCACAGACATCCGGGCAAGTGAAGAATATCGACGGGAAATTGTGGGAATATTTGTGAAACGGGCACTGGAAAAGATCTTGGAACGAAAATCAGCATGAAAACGAAAATCTCCTTTATCCTCAACGGCTCAGAAGTCATGCTCGACGTTGAAGGCCATCACAGGCTCATCGATGTCCTGCGCGGACCTCTGGGTTTAACCGGAACCAAGGAAGGTTGTGGAGAGGGAGAGTGTGGGGCTTGTACGGTCATCATCGACGGCCGGGCCATAAACTCCTGTCTCTATCCAGCCCTTGAAGTTGAGGGAAAGAGTGTGACAACCATCGAAGGTCTCCGAGGACCAGGAAACAAGCTGTCTGTGCTCCAACAGGCTTTCGTCGATCATGGAGCCATTCAATGCGGCTTCTGCACTCCGGGCATGATTATGGCAGCCAAAGCCCTGCTCGATTCCAATCCAGATCCATCCGAAGAGGAGATACGCGAGGCGCTCATGGGCAATCTCTGCCGCTGTACTGGTTATGTGCAAATCATCGAAGCGGTGAAAAAGGCAGCAGCTCTCAACAAGAGGAAATCATGACCCATTTCCGTTACATAGGCAAGGAGGCTCCGCGGCCAGAAGGACCCGATAAAGCTGCAGGAAAAGCCCTTTACATCCATGACCTCCAGCGTCCGGGTATGCTCTACGGAAAGATCAAGTTCAGTGATCATCCCCATGCCCAGATTAAGTACATCGACATCACTAAAGCCGAAAGGCTGGTTGGTGTCAGGGCTGTGATTACGGCTGACAACACTCCCGAAATCCGGTTCGGTTTCTTACGGGATAATCAAGCCCTGAAGAAAGGCAAAGTTCGCCAGTACCGGGATGAAGTCGCTGCAGTGGCGGCCATTGATCCTGATATTGCTGAGGAGGCTGTAGAGTTAATCCGAGTCGAGTACGAACCCCTTCCAAGTGTGTTCTCCCCTTATGAAGCGATGAAGAAAGACGCACCGCTCATTCATGAGAAAGATGCTCAGGGCCACCCCAGAAAGGACAACTTTCTTCCATTCCGTTTCCATCATGAGTCTGGCGATATGGACGCAGGGAAGCAGGCGGCCGAGTACTTGGTAGAGGGAGAGTACTCAACTCAACTTGTCCAGCAATGCTGTATGGGAACCGCTGGATGCATCGCCGAGTTTGACATGAGCAACAACCTCACCATCTGGGCCAAGACCCAGATTCCATTTTTAGCCCAGCGTGATTTCAACCGGGCCCTCCGAGATATGGGGTTGAGCGGCAAGAACACACGGGTAATCGTGCCCACTCTTGGAGGAGGATTTGGAACAGGACTGGATACCCATGCTTATGAGTACATCGCTATCCTTTTGGCATTTCAGACAGGTCGTCCGGTTAAGATTGTCTATACCCGAAGGGAAGAATTTGCTAACCTTTCTCCCAGACAATCATCTATCACCCGAATTATCCAAGGTTGTGACTCAAACGGCAAACTCACCTTCCGGTCTATCGATGTGCTCCAAGATAATGGAGCCTATACTTCTTGGGGAGCGACCTACCCATCAGTTATGATGATGCCAGCAACCTCTCTTTATCGCGTCTCAAATATCTTCTTTAACGCTCGCCTGGTCTACACAAATAACACCTTCTGCCAGGCGATGCGCGGCTACGGCAATCCCGAAAACACCTGGGCTCTGGAAAGCAACATGGATGAACTGGCCGTAAAAGCGGGGATCGATCCCTACGAGTTCCGGATGTTGAATCGCAACCAGCCTAACGAAACAACTCCCATGGGATTGAAAATCAGTACCTGTGGCCTCAAAGAGTGCCTGGAAACTGTGGCCGAGAAGCTAGACTGGAAGAAAAAACAGATAAAGGAAAAGCATCGTGGAGTCGGGATGGCATCTTTGATCCATGTGGGTGGAGGCGCACGAATATACCGGTCGGATGGCAGCGGCCTGATTTTGAAGTTGGACGACTTTGGAAATATCAATGTTTACCATGGTGGTGTGGAAATGGGACAGGGACTGCATTCTGTTTTGACACTGGCCATCGCCGAAGCGCTAGGTGTTTGCCCCGAGAAAGTGTTCATTAATCCTCTGGATACCGCCACTTGCCCTTGGGATGCGGGAACACATGCCAGTCGTGGTGCGTTCATGGCTTGCAACGCAGCCATCCTTGCAGCCAATAAGCTGCGAGAAAGGATTTTCAAGCTGGCAGAAAAGTTTTTTCCTTCAGAGGTGCAAAAGAATCTAAAGAAATTAAAAGAGAAAAATCCCGGTTACAAGCCCCCAGACTTCGATTACGTGAAAGCAGCTAAGCGAGACCGCTTCGATCTTCAAGATGGATTTATCTTCATAAAAGATGGGCCCCGTGAGCCCTGGCTCCGTCTGGATCTGGGAAGGCTGCTTCGAGCTGTTCATTTTCAGAGCCAAGGTCAGATGCTGACCACGGAAGTCTTCTACGACCCGCCCAACGAACTACCAGACTTTGAGAAGGGTATCGGTAATATCTCCGCCACCTATGCCTTTGGATCCCAGGGTGCAGAGGTCGAAGTAGACACTGAGACCGGTGAAGTTAAGATTCTCCGTCTGGTCGCTGCTCATGATGTGGGCAGGGTTCTGAATCCTCAGGCGCTTAAAGGCCAGATTTATGGAGCGATTGCCCAAGGCGTGGGCTACGCTCTTTATGAAAATCTCCAGTCCCACGAGGGCCTGATTCTGAATCCAACTTTCCGGGACTATAAGATACCCAGGACCCACGAGATGAACTTTCCCATCGATCTTGAGTTCATAGAGACCGATGACAGCTTCGGGCCCTTCGGGGCCAAGGGGGTTGCTGAGCCCGGTTTAGTCCCCACAGCTCCTGCTATTGCCAACGCCATTTACGATGCTGTGGGCATCCGGATCCGCGATCTTCCCATCACCCCAGAAAAAGTCCTCTCTGCCTTGAAGAAGCTCAAGGAGTCATGATTTCACATCTACTTTCAGCACCACCGAAGCTGCAGTGTCGCCTGCCGCACACCCATCGAACAAGAGGAGCCGTTTGTACCATCAAAGGGCTGGGCGGAGATGATTCGTAAGGTATATGAGATAGATCCGCTG
>CAYSCW010000077.1:0-5161 GCA_964429795.1 uncultured Eubacteriales bacterium
GCAAGATTCCAAAGGAGCCCAGAGAGGAATTCAAACGGCCAAAGCTGCATTCTGACAAAACAAAATTCGGAGAAAAGCCTGGTCAGTTGCTACCAGATGGATGGCCAGAAAAGGCAGAGGTGCCAAAGGAGATGTTGGAGAGGAAATAAATAATATAAGTCCTCAGATTGCTAATATCGTCGCCCCAATGTCTAACCGTGAATTGTTCGTGCATAAATTGGTTAGAATTATATTTTCTAATGTTAAGACTAAGTTCAAATAGTTATGCAATTTCTGCACGAATGTCCCCATTTTTATATCACAGTATCCCACGAATATGTTATAGCATATTTTTTATAGTTTATTAAAATAGCAAATAAGTATTCATAGGGGTAGATAATTTATATAATGATTTTAGTAACTTACTTTCTCTTGTATGTGAATTGCTATTTAATTTCACATTTTTTCTCATGCCAATCCGTCAATCTTTTCATTGTTCCATCAGCGAGAACACGAGGTGCGTCAGCTCGAATTCCAAGTTCAGAGTAAACACATCTATTTTCTTATGGCTCAATGTAACCCTCGGCAACAGCTTAAGCAAATGCCCTATCCTCGCCTGCAAATGACAAGGCTAATTCAGATGTGTAGTTCATGATTTATCCTTCGGCAGCATTTAAAAATTGGACATACAAAAAAATAATGCCAAATAGGTTTTTATGGCATATTTTTTTAAAATAAGGTAAAAAGTCCTAAACAACAAGAAAAATTTCCATATTTTCAGCAAAATACAGGATGTCACATGGCTACGTCGGACCAATTGAAAGCTCTTTTGCAGAGCTATACCGAAGGCGATGAAAGCCAATTTTTCGCCGTGGCAATGCAAATTGCTGCTCATGAAGCAAGGATCGGCCATGGTGAGCTTGCCAAGCAATTGCGTAACATCATCGATGATGCCAAAACACGCCAAAAACGGGGACGATTCACGAAAGCACCAACCCCGATTTTCCAGCCCCAAGGCGAATTATCCGCCCTTCTCACAGCCTCTTTTCCGAAATTACGACTGCCTGATATGACGCTAGATTCAGAAGTTTCTCTCCGTCTATTGAGAATTATTGAGGAGCTGAGACAAATCACCAAACTACGTTCGCATGGCCTATCCCCCAGAAGAAAATTTCTTTTACTCGGACCACCAGGTACTGGAAAGACCATGACCGCGTCCGCGTTGGCCGGAGAGTTGGGTCTGCCCTTACTCGTCGCCCGCATGGATGGCATCATCACTAAATATATGGGTGAAACTTCGTCTAAGCTACGCATCATTTTTGAGGCCCTGAAGCATAGTCGTGGTGTCTACCTGTTTGATGAGTTTGATTCAATCGGTACGACCAGAGCATCTGGGAATGATGTTGGTGAGATGCGGCGAATATTGAATAGCTTTTTGCAGTTTATGGATGAGGATAATTCTGAAAGTCTTATCCTTTCAGCAACAAATCATCCCGGAATATTGGATCATGCCCTTTTTCGTCGTTTTGACGATGTAATTGAATATGCTTTACCTGACAAAGAGAGTAGAATTAGACTTCTACAAAATAGATTAGCATCCTACAAAAAAATAGAGATTAATTGGGAGAAATTGGCTGATGCTGCATCGAATATTAGCCATGCCGACATAACTCGTGCCTGTGATGACGCTATTAAAGACATGATTATCCATGATCGAAATGGTATTACACAGAAAGACATCTTACAAATGATAACGGAACGTAAAATCCTTGACAAAAAACATTACAGTCAAAATAAGCAAGGTTTAACCACGCCTAAATAAATGATGGACGATTCCCTGTATCAATACCCGCATATCCTCCTGCCCCCCACATCCACGACAGAACGATTCACAAGCCCAAAAAGCGGACCAAGACAAGGAATTAAAACCCTGTTAAGAGACAGGCAGACACATAGCAAAGCCCTACTAAGGCAGATTGACGAAGTGAGGGAAGCAGCGGAACAGCTTGATAGGGAGAGGACGGCATGGGGCATTGATGCACAGGAGGGAATCTGCATACAGTTCAAGAGCGACCCTGAGTTTGATCTGAAATTTGAGAGCTTGGATTATTCCCCATCGGGAATAGAACTGCTCGCAGTAAAAGAATTCGAGGCCAGTACATACGCAACAGTTTTTGTTCCAGAAGGCAAGATATCTTACTTCATCAAGAAAATTGAGAAGTACAGCACCGAGGAAACAAAAAAAGGCAACTTCAAAAACAAAGATCTTGTTGAGAGCATCGCTGAAATTCGCAAGGCGACTCTCGAGGGTTTGTGGACAGATGATCGCTCTCTTTTCCCAGGCGAAGGAGATAGTATTTGGTGGGAAGTCTGGATCAGAGCCGGGAAGTCCATGCTTGATTTTTTTCTTAAGGAATCTGGCAAAATTGGCTTAGAAGTTAGTAGTGAAAAAATCATTTTTCCAGACAGAACCGTTTTACTCGCACATGGTGACACCGAGCAAGTGAGCCGGTCGGTTGAACTCTTGAATTGTATTGCCGAGGTACGTAAGGCAAAGGATACTCCTGAAATATTCACAAGGATGACTCCTTCTGAGCAGAAGGAGTGGGTGGAGGAAGCAGCAGGACGAATAACCCCGGCCCCGGCAGACGCTGTTGCGATATGCCTGCTAGATACCGGTATCAACAAAGGGCACCCCCTCATTGATCCGCACCTTTCTATAAATAACATGCATGCTTATAATCCAGATTGGCTTATAACTGACCATGATGGACATGGGACCGAAATGGCCGGGTTGGCTCTCTATGGAGACCTAATGGAGGTTATGGCAACCTCTGACCCCATCACATTGCGTCATCGATTGGAATCAGTGAAAATACTTCCAGCACCTCCCGAGCAAAATGATCCTAAGCTCTACGGAGCCATTACCAAAGAATGCGTGGCTCGCGCCGAAGTATCGGCACCACATAGACAGCGTGTCATTTCAACAGCCGTCACGTCTTCTAGCAATCGGGGTCGAGGACAGCCTTGCTCCTGGTCAGCCGAGATTGATCAATTATGTTCGGGGGCTGAAGATGGCCAAAAAAGACTCTTTATTGTTTCCGCAGGGAATACTGACCCTCAACAAAGACATCTCTACCCAAAAAGTAATGAGACTGACAGCATCCACGACCCAGCGCAGGCATGGAATGTGCTATCCGTTGGTGCCTATACGGATAAAGTCGATATTGATCAGAATGAATACCCTGGATGGCAACCGATTGCACCTGCAGGCGACTTGAGCCCCTCAAGTTGTACTTCCATGGTCTGGCAAAGAAAAAAATGGCCCATTAAGCCCGATGTTGTTTTTGAAGGGGGAAACAGTGCAAAAGTACCTATCAGGGATGAGTCCGATGAATTAGACAGCCTTCAGTTATTGACTACCCATTGGTTGCCCATTGAAAAGCTGCTGACAGTTTCCGGGGATACAAGTGCTGCAACATCACTTGCAGCGCGAATGGCCGCAACCCTTCAGGCGGAATATCCCGAATTCTGGCCCGAAACGATCAGGGCTCTTTTGGTTCATTCGGCAGAATGGTCACCCGCCATGAAAGCAAGATTTAATCCTCTAAACGATAACAAAGAGAATCTATTGAGATATTGCGGTTTCGGCATACCGGACTTTATGAAAGCCTTTCGGAGTGCGGCAAATTCCCTGACACTAATAGCACAGGACGAACTCCAGCCATTTGACAAAATAAATGGACGTTATCAAACGTTTGATATGCATCTCCACAGTATCCCATGGCCGGAAGATGTTCTTCAGAGCCTTGGAGAAACAGATGTGAACATGAAAGTGACATTATCCTATTTTATTGAACCAAATCCTGCCAGACGTGGTTGGACAAAAAAATACAATTACGCTTCCTACGGTTTGCGCTTTGAGGTTAAAAGGCCACTTGAATCCGTAGCTCATTTCATGCAACGAATAAACAAAGCTGCTCGTGACGAAGAGTATAGCAGAACAACTGGCGGTTTTTCTCCAAATTGGTTTCTTGGGCCAAATTTACGATCCAAAGGGTCGCTCCATTCAGATCGTTGGTCAGGGACCGCCAGTGAACTTTCCCAGTGTGGTTATGTTGCGGTATATCCAGTAACCGGATGGTGGAAAGAACGCCATCAACTTGGCCGATGGAACCGTAAGGCTCGTTATTCTTTGATCGTTTCAATCAGTACACCTCGAATCGATGTTGATCTCTATACTCCAATCATGAATCAAATAAAGCCGATCATACAGATAGAAACTTAAATCCAGAACACTTAAAACTACATTCCTACTAATAACCCTTATTAAGGATATAGTTATGACCCTAAAGAAGAAGGGAAAGAACCCACAAGTCGAGGATTACAGGCATGAGGATGCAAAACGGAAGAACATTCCTTCGGCAGGATTGGCAGCCCGTGGCCGGACTCCAAAGGTGGCTGGACAGAGGTTCTTTTACAATCCGCAACGATCTCTTATGCTATCCAATTCTAAACCTTTCCTTGAAATTTTTGCCTCTTAATGTATACTCGGATCAGTCAATTTTTCTACCGGCATGGTAGCCGAAACAGAATGATTTCTATGCCGGCTGGCGATAGAAAGGATACATAATGACATCTGAAAACCTTATGAAGCTGCAGGGGCTCTTTCGGGAGCTTTTCCAGCTGGATATGGCTGATCTTGATTTTGGCCTCTACCGGCTCTTTAATATTAAGCGGAATGAGATCGAGGACTTTCTCACAAAGCAACTGCCCAAAGAGGTTGATGAGGAATTCCTTATTCTCACTGAACAAGACAAGGCCGACTATCGTGAATATCTGGAAAAACTGGAAGAGCAAATAAGAGAAAATCTTCCGCCGGACACACTTCTCCCGAATGGAGATATCAAACCTGCCTACAGGGACGCCCCGCTTGTCAAGAGATACCTTGACCAAAAGGAACGAATTGAACGAATTGAGGCTTCTGAGGAACAAAAGGCAGATGTCTTTAATCATCTGTTCAATTTTTTCAGTCGTTATTATGATGAAGGCGACTTTATTCCTAAGCGGTTTTATGGATCGCGAGAAAACTATGCTGTTCCTTACAACGGAGAGGAAGTCTTCTTACACTGGGCCAATAAAGACCAGCACTATGTAAAAACCGGCGAAAACTTCAGGGACT
>CAYSCW010000078.1:0-4779 GCA_964429795.1 uncultured Eubacteriales bacterium
TCTATAAAGCTTATATATGTCTAACCGCATTGATGAGTTCCTCTGTGGTGAGGGTGGCTGTGCCCAGTTTTCCGACCACGATACCAGCTGCGGTATTGGAGAGAACAGCGGCTTCTTTTATCGATGCTCCGGAGAGAAGGGCGAGCGAGGCAACAGCAATCACCGTATCGCCTGCTCCTGTGACATCATAGACTTCCCTGGCTGTGGTAGGAATATGATAGGCTATTTTCCCCTTTTCAAAGACGGTTATCCCCTGCTCCCCTCTTTTCAGGATGAGAAACCGGGTCAAGATGCGGGAGAAAATTCTCTCCCCGGCTTTTTCCACCTGAGAATCAGAAAGACAGGGATGATGGACAATCTTCTCTGCTTCGTGGTGGTTGGGAGTGATTAAGGTAACGGGTGAGAAGAGGAAGAAGTTCTCAATCTTGGGGTCAACAAAGACGGGAATTTTTTTTCTTTGGGCAAAGGGTAGAATCTTCTTCATCAGTGATCGAGTGAGAGTCCCCTTGTTATAGTCGGAAAGGAGAATTCCGTGGCAGTTGTAATTATGGATGAGATCAACAATCTTTTTCTCTATCTCCGAAGAAAGGGGGCTCTTTTTCTCCAAATCCACTCTGACCACTTGCTGCTGGTGGGCGATGATCCGTGTTTTGACGATGGTGGGCCTGCTCTTGTCCACAAAAATTCCATGGCTTTCTCCAGCATTCTCTCGAATCCATTCTCCTTCGTTGTCGTTACCCACTACGCCCACCAAAAGGGGTGAGGATCCCAGACTTCGGAGATTGTGGCTGACATTGCCTGCTCCTCCCAGACATCGGGTGTCTTTTTTGACCTCAACAACCGGGACAGGGGCTTCGGGCGAGATGCGAGAGACATCTCCCCAGATGTATTTGTCCATCATCAGATCACCCAAAACCAGAATCCTTTTCTTGCTGAAGTTATGGACAATTTTGTTCATCCTTTTCAAATCGATGCCTATCATGGGTTCTCCTTTCTTATAAAAATGGGATTGGAGAGGATCCAAGGTATATCTTCTGCTAATGGTGATCTCTGCTTAAGGTAGACTTCAACCCTGTAGATGCCCGCTTCTTTGGCTTCATAGACAAGGTTGTCTTCTCGTGAGTGGAGGATTCTTTTTCCATTTCGAATAAGACAGATTTCTTTGGAGAAAGGAAACGTAGCTCTGACGTGGATGCTCAGCGGAGAGAGGAGTCTCGATACACCGCCCATTGGGATTCTCCTCTGCCCTGCTTCAGCCCAGAAACGGAATCCCTTGGCTTGGGCCGCTGCATCTATGGCATTATAGAATCTCCCCTTTCTCAGGGCAGTGAGGATTTGATCCTTTGCTTTTCCGAAGTCTTCTGCGAGGGGTTCGGGAAGCAGAAGATGGAGATGAAGAAAGTCGAGAAGAGGACCGTAAAGGAGATGAGCATCAACGCCGAAGTACCCATAGATTGGGTGAATCAAGTTGAGCTCATCCCATTTTCTCAAATTCCTCTCAGGGCTTTTCAGCATCCTTAGCAGAGCATATTTGGGCTTTATTAGGAAAGCAGGAAGGTAGGGAATCATGCCAAGGAAGTTTTTTTTGAGGAATGTGTTGGCATTGATGATCTCTATACCTGAATAGTCAATGAACTCTCCCCATGTCCAGCTTACCTTTGAATAGGGATGGGCAATGATGGAAAATCCTCCTGCCGATTGTATCTCCGAGACAGCATCCTCTGCATTTTGGGAAAAGGGTCGAGATGGGACATCGAAGCCCAGCCCCACAAGGTGTCCTCGGCTGACGGAAAGCTCCGACCCTGCCAGCACCAGCACACCTTGCTTCCATCCCTGCTCTGCCAAGGACTCCACATTGGGATGTCCGTGGTCAGTGAGAATGATAAAATCCACAGACCTGCGGGCAGCAAGTTTTGCGATTTCATCTATGCTTTTTCTGCCATCAGAGAAGAGTGAATGGATGTGGTAGGCTCCTTTTATCTCCCTTGAAGAAGCAGGTAGAGAAGAGTCTCCGTAAGTTTTGAACCTGAGAAGATTGCAACCCAGCCAGAATCCGTAAAGCAGGAAGAGGGCCAGCAGTACAAAAAGGAATTTATGCTTTCTTGACTTACCCAACCTGATTTATCCTTCGCTCCTTTTCTTCTTATTCTTAATGTTCTTATTATTGATACGCTGCAGGGCAAACGGTATGGTCATCATGTAGAGAAAGAGAGTAATAATTTCAGAGTCTCCGAAGTTATATTCGAACAGACCGGCCACAGCCAATCCGAAGATGGCTGCTAATGCAGCCGCTGCTAAAGGGTAGAGGAGTGGATCTTTTTTTCTCAGGAGTTTCGCTTGAGCCACCATGGCCCAGACCAGGAAAGCCAACCAGCTGAGAAGAGTCGGGATTCCTCTTTCAGCAGCGATCTGGATGATGTTGTTGTGGAGATGAACATTTTGTCTTGCCTCATCGGAGAGGTCAAACCTGGGATCCTTGAAGACCAGGTCCACTGTGTCCGGACCCGTTCCAAAGAGCGGCTGATCCTTGATAATAGTTAATCCTGTTTTTATGTATTCTATTCGGTATCTGTTGGAGGGGGCCTTCAGGTTGAAGGTGCTGAGGGCTCTCTGTTTTATGTGTCGAGGGCTGGCCAGGAAGAAAAGCCCCACAGCCAGAGGTACCACGATGAGAGTCTTAGGCTTGTAGAGGAAAAGGATGACACAGGAGGCAATGATGATTCCCAGCCAGGCACTTCGCGTCAAAGTGAGGGCCAGGGCTCCAAGAGAAAAGACATACCCTGTTCCCCACAGATACCGCCATTTATCTTTGGAGAGGAGAAGCATGCTCGCAGCCGCAGTGCTGAAAAGAAGCAGGAGTCCTGCCTGGGTCATGTAGTGGCCCATGAACCCCGTTATTCTTTCACCAGGATAGCTCCGGAAAAGAAAATAGAAGAGGGAGTAGAGGAGGCTTATCCATCCCGAGGCTAAGAGGGCCCGATGGGTTTTAGAGACGGTCTTTTCTTCTTGGATACCGATATAGATAATAGGTACGATGAGGAAGAGAAGGAGCTCTCGGCTATCTTTTAGACTGATTTGAGGATTGACAGAGAGAAAGGAGGAGATGAGGGAGAGGACACTATAGAGGAGCAAGGGCCAGAAAAAAGAGGGGAAGAGAGGCTTCTGTTTTTCGCGGATGAGAATGGCGATCCAGCAGAGGAAGGAAAGAAAGATAAAAATCTGGCTCAATGAGATGGATATCATAGAGAAGAGAAGGTAAAGGGTAATGGTCCAGGAGATGAGTGTGAAAAGAGGGATCTTTTTCCATTTTCTTTTGCTCTTCATCCCCTCCGCCTCTAGGGTTGAATCATCCAAGCTTTGTGAGGATGCAAAGGGCGGAGAACTTCCTCTATCAGAATGTCTTTTTACTCTTCGATTCATTCTTGCTTTTTCTTTACTTCAGGATCATCCTCATCATGTCCTTGCTTCTGAGATTCTTTTCCTTTCAGGAAGCGGAGACAAGCAGTGTAAACCTCTTCTGGGTTGATGCTGCGCAAGCACCTGAAGTCTTTATAGATGCACTGTCTCTGTTTGCATGGTCGACAGTCAAAGCATTTCTCTATTAAGGTCGCCTTAGCCTTCCAGGGAGCAAAGTTGGCTGGGAGAGTAGGGCCAAAATAAGCCACGATAGGGGTTGATGTGGAAGCAGCAATGTGCATGGGTCCACTGTCAGGACCGACAAACAGGGAGGAGGAGAGGATGAGTTCCCTCAATTCCTTCAGCTTAAGCCGTCCGACTAAGGAGTAGAGCGAAGCAGGGCTTTCCTTGATGATGAGTGCTTCTGCATCTCTGTCTTCGTCTGTTCCCACCAGAACAACCTTTACCTCGGGATGGAGGGAGAGGCGTTTTATCAATCCAATGATTTTGTCCGCTCCCCAATTACGAAACTCATTTCCCGCGCTGATATGGATCACCACAATTTTGGTATCATGGAGGCGGTTTTCTGTGATGAAATTCTTGATCTTTTGGACATCCTCCCTTTTTGGCCGAGGAAGAAAAAGAGGAGGAATGGCGGAGACCTGTACGCCGAGGGCTTTCACCAGGTTGATATGGTTTTCCACGCTGTGATAAAACCCATTCTTCCTGTTTCGGGGGACAGAAATATGGTAGATGAAATTTCTGTGCTTTATTCTATAACCCACTTTAAGCTTGGCTCCAGAGAAAAAAGTTATCCAGGAAGCTCGTGGTCCGCTGTGGAAATCGAGCACAGCGTCGAAGCCTTGCTTTCGGATGCTCCGAATGAACCGCAAGAGACCCCTCGTATTCTGATTTTCGGGAAGGGCCAAGACCTCATCCAGATGGGGATGGTCTTCAACAAGCTCCTGGTAAGGCTCTTCCACCACGTAGGAGATGAAGGCCCGGGGGAAATTCTTTCTCAGGATGGAAAGGGCGGGGGTGGTCATGATGATGTCACCGATCCGTCTCAGCCGAATCAGGAGTATTTTGTTGATATCTGAGGGGTCAATCTTTTGTTTTTCTTTCTGGCTCAATGGTGGCCTCATCGATGAGCATCACCGGAATGCCCTCCTTTATGGGATAGACCCGATGGCATTTCACGCACTTTAGACCTTTCTCATCTGAGGTCAGCTTGACATCTGTCTTACATAAAGGGCAGGCAAGGATTTCTAGAAGTTGAGGGTCAATGACCATTCTTTCTCTCCTTCATGCTATAATAACCCATATTCCTTCCCTCCGTCAATTGTGCTGCAGAGATTGGTAAGCATCTCTATTTCCGTAATA
>CAYSCW010000079.1:0-3064 GCA_964429795.1 uncultured Eubacteriales bacterium
TTCTCCAGGGCGGCGATTCTTTCTTCGACAGGAGGATGGGTGCTGAAGAGCTTGTTCACCCGTCCTCTGTATTCCAGAAGGGGATTGATGATATAAAGATGAGCGGTGGCTTTGTTGGCTGCCTCCAAAGGCTCCCGATCTGCGGAAATCTTCCTGAGGGCAGAAGCCAAACCAGGAGGGTAGCGGGTAAGCAGGGCTCCATTCGCATCAGCCAGGAATTCCCTCTTCCTTGAAATCGCCAGCCGTATCAACTGGGCAACAAGCGGCGATACAACAGCCAGCACCAGACCGACAACTACAATAATTTCGGCGCCGCTTCCCCTGCCCTTGCTTCTTCCTCTTCTCCTTCCGCCACCCCAAAAGAAACTCCTGAGTATCCAGTCACTGAGCAAGGCCACCACGCCGACCATGACAACGGCCAGCGTCTGGACCAGGACATCATAATTTTTGATGTGCGCCATCTCATGGGCGATGACCCCTTCCAGCTCGGCCCGGTTCAGCTTTTCAAGCAGTCCCTTAGTCACTACGATCACGGAATTTTCGGGGTTTCGTCCGGAAGCAAAAGCATTGGGAGCGGTGTCATCGATGATGTAACAGCGAGGCTTGGGAAGGCCAGCAGCGATGGCCAATCCCTCCACAACATTGTAGAGATAAGGATAATCCTTCTTCTCTACAGGCCTGGCCCGGCTTATTGCCAGGACGATCTTGTCACTGGCATAATAACTCCCCCATGTCATAGCCACAGCGATAACGGCAGCCAGGATCAATCCATAAGGACCTAAGTTTGTGAGTTCTCCAAAAACCCAGGCCAGAGCGAAGATCAGGCAGAGAAAAAACAGAACCAGGAAAAAGGATTTCCACTTGTTGCGGGAGATCTGTTCATACATTTGATGCCGGATTTACGCTCTCTAAAGACTCAGCCTAGAATTTCACCTCCACAGGGGCTCTTGCTTCGGGCTCTTCGATCTCAAAATATTCCTTCTCTTTGAAGTTGAACATATTGGCCACGATGTTGGAGGGGAAGACCTGCTGCTTGACGTTAAACTTCATCACAGAATCATTGTAGAATTGACGGGAATAGGCAATCTTGCCTTCTGTGCCGGCCAGCTCCTCCTGCAGCAGCAGAAAATTCTGGTTGGCCTTCAGCTCAGGATAATTTTCCACAACGGCAAAGAGCGACTTCAAAGCGCCGGTGAGCATGTTCTCTGCTTCCCCTTGCTCTTTCACTGTTCCTGCGTTTATGGCTTTGGAGCGGGCTTCTGTTACATTCTGGAAAACCTCCCTTTCATGCTTGGCGTATCCCTTGACCGTCTCCACCAGGTTGGGGATAAGGTCGTAGCGTCGCCTGAGCTGAACATCGACCTGGGCCCAGGCATTATCGCAGCGATTCCTCAAATTTATCAGGCGATTATAGACCCCGATAGCGAAGAAAAAGACCACTGCGATGAGGATGAGTAAGACCCACAAGGCTATCATTCTTTTCTCCTCTGTGAAATTGCTTCTAAATAATAAACAATTCCCTGCGAAAAATGTCAAATGGAATTATTTTTTGGCATCCGATAATTAATACGAAAGAAATCATCTAAATATTTTCCTATGACCGAAGTGGCCGAGGTCGATTTTCGTTGACACGTTCTTTGGACAATGTTATATTCATAGCCCGTCGAATCAATCGAGGGACATTTCTCTATAAAATTAAAAGGAGGATCTTTCAAATGGCTTCATTAAAGGAAAAGTTCGCTTCAAAGCTCGACCCCGTGCGTGGAAAAGTTTCATCGCTTCTCAAAGAGCATGGGGATGTCAAAATCTCCGATGTCACGGTTGCACAGGCCTATGGTGGAATGCGCGGTGTTAAATGCATGGTCACAGAGACCTCAGCTCTGGATCCTTTCGAGGGAATCCGTTTCCGCGGCTTCAACATCCCTCAGCTGCGGCAAAAACTCCCCAAGGCTCCAGGCGGAGAAGAGCCCCTTCCCGAAGGGATCTTCTACCTCCTCCTGACAGGCGAGCTCCCCACCGAAGATGATGTCAAGCAGATCACCCAAGAGTGGAAAAAGCGAAGCCCTCTTCCTGATTATCTTATCGATGTCCTCAAAACCATCCCTAAGGATACTCATCCTATGACTCAGTTCGCCCTGGGTATTCTCACTCTTCAAAAGGAGTCCATTTTTGCTCAAAAGTACAGAGAAGGAATGAGCAAGATGGAGTACTGGGATCCCATGTACGAAGATGTGATGAATCTTCTGGCCAAGCTCCCCCTTATCGCTTCCTACATCTACCGCAGAAGCTACAAGAATGATGAGCATATCCCTGCTGATCCCAATCTTGATTGGGGCGGAAACTTCGCCCACATGATTGGCATAGAAAAAGAAGAATTCAAAGAGCTTATGCGGCTCTATCTCGTGCTGCACAGCGACCATGAAGGCGGCAATGTCTCAGCTCACACCACCCACCTTGTCGGTTCAACCCTTTCTGACGCCTATTACTCGCTCTCGGCAGGGATGAATGGCCTGGCCGGTCCCCTCCACGGTCTGGCCAACCAGGAAGTGCTCAGATGGATCATGGATCTCATGGAGAAACTGGGCGGCGTTCCCGACAAAGAACAGTTGAAGAAATATGTGTGGGATACCCTCAACGCAGGACAAGTTATCCCCGGATACGGACACGCCGTGCTTCGCCAAACCGATCCCAGATATGTAGCCCAGCGCGAATTCGCTCTCAAACACCTTCCCGAGGATGAAATCTTCCAGGTGGTAAGCGCTCTTTATGAGATCGTCCCTGACATCCTGCAGGAACATGGCAAGGCGAAAAATCCTTGGCCCAATGTTGATGCTCACTCCGGTTGTATCCTCTATCACTATGGAATAACCGAGTTTGATTTCTACACAGTTTTCTTCGGAGCATCTCGTGCTATAGGGGTTCTTTCCTCGCTGATTTGGGACAGAGCCCTCGGACTGGCCATCGAAAGACCGAAGAGCGTGACCACGGATTGGATTGAGGCTCAGATCAAGAAGTAAACAGCAGGGCAGATTTACTTTTCAGAAAACAGAGAGAGCAGCGGAAG
>CAYSCW010000079.1:3164-4488 GCA_964429795.1 uncultured Eubacteriales bacterium
CAAAGGGAGTATTCTGATTGGGGGGATATAATGGAGTATAAAATAGGTCTAATCGGCTGCGGAACAGTCGGCCAGGGATTCCTGGAAATACTGGAGAAGAAAGGCGAATACTTGGCGGAGAGTCTTGGCTTCCGGGCAAGAGTGGTCGCAATTTCGGACAAAATCGAGGGTTCTCTCCTGCTCCCAGAAGGCATTAATCCGGCCAAGCTCCTTTCCCTATTAAGAGAAGGAAAAAAGATTGATGATTATCTGGAAGGAAAAGAGAATCCAGCCGCTGGCATGGAGCCCCTGGAGATGATCGAACGATGTGATGCGGATATCATTGCTGAGCTGACCTATACAGATATCCAGACAGCAGAGCCAGCAACGAGCTACGTTCGAAAGGCTCTCCAGAGAGGGATACATGTGGTGACGTCCAACAAGGGCCCTGCCGCCCTCTATTATGAAGAGCTTAAATCCTTAGCCCAAAAGAACAACGTCTTCTTCAGGATTGAAGGCACGGTGATGAGCGGTACTCCCGTCTTCCATCTCTTCGAAAGCGGGCTGGAAGGAAACGAGATCAAGCAGATAAAGGGCATCCTTAATGGAACCACGAATTTCATCCTGACCAGGATGGAAGAGGAGGACATGGATTATGAAGATGCCCTTAAACTGGCTCAGGAGTCAGGCTATGCCGAGGCCGATCCCACAGCAGATGTGGAAGGCTATGATGCTCTGGCCAAGATCGTCATCCTCTCCAATGTCTTCCTTGGAGCCAACCTCAAACCCGGTGATCCAAAAAGAGAGGGAATCAGCTCCATCTCAAAACAAGATGTCAAAGAAGCCCTCGCCTCAGGAATGAGGTACAAGCTTATCGCATCGGCCAAGAAAGGAGAGGCAGGAGTGGAAGCCAGCGTCATGCCCCAAAAGCTTCCTCTTTCCGATCCTCTGGCCGGGGTGATGGGAGCCAACAACGCATTGACCTTTGATCTGGATTTGATGGGAAAGGTCACCATCCAGGGACCAGGGGCAGGAAAGATAGAAACAGGCTATTCTATCCTCTCTGATATGCTGGCTATCCACCGTCATCTTTCCAAGTAAACGGAGTATGCCGGAATTTATAAACCTAGATATTTTCAATTTGAAGAGCCAATCACAAGACATCTCTAATTCTCTATGACTGCAAAGGAGGAAAGCATGCATTTTAAGCTTTTATCAGATAAGGACTTGAAAGCCATGGATGCCCTGATCGACTCTTACGGAGGGGCAAAAGAGATTTCCCGGAAAATAGAATCCATGAGGGATTACCAGACCAGAAAAAAGATGGCTGCAGATAAAGGCTACG
>CAYSCW010000080.1:0-3021 GCA_964429795.1 uncultured Eubacteriales bacterium
AATTGGTGTTCTAATCTGAGAGTTATCATATTTTTCGGAATTAGGCCAAATTTTTATAAATCCAAGAAAATACTAGTGGTGAGTTTATGGAATGAATTAGCTTGGTTTTTCAATGTTTCTCAGGTGGGAAAAGCATACACTTCGATCACAATACTGAAATTTTTCGGCCTTTCATTTTTTCACAATCATAGCAGTAATCAACACCCAGGGCCTCCCATTATTTCAAACGGAATTAATCAGAATGGAGCATCGGCAAAGACTATCGAATTCAGTTAGAAATAAATGCGTGACCAACCGTAATTGTAAGGAAACCGATCACAAGAGCCTCCAGGAAGCATGCTGGGACGCTTTTGCCCTAAACGACAAGTGTGGCCGGATTATTGAAAAAGTTTACCGACCCCCTTAAAAATTAACATTATCCGGATCGGGTCCGACCCTTTGACCAATATCCAGGGCGTCAATGGCGGCCATGTCATCTTCAGACAATTCAAAGTCAAACAGCTGGGCGTTGGCAAGAATACGATCCTTATGAACAGATTTCGGAATCGTGACAACGGAATGCTGCAAGTCCCATCTCAAGACAATTTGTGCAGGCGTTTTTTGATACTTTTCGGCCAACGCGATGACTGGTGGCAAATGAAGGGCCTGACCTCTCATCAAGGGGCTCCAGGCTTCCACCTGGATCTTTTTTTCTTTACAGAATTCGACGAGCGCTGTTTGGGTCAGGTATGGATGAAATTCTACCTGGTTAACGGCAGGAACACGATCACTGCTTTCAAAAATATCTTTTAAATGATGGTTGAGAAAATTGCTGACACCAATCGCCTTTGCCCTGCCATCATGATAAATTTTCTCCAATTCTCTCCACGCGTCCTGATAGAAGCCCTTCACCGGCCAGTGAACCAAATATAAATCGACATAGTCTACGCCCAGTCGCTGTAAACTTTCGTTAAAGGCTTCCTGGACTCTTTTTTGACGTTGAGAGCTATTTGAAACCTTCGTGGTTAAAAAAATATCTTCTCGTGGCACACCACTTTCACGGATTGCTCGACCGACACCCGTTTCGTTTCCATAGGCCTCAGCAGTATCGATACTGAGATATCCGGCCTCTAAAGCCCATTTCACGGCATCTACAACCTCTTGACCTTCTTTTGACAGAAAAACGCCAAACCCTAACCGAGGCATCTTCGTCCCATTGTTCAACATTGTAAATTTATTAATTGAGTTTATTTCCATGAGATCTCACCCAGATAGTTCGCAGGTCATTTCAGACCGGAAAGAGGTTAATCAAATTTACAGGCCCGTTTTCAAGTACCGCTAATGTCTGTTTTAAATCGACATCGATTGGGAACGTCCAGGAAAGCCGCTTTTGTACTCCAAAAATTAAAGGGTTATCTGGGCTCCCGCCGTGTTCAGCAGAAACGCATCCGGCATTTCCCGTTGAACCGCTGCAAGTGTCCTGAATCCACTGCAGTGCATTGGTGACACAAACGACGAGTTTAAGATTTTTAATTCGTTGATAAGAACTTCCTTTTTCGAACTCTGACTATAGGGGATTCGGCCTTGTATGTCAAGCCAAGAGCAACCTCATGATGTTGTGGGGTCATGGTAAATACTGCCGTATGGGATGCTGGCTACTCAGGTCTTATCCAGTCTTTAATGGTAGTCTATAATTCTCAGGGGTTTCGCTTGCAGAGAAACGTCAGAATTGTACAGCTTGTTTTTTTTCGCCTAACTCAGGAAACCGAAGGCTACCACGGTGCCTATCAAGGAGAAAACATATAGGTGCTCGCTGAATAGAAATTTAATCTCTTGGGTCAAAGGTGAATAGAACCCTTTATTTCAAACATGTCTTCTGTTCGGCAGTAGAATTCTCCCCCGAGCCGGCCGATAGCCTTCAATTTAGACATCTCTATCCGGCCATTAACCCAAAATTCGTCCTTAACATGAAACCGAACCACTTCTCCAATGATAAAGCTGGCACGCCTGAGAGCTTGCCCGAATTCTAGAATTTGCACTAACTTGCACTCCATATTAATCGGTGATTCAGCTACCATTGGGGCTTTGACAATATCGGCTTTTATTGGTGTTAGTCCCGTTTCTTTGAATTCATCTATATAGCTAGCATATTCTTCACCGGCTTGGCTCATAGCCTTAGCCATACTTTCAGTGACAACATTGACCACAAATTCTCTTGAGAACTCGATATTTCTAAGAGTATCCTTCTTCTGCCCATCTCTTCTCCAAGCAGTCTCAAAACCAATGAGTGGTGGTTTCACACATACTCCGGTAAAGAAGCTAAAAGGGGCGACATTAAATATGCCATCTTCACCAACTGTGGAAACGAAGGCGATAGGTCGGGGGACAATGGCACCAACTAGCAACTCGTGTGAATCCCGGTAATCCAAATTTGCTGGGTCAATCTTCATCGTCGGTACCTCCTATGACTCGTTAAACATGAAATCCGGCAGCTATCCGTCTACCAATGATGATAAGGACTTCCTTTTTCGAACTTGGACTATACGGGATTCGGCCTTGTATGTCAAGCCAAGAGCAACCTCATGATGTTGTGGGGGGAACGCGCTGGCTAGATTCAGGCACTTTGACTAGCAGGCGAGGGGATTCTAAGACGGTTACGAGGAGTTTGATCTCGCCGGGAGAGCGGAACATGGGAGAAATCTGGGTAGGGCTATGCCGCAAACACATCTCCTTTTCTTATAAATCAGCCAGTATAGGTCTCCGGATACTTGGGACTACATATAACTATTTATCGGACGACTGACAGGCGAAAAATTGGAAGCAGGACAGAAAAAACTAGCACTTAGATCCACAAAATGTTGGATGGCTCCTGTTGTTATAAGATTAAAAATTTCGTGCCAGATTCATTTAACGGATTCTATCCCATTTTATTACAACATACAAACACAAGTCATAGGTTTTTGGGATATCTTCTGCGTTCTCTATTCATCTTATTCCTCAAAACCCCAGAGCACTTGAAAGTTACCACCTTCCTCTCACCCA
>CAYSCW010000081.1:0-2682 GCA_964429795.1 uncultured Eubacteriales bacterium
GATAATACCGGATATTAAAGACTCTCCATTTTCATTTATTAAAATAGATGGCAAATTAGATATACTGAAACTTCTTGCCCTATCCATTGACTCTTCTACTTCTATAGAGCGACCTTAGCTTTATGACCGTTGGCATTGAAAAAACCTCTTAAACCTCCAGTATGATCCCCACGTGAATGAGATAAGACGACTATTTCCACCTCTTCAGGTTTAATCTTCAGCTGCTGCATACTGTATGGCAATGTTTGGCTTTCGCTGCCAGTGTCGAACAGTAGGCTTTTCCCTCCTATTTTAACAAGGCATGAGAAGCCAAAGCCGGTCCTAAGCTTTGAGTCATATTCATACCCATCATACAGTGTAACTATGATTATATTATTATTTGCTTTCATGATAGCACTAATTTTTAAGCGCTTCTATCTCGGCTTTTTTCTTCTACTTCTATTCTGGTATTTTATCTACTGCTTCGTACTTTGCCAGAAGATCATCTTCGGTAAGCAAAATATAATCTTCCCCATCAAACTTCACTTCCGTCCCACCAAATTCCTTATAAATTATACGATTACCCACAGCAACTTCTTCAGTGGCATCTTCTGCAACAGCAATAACTTCTCCTTCGTGAACCTTTTCTTTGGAAGTATCCGGAAGATAAATACCGCCGGATGTCTTCTCTTTAGCTTCAATAGGTTTTACTAAAATACGCCCATTGATAGGTTGTAATTTCATATTATCACCTCCTATCTAACTTGAAAGAAGTCTATCAATTTTTGCCTGATTGAAACCCACTACTAAATGCCCATCAATATCAATTTGAGGCACAGCCATTTGGCCGCTACGTCGAACTAACCTTTCGGCTGCATGTTGGTCACGAGATATATCTACCACCCTAAAACTGACACCCCGACGCCGCAAGTAAGCCTCTGCAGTTCCACACGCAGGACAACCTGGCCCGCTATATACAATCACCCGGTGAGAAACTGCCTTTTTATCTTTTTTATAGCGTGCAGGATATATCCCAGAAAAAATATGAGCATAAAACTTAGCACTTTCAACGCCTTCAACCTGCTTAGTCACTTTTCCTTTCCGGAGTGCCAAGACTGTAGGAACATTTTCCACTCCAAACTGTTTATGTATTCCTTTTACTTTTTCCACGTCGATAATATAAATGGGTATCTGTTTATTTTCTTTGCTGAATCGTTCAATTTCAGACAGAGCACGCTTTGCAGGAGAAGAGAAATTCGCGTAAAATAGCAAGATCAAAAACTCCTTATGTTTTTCTTGCACCTGACCAAAATGCTTATGGTCTTTTATCCACTCAATCACTGTACTTGCCTCAAATCTCTCATAATTTTCCCCTATTTCCACACTCTGAAAATTAACATTTATATTATCACGCTCAAAATGAAAACGTCAATTGCCAACAAACAAAAACAGAGACAAGGTAGCATAAACAGCAAAACCCCCTACCAGAAGATAGACCTAACCACTGAAATCGAGAAAAAGCAGCCATGGAGGCTTTCATAAATATTCCCCTCTCTCCTCAGCTGCCATAGCCAGTTGAGAGCTTGCGGTGGAGGTGGCCGTTCGGCTTCTTCTTTACTCAAAGCTCTGACCTTGCTGTGTACATGGAAACCGGTATGCCGCCAGCGTAGGATCTTTTACACAAGGGGCAAACTATTCGTTCAAAGGAATCATCCCGGAGGGCAGATTATATTTTAATCAGGATCAAGAAATTGAAAGCAATGAAGTGAAATGCCCTAACTGCGGTAGCGAAAAAACAGGGAGAATTTTCACTTCTCCCCAGATTGAAGGTGAAACCGTTGCAGGATCAGGATTTGGGAAAAACTGAACCTTCCCAGGTTGGTCCGGGGTCAGAAAAAGGATGATGGGAGATTTACAAATCAAAGCGAATAAATATAATAAGGGCGGTGAAACCTTGACTTACAAACTCTTGATTTTCACGTGCTATGGCGGATGTGCAACAGGCGTTGCTGCATCCAAAGCTTGTATCAGGATATGGGAGGAAAACCCAGATGATGTGAAAATTGGATGTCTTCCTGCTGTGATTGTGCCATGGAAATTTAATGAAATTATGAAGAAATCGGAGAAGAGGATTATGATAGATGCCTGTGGTGTACAATGCGGTAAAAAGCTTTTTGAGAGGGAGGGAATGTCAGTAGACCGTTACATCGAGCTTACCTCGACTCTAGGTCTCAGAAAGGCAAAGAAGTTACCTTCAAGGGATTTAGAGAAGGAAATCTACAAAATTCTCCAAAAAGAAGTAAATACCCTTTTAGGAAAGAATTTATTGTAGGAGGAAAAGATGGAAAAGGAATTGCTAATAGCTTTTGGTACGGATGATGGTGAGAATTTGAACAATGATCATGTAGGAATGGCCAAATATTTCTATGTTTACAAATTCATCAATAATAAAGCTGTGCTTATTGAAAAAAGAAAGAATGTAGCGTTCAAAGGTAATGAATCAATAAAACATGGAGACCCAAAGAAAGCCAAGGCTACCTATTCTGTTTTGGAAGGTATAGACGTTCTTGTGGGCAAAAAATTCGGCCCTAATATTACCAGGTTGCTTAGGAAATTTGTCTGTGTAGTAGCGAGGACTCAGAGCTTAAGCAATGTGATTGAAGCTGTTTACAGCAACATGGGCAGAATAGTGGAGGAGAAGAA
>CAYSCW010000082.1:0-2284 GCA_964429795.1 uncultured Eubacteriales bacterium
TGGAATATTTTTCCATTCCACGGGGTAAAGATTAACAGGATTTACTCACCCCAGATCTCACTGATTTTGTCCTTTATCTTCTTCTCAAAAATCTCGATCAGCTTCTTGTTCGCATCCACAATCTCACGCTCGGATTCAATTTCAGCGATGATTTTTTGCTGGGTTTCGAGGGGTGGGAGGGGGATTTTTAAAAACACTAAATCACGTATTGGCAATTGAGGTTGTGCGCTGCCAGATGATATTTCTTTGAATTCTAATTGAATAGATTCTGTTTGAAATAGCCAGAATAGATATTTGGGTTGAAAAATATCTAAAGAAGGGCGGAAAATTAACATACCAGAATTTATTCTAATATTTTCATATGGTACTTTTTCATCAAAAATAGCCACATTTCCCACTGTACCCCTTGTAGTCAAAACAATATCATTCCGGTTTAATTTACCTTTTCGTAATAATTCGTCTTTTTCTTTTGCAATGAACATTACTTCAGAGAAATTGAAGCCATCTTTTAGCACATTCTTTGTATTTAAGAATACGCAATAGCCGCCGTCGTTCGAAAATTCATATTTCTTAGGGTAATTTGTACCCCTATCGCCATCAATTATTTCTAAATCAGCATCTTTTAACTCCACCATTGGCCAATCAGGGTCGATTTTGATTGCGGGTTTGTAGTTTTCGACGATCTGTTTAGCGCCATCAATTATTTGATGATAACTGTCCAGTTCCACGACAATCTTCTCCTGAACTTCCAAGGGTGGGAGGGGGATCGGATACCTTTTGACAAAATCCGAAGAAAGACGTTGTTGACCAGCAGAACCGGTCATGTTTGACGCTCCTATGGTCAAAAACTTAGACTCAGAAACGAAATGATAAATTATTTCAGGCAGGATTCGGTTTAGATCTGGCCTTATCACAATGAACTCTGTAGAACCAAAACCAATGCCATTTCTTAATCCCCTTGCAATGCCAGATTTCCCGTTTTCAAAACATGGAGTGATCTTTGCCAGCAAAACATCAGAATTCTTATAATACGTATAGCCTGTCAAAACTTCTCTTAACTTTTTTGTTTGCCTGACATTCAAATCAGACGTCCCTTGATTCATGTCCGACATTGGAATAAAGCTAACATCTAACTCATCATCCAAGCCTTTTAATTCCGATTTCTTGGGGTTTATTTCACACACCTCCCCCAACTCCACCATCGGCCACTTCACATTGGTATAGCTGATAACTTCCTTATACCTATCCCCGGAAAGGTTGTAGTCGCCGGAGTCAGCTATTTTTTCTTTGCTGACGGTGTGTGCACTTACCTTATCAACTCCATCAACTTCAAAACCCTTCCCTTCCACGATTGCCTGCTTCCAGCCTTTGATAATTTCAAGCGCCTGGGGCAGGTCATTTTTGTCAATGGGGCGGCGCTGGGCTCCGAGATCGAAGCCGTCGTTTGTCACTTTTACGAAAAATATTTCACCGGTCTTCTTTGCCAGGGTTTTATCCATGATCAGGATGCTGGTTTTTACGCCAGAATAAGGTTGAAAGACTCCTGCAGGCAGGGAGATGACTGCATAGAGGTAGCCATCCTCCAATAACATCTTACGCAGATTCTTATAAGCATTCTGGGACTGGAATATAATGCCTTCAGGGACAATAACGCCGGCCCTGCCGTGGACATTGAGGTGCTCGGCGATGTAGTCAACAAAGAGAACTTCGCTCCGCTTGGCCTTTATGGTGAAACGGGAATGGGGCCGGATGCCGCCCTTTGGTGTCATGAACGGGGGATTAGCTAAGATCACATCATAACGCTCATCCCATCTGTCTTCGCTTGTAAGCGTGTCGTATTCATAAATCAATGGATTGGCAAAGCTGTGAAGATACATGTTGACCAAAGAGAGGCGTACCATATCTGGGGAGATATCATAGCCACAGAAATTGGTCATAAGTCTGCCTTTGTCGTCGGCAGTCAGGAGGTCTCCGGGGCTGGTTTTGGTGTTTTGACTGAGAATGTGCTTGTAGGATGAGATCAAAAATCCGGCTGTGCCGCATGCAGGATCAAGGACTGAGTCCTCTTTAGAGGGATTCACAATTTCAACTATGAAATCAATGACATGCCGCGGGGTCCGAAACTGCCCTGCATCTCCCTGACTGCTCAGAACGGAAAGCAGGTATTCAAAGGCATCCCCCAGTCGTTCGCTGTGGTCATAGGTGAAGCCGTTAATTTCTTTCAAGAAAAGATTGAGCGTTTCCGGGTCCCGGTAAGGGAGAAACGCTCCCTTGAAAATATCCC
>CAYSCW010000083.1:0-2272 GCA_964429795.1 uncultured Eubacteriales bacterium
CGGAAATAGAATATCTTAAGGTCAGCCTTAAAATCAAGGCACTGATAATGGTAAACAAGACTGAAAAGAGAGTAGAGCATCTTTCTTTCCTGGATATTGAAATCAAGCACTGTAAAAGCCTCTAAGTTAAGCTTCCGGATTGTCACCCCCCCAGTAAAATTGATCTGATGACGATCATAAATTCTATCTTTATAATATGGATTAGTGCCCTTAAACCAACTCACGCTACACATCAACGGATCTCCATACCTACCGAGGTTAACTGCCAGGTGCAAACTTGGAAAAACCTTTTGATACGGATTGAATGCAGTTGAGACATCGATGCTGTATTTATGAGAAGGGTAAAACCTTACATATCCTTCGATATCAGAAAATCGAGGGATGTCTCCCTCAAAAAAATCTTTGTACATTTGTAAAGGGCTCTCCTCAGGAGCAAGATAAAAAGTCTGCGATAGCCCTAAGGTGAAAACTTCTCTCGTCATATCGTTCTGTTTTATCAAAAAGCGGTTTGTCAGGCTGTATGTTAGCTGATGATAGCGAAAAAAATAGCCAGTGAGGGTGATAATTCTATCGGAAGCAGATACCGGACTATCATATATATAGCTAATATTTGGCTCGATGATATGTTTCAATTTTGGACTGCCATCAGCCCTGAAAAACACTTTGTTAAAGACAGGACCAGTAAGTTCCATGTTGATCAAATAATTGGTGCTTAATAGGGGTTCGTCAATAAGCTTCCCATACCCTGGAGAGCGAACACTCCCGGGTTCAAAGCTTTTGAAATAATAATTAAAATTGGCCACAAATGTAGAACTCAAAGTAATCCAGGGTATTGTTGTAAAGGGAAAAGTCAGTTCAGGCCTGAGACTTAAACTCTGTGAACGTCTCTGCGTGCCGGCACGATATTCGTAATCCCATCCAAATTCCCAACGGTCGAAGACGGAAGAGAGAGAAAAATATAAAGGGGAGAAGATTTTCATCTGGGAAATGTTAAGGGCTATATAGGGAAGATTATGCTTAATGCTCGAGGTATTCGCTTCGGCAAAATATGTTTCAAACCTCGATACGCGGGCGCTTAGATTCCAACTAGACCAGGATCTTGAAAGATAGACCACTGAAGCACGGTTAGAAACGACGGCTCGCTTAAAATTATTGTCAAACTCTTTTAAGAAATCAAAAGAACTTTGATAATCGACGTTAGCTATAAGAGAAAAGTCTAAGAGAATAGGTTGGTTGTGGTTAAAACGGATAATATAGGCTTTATCGAGGTCTTCCCTCTCCGGGTCTTCTTTAAATTTAAAAATGTACGCACTCAGATCTCCTCCCGTTCCTGAAGAAAAAAGATATCTATACTGCAATCCGCCTCCAAATCCTCGTCCAGAATAATAATCAAAGTTAAAGGTTGCATCCATGTTTCTTTTTAGAGCCAGATAAAATCCCTGCGAATAAAAAAGACCCTTGACTCCAGAGTAGCCAAATTGAGGCATCAAAAACCCAGTAGCCCTTTCCCTATCAAGAGGATACCTCAAATAAGGAAAATAAAAGACGGGGATTTTCTTAATGGATAATACAGAGTGCCACATCTCGATATAATCATCTTTCTTGAACTTAGCCTCTGCGCAGGAAAATTTCCAACGAGGGACAGCCTGAGTGCAGGAAGTGATTTTTGCCTTTCGGAGATTGTAAAGATTCGCATCCTTTCTCTCTATTGAATCTGCTTCATAAAAAATAGATGGCTGAATCCTGCCATAAACTTTTTTAAGTTCTCCTCGAGAGGAATCCAAATTGAAGTGAATCCTCTCACAATCTATTACCTCCTCAGGAAAATGAATCGAGACATTCCCTTCAGCATAAACATCTCTGGTTTCTGTGTTGAGCTCTATCCTGTCAGCAAAAAGCTTAATATTCCTGTAGTGGACTTCAACATTTCCTGTCGCGAGAATGCGATCGTTGTTCTTCTGCTGATAACGAGCGATTATGTTTAGATCCTCAGAATAGAACCCTGCTTCACTGGAGAACAAGATATTGCCTATCAACAAAGGAATTATGATAAAAAGAATAAAATGTGAGAAAATCCTCTTTTTTTCCATCGTATCTATTGCTTTGGAGAAAAATTTAACACATCTTCCCTGTAGAATCAATAAAAAGGAATACATTTCCAAATCCGTGATGAGTGAAGATATTTCATGCAGTTAGCTAGAAAGGCGGCGGTTGCTGTCCATCCGAAGACCATGGAGGAGGGTGGGAGGGTTTTGGCTCATAGCACCACCCA
>CAYSCW010000084.1:0-2004 GCA_964429795.1 uncultured Eubacteriales bacterium
TTCCTGATGGGCCACATGGGATGGTGGAGGCCGTTCGGCCTGGAAGCTGAGCTTGGCAGGATTGTTTCCCGTTTCCACCAGCAGCAGTGATTATCTCTTTATTTCGGGACTTTACTGATAATACATATAAGGATTAATCTTCATAAGCCATTTTAAATATCAGAAGGAGATAAGGAAAACGGCTTAGCTTGCCTGTTTCAACGGTGAAATAAAAAACCTTTTCCTCGGGATCTTTCTTCATTTTCAACCTCGGATTCCGAGGGTAACTGGGATCGATTCTGCGGTCCCTATCCAGGGCTTCAGAATAGACTCGCTCTCCATCAATCAAACAGAGGATTTTATTACCTTTCTTGATTCTGAGGAAATACTGTGGTCCATTCGGATTCTTCAATACCTCGAGATCATATTTGCCTTTCTCCAATATGGTATGTTTGAACAATAATTTGCATGAAATTTCAACTCCTTTAAAATTACAAACATCTGGCATCCGGGCCAACATCGGACAGGCCAAGAAAAAGATAAGAAACATTCCCAGAATGCTCTCTAAAACTCTCTTCCTGAACATGTTTAATCTCCCTTTCTTTAATTCAGAATTATATCAAGACTTTAATCAACTTCAAATGTATTGGATTCCTGGGACCCCTTATAATTTTTGATAATAAGAATTTGGTTTTCGGCTTTGGTGACCGAGTGAGTCTCTTTGTGTCGATTTACCCGTCCAACCATCGTAAGAAAATATACATCTCGGCTCGAAGAGATGTCAAGAGCAGTTGGGAATTGCTCATGGCGGGCCAAAAAGCTACAAAAGCCGCAGAGACGCTCAAAAAATGCCGGAAATCACCCAGACCTCTCCTCAATGGAAAAGAGAAGGTCATGAAAAATATTCAGCCGAAGCCTCTGCGGCCATCAGAAGCTGTTGCGAGACGATCTGAGGCGGGGGAGGTCTCTCTGCGACAAAGGTCAGCTTGAGGTGATTGATGTCCTGTTCACCACGGTATAGCCGGTGAGGAAGGCAATAATACGCATCTCCCCCTGGCATTTGTTTGATAGGAATTTGCTTTTTGTGCTTGCGGCAAATCTCTCGCAATTTTCCCCTATTACCACCTACTAACATCCAAAAATAACAGTATCACACCTAAAACGACAAGGTCAATGACTCAAAATGAGTAACGAATCAACCGAATTCTTCAAATCCGCAGGTTTAGGATAGACTCGGTCCTCAAGTCAGCCAAAAGCAATTCGGATAACTAGGTGAAATATTCCCCACTCTCCTCGGCTGCCATAAGAAGTTCCTGATGGGCCACATGGGATGGTGGAGGCCGTTCGGCCTGGAAGCTGAGCTTGAGATGACGGATGATCCTGTCGATTGTCTTCGGTTCTTCGATAAAAGAGATGATTCTCATCCGGCCGCCACAAGAAGGGCAGATCAATGGATCCACCTCGTAGACCTTGCGGATAATCTCGGCCCAGCCTTTGGAAGGCACATAAGTCGGATCATCTTCAATGATAAGGGGAAGGGAGAGTTCAGAGGCTGCCTTCGCGGAGTACCGTTCCCTTATTTCATTAATGCGGTTTAAGAAGGATCTCCAGGAAACGCAAGAGCTTCGGTTAAAACGAAAGCGGCCTGGAGATACGATGTCGGGCAGAGCGCGAAACATTCCTTGCAGCTATTGCACTCCTTCGCGGCTATCTCAGGAATGAACCTTATCTCCCGTCTTGCTCCACAGTCCACAAATCCTACAGCATTTTTTCCATCTTTGACTTGGCCCCAATGATCAATCGCCCTTCTACTTTGATTACACGATTCTTCCTCCGTTTCTTGATAACTTGCTGAGCGTATTTGATCAAGTAACAACAGTTCCCTGAGGAAGCACCGGTTTACCTTGGAATGTCAGCAGCCGGAATCGAGTCGTTATCGGATAAAGAAGACTTACTCATACCGTAAAGAATTCACAGGATTCGCGCACGCTGCCTTTATGGCTTGAAAACTCACAGTTATCAGAG
>CAYSCW010000085.1:0-1982 GCA_964429795.1 uncultured Eubacteriales bacterium
CTTATATAACATATAGATATGCTCAAAATTTGGTCGATGGGCACGGCTTTGTCTACAATCCAGGGGAAGAATTCCTCGGAACCACCACCCCCCTCTATGGACTCATATTGGCTTTCTTTGGCTTCCTGGGCCTCCCCATTCCCTCAGTAGGAGGCGTCTTGAGTGCCTTTTCTTTGGGGATGTCCGTGATCCTCATCTATCTTCTCACTCTAAAAAAAGGGCACCCCTGGGTGGGTTTCTTGTGCGGACTGTTTATTCTTTTGAATCCTTGGTTTTTACAGACTTTTGGAAGCGAAACATATTTTCAGCTTCTGATGGTCATCAGTGCTTTCTACTTTTACGATCAAAGAAGATATATCCCCACCACTATCTTTTGTGTCCTCGCTTTCCTGGTTCGCGCTGATGGAATAATTCCAGCCGGCATAATCTTTTTGGATTACATCATAAAAAACAAGAAATTTCCTGTGAAAGAGGTCATTTTGTTTATTATTCTCTGTATTCCCTTCTTTCTCTTCTGTTATTTCAACTTCAACACCTTTCTTCCCAATACGTTGGAAACAAAGCAAGCCCAATATGCCTCAGACTTATGGAGGAAATTCTTTCCGGGAATCTTTTACTTCGCCGGCATCATATTAAAGGAGAACACCCTGTTTTATTCTTTTATTCCTTTGCTGCTGACTGGAGGAATTTTGATCCTCTTCACCCAGAAGGTATGGCTCCTGATGGCTTCTTGGGCTATCCTGCATACCCTTGGCTACACTCTGCTCAAGGTTTCCTTCTATCACTGGTACCCGATACCGTTGATACTCTTGTTGATGCTTATCAGTGCTTTCAGCATTCAATTCATAATATCTGCTCCTCTTTTCTTCAAAGAGAACAAGAGGAAAAAGTGGAATTTTAAAATATTCAATCAGGAAATAAAAATATCTCTGGCTAAGTTCAAAGATATCGGCTCCTCTTTAAAACGGACATACAGAATTCTGTCATTGGTTATCATCTCATCCATCTTCCTTGCCTTATCCGCAGGCCTCAGAGCCTATCATAACACCTATCGCTCTTTCCCCTTCCCGAAACTGGAACTTTATACCAAGGCAGGAAGGTGGATGAGCGAAAACACCCCAACCGATGCCAGCGTGGCCGCTCTGGAAGTTGGATATCTTGGTTACTATTCACAGCGAAAAATCATTGATCTGGCAGGCCTCGTTACCCCTGGGAGTTCCACCTATATACGAAAACAAGATTTTCAGTGGGCAGTGAAAAAATATGAACCTGATTATTTTGTTTACTGTGATGAATTCCGGAGTTGGTTGGAAACGATTACTGACCAGCCATGGTTTGAGAAAAGCTATAGACAGATTAAGGAAATGAACGAATCAGGTTATCCCTTCGGGCTAAAGATATTCAAGAAGGTTCTTGCTCTCGATTTAAAAGAAATAAAAACACTGATCGTTGACAGCCAGCAGGAGGAGTCGAATTTCGCTGCGGGAGAGATAATAGAGGGAGTGGAAATAGGGCAGACCTTTTACTGCTCCCACAATCATTTGACTCGGATCAAAGTCATGCTAGCTACATTCAAAAGGAAAAACAATCAAGAGGTCATCTTTCATCTGAAGAAATCACCTACAGATGACGATGACATACACACAGAAAGATTCGAGGCTTCGAGTATCTTGGATAATGTCTACAGATCATTTGATTTCCCTCCCATTCCTGACTCGAAAGGGAAAAAGTTCTATTTTTCCTTGGAATCTCCTCACTCGAAAAACGGAGACGCTATCACCGCCTGGGCAATGGATGTAAACAGGTATGATAAAGGAGCTCTCCATGTGAATCGAAAAAAATCAAAGGGAGACCTTAGGTTCAAGACCTACTGCTATGATTACAGTTATCAAGATGAATGAAATTGAGCTCAATCCCAACCAGGCTAAGATCAAATGAAACGGAACGTTTAAATAGGCTGGGAATAGAGGGCAAAGGAAAAG
>CAYSCW010000086.1:0-1679 GCA_964429795.1 uncultured Eubacteriales bacterium
ACAGAAAATTCCAGCCAGGCTTTCCCGGGCAGCTTCATCTGGCTTGAAAGAAGAAGTCTCTTGCCTTTCTTTAGATCTATAACCTTCCAAAAATCCAGGCTATCTCCTACTCTCAATAAGGCCGGATCTCTCCGTCCTCGATTTAAGCCAGGTCCCCCGACAAGCTTGTCTACGGTGCCTCTCAATTTCCATAGCCAATCGCATCTAAACCATCCATTCTCCCCGCCGATGGATTGAATGGAAGCAAATATCATTTCTGATGGAATCTTTCCAAAATCATAGACGCTTTTCTCAACAAAAACTGCTGCCTCTATTCGGCCTTGATCTTTTATATCGCATACCTCTTCGGCACTGCTGTCGCACCAGCGGCTAATAATCTGTTTTTTTTCAATCTCTCCAAGAGCAGTTTTAACGGCATCTTCATATGAAAGAGGGGAAATATGGGGGAAATACCTTTTAGCATTATCATTTTGGATAACTGTCTCTGATTTTAGCGCCTCGACTAATGCTTTTGCTATCCGATAAGAAACAGGGGTCATGAGTATCAACCAATAAGATGAGAGTCTCGGTGTCAACAAAGGAACAGGAATCAAGACTCTCCTTAGTCCCATAACCTTGGAGGCTCTGATAAGCATCTCTTTAAAACTCATCTGGTCAGATCCAATATCTACGACAAGATTCTTCTTTGTATCAAGATCTTTTGCCTGAAATAGGTATTCCAATACGTCGCTGATACCGATGGGTTGGGTTTTTGTATGAACCCATCTTGGTGTTATTATCATAGGAAGCTTCTGAACAAGATTGCGGATGATCTCAAAACTTGCGCTGCCTGAACCGATGATAATTCCAGCTCTAATCCATATGGTCTGGATGGATTCAGGTCGACGGCTGAGGATTTCTCCTGTCTCGATCCGGCTTAAAAGATGCCTGCTGGCAGTATCCTTTCTGCCCAGTCCACCAAGATATATTATTCTCTGAACATTGGCGTCTATGCAGGCGCGAAGGAAATTTTCGGCGCTTAAACGATCGAGCTTGGCGAAATCACCTTTAGTTCCCATAGAATGAATCAAGTAATAGGCTACATCTATGCCTTCAAGAGCTTTTCGGAGAGATTCTTTATCAAAGGTGCTGCCCTCGAAAATTTCCACCCGGTCTCTGTACTTGTCGCGGATCTTTCTTTCGTTCCTGACAAATAAGCGAAGTTGAAGACTTTTATCTTCTAGGAGTCTTTCCTTGAGCCTTCTTCCGATATAGCCAGTAGCGCCTGTTAAAAGTATTTTCATGATCTCAACTCGCTTATTTTGGCCATCTCCTCCTCATCTTGTTCTCACAAGCTCATGGGATTGAGATCAGAATCGGTAAGTTATGCCTGCGATTACAAAATGGATTAGGGCAAAATTGTATACTTCTTCCACGTTGGCGCCACCTTCAAGGATTCTGTATCCAGCTTTCAGCGTAACGTCTTCATTTAAATGGAGCTGTAAAGACAACAAGACATCTTCGGCTCGGCCTTGAGATGCAGCAAGAGCATCACCGTCCAATAATAAACTCAATTTTTTGGCAAAAAACCATTCAAAACGGAAATTTATGAGCGGTACAAAACCTACATTTGTTTTTTCTGACTTTTTGTTATTTCCTTCGACACTGACGGCAGCGTCCCTTATCTTGGCAGTGAATCC